>CAVPRT010000001.1:0-3844 GCA_963707925.1 uncultured Acidimicrobiales bacterium
AGCAACTGCTCCTCGGTGGGGTCGTCGGAGTTGTCGCCGAGCAGCTCGATGCACTTCGCCAGGCAGGGGTCGGTGAGCACGGTGCACAACTGCTCCAGCCCCCCGTTCATGCGGCCGCGGGCGGCGTGGGCGCGCATCGCGATCGTGCGCGCCGCAGGGTCGGTGAACCCTCCCTCGTGGGCTCCGCAAAGCTCGTCGAGACCGGTGCGGTGGTCCTCGGGCAAGGCAGCCACGATGGCCTCGAGCTCGTCATCGGTGATGGAGGTGAAGGCGCGGTCGAGCAACGACAGGGCTTGGAGGCGGGTCTTGAGCTGGCTCATCGGTGAGACAGGCTATCCAGAGGTGGGGGCTACGGGGTCCGGAGGCACAAGCTCGTTCAGCAGACCGGCAAGGAACATGCGCCGCTTCAGCACCGCGGCGGATGGGCACGACCACCTGTTGCTGGTCCTGCTTGTAGATCGCGTCGCGGCTCAGCCGGCGCAGGCGCAGCTCCTCGCTGGTCTTCAGCTCCAGCGGCCCGAGCCTGGCCATGCCGCCGGTGATCTGCACGTCGCGCAGGCCGAGGCGGTGGCAGTGGGCGCGCAGCAGACCCACCGCGAGCAGGGATTCGGCCGGCGCCGGCACCGGGCCGTAGCGGTCCTGCCACTCGGCACGGATGTCGTCGACCTCGGCGGGGGTGGTGACCGCGGCGAGGCGACGGTAGGCCTCGAGGCGCAGCTCCTCCTTGGGCACATAGTCGGTGGGCAGGTAGGCGTCGGTGGGCACGTCGAGCTTCACCTCGCTCGGCGGCTTCACCGGCTCGCCCTTCATCTCGCTCACGGCCTCGTTCACCATCTGGCAGTAGAGGTCGTAGCCGACGGCGGCGATGTGGCCGCTCTGGGATTCGCCGAGCAGGTTGCCCGCGCCGCGGATCTCGAGGTCGCGGATCGCGATCTTGAACCCGCTGCCCAGTTCGGTGGCCTCGCCGATGGTGCGCAGGCGCTCGTAGGCCTCTTCGCTGAGGCGGGCCTCGGGAGGGTGGAACAGGTAGGCGTAGGCGCGGCTGCCGCTGCGACCGACTCGGCCGCGCAGCTGGTGCATCTGCCCGAGCCCGAGGAGGTCGGCGCGCTCGACGACGAGGGTGTTCACCGTCGGCATGTCGATGCCGCTCTCGATGATCGTCGTGCACACGAGGACGTCGAAGCGGCCCTCCCAGAAGTCGAGCACGACCTGTTCGAGCGTGCCTTCGTCGAGCTGGCCGTGGGCGACGGCGATCCGCGCTTCGGGTACCAGCTCGCGCAACCTGCCGGCGGCGACGTCGATGGTCTGCACCCTGTTGTGCACCCAGAACACCTGGCCCTCGCGCAGCAGCTCGCGGCGGATCGCTTCCACCGCGACCCTCTCGTCGTAGCCGCCGACGAAGGTGAGGATCGGCTGGCGGTCGGCCGGCGGGGTCTGCAGCAGGGACAGGTCGCGGATGCCGACCAGGCTCATCTCCAGGGTGCGCGGGATCGGCGTGGCGGACAGGGTGAGCACGTCGACGTCGAGCTTGAGCTTCTTCATCGTCTCCTTGGCCTGCACGCCGAAGCGCTGTTCCTCGTCGACGACCAGCAGGCCGAGGTCCTTGAACTGCGACGCCTTCTTGCAGCAGGCGGTGGGTGCCGATGACACAGTCGACCTCGCCGGTCTTGAGCCCCTCGATGACCTTCTTCGCCTCCTTGGCGGTGAGGAAGCGGCGAGCAGGGTCTCGACCCGGATCGGGTAGCCGGAGAAGCGGTCGGCGAAGGTGTTGCCGTGCTGAGTGGCGAGCAGGGTGGTGGGGGCCAGCACCGCCACCTGCTTGCCGTCCTGGATCGCCTTGAACGCGGCGCGGACGGCCACCTCGGTCTTGCCGAAGCCGACGTCGCCGCACAGCAGGCGGTCCATCGGGTGGCGCGCTCCATGTCGGCCTTGATCGTCCTCGATCGCCTTGCGCTGGTCGGGCGTCTCCACGTAGGGGAAGGCCTGTTCCATCTCGTGCTGCCACGGGGTGTCGTGCACCGAACGCGTGGCCGGTGGCGTTGACCCGTCTTCTGGTAGAGCACGACCAGTTCCTGGGCGATCTCGCGGACCGCGCTGCGCACCCTGCCCTTCGCCTTGGCGAAGTCGGTGCCACCGAGGCGGTGCAGCACGGGTGCCTCGCCGCCCACGTACTGGCGCAGGGTGTCGATCTGGTCGCTCGGCACGTACAGCTTGTCGCCGCCCTTGTAGGCGAGCAGCAGGTAGTCGCGCTCGATGCCGCCGATGGTGCGCTTGACCATGCCCTGGTACTGGCCGACCCCGTGCTGGTAGTGGACGACGTAGTTGCCGGGCTTGAGGTCTTCGAACAGGCCCGTGCCCTGGCGCTTGCGTGGCCGGGCTTGGCGGTGGGCTCGGCGACGGCCGGTGAGATCGGCCTCGGCCACGACGGCCAGCTTCGCCGCCGCCACGGTGCAGCCGCGATGCAGGGGGGCGACGGTGACATGGCCGCCGGGTCGGGTCAACGCCTCTTCGACTCCGGTGCCGGTGCTGTCCAGGTAGACGCTGAACTCGAGGCCGTGGTCGAGCAGGAGGGAGGCCATCCGCTGGGCCGAGGCATCGCCGTCGGCGGCCACGACCACCCGGTAGCCGTCGGCGAGCAGGCTGCGCAGCCGGTCGGCGAGGCCTGCGCCTTCGCCCACCACCGGGCCCCATCCGGTGGCCGTGACCATCGGCGTGTCGGGGGTGCGGGGCACACTGCTGATCGTCCACGTGGCCTGGCCGGCCGGTGAGCAGGCGGTCGATCTCGCAGTGGAGGCGGGGGAAAGGGGTGGTGGCGTCGCGCTGCCACGTGCTGGCCAGGGCGCGGGCGAGGTCGTCTTCCTCGGCGAGCAGGTCGTTGGCCCGGTCGCGCATCCGCCGCGGCTCGACCAGCGCCACCTTGGCGCTGTTACGCGGTGAGCACGACCGTCACCCAGCAGGGTGTCGGTGAGCAGGAGGTCGCCGTCGGTGAGCCAGGGCAGCCAGCTCTCCATCCCGTCGAACAGGGTGCCTTCGGCGAGGCGTTCCCAGTGTTCACGACCCCATGGCTCGGTGGCCACCAGGGCCGCGGCGCGTTCGCGGACGGCCTCGGTGGGGATCAGTTCGCGGGCGGGGAAGATGAGCGCATCGGCGAGGTCGAGGGTGCTGCGTTGGTCGTTGACGCCGAACTCGGTGAGCCGGTCCACCTCGTCGCCCCACAGGTCGATGCGGATGGGGGAGTCGGCGGTGGAGGGGAAGATGTCGATGATCGCCCCTCGCCGGGCCACCTCGCCGCGGTGCTCGACCAGTTCCTCGCGCCGGTAGCCGAAGTGCACCAACTTCTCGAGCAGGTCGTCGGGGTCGATGATCGCGCCCTTGGACACACGGATCGGCTCGGTGGTCGTGGCACCGGGTCCGAGCTTCTGCAGCAGGGCCCGCACCCCGGCGACGACGATCGCCGGGCAGTTGTCGGGCGACCTCAGCCGCCACATGACTTCCAGCCGGCGACCCATGGTCTCCACGCTGGGGCTGACCCTCTCGAAGGGCAGGGTCTCCCACGCCGGGAACAGGACCACCTCGCCGGCGGGCATGTACTGGACCAGGTCGTCGTAGAGCTGGCCGGCGTCGGTGCCGGTGGGGCAGGCCACCACCAGGGGTCGCCGGCCGCCGAGTTGGGCGAGAGCGGCGATCGAGATCGCCCGGGCCGCTTCGGGCACGGCCACGAACCCGCTCGGGTCACCCAACGCCTGGGTGAGAGCGGGCTCGTTGCGGAGCAACCGGGGCAGCGACGCGAGCGACATGGGGTGAGCCAGGGTAGCGGCGCAGGCCCGCCGGGCTCGGGGCCGCC
>CAVPRT010000002.1:0-225636 GCA_963707925.1 uncultured Acidimicrobiales bacterium
CCAAGGTCGGCACCGACTGTCACATCAACGTCGGCGGCGCCCTACTCGGTGCATGGCGCCGCATCGGCCAACACGTCGAGGCCCGCCTCACCACCCGTTTCGTTGAGGCGTTCGTTGGCCCGGACCTGATCAAGACCCACCCGCGAGTGGCGCGAGGCGTGCAGACCGACTGGTCCGACTACCCGCCGGAGAAGGCCGCGTTACTGGCCTGCGCACCCCGGTGTGGTGCCGTCGCCGCGCAGCTGAGCTCGGCCCCGATGTCGCCGCTGTCGTCGAGGACCTCATGTCGGTCAACACGTTACATCGCCTGCGCTCGTGCCAAGGCGTGATCGGTCTCGCCGACAAGCACCCCGCCGAACGCCTCAACTCGGCATGTAGCCACGCTCTCGAAGTCGGCGACCCGACCTATCGGACGGTCAAAGGCATCCTCGCCGCCGGGACCGAAACCCAGACCACCACCGAACCCGAACCGGCCGTCGCGCCCGCCCACCTGCATGGACCCCGCCGCCTCTTCGACCTCGACCAACCCGACGGCGACAGCGATGTCGAAGTGGCGTCATGACCCACGCCCATCGACTCAAGACGACACTGCGCCCCTCCGCCTGTCCGGGATGCTCGACACCCTCGACGCCCGCTGACCAGGCCCAAGCCGGTCAACTCGGTCGCCTCGAGTTCCTCCAAGTGCTCTGCGAAGACGAGATCACCCACCACGATGCCACCGCCGTCACCCGCCGGATCCGCCAAGCCCGCTTCGAGCAACTCGCCACCATCGAGGACTTCGACTTCACCTCCAACCCGAAGACCCCCGCCGCCCACCATCCGTGATCCCGCGGCCGCTACATCACCGCCGGACAAGCCATCATCCTCCACGGGCCCGTCGGCGTCGGCAAAACCCACCTCGCCCAAGCACTCGCCCACCACGCCTGCCGCCACGGCCACACCGCCGTGTTCACCAAAACCAGTCGCCTCCTCGCCGATCTCGCCGGCGGACACGCCGACCGCGCCTGGGGTGCACGGCTGCGTCGCTGGGCCAAACCCGACGTCCTCGTCCTCGACAACTTCGCGATCCGCGACCTCACCACAGGCCGACCAGACCGACGACATCTACGAACTTGTCACCGAACGCGCCGGCCAAGCACTGATCCTGACCTCGAACCGTCAACCCGTCGACTGGTATCCGCTCTTCCCGAACCCTGTTGTCGCCGAGTCCATCCTCGACCGACTCGTCGACACCCGCCCACATCATCCACCTCGACGGTCGCAGCTACCGCCCCACCCGCCGACCCCAACCACCCACCAATTCCACGCCAGAGCCGCCACCGACTAAAGATCAACGGATCCGACCGAGGGATCCGCTGGAACACACCCCCGGTGAATTACGCGAACGTCGACAGGCGCTTCAGGGATTACTACGAGCAGCACAGGGAATGCATGGCGGGTGCCTGCACAAACGGTGACTTGAGCTACCCGCCAGACCAGGCCACGGTGGACCGTTTTGTCGAGACTCTCGGAGGAAGCACGAACGACGCATACGACTTCATCATGTTCCAATTTGTGCTCCGCGATCTGTCATGGCGACTAATCAGTCTCCGAGACGCTGCAGCGGAGATACCTGGCTCTGATGTTGAACCGCTCGTCACTGCGATCGCCGACACGTACGCCGACTGGTCGGGATGCGCAGGGGATCGCGGCTCACGGGTCATCCTTGGTATGGACGAGTGGATCGAGTGCACAGTTGCGGAGGACAAGTACATGAAGGCACTTGAGGACCTCTACTACTTCACAGGCTGAGGCTCCAACGGCGCGGGCGCAGAATGCCGGTGGCAGCAACGCATTGGGCACGTTGTAGGTACGGCATTCGCTACCTGGTCTACGACACGTCGATCAAGAGGTACGGACTATCTGAGCCGCCAGTGAGCGGAACGAGAGTCGGCTGCTCCCCCTCGGCGATGTGCGGGGCTCTACGCGCCGACTGGTTGCCCGCGGCACGGTCGCCAGGGGCTAGGGGCTCTGTAGGTCTTCCCGCGAACGCGGAAGACCGAGTTGATTGTGGTGCGGCATGTGACCGTGCCCGTCAAGGGTCGCACCTGCAGCCGCTTCGCGGGCGAGCTCGGCCCTCAGCCTTCGGCTGCCCCTTGACCGACACTCGTCTTGTCGAGGCAAGCGGGCCCGGTGTCTAAGTCCATTTAGAGAGCCGCCGCTCCGGGGAGATCGCTGCGTTCGGTCCTAGCTCAGGCACATAGCGGTGCTTGATGGTTTCTGTGGATTGGTTATCGAGGGAGACCGTATGGGCCTTATCCGAGCAGCAGTGGGCGCCCTGGGCGGTTCCCTGGCAGACCAGTGGAAGGATTTCCACACCGTCCCGCAGGGATTGTCCCAAACAGCAGCCGTGTTCCCGGCAGTGAGACGAGGCATGAATGTTGGGCGTGGCGCGAACACGAAGGCGTCTGAGGTGTCATAACGGACGGCTCTCGGATCGTGGTGCCGGAGGGCTACGGTCTGCTCACGTTCCAGGACGGTGAGGTAACAAGCGTCGTCGCAGAGCCGGGTGCGTATGTTTGGGATTCTGAGGACCCGACCTCGCAGTCGATCTTCGTCGAGGGTGGCTTCGTCTCACCGCTCGTGAAGCAGTCGTGGCAGCGCTTCAAGTTCGGTGGACGGCCTGGATCTCAGCAGGTCGCGCTGTTCGTGAACTTGAAGGAGCTTCCGAACAACAAGTTCGGAACTCAGTCTGTCATCTATTGGGATGACGCCTATCTGAACGCCCAGGTTGGGGCGACGGACGGCGGCACCTACACCCTGAAGGTCCTCGATCCAGTTCTATTCGTCCGGAGCCTCCTGCCGGCTTCGTACTTGCAGGAAGGACGGGGAGGTGTTCGACTTCACTGATCCGGACAACGAAGTGGCCGCCCAGCTCTTCACCGAAGTAGTCGCTTCTCTTGCTGCTGCCTTTAGCAGCTACACGAATGACCCGTCCATGGGCAATCGCATCTCGAAAATTCAGCGGGACTCGATCGGTTTTGCGGCCTCGCTGTCGCAGGCGGTCGAGGATGCTTAACAATGGACGGCAGACCGCGGAGTGAAAATCACGAAGGTGGCCATTGTTGGTGTTGAGTATGACGAGTCGACTCGTGAGCTACTTAGGGTTGTGCAGCGCGGCAGACGGCGCTGGCAGGTTCGCGCGGTAACTCGAACCTGCAAGCGTCCGTCGCCGCAGGTCTGGAGACGGCAGGTGCAGTCGACGGTGCGGCCGGCATCCTCGGTCTTGGAGTTGCGGCCGGAGGGATCGGTATCTCGAACCTCCAGCAGCCCGCTGGCGGCTCGGCGCCGGATGGCGGAACCTCGCCATCCGGGCCACCCCGTCCTGCTCCCCCGGGCAGCGATGGTGACTTGTTGCCACGACTCGAGCAGTTGAAGAGTGCGTTCGATGCCGGGCTCATAACGCAGGAAGAGTTCGATGCTTCCCGTGCAAACGTGCTGGGCCTCTAGCCTAGGCGCACAGGTGACGGAGGATCATATTAAGTTAGCTAAATGCACGCGATGTGGGAGTACGGACCTCACGGCGCACGACGGCTACCTCACTTGCGCGGTATTGCCAATCCAGATATGTTCCGCAGCCCAGCGATGCACCTACTAGAGCGACCATCATCGAGATAGGTTCTGACATCCAGGCTTTGCTTCAGAAGTGTGAGGATGACCCGTACAATCGTCGAAAAGACGCGAGTTTGATTCTCGATATCGATCCCACCAACCAGCAAGCTAGTCAATACCTACTCCAGGAGGGATAACATGAAGACAAGGGACATTGTCAGGACCCAGGGTATTGATTCCGCCGCATTCGATAGCTGGCTTAGGCAATCGGGATATCGATTCAAGCTAGGACCTTTGGGGGGACTTGATATCGATGATGACCAGAACATCGACGAAATCATAAGCAGCTTCAAGCGGCACCAGAATGAGCAACATCTCGCTGCTGCGTGGGCAGCGGCTGAACAACAGCGCGCCGCTCTAGAAAGGCAGCCGGCACTGGCGAGCATGCTCATAACTTCTGGGTTCAGTTTTGATGGCTATACGATCACAAAGTACTCGGGCTATATTTCTGGTGACGATGCGGTCCAAATCAGTCGAGGCACCCAAGGGTTCTTTAGTGGTAATGTCACAGACGTTGCGGCGAGTCTAATGGAATCTCTGGTACAAATACGGAGAAATGCGTTAGCTGAGCTAAAGGAAGCGGCGTATGCCCTCGGATGTAATGCCGTGATAGGTGTTGATTTTGATTATCTGACTCTTGACCCGGAGACTGCCACCGCTTCCGGCGGGACACTATATCTACCCTACGTATTTGGAGTCACCGCAAACGGAAATGCAGTCGTCATAGAAAAGAATGAGCGCACTGGCTTGTTATAGATCGTTGTCGCATACTTGCAGCGTCTCTTAACCCGGCGCGAGGTACTCGACATCGTCTCTGCGTAGTGATAGGGGTCTCCGACACCAGGGTCCGCCACTCAGCTGGCGAGCCGCCAGTGGCCAGTACCGGGTTCGGCTGTTCCCCCCTCCGACACCAGCGATCTCAACTGACACTCCGTAGCCCTACCTCGTGTAGGGCTACATTCAGTTTTGGGGCTCCTCTGACCTCGACTTCGAGGTGGTCGGGGTGAACTTCGACGCGGGGCACGAACTCATCGAGGAGGATGCGCCGCTCTTCGTCCGTGGCAGCATCCCAGATTCGATCCCAGTCGATGCTTGCGAGCATGGCGAGCACCTGCTCGAACTGATCAGTCCGGGCAGCCTCCTGTGGCGCTGGATCCCCAATGGCGCTGAGCACCGTGATTTGCTGGCTGAGCCGCTGTTCTTCCTGCTGGAATCCCTCGGCACTGATGTTTCCTGCGTAGTGGAGTTGGAGCAGTTTTCGGCGATCCTCGTCGAGTTCGCTGATCTGCCGTCGCCGGTCGGCCTGACGCCGGCCGTCGTCCTGGCGGACAACCTGCCGACGTTCCAGGGACGACCGGATGGCTGCCTGGAGTTCTGCGTCACTTCGGATGAGGCGAAGACCAAGGAGAGCGGCTCGGAGAAGCCCCTTGTTAGAGAATCTGGGGGTGTCGCAGCCCTGTCCGCGGCTTCTGCAGCGGTAGCCGAGCCAGCCTGCGCCGTTGTCCATGACCGACATCGAGCGTCCGCACTTGCCGCAACGGACTCGACCCGACATGACGTCCTTTCCTCTCCGCTGACCCTTCGTGCGGCCCCGGTGAGCGGCTTGTGCCTCGCGTTCGGTGATGAGTGGATCGTGCAGCCCTTCGATCCACTGGTCTTCGCATTTGACCTTGCCCAGGTAGGCGGGATTGCGGAGGATCGCGAGCACTGTCGATTGGCCGATGCCGGTTCGTCGGGAGGCTTCGGCCTGACTGACGCCAGCCCCTCGAAGTCGGTAGATCTCGCGCACGAGGTCGGCTTTCTCGTTCGGGAGGAGGACGCCGTCGCGGAGGTCGTAGCCGGTGGGTGGACGGTTCGTCCATCTGCCCTCGCGGGCGGCCTGTCGCATTCCGAGCCGGACGTTCTCGGCGAGTTGCTCTCGGTAGAACTGGGCGAACGAACCGAGGATGTTGTAGAACATGCGCCCCGTCGCCGATGAGAGATCGAGCTTCTCCGTGAACGAGTGGAGGCTGACGTTGGCCTGGCCGAATCTGTCGGCAAGGCCGATGAGATCTCCGAGGCTGCGTGAGAGGCGATCCAGTCGCCAGATCAGAATGTTTGACACGTGTCCCTCGTCGACCATTCCGAGTAGCTGGATCAGCCCGGGTCGGTTCAGGTCCTTGCCCGATCGGCCGGGATCAGTGATCACCAGCACATTGCCGAGTTCGTGAAGCGTCGGCGTACTGGCGAAGGCGATCGGCCTGCCCCTCGATGGAGAACCCCTCGGTTGCTTGTTCCTCCGTTGAGACTCGGCAGTAGGCGACTGTCAGCATGGGTGTTGCCTTTCTGTGTGGTGCGTTCGCACGTGATGCGAAGTGCGATACGGGTGAGGACGTCGGCGACGCGCTCGATGTCGGGTTGCTCGTTCATTACTGCTGCTGCCGCTTCTCGTGGACTCGGCTGCAGAACGCCCGCTGGCTGAAGTGCTCGTACGAGCGCAGGTGTTCCGGGAGCGCTGAGCAGGCGTCGTCGATCGAGTCGTTGTCGGTCCACGCACCAAAGCTGGCAACGTAGCCGTTGAGTGCTGGCATCATTTTCCGCAAGGCCCCCCTCTGCCGCCCAGCGGTGATCCGGTCGATGGGGACCGCCGCGCCAGCGAGAGAGGCCTGCTGAATCTGCTGCCACTCGGGCGCTACCGGCCATCGGTTGGTGCAGCCGTGCCGGGTCGGCGTTCGGTAGGTCAACCACTTCTGGGTCGCGTACGCCCAGAGGTCGCCGACTCTCGCCAGAGTCTCGTCGGGATCGCGCAGGTTCATCTCTCGCAGAGCGTTGCGGGCGAACTCGAACTCGGTGCGAAGGACTGGTCGGTCTGGATCGAACCGGTCACCCCACAGGTCGATCCACCAGTCGTGACCGGTGAGCCCGATCTCCTCGGTCTTGTCGTAGATCCGCGCCGTGAGCGTTCCCGAGTGCCGGTTGCCGAACGTGTCGACGTTCGCGTAATCCACCGGGGGTGTGTTCAAGTTATCCCTCGGTTGGTTCCGGTTGATCTTTAGTCGGTGGCGGCTCCTGGTGTGGAATTGGTGGGTGGTTGGGGTCGGCGGGTGGGGCGGTAGCTGCGACCGTCGAGGTGGATGATGTGGGCGGTGTTGATGAGTCGGTCGAGGATGGACTCGGCGACAACAGGGTTCGGGAAGAGCGGATACCAGTCGACGGGTTGACGGTTCGAGGTCAGGATCAGTGCTTGGCCGGCGCGTTCGGTGACAAGTTCGTAGATGTCGTCGGCTTGGCCTGTGGTGAGGTCGCGCATCGCGAAGTCGTCGAGGACGAGGACGTCGGGTTTGGCCCAACGACGCAGCCGCGCACCCCAGGTGCGGTCGGCGTGTCCGCCGGCGAGATCGGCGAGGAGGCGACTGGTTTTGGTGAACACGGCGGTGTGGCCGTGGCGGCAGGCGTGGTGGGCGAGTGCTTGGGCGAGGTGGGTTTTGCCGACGCCGACGGGCCCGTGGAGGATGATGGCTTGTCCGGCGGTGATGTAGCGGCCGGCGGCGAGGTCACGGATGTGGGCGGCGGGGGTCTTCGGGTTGTAGGTGAAGTCGAAGTCCTCGATGGTGGCGAGTTGCTCGAAGCGGGCTTGGCGGATCCGGCGGGTGACGGCGGTGGCATCGCGGCGGGCGATCTCGTCTTCGCAGAGCACTTGGAGGAACTCGAGGTGACCGAGTTGACCGGCTTGGGCCTGGGCCAGGCGGGCGTCGAGGGTGTCGAGCATCCCGGACAGGCGCAGGGTGCGCAGCGTCGTCTCGAGTTGATGGGCGCGGGTCATGACGCCACTTCGACATCGCTGTCGCCGTCGGGTTGGTCGAGGTCGAAGAGGCGGCGGGGTCCATGCAGGTGGGCGGGCGCGACGGCCGGTTCGGGTTCGGTGGTGGTCTGGGTTTCGGTCCCGGCGGCGAGGATGCCTTTGACGGTCCGATAGGTCGGGTCGCCGACTTCGATCGCGCGGCGACATGCCGAGTTGAGGCGCTCGGCGGGGTGCTTGTCGGCGAGACCGATCACGCCTTGGCACGAGCGCAGGCGATGTAGCGCGTTGACCGACATGAGGTCCTCGACGACAGCGGCGACATCGGGGCCGAGCTCAGCTGCGCGGCGACGGCACCACACCGGGGTGCGCATGAAGAACGCGGCCTTCTCCGGCGGGTAGTCGGACCAGTCGGTCTGCACGCCTCTGCGCGACTCGCGGGTGGGTCTTGATCAGGTCCGGGCCGACGAACGCCTCAACGAAACGGGTGGTGCGGCGGGCCTCGACGTGTTGGCCGATGTGGCGCCACGGCACCGAGTAGAGGGCGCCGCCGACGTTGATGTGACAGTCGGTGCCGACCTTGGGCCGCGACCACGTCGCCGCCTCGAAACGCTGACGCGGCAGGCCCCCCAGGGCGGGCTGTTCGACGGCGGCGAACACCGCTGCGGGTGCCGCGCCGTCGAGGCTGCGATGCCGGCGCTGCCCGGCGACATCCTCACACCAGCTCACCCCGGCCGCTTGCATCTCTTCGAGACAGGCCCATTCGCGGCCCTGAAAGAAGCTCTCACGGATGTAGCTCATCGGCCGCTCAACGCGGGGCTTGTCCTTCGGCTTCACCGCCCGGGCCGGGTCGACGAGACAGCCGTAGTGCTCGGCCAGCTCGACGTACCCGCGGTTGAGTTTGGGGTCATACAGATCGGGCTTGATCGTCCCGGTCTTCAAGTTGTCGGGCACCAGCCGGGCCGGGACCCCGCCGAAGAACTCGAACGCGGCGACGTGCGCGTCGATCCACGCCGCCTGGTCCATCGCGAACACCGGCCGGATGAACATGTGCCGACACATCGCCAGCACCATCACGAACACGTTCAACTTCCGGCGCCCGTCCCGACACCGGGTCAGCCCACAACGCGAGATACCCGTAGTCGATCTGGGCTTCGCTGCCCGGCTCGACCTCGGGGCGCAGCACCGTCACGTCATCGGCGGTGACCTCGTCGGGGAACTCCAACCACACGTAACGCCGGAAGCTCGTCACGCTCACCGACAGCCCGTGCTCATCGCGGAGGCGCTGCCACACCGTGGTCGCCTTGTTCGTCTTGAGCATCGCCTCGATCCGGTCGCGGTGCACGTTGATCTCACCGAACGTGAGGCTCCGCGCCTTCGCGTCGATCAGCTCGGGGAACCAGCCCCGAACCAGCTTCAGTCCACTCCGCCCGGCCCAGCGGCGGACCGCCCGGGCACGAGCCCGGCCGCTTCGGCGGGGGCGACGTACTTGCGGACCGTGCCCCGGTCCACCCCGACACTCGCGGCGACCACCGCCTTGGATCGCCCGGCGTGCCAGTGCTGCAAAATCTCTACGACGTCGATCATCTCGAACGTTCTCCTTGCCATGTTCGCTCCCAGCTCGCCGGTTGACGAGCCAGGTCTTACGAGGACAAGGAACCGAACCCAGGGATGCTCCGCCGGTCGTCACCACCCACACACCGCTGCATTACGTGAACGCACCGCGAGGGATTACGTGAACGCCCGCCGATGGATTACTTGAACACACCACCCAGCCAGCGGTGGATTACTTGAACGTCGACAGAACGAGAACCCGGTGAGTTCGAGGTCGTTCTCATAGGTCGTAAGGTCTTTCGCGCGGCACACGAAGCGGCTGCGCTCGTCCCCTGTGAGCGTCCATCCCTGCCAGTCAGCGTGGACGTCAATCCGGCTCACCGTGCACGCGCGAGCAATGCCGACGTTATCTAACACGCCGTGGAGCCAGTTCACGACGCCTTGCGCGCCGAGCGAGTGGATGCCCTCCGATCGACACTGTGCGTAAAGCGTCGGGAGGTTCTGACTCGGCGTGATCCCCAGCGTGACTAAGGGATGATCTAGGCGAAAGCGGTAGCGGTTCAGCGATCGAGGCTGAAGGTCCCAGGCATAGCCACCGAACCAGATCTGAGTCGGAGACCCAGTCTGCTGTGCGTCGACCCGACCCGCCTCTAGCTCGTCGAGGAGCTCCGGTTCGAGCACGCTGCGCCCTGACAGGTAGAGCGAGTCAACCCCTGAGGCCACTTCGGTGAGTGTCGTCATTGCCGCCGTCTTCACAGTTCGAGTCCGGAGGCGGTCGGACCAGGTCTTCGGCAGGTCGAGGTCGATCCAGTCGAAGGCGTAGTCATCGGGGTGGGCGCCGAACCGCTCGCGGAACCGCTTGATCTTCCGGTAGATCGTGGCCCTGTGCCATCCCCACAGTTCGAGTCGGTCGAAGCCGCCCGCTAGGTGCCAGGTCACCCAGAACCCGATCAGTTCGGAGGTCTCCTTCGCATTGTTGGCGACCGCCTTGCGGTGCTCATCGGATAACCATTGGGCAGGTCCGTCGTCCAGGGTCGACAACACACCGGTTGCTTCGAGCATGGGTCTTGGGAGGGTACTGATGTACTGGAACCAGTGACTTCGGGCGATGCCGCTACCTTCGGCGGACTCGACTCGACCTGGGGGAGGGGTGATCGGCATGTCGGAAGTCTGCATCGCAAAGATGCGACCTGTCAAGAGGGAATCGGAGTTTGCGGGTGCTGTGTTACAGGAAGCGCACCCGCGTGCGATCGGTGGTCCGCGACCTAGACGCTGAAGAGTTCCCCGCAGATCAAACAATGAATGGGGTCGCTCCAATCATCTGCAATCTTGATGGGCTCCCAAGGATGACAAGGCGAGCGCGGGACAAGGCCCATGTCCGAGGGCTCGGGAGGCGGGGGTGGAGTGGCGGGCGTGCCGGTCGACGAGCGTTTGAACGTGAGATTCCGAGACGAACGAAACGCCTTCTCAAGCTCGCCGCCAAGCATTTCCATCGCTGGTCCGGTAACGGCCGACCGCATGTACTCGACCTGGTCCTTCGTCCACCAGGACTGGTGGTCAGCCATCGCGCCGCAGTACGGACACCGGTTCACCGCGGGAGGGTCGATCTCATCGGCCGGCCGCTGGTCGGTTGGACCGTGGTGCCACTTGAAGTGCCTCTCGCACACCGGACACTCACGCCGAATGAATCCGTCATCCAGGTTGAACGGAACAGACACTTCCATTTTTCACCCCGCTAGGTTTACGAATGCCTTTAGGTTCAGTTGAGCGCCTTCGGACGTATGGCCGAGCACGCTGATCTCGAAGTGTTCCTTCCCGCCGCCAAACGTCCGCATCGCCAAGAAGGAGGTCGTCTCGCCTACGGGCAATCGGGCGACGGTTCCGTCTTGAACGACCGTGAAGCCGTTTCCAGCCTCCGGAGGAAGCTCGATCCGAAGCTCGTAAATGTCGTCCGGTCCGTGATTGGTGACATGCAGGCGGCCAGACTTCGACGTCCGGGCGAAGCGAGCCGTCACGCGTTGCCCATGGCGGTGGGTGCTCGCCAGCCGTTTTCCCAAAGGGAGCCCACCTCCGGGGGGCGGGGGAGAAGTGAAGTCACCGGCGGCGAGCCAATCAGTGCCGGTCAAGTCGACGACACATCCAGCACGCTCAAGACGGGCAGCTAGCTCCTTACGACTTGCCGCATCATCCCTAAGCCGAAGAGCATGTCGGCCCGCGACGTCGGAGAACGGTCGGACCGTCCCGAGTTCAACGAGAATTGTTCGATCAGGATTCCGCCCCAGAGCCATGCCAGCCTCGAACAGGACGTTCGGGCGTGCCTGTCCGGCGGGTTGGGCATCAGGCTCGTCCGGAGCGCGTACTCCGCACGTAGGTACGTGATCTCGTCCGGTGTCAGCAACACGACCACTGCTTGCGCCGCCTCGAACGTGTGATCCAGAACCTCTCCGATATACGGGCTGCCCTTGCCCGTCAGGTCCACCGCCTGGCTCCACTCAAGAGGGCGCAGACCAATCGTCCGAAGGAACGAAGCTAAGCCGTCCCGGGCGGCCGTGTTGCGGCCATGCACAATGAAAACGGTCCGTCCGTCGCCGGAACCTTCGGAAGCCATAAGCCCCCAACTTAGTTGGAGGCGGTGTCTCCTTTGCGGAGGCCCCCGAGCAAGCCACCAGCACGGGCAAATCGGGCGCCGAGCGGCAGTTCGGCTCGGCTTCCAGGGTCGCCTCGCACTCTCGTGCCGTAGGTACTGTTAAGTGCGATGCCCAGTCGACCAAAGACGCCGTTGTCAGAGGCGTTGCGTGGGGAATGGCACCCCACATTGAATGGCGCTGCTCAGCGTCGATGATGTTTCGGCCAGCGGCACGAGTGCAGTGTGGTGGCTGTGCCCACATGGCCATGCGTACAAGTCGGCGCTCAACTCGCGCTCTCAAGGGAGGCGGGTGCCCCTTCTGCTCGGGCCGCTACGCTGACGCCCGAAGCGAACTTGCTCGTGCAGCATCCGACGATTGCAGCGGAGTGGGCAGCGAGAAACTCTCCGCTAACGCCTGGTGATCTGCGGCCGAAGTCAAACCGAAGAGTGTGGTGGATCTGTGCCGAAGGCCATGAGTGGGATGCGAGCCCTGCGGAGCGTGTCCGGGGGCGGGGTTGCCCCTTCTGCTCCGGGAGGCGCGTCGGATACGGAAATGATTTGGCGACGGCACGCCCCGACTTGGCCCGCCAGTGGGACCCTGAGAGGAACGAGGGACGCACGCCCGCGGAGTTCACAACAGGGTCCGACTATCGAGCGGCTTGGCTCTGTGCACTTGGGCATCGTTGGCAGGTAAAAATCGATCAGCGTGTGCGACTGGGCACCGGGTGCCCAACGTGCGCGGGGCAACGTCCAACCGACACGTGGAACCTTGCCCTGGTAGCTCCGCACCTATCTGAGGAGTGGGCGCAGGATCTCAACGGGGCGCTCACCCCCGGTGATGTCTCCCCGAAGTCGGGCAAGGTGGTGTGGTGGAGATGCCGCCGCGGGCACGAGTGGAAGACGAGGGTGATCACACGGAGCCAGGGCGGCGGGTGCCTTCGGTGTAGTCCCGTTGGCAAGAGCAAGGCTGAGATCGGGCTGCTGTCTGAACTAGAGGCGGTCTTGCCGAACGCAGGTGTCGTCGGTTGGGCGCGAGTTGAGGTTGAAGGGGGCACGATGTCGGTTGACATCACGGTGCCGGCTCTGCGGCTCGTGGTCGAGTTTGATGGCTCGTACTGGCACAGAGGGAACGACGACACCGACCTCCAAAAGACGCTTCGCCTTGAGGCGGTCGGGTGGCGCGTCGTGCGGCTCCGAGAGAACCCACTTGAGCGAATCCACGACGATTCCATCCTCGTAGAACGGAACGCGAAAGCATTTGGTCTGACGGTCGCTCTCCTCGATGGCCTCGCGGAGCGCGGTCTTGTCGACCCTCGGATTGCTGACGAGTACCGCCGGGGCGGTGTGATACGCGCCGATCCCTCGCGTGCGACCGAACTACTGGACCTCCTCCTCGCGGACCGCAGCCTCGCCGTCACCGATCCGAACCTCGCCGCCGAATGGAACCCCGAGCGCAACGGATTTCCTGCTACCGCTGTGCAACGCTGGGATAAGCGGCCGTTCTGGTGGCGATGTGCGCTGGGGCACGAGTGGGATGCTGCTCCGATGTCTCGTGTCACCAAGGGCGGCACGGGCTGCCCGTACTGCGTCAACAAGAGGGTCGGGTACGGCAATGACCTCGCTAGTCGCTTTCCACACCTCGCATCCGAGTGGGCTGTCGAGCGCAACGCCCCGCTCAGTCCCTGCGATGTAGTGCCCGGTTCACACAAGCGAGTCTGGTGGAGATGTGAGTCAGGGCACGAATGGGAGTCGGCGGTCGAGTATCGGGTCAAGGGCAGCGGTTGTCCGTATTGCTCCAAGGAGAAGTAGCGCCGAGTGCCCGATATGGCGCTCCGGAGCAAACCGCCGCGACGCCTACGCCAGACGCCAATGTCCGGTACCGGATTCGGCAGATCTGTCCTCCGAACGGCTCTCACCGCGGTGCATCTGGAACTACCTTTCGTATGTGGAACTTCTCTCCGTCGTCCTTGGTGGAATCGCTGGCGCGCTGGCGGGACTGCTCTCACCGTTCGCTGCTCGGATGGCCAAGTCTCGGGAGCTTCGGGAGGAAGCGCGGACGAGGTCGAATCTCCGAGTGGAGAGCTTTGGTTGCGGACCACCACCAAAGCGGCCAGTCCAACAAGGTGGACGTCGGCAACATGTTGGACGACGCGAGGTACTTCACACTGCGGCCCCATCTGCCACCTGACGTCATCAGCAAGGTCGAGGGCATGTTCAAGCGCGATGGCACGAATCCGGCAGCCCAGACGATCGTGGTGATCAACGCTGGCCCTGGGTTGTATGGGGCCGGCAGGCTGATCTCGGCGGAACTGGACCGGCTTGAACGGGAATGGAACCTTATCTAGCGCGCTTGTGCGCGACCGTCTGGCGGCAGACGCCAAGGACCGAGCCGCTCAATCGTTGAGACGACTCGGCTCGGACCTCCGACCCGAACCCCCACTCTGGCGGTCGCCCGCTCCGCAAAGGGACGTATTAAGAGTTGCAGAGGTTGGTGGCACCCGCCCCCGCCCCGGTCAGCCCATCGACTCCATCGCCACGTCGATGATGTTGGGCTGTCCGGTGGCAGCGGTGAGACCCCCGTCGGCCACGATCGCCGCACCGGTGATGTACGAGGCCTCGTCCGACGCGAGGAAGGCGATGACGTTGGCGATCTCGTCGGGCGATGCCGGACGGCCGAGGGGGATGGTCGCCTTCCACTTGTCGTGGAGCCCGGGTATCGCCTCCAGCGGGGCGGTGAGCGGGGTGCTGATCAGCCCCGGGCACACGGCATTGACACGGATGTTGTCGCGGCCGTGGTCGATGGCGAGAGTGCGCGAATAGTTGATCGTCGCCGCCTTCGACGCGTTGTACGGGCCGAAGCCCTGGTCGGCCCGCAGGCCGGAGATCGAGGCGGTGTTGATGATCACACCACCCCCGTTGGCCACCATGATCGGGATGACGTGCTTGCAGGCGTAGAAGACGCTGTTGATGTTGACGTTCATCACCCTCTGCCACTCCTCGACGGGTAGGTCGGCGGTGAAGGAGAGCGAGCCGATGCCGGCGTTGTTGACCAGGATGTCGATCTTGAGGTCCTGGGCGGCGAGAGCGCCGGCGGCTGCGGCCACCATCTGCTCGACCGCGGCCGGGTCGCCGACATCGCAGCGGACGAAGGTGGTGCCCGATGGCGCACCGGTGGGCTCGGCGATGTCGACGACGACCACGTGGGCGCCATCCGCGACCAGACGCCGGGCGGTGGCGGCGCCGATGCCCGATGCGGCGCCGGTTACGACCGCGCCCTTGCCGGCGAAGGGTGAGGATTGCATGGGGTGCTCCTGGGGATGGTCAGCAGGAAGGCTGGTTGGGCTGGATGAGGATCTTCAGGTGAGACGGGTTGGTGGCCAGATCGTGGAACGCACTCTTCGTCTGCTCCAGTGGGCGCCGGTCGGTGATCATCTGGCTCCACCGATCGGGATCGTCGGCGAGAAGACGCAGGGCCTGGCCGAACTCGGAATGGCGGTAGGCGAAGCTGAAGACGATGCTGACCTCGTTGAGGGTGGCGTTGAGCGCGCCGACCGAGACATCGTGAGGGCACGCCCCGGCCAACACGATCTGGCTGTGGGTGGGTGCCTCGTTGATGGCGGTCTGCACCACATCGGGCCGCCCGGCGCACTCGATGATCGTCAGCCTCTCCGGGTCGCCGTCGAGCAGGGGAGAGACGGGGGAGGGGCGGAAACCGGATCCATCGATCGCCTCGATGATTGGAGTGCCCGGCGGGAGAACGCGGGCGGCGCCCAACTTTTCGGCCATCGCCCTGCGCTCGGGCGAGGGATCGACAGCGACGACGAACCGGCCGGCAGCGGCGGCGAGGGCGATGACTCCGAGCCCGACGGGCCCCGCGCCGAGCACGACCACCGGACCGCCCTCAGAGGCGAGGCCGAAGGCGTGCAGCGACACGGCCAGAGGCTCGCAGAGAGCACCGAGATGAGCGGGCAGGCCCTCGGGAAGGATGAACGTGCGCTCGGCGTCTACCGTCACCAGCTCGGCGAGCGCACCTTTGCGGCTCTCGCCGACACCGATGTTCTCGAAGCCGTTGGGCCCGTGGCCGAAAGGCAGACCGGCGACCAGGTCGCCGACCTTGATGCCCGGCCCCACTGCGGAACCCACCGCCACCACTTCACCGGCGAACTCGTGACCGGGCACGATGGGGCCGGGCAGCAGTTCGGGCATCGCCACCAGGCTGGTGAGCACCTCGTGCATGTGCAGGTCGCTGCCGCATATCCCGGTGTAGAGCGGGGCCACAAGCACCTGGTCGGGCGCCGGCGTGGGGTCGGGCAGTTCGACCACATCCAGATCTGCCCCGTGGAGGACTACTGCCCTCATGCACACCCTCCCCTACAGATTGACGTGAGATCCCAATCTCACTACCTTGCACCAGAGGAGTCAAGGATCACGACCTGGGGGAGAAATGGCAGATCGAACGGACATGCTCGACGGCGGGGCGCTCGCCGCCCGGACCCTGCACGAAGCCGGGGTGGAGGTGGTGTTCGCCCTCCACGGTGGACACCTCGACACCTTCCTCACCGGCTGCCGGCGTTACGGCATCCGCCTCGTCGACTGCCGTCACGAGGCCGCTGTGGTCAACGCGGCCGACGGCTATGCCCGATCCACCGGTCGGCTGGGAGTCGCCGCGGTCACGTCCGGGCCGGGCCTGTTCAACTCGGTGGGTGGCATCTCGGCCGCCGCAGCCGACGGGGTGGGTGTGCTCGTGATCACCAGCTCGCCCCCACTCGGTGAGGCCGAGACGAGGGAACTGCAGGGTGGCCTCGACCAGATCGCGGCGGTGCGACCGATCACCAAGTGGGCCCACAGGGTCACCTCCACCTCACGCATCCCGGACCTCGTCGGCCTCGCGGTGCGCCACGCCCAGGGCGGCCAGCCCGGCCCGGTGGTGCTCGACATCCCCATCGACGTCGGTTTCACAAGCGTCGACCCGGCCAAGCTCCCCGCCGCCGGAAAGCCGGAGATCGCCCCTCGGCCCGTGCCGCCGGCGCGCGCCATCGCTTCCCTCGCTGAGCTCATCGATGCCTCAGAGCGGCCCGTTGTCGTGGTCGGTGACGGAAGCCTCGCCATGGACTTCCGGAGTGAACTCGACGACTTCGCCGAAGCCACCGGGATACCCGTGTTTCGGTCGGGCCTGTCCCGCGGTGGCCTCACCCACGGCCACAAGCTCAACGCCGGCGGCATCTTCTCCCTGATGGCTCTCCCCGCCCTCGGTGCCGGCACCCCCGATCTCGTCATCCTCGTCGGCGCGTCCCACGGCCTGTTCCTCGGCGGGCGCCGCTTCTACCCGATGTGTGCCGGGGCGAAGATGGCCCAGATCCACCTCGACGCCGCCGAGATCGGCCGACTCGGGCCCGTCGACGCAGGTGTGGTCGGCGACATCGGCCCTGCCCTCACCGCTGTGGCGGCGGCGGTCGCCCCCGCCGATCGTTCGGCCTGGGCGGGCACGGCGGTGGCGATGAAGAACTTCGCCGCTTCGCTCTACGAAGGGGCGGCGATGGAAGACGACGGCATCCACCCGTACCGGATCGCCAGCGACATCGCCGCCGAGATCGAACCCGGCACCATCCTCGTGCGCGACGGAGGCGAAGCGGCCCAGTGGATGGACTGGGCCACCGGCGACCTCGACCTCACCGCCGACCTCGGCCTCGGCTTCCAAGGCCACCTCGGTGTCGGCCAGGGCTACTCCATCGGCGCCCAGATCGCCTACCCCGATCGCAGGGTCGTGCAGGTCGTCGGCGACGGGGCGATCGGCTTCCACATCCAAGAGTGGGACACGATGGTGAGGCACAAGCTGCCCATCGTCACCGTGGTGTTCAACAACTCGTGCTGGGGCATGTCGATCCATGGCCAGCACGCCGTGTACGGCCCCGAGGGCGACGTCATCAGCCGCCTCGCCCCCACCCGCTACGACCTGGTGGCCGAAGGTTTCGGCGCCTTCGGGCAGAACGTCACCGACGTTGCCGAGTTGCGCCCGGCCATCAAGCGTGCCATGGAAGCCGGAACGACGGCGGTGGTCAACGTCGCCACGTCGGCCACCATCGTCCACCCGGTCACGGCCACCCTGCTCGGCAGCGTGTCTCCCGACGACGAGGTCGTCGTGCCCTATTACGACAACATCCCGAAGTGAGCGAAGCCGCCCACGTGGACGGCCGGTTACAGAGGCGGCAGAGGAGTGCCGCCCGTCTCTACGACGCGGCGATCGAGCTGCTCGCCACGCGCCCCTACGACGAAGTCACCGTCGAGGACATCTGCGAGAGGGCCGGTGTGGGCAGGGCCACCTACTTCCGCGCCTTCGGCACCAAGGCCGGCCTGCTGCGCGAGTACAACCGGCGACTCGCCATCGATGCCCGCCGGCGGCTGGGGGAAAGCCCCCCTCGGAACATCCGCGAAGCCCTCGAGCATGTGCGCCAGGCGATCGTCGCCGCCTGGGCCGATCCTTCCCCAGCCCATGCCGGGATGCTCGCCGAAGTGTTGGCCACGATGCCGTCGGCGAACCCCCACGCCGTCCACCCGGAGCTGCTCCAGCTGGTGACCGAACTCATCAGGGGAGCTGTCGCAGACGGTGAGATTCGTGGCGATCTACCGGTCGACCTGGCAGCCGAGCTGGCCGTGATCAGCCTGAGCGTGCCGATCGGCTACTCGATGAACCATGAAGACGTGGACACCGATTCCCTGTCCAAAACCCTGCTCGGCTTGTGGCTCGACGGCGCTGTCCCGTCGAAGTGAAGCGCTCGGGGTGAGGCGCTCGGCGTGAGGTGCTCGGGGCTGGCATGGGCGTGGATCTGTGTCACTCGACCCGGCAACGATAACCCACACGAGGCGGTCGACTCCTTTGTAGTTTGACAGATAGCATTCAGCCGGTGAGGCCTATCACTCGAAGAAGCCTCAGGACTGGGGTATCACGTTGGCAACCTGGAAGCCTCAACCAGAAGACCTGCAGCGAGTCTTCGACGAGCAGAATCCGTGGCACCGCACCGGTTCGGTGCCCTCCACACTGGCGCGCACCCAAGAGCGTTCGCTCGCCCGTGGCCTTTGGCAACCGCTGTTCAAAGACGATCCGCACCGCTTCCAGCTCGTGCTTGGTCCGCGCCGTGTCGGCAAGACAACCGCCCTCTACCAGACGGTGCGGCACCTTCTCAACAACTCGATCGAGGCATCACGAGTGTGGTGGCTCCGCCTCGACCATCCTCTGCTGATGCAGGAGAGCCTCGGAGATCTGATCCGAGAGGTCGTCACCACGGCGAATGCGACACCTGACCGGCCAGTTTTCCTGATGCTCGACGAGATCGTCTACACCGACCGATGGGACCTGTGGTTGAAGACCTTCTTCGACGACCAGTGGCCCGTTCGGATCGCGGCGACATCGAGCGCCACCGCAGCACTCCGCGAGCGCCGTCTCGAGAGCGGGGTCGGTCGTTGGTCCGAACGACATCTCACTCCATACCTGTTCAACGAGTTCCTCGACCTCGTCGAGCAGCCGTGGCGGATCGACGTAGGTACCACGCTCGCCGACACGCTGAACGCGCAACCGCACGGCCGACGCGCCGACCACGAGCTTGAAGCCCTGCGCCGTGTGTTCATGCTCGTCGGTGGGTTTCCCGAACTGCTCAACGCCACCAGAGACCGGCCCGGCGACGACGAATCGAGCCGCCTGCTGGAGTCGCAGCAGATCCTTCGCCACGACGCTGTCGAGCGCGCGATCTACAAGGACATTCCGCAATCCTTCGGCGTCGACAACCCGATGATGCTCGAGCGGCTTCTCTACGTGCTCGCCGCCCGCATTACTGGCCTGTTGTCACCGTCGAACATATCCACCGATCTCGGACTGTCGCAGCCGACCTTGGACCGCTACCTGTCCTACCTCGAACACGCCTTCTTGGTCTTCACCCTGCCGAACTACTCGGGCAACGAGGCCGCCGTGCAGAAGCGCGGCCGCAAGCTGTACTTCGTCGACGGTGCCATCCGCAACGCGGCACTGCAGAGGGGCCTCGCTCCGCTGAGCAACAACATTGAGATGGGCGAACTGCTCGAGAACCTCGTCGCGACCACCCTTCGCTCGCTCGCTCTGCACGCAAACGTCCGGCTCTACCACTGGCGAGACGGCAAGCAGGAAGTCGACCTCGTGTTCGACCATCCCGATCAGCCGATGGCATTCGAAATCGGCTCCTCACCCGACCACAGCCGCGCCGGAATGCAGGCCCTGATGGAACGGCACCCGAAGTTCAAGGGCCGCTGCTACCTGATCGCTCCACAGGTCAGTGTGCAGCAGCCCGCATCCACCGCCTCAGGTGTTGGCACCATCCCACTCGACCTGTTCTTGCTCGCCGTCGGCGCCCAAGCCGAAGCGGCGCTGCAGCAGAACCTACGCGTCGAAAGGTAGCGCACGGGCGAAGTCCCGAGCTCAGTCCAGATCGAGTTCCCGTCGCAGCGCGGCGGTGTCGTAGATGATCGGACCACCGATCATCCCTTCGACGACGGGGAGACCGCGAAGGCGTTCGTCGTGCCGGTCGAACTCGGCGAGCAGGCGCTGCACCTGTTCACGCCGAGTGGGGTCCGCCGCCGCCTGCCGTGGCGTGAGGCCCCCCAGCGCAGGGACGTTCTCGTCAAGCCAGCGAGCCTGCGCCTGACGCGAAATCTCCGACACGATGCACGCCATCCCGGCCGACTCGTCCGCGTCGCCGAGTTCGTCGATCGCTGCCTGGATGGCCTCGCGATCGATCATCGAGTCGAGCATCCCCGGCCGGTACTCGATGCGGGGTGGCTGAGTGAGGGCACCGGCCCACGCGCAGATCTCCAGTGGATCACCTTCTGCGCACAGGTCGAGCACCGCTTCTTCGTGGCCGGTGGGCACCGGGAAGATGCCGCCGATGATCTGATGCGACTGGCCGTCGGGCACCACGCGAGCGCAGTAGCGCTCGCCCACCTGCGCGGTGCGTGACGCGGTGCGTTCACGAACGTCGGCGACATCGCCGGTGGCCAGATTGCGCACCGTCAACCCGACGCCGCGCTCGACCGCGACGACTTCATGAACGCTGCGCTCGACGGTGGCCCATGCGGCTGCGAGGAGGCGTTCGTCGTCGGGCAGCAAGTCGCCGCGCTCATGCAGAAAGCGGGCGAACAGGCCGCCCTCGTGGAGCGCCGCATCGAAGAGGATCGGGTCGGAGAACGCTTGCACCATGGCCCGCTGGAACCTCGACTCACCGTCGGCCAACACGTCGGCGGCTTCGGCGGCGGGGTCGCCCGCCGCATACACGATAGCCAGGTCAGTCACCAGGCTCCGCGTGTCGCCGATGGCGTGTTCCAGCCAGATCGACGCCTTGCGGCACAACCACGCGACCCTGTCGGGCAGGGCCGGCAAATCGCTGACCAGCTGATGACACTGCTTGAACTTGCGGCCTGAGCCGCACCAGCAAGGGTCGTTGCGGCCGATCTTGGCTCGGCCAGGCGACACTTCGAGGAACGGAGCAATCGTCTCCGCTCCAGAGTGCGGTTCATTCAGCTCGCGCCACCATCGCATGGCCCCGCGAGCGTCGCCACGATCGAAGCAGTACCAGCCCATCCGCTCGACGATCGGGCCGAGCCGGGGCTGTGCCTCCACGGCGTGGCGGAGGTGCTCGGCCGCGTCCAGGGGTTGCCCGCAGCGCTCGAACAGAACACAGGCCAAGTACTCGGCAGTGGCAACCTCGCGCGGACGATGAGCAACGGCCGTGGCGCGATGCACAAGTTCGAACACGTGCCCTGGCGCGTCGGGCAGACCAAGGGCGAATTCGTCTTCCGCGTCCAGGAATTCGGGTATTAGCACGTCAGCGAGCACATCGATTGCCTCCGGCTCCGCGCACTCGCCGAGTGAGGTGCGGATGTCGTCGATCAGCGCCTCAGGGTCGGAGAGCACATCCATTGCGCGGCCGAGGACCAGCCGCCACTCCCGCTCGGGGACCAGGTCAGCGACTTGGCGATACCGGCTGCGCAGCAGGTCGTTGCGCCACACCGACGCGTCGTGGGCGACGACGCTTCCGCTCAGATCGAGACCGGCGGCGGCGAACCAATCCGACAGCGGCGGGAGGGGTCGTGTGAACAGGTCAGGGCGGTGATGGCAGAGCCAGATGACGAGTTCTTCGGCGCTGACCGGTAGGCCGTGCTCGTGCTGCTCCTCGTCGTAGGCGGCGCGCACAGCGACGGCCAGGTCGTCGGACATCGACGGCTCGTCGGCAACCGCCTTGATCGTGATGATCGCCAGTACCGGCTCGTCGCCCACCGGCGGATCGAACTCAGCGGTGACGGCAAGCAGGTCGCCGTCTCGGAAGCCGGCCAACCACCCGTCGGGGCCGCGCCATAGGAGATGGCCGGGCTCGGCCGAGACCTGCTCCAGCTCGGCCCCGTCGGGGAGACGCACAGTGTTGAACCGCATGTAGGCCGCGAGGTCGACAGAGACCGTCAGGGTCTGAAGATCCCGCTCCACATCGCCCAAGCGGTGGGTGAACGTTCGGCCGGCGATCGCGTCGTGGAACACGACGGTCGCATCGTCGGCCAGCCAGTGCAGCGGCCCGTTGATGATGTGCTCCAGCACTCGCTCCACCATCGTCTCGACAACTCGCCCGCCGCGCTCCAACCCGAGCGTCGTGATCGCCCGGTCGACGTGCTGCTCGGCGGCGATCCCCGGGTTCTCGCGGGCCACGGCAACCAGCGCCTCTGCGATGGCTTCCGCGGTTGGCAGCGGTAGCGCGTCGAGCGCAGCCACGAGCGCCGCGTTCTTGGCTGGGGCGTTCTCGGCCGAGGCGTTCTCGGACAGTGCGTCGATGACGCTCTCCGAGATGACGATTGATAGCTGCCTGAGGACCGCGTCGCGCCCGAGTCCTGCGTCCCGCATGCGAACCACGGCCTTCCACGTCGCCGCAGGATCGTCGTTCAGGATCTGGGTTACGGCGATCGTGCGCACCGCCGCGCCGGCGCCATCGACCTCGCCTCGCTTTGGCATCGGCAAGAACCGCTCGACGACCTCCATCACGTCCGACTCGTTGTCGAGGTCATAGTCATCCAAGAAGCCGAGTGCCTCCTCACCGAACAAGTAGGCCAACCGCTCACGATCACGCTGCACGTCGAGGGACGGTAGCGCCGTGGCCGGTACCTGCGCCACGGCCGCGGTGGGATTACGCGAAGCGCGCCGGACCTTGCGTCAGGCCCCGTTGAAACGCTGCATCGCCACGTCGACACCCTCGGCGATGATCACCTCGGCGGCGTCGGCGGCACGCTCCACCGCCTCGTCGAGCAGGAGCCGCTCGGTGGCCGCCAGGCGCGACAGAACATGGTCGGCGCCACGCTCCTTGGAGGGCGGCTTGCCGATGCCGATGCGCACCCTCAGGTAGTCCTGGGTGTGGAGGTGCTGGGTGATGCTGCGCAGGCCGTTGTTGCCGGCCAGCCCACCGCCGACCTTGACCCTCACCACGCCCGGCTCCAGGTCGAGCTCGTCGTGGATGATCACGATCTGCCCCGGATCGGTGATCTTGTGGCGGCGCACCAGGGCACCGACCGCCTGGCCGCTCTCGTTCATGAACGTGATCGGGAAGGCGAGCACCACCCGCTTGCCGCCGAAGCGGGCCTCGGCCGCCAGGGCCCGGTCGCGTCCGGCCTTGAGCTTGGCACCCCACCGTCCGGCCAGCAGGGCAACGGTCTCTTCGCCCACGTTGTGGCGCGTGCGGGCGTACTCCTTGCCCGGGTTGCCCAGTCCGACGATGAGCGCGTCGATCACGCCCGTGCCGGGTTCACTCGCCGGATTCGGCTGCCTCGGCCCCGGCTTCGCCGCCTTCGCCAGCCTCGCCGCCCTCAGCAGCCTCGTCGCCCTCGCCGGCAGCCGCAGCTTCGGCTTCAGCGGCGGCAGTGTGGAGGATGGTGACCACGGGCATTTCGGGGTCGCCGACAGGGGTTACGCCCTTGGGCATCGGCAGGTCGCCGAGGCGGATGACGTCGCCGGGCACCATCGCACTGATGTCGATGGTGATGTCGTTGGGCATGTTGGTGGGCGTGCACAGAACTTCGATGGAGTCGACGGCCGGGTCCACCAGACCACCATCGGCGATGACCGCCTTGGCCTCGCCGACGAGGTGCATCGGCACGTGCACGGTGATCTCCTCGTGCATGTTGACCTGGAGGAAGTCGATGTGGTTGACGGTGCGCCTGATCGGGTGGCGCTGTAGTTCCTTGATCACCGCCGGGTAGGCGGTGCCGTCGACCTCGAGAGACAGCACGGTGTTGCTGCCGGCCGGGCCGCTGAGGGCGAGGCGCAGCTCACGGCGCTCGACGGTGACGCTGATCGGGGCCATGCCCCTGCCGTACAGCACCGCCGGGATGTGGCCCTCGGCGCGCAGGCGGCGAGAGGCGGGGGAACCCGAAGTGGAACGGGGCTGGGCGACGAGCTTGGTGGTGGACATGACGGGCCTCGATCGGAGCTTTACAGAACGGTTGACAAGCCTACCGGGCCCCCGGCCAGCCCACAATCGCAGCGATCAGGACTGGTTCTCGCCGCCGAAGATCTCGCTGACGCTGGTGTCGTCGAACACGGCGTTCAGGGCGTCGGCGATCAGGGGGGCGATGGAGAGCACCTCGATCTTGTCGATCTGCTTCTCCGGCGACAGGGGCAAGGTGTTGGTGACCACGACCCTGGTGATCACCGAGTTCTTCAGGCGGTCGATCGCCGGGCCGCTGAGCACCGCATGGGTGGCCATCGCCCACACCTCCTTGGCGCCGCGGGCCAGCAGCACCTCGGCCGCCGAGCAGATGGTGCCGCCGGAGTCGATCATGTCGTCGGTGAGGACGCACAGGCGGCCATCGACGTCGCCCATGACCTCCTTGGCCTCGGCCACGTTGGTGGTGCCCTTCGGGCGGCGCTTGTAGATGAAGGCCAGGTCGGAGCCCTTGTCGCCGAGATGTTGGGCCATCCGCTCGGCCACCTTGATCCGACCGGCGTCGGGGGCGACGATCACCGGTGCCTCGGCGTGCTGCGCGGAGATAGTTCTCGAGCACCGGCATGGCGGTGAGATGGTCCACCGGGCCTTCGAAAAAGCCCTGGATCTGGCCACTGTGGAGGTCGATGCTGACCATCCGCTTGGCGCCCGCCGCCTTGAACAGGTCGGCGACCAAGCGGGCGGTGATCGGTTCGCGCCCTTCGGCCTTGCGATCCTGGCGGGCATAGCCGTAGAAGGGGCAGACGGCGGTGATCCTCTTCGCCGACGCCCGGTACGCGGCGTCGATCATGATCAGCTGCTCCATGATCGAGTCGTTGATGCTGCGCCCGTCGAAACCGCAATGGGTCTGCATGATGAACACGTCGTCGCCGCGGACGCTCTCGCCGAAGCGCACCCGGATCTCGCCGTTGGCGAACTGGACGATGTTGGGATTACCCAAGTCGACGTTGAGATGGGCGGCCACTTCGTGCGCCAACGCGGGGTGGGTGCGCCCCGAGTAGAGCGCCATCCGCTTGGTCGTGACCTTCTCCATCGACGATCTCCCTCTTCAGTCTGCGGGCGCAGTGTAGAAGGCGCCGGTGACTGCACCGGAATTCACGCCACTCCCCGGCGGAAGGTAGGCGTAGGGGCCGACGTGGGCGCCGGCCCCTACCTCGGCGTCGCGGCCGGTGGTGTGCTCGATCACCGCGCCCTCACCGATGACACAGTCCACGAGGCGGGTGTCGGGGCCGATGTCGCACAGATCACCCACCACGGTGGAGCCCTGCAGGATGGTGCCGGGGTACAGGGTGACGTCGCTGCCGAGCTTCACCGTGACATCGATGAAGGTCTGGCGCGGGTCGAGCATCGTGACCCCGTTGAGCAGCCAGCGGCGGTTGGTGCGACTGCGCAGCTCGCGCTCGGCGAGGGCCAGCTGCCAGCGGTCGTTGACCCCCTGGGTCTCGCCTTCGGGGGCGAGCACGCAACCGACGCGGTGGCCCATCGTCGCCAGGGTGCCGACGACGTCGGTGAGGTAGTACTCGCCCTGGGAGTTGTCGGGGCTGAGGCGGCGCAGAGCGGGGCCGAGCAGGTCGCGGTCGGAAGGCGTAGATGCTGGTGCAGATCTCGTTGACCGCCAGCTCATCGGCGGTGGCGTCGCGTTGCTCGACGATGCGCAGCACCCGACCGTCGCCGGTCTTGGATGGCTGGCGGATGACCCGCCCGTAGCCGGTGGGGTCGTCCATCAGGCTGGTCACCAGGGTGGCCGCGTACTCGTTGGCGTTGTGGGCGACGATCAGGGCGTCGAGCGTGCCCGGCTGGAGCAGGGGAGTGTCGCCGGGCAGGACGACGACCGTGGAGTTGTCGTCGAGGTCGTCGCCGGGGAAAGCGCCGAGCCCGACCATCGCCGCGTCGCCCGTGCCACGCTGCACGGTCTGCTCGACGAAGCTGACGTGGGCCCACTCGGGAGCCTGCTCCTGCACCTTCTTGGTGACCCTCTCGGCTCCGTGGCCGACGACCACGACGGTGCGCTCGGGGGCGACCGATTCGAGGGCGTGGATGACGTGCATGACCATCGGCCGGCCACAGATGAGGTGGAGGGGCTTGGGCCGCGCCGACCTCATCCGTGTTCCCTCACCGGCCGCGAGCACGATCGCGGAAACAGTCATGGTGATGTTCTATCGCGTGGTGTGGCGCGTATCGCCGCCGGTCCGAACGTCGTGGCACAGCGCCTGCACCAGAATCCCTGCTCCAGTTCGGTGCCGCAAGGCGCGTGGACCAGCACGATTTCGGCCTCTCCGTTGCCGAGATGGTTCTCGCCCCAGCGGATCAGGGCCACGAGTGCGGGCGAAAGCGCCACTCCTGCCGGGGTGAGCTTGTACTCGTAACGCGGTGGGTGCTGCTGGTACTGCTCCTTCGCCAGCACACCTCCTTCGACCAGCTTCTTCAGCCGGTCGGTCAGCATCGGGCGGGAGATGGCGAGGTCGGCGCAGAAGTCGTCGAAGCGCCTCACCCCCCTCAGCGCGGCGCGGATGATGAGGATGCTCCACCGGTCGCCGACGAGCTTCAGGGTTCGCTCGAGAGTGGTGGGGTCTTCGGCCGTCACAGTGAGCGCGAGCGTAACCCCACCCCTCTCGCCCCGGTTCTCCGACACGGGGGCAGAGAGGGGGGTGGGGGTGGGTCGACTGGGTTCGAAAAGTGAACCCACCACGGGATAGGTTGCCGGAATGACTCAGGACCTGTTGACAGCCTCGCTCGGGGAGTTGCTGGCCGAGGCGCGGATCGTTCGCGATCGGGCCCACGGAACGCGGGTGACGTACTCGCCGAAGGTTTTCATCCCCCTGACGGCACTGTGCCGCGACCGGTGCGGGTACTGCACCTTCGCCCAGCCGCCGGCGCGGCTCGAGTCGCCCTACCTCTCACCCGAGGAAGTGCTGAAGATCGCCGGCGACGGTGCCCGGGCGGGCTGCCATGAGGCCCTGTTCACCCTGGGCGAGGCGCCCGAGGAACGATATGAGGTGGCCCGGAGCTGGCTGAGGTCCAACGGCTACGACAGCACGGTCCACCTCCTGCACGCGATGGCGGATCTGGTGCTCACCGAGACCGGGCTGTTGCCCCACGCCAACGCCGGGGCACTGAGCGAGGAAGAGCTGACCATGCTGGCCGACGTTGCGCCGAGCCAGGGGATGATGGTGGAGACCCTGCGCGACGACCTCGCGTGCCACCGGGGTTCGCCCGACAAGGCGCCGGCGCGCCGGTTGGAAACCCTCGAAGCCGCGGGAAGGGCGGGCATCGCCTTCACCACCGGCATCCTCGTCGGCATCGGCGAGACGCGGGCCGACCGCCTGGCCGCACTGGAAGCGATCGCTGACTCCCACCGTCGCCACGGGCACGTCCAGGAGGTCATCGTGCAGAACTTCCTGCCCAAGCCAGGCACGGGGATGCAGCACGAAGAGCCCTGCCCGCAAGACGAGCTGTTGTGGTCGATCGCCGCGGCGCGGCTGGTGCTGCCGCCGGAGGTTCACCTGCAGGCGCCACCCAACCTCAGCGACGACTTCGGTGTCCTGCTCGACGCGGGTATCGACGACTGGGGCGGCGTATCGCCCTTGACCCTCGACCATGTCAACCCCGAGAGGCCGTGGCCGGATCGCGATCGCTTGCGCGAGGTCACCGAAGCCCGTGGTCTCGCCCTGGCCCCGCGCCTCACCCTCTACCCCGAGTTCGTCCTCCGCCCCGACCGTTGGCTGCATGAGCGTCTGCGATTCCCGGTGATGGATCGCAGCGACGCCGAGGGGTTGGCACGCGACGATCCGGGCGCTGTGTGGCCCCAGAAGACGGGCCCATCCGAGGTCGTGCTCTCCAGCCGGGTCAGCACCCAGTGGTACTCGGGGGCAGCCGATCAGCCCCCGAACCTGGTGCCGGGCGCAGACAGGGCATCTGGCATCCGGCCTCACCGGGGGAGCCGTGGCCGAAGTGCTGGCCGGCGTCGAGGCGGGCCAGGAACTCGGGTTCGAGCAGATCGTCACCCTCTTCGGCGCCCGCGGCCCGGAGGTGACGGCGATCGCCAAACTCGCCGACCGGCTACGCCACGAGGCCGTCGGCGACTCGATCACGTGGGTGCACAACCGCAACATCAACTACACCAATGTGTGCACCTTCAAGTGCAGGTTCTGTGGCTTCTCCAAGGGGCCCCTGAGCCTCGACCTGCGCGGCGCGCCCTACCTGCTGACCCTCGACGACATCGCCCAGAGGGCCAGTGAGGCGTGGGAGATGGGTGCCACCGAGGTCACCCTGCAGGGAGGTATCCACCCCAGCTTCGACGGCGACTACTACATCGACGTGGTGCGCGCCGTGAAGGACGCCGTGCCCGGAATGCATGTTCACGGGTTCACCGCCTTGGAGGTGATCGAAGGCGCTCGCCGGGTGGGTGAGGACCTGCCCGTGTATCTCGGTCGGTTGAAGGCCGCCGGCCTGGCCTCGCTGCCGGGCACCGCCGCCGAGATCCTCGACGACGAGGTGCGTGCCGTTCTGTGCCCCGACAAGATCACCACCGACGAATGGCTCGATTGCCATGCCGCGGCCCACGACATCGGCCTGCGCAGCAACGTGACGATCATGTTCGGCTCGATCGAACACCCCGAGTCCTGGGCCCGCCACCTCCTGCGTACCCGTGCCCTGCAGAAGACCACAGGGGGGTTCACCGAGTTCGTCGGCCTCCCCTTCGTACACATGGCAACGCCGATCTACCTGCAGAGGGCCTCGCGTCGCGGGCCCACCTTCCGCGAAACCCTGCTGATGCACTCCGTTGCCAGGCTCGTCTACCGCGGCCTGATCGACAACATCCAGCTGTCCTGGGTGAAGGTCGGCCCGGCCGCCGCGCTGCAGATGTTGCAGGCGGGCTGCAACGACCTCGGCGGCACCCTGATCGACGAGAACATCTCCCGCGCCGCGGGTGCGACCCACGGGCAGGCGATGACCGAGGTGGATTTCACCGCCCTGGTGGCGCCTCTCGGTCGCCGTCTGCAACAGCGCGGCACCCTCTACGAGCGGATCGATTCGGTCCAGCCGGTCGGTGGCGGCTGAACCCGACTGGACAGGCGAGCTTGTCGGCAGTGGACCCGAACCGGCTCGGTGCTAACCGGCGAGGGCCGGCAGCCGCTTCGCAACCTGCTCGGCGACTTCGGGATCGACGCTGTTGGAGATGGACAACTCGGGCCATCGATCCACTGCTGCCAACGTCCTGTCGATCATCTCTTCGACTACTACCGGTTTCAGTCCGGCAGCCTTGGCGAGCCCGGCCAGGTCCTGGCGGGTGATGTCCTTACCCTTTCCTGCCACGTCGAGGTAGTGCTCGCCCGGGTCTGCGCCGAGGTAGGCGGGTCGCGGACCCATCGAGTGGGTGAGATCGTAAGCCGGTGCGAGCCGCCAGCCGCCCGAGGGCGTCCACAGGTACGCGATGTTGCGAGCGTGGTCATCGCGGTTGTGAGCAACGACGTTGAATACGGCGCGACGCACGAGTTCCTCGACGTCACGCACGTCTCCTGTCAGCTGTCGCGTCAAGCGGATGATGTCGTCGTAGCCGAGGTGCTGGCTGTACTCGGGGTAGGCCTCCACGAGACCGGCTGCGCGTAGCCATGTGGACCCGGTCGAGGCTGCCGGCCGGGTGCCGCGATCCGGTCGAACCGACGCACTGCGAGGTATGAGGTACCCGACGATCCGCCCAGTAGTCGATGCTCGCAGGTGGTGATGCCTGCGGCAGCTGCCATCTGCAGGTAGGTCGCTTCGATGGCCGACAGATACGGGCTGTCGTCGGTGCTGTGAAACTTTATGAGCCACGGGGTGGAACCTTCCGGTAGGACTCCGTTGTCGGCTACCAGTTCGCCGTCGGGTGTGTACGCCACCGTGATCTTGGGTCGTGCGCCGCCCGCTCCGGATCCGGCTGCCCGTGTCAATGCGTCAGCGACTGCGTCCTGTGTGTCCTTGCCAGAGAGGTGGCGCAGCATCTCGGCCTGTACACGGTCGAGGTCAACCAGCGTGCCGTCTGGGGCCGTTGGTCCCTCCACGGGGCGGAAGGTGAGCGCCCCCATGGTGCGTCGTCCCAGCCAAGTGAGCATCTGCAGTGGCGTCGGTTGCTCGATCCCGTGCTGGCGCATGTCGCGACGCAGCACGAGCCGACCCCAAGAGTCCGGAAGGGCGTCGGCGAGCAGGCCTGGGAGGTGCTCGGCATCGCGCCCGGTGAAGCTGCGTGCCCGGTCGCGGACGAGATGCCGCATCGGGGCGAGTTCGGCGTTCCGCGCAACGTGGTCGTCGGTGTACTCCACGAACGTCTCCGCCCCCCGCTGTGCGGCACGGGCCACAACCCAGCTGCCTGTTTCGCCCTCGTAGACGACGTCGATCGCACTCATCGTCTGACCCGCTGACGCGTTCGGCTGAGATCCCCCGACGAACTGGGCGATCGTCTCAGCGGTGGGCGGCTCGAGGAGACCATCGAGATCTCCCGCCCGCCTCAGCGCAACGAGGACCGACAGGAACTTGGTCAGCGTCGCAGAGCCGTCCTCCTCCATCCGAGTCACCGTCAGGCGCGACACCCCAGATCGTTCGGCCAGCGTGCGCTGCGTGAGGTTTTGGCGCAGACGCTCGCGGCGGACTCGAGCACCCAGCTCGGACGCCAACTCAGGTGCACTCATCAAGCTCAAATCCATGACACACTCCGTATCCTTTTAGATACCGTATCAGCTCTGAGATGGCTTTACGGTATCTATTTAGATACTGTCAGCGAAATACGCGACGCGCACTCAGCTGGCCGCGCAAGCGTCCTTCTGACTGCCCGTGACGCGCCCGTACCGGCTTGCGCACAGTGGTGCTGCTAGCCGGTGACCCGATGTGGGTTGTGGGCGTCAGGCCGCCGCCGGGGTTCGTGGTCGCGCACCCGGCTGTGTGGCCGGGCGGGTGGCCGGGCGCGTATCCGGACGGGCTGCCGCGTGGGGCTTGGGTGGGCAGTGCACGATGGTGCCGTCGATCAGCCGCAGCCGCAGGTCGTGCACACCGCCGAGTACCTGCACGCCTGGCCGGTGCTTCTCGGTGTGGTGGTGGCGGCACCACATGACCAGGTTGTCGAGGTCGCTACTGCCGCCGTCTTCCCAGGCCAGCAGGTGGTCGATGTCGCACCACGCCGCGGGGATGTGGCACCCCGGCCAGCGGCACCCGCCATCGCGCACCACCAGCGCCTTGTACTGGGCGTCGGTGGCGTAGCGCACCTCGCGCCCCAGATTGAGAATCTGCGCGCCGGCGAACAGAACCCGTTGCAGGTTGGCCTGCTCGGCGAGGAACCGCACCACATGAGCCGGCACCGCGTCGCCATGGGCGGTGACGCCCGGCTCGTCGCTGCGGCCGGTGTAGGTGTCGGCGGTGGTGGTGATGAGCAGGGTGGGCTTCTCGCGCCCACCGGCGACCTGACCCTTCGAGTACGCCAGTGCCAGCTGCAGCAGCCCGTCGGCCATCCTTTGCTCGGTGGTGCGCGTGTCGGCTTCGCAGGGCTTGCCGGCAATGTGCGAGATGGAGTTGGTGAGCTGGCGCAGGTCGACCAGAGGCAGGATGGCCGTGAGCTGACCCAGGCCGTCGCCCAGGTTGCGGGTGGTGACCGACCTCTTCTCGCGCCGGCGCTGCTCGGCCTGCTCGGGTGTCTCTGCCGAGTAGGTCTCTTTCCACTTCTCGGCGGCGGCCTTCGCGTCGCGCGGGTCGGCGCCCTTGCACGCCTCCACCAGGTCGTCGACATCGGCGTCGCTTGCGCCGTCGGGCCGATCTGCGACCGCGCCGAACAACGACTCGGCGGTCGCCGCCGACACCTCGCCGTCTTCGGCGGCCTTCTTCAACGATTCCGACGCCTTCAGAGCTGCGCCCAACCTGGCCCGCGAGCTGGCATCGCCACGCGAGGTCTTGGTCTTGCCTGCCAGCCAATCGGCGGCGTCGCGATACCCCGACCCGACCCACATGCGACGCTGGTCGGCCTCGTGCAGCAGACCCGCGTGGAGAACCTTCAATCGGTCGATGTGACGTTGCACACCGAGCACTGCCGCCTTCAGCTCGTCGTCGACCAGGCGTGTGGGGGTGAAGATCGCCACCCCGCTGACAGCGAGATCGAGGAGCTCGAGGGCGTCATCCACTCTGGATACTGTAGCGAACTGGTGTTCGGTTGTCAACCCTGAGCAAAAGATTTCTTTGCGCCATCAGTCCCTCATCGTGCGCCTGAGCCGGGTGGCGTCGCTCGACGGGCGATGGGCCGCATCGCTGCTGGCGTGCGTCTCACGAGAGCTCTGCCCTTGCCCGGTTTCGGCAGCGCGATTGCGAGCACCGAGTTCGCCCAGTTCCGCAAGAAGGCCGGCAGCTTCGGCCTGTTCATCCGCTCACTAGTCAGATCCACTGGCCATCAGTGGGCCGTTGCTGGTGGCCACTCAAAGGAGGGCACTGAACTGGGCCCGACTGGGCGCTGGTTCCGGGGAGAGGGCTCGAACCCCTATATGCAGGACCAAAACCTGCTGTCCTACCATTGAACGACCCCGGACCGGACGGTCACCGAGGCTACCGCTCGGCCGACGATCTCGGGCGACGGTTTGGCTACAGCACTTCCACCCGGTAGCGTTCCACGAGCTATGGGCTCACTGATCAAGAAGCGTCGCAAGAGAATGCGCAAGAAGAAGCACAAGAAGATGCTGCGCCGTACGCGGCACCAGCGCCAGCGCGGCAAGTAGACGCCCTACCCCAATTCAGGTCTCTGTCACCGACCGCCCGCAGGCTCCTGGGGGCGGTCGGTGCGCGTCTGAACCACCATCGCTTCGGGCAGCGCGGTTGTCAGGTCATGGTGACCGCGCAGGAACCAGGTGGCCCCGCTACCGGCCAGAACCGGCCTTCGCCCCGCCGCCTCGGTTATGCGGTCACGCCACCTCGCGAGCCGTGGATCCACGGCCAACGCCGCCGGCTCCAGGTCGTTGGGGCCATCGGCGGTGGGCCCGCCGAGCTCGTCCCACGCCCTGTAGACGGAGGGTGTGCTCACAACCAGGGGAGGAATCACCAGGGTGACGTCGAGTGGTTCGAAGGGAAGGGGTTCCACGATCTCGCCGATGCCACCGACCCGGGCCCGCCCGCCCACGAGGCAGAAGCTCACATCGGCACCCAGCCGGGAGGCGCCGACGACATCGGTGTAGCCGGCCCACCTCAACACCGCAGCGGCATCGCTGCTGCCACCGCCCAGGCCTCCGCCGTGGGGAATGTTCTTGTGCAGGTGAACAGCCGCATCGCGACCGGCCAGACGCAGGGCCCGCGCCACCAGGTTGGTGTCGTCGAGTGGGGTGCCGGCGGCGAAGGGGCCGTCGGCGCTGAGCCCCTGGCCGGGGGAGGCGATGGTGAGGGTGTCCCCCCAGGCAAGCGACACCATCTCGGCGTCGATGAGGTGGAGGCCGTCGGCGCGCACCCCCTTGATGCGCAGCGACAGGGTCAGCTTCGCCGGCGCCTGGGCCGTGACCGTAGCCCCTGTCATCGGGTTGGCTCCGATGCGGCGAGGGCGGTCGTGAGCGCACCCCACTCGGTCACGTCGAGCTCCTCCGGGCGGCGCTGGCTGTCTATGCCGGCGGCCTCGAAGACCTCCGGGGCGACGACCCCGGCCAAGGAGCGGCGCAGCATCTTGCGCCGGTGAACGAACGCCGTGCGCACGAGGTGGAACAGTTCGTCGGGCGGCACGTCGACGGCGGGCGCGGACGGCGGCGGATGTCGGCGAGCGCCGACTCGACCTTGGGTCGGGGCACGAACACGCTCGCCGGCACGAAGCCGGCGATGCGCGCCGTGGCCCAGTACGCCACCTTGACGGTGACGGCGCCGTAGGCAGGTGTGCGCGGCGCGGCACAGAACCGTTCGGCTACCTCTCTTTGCACCATCACCAGCATGCGTGCCACTTGGGGCACCCCGTCGAGAAGGTCGCACACCAGGGGCGTGGCCACGTTGTAGGGCAGGTTGGCCACCATCACCCAGTCTTGGTGCGCACCCAGCAGGGCGTCCCAGTCGATCGACATCGCGTCGGCCTCGATCACGGTGATGTTGGGGTGGGGCGCGGTGATCTCCCTCAGTACCGGTACCACGCCGCGGTCCACCTCGACGGCTGTCACCTCGGCGCCGGTCTCGGCCAGGGCGAGGGTCAGCGAACCGAAGCCGGCGCCGATTTCGAGGACCCGGCTACCCGGCCCCACCTCCGCGAGGCGGGCGATGCGGCGCACGGTGTTGGGGTCGGCGACGAAGTTCTGGCCGAGCTCGCGCCGCGGTGCCAGACCGTTGCTAGCGAGCAGCTCGTTGATGTCGCCGCGGCTGAGCACGACTACCAGGTGGCGCGAACTGGGACCGGCGCGTCGGTGAGATCGGCGATCTCGGTGTACACATCGGTATCGAGCACGATGTCGGCGCCGGCCGGCACCGCCATGCCGAGGGTGTTGGTGCAGCTCGTCGACTGGCCGTTGTTTAGGTTCACCACGGTGAGGAGAGCACCGTCGGGGGCGAGCAGGGTGGTGCAGAACCTGGTGGCGAAGTTGGCGTAGCGGTGGAAGCTGGCCTTGATCAGGATGTCGTTCGCTCCGGGCACCGGCGGCACGGCGACGTCGACGATTCCGGGGGTGGCAGGTTGGCCGTCGCCGCCGACGAACAGGGGCGGCCCCGGGTCGTAGGGCGCAGTGGAAGGGGCCGCGTCGGCACCGACTCTCGCCTCGCCGGCAGCCCCCACTGTGGCGGCACCGTCATCGTCGGCGGAACCAAGGTTGAACGCCCACAGAGCTGGGAGCGCCACCAGGGTGAAGACACTGGCGAGGGCGACGCGTCGGCGTTCGGTTCTGTTCATCGTGGTGGTGCAAGCGCGCTCACCGTGTGGTGATGCTCGCTCTCGATGAAAAGGCTACGGACGCAGGGAGGGGAACGCAAGGCAGGCGTTCGCCGATGTGGCAGCGCGCACTTGCTCCACGGTCAGTCCGCGCAGGCCGGCGAGGTGCTCCACCACGTGGGTCACGAAGGCCGGCTGGTTGGTGCGGCCACGATGGGGCACCGGTGCCAGGTAGGGGCTGTCGGTCTCGGCGAGGAGGCGGTCGAGGGGGCACAGCACCGCGGCCGCCTGTACGTCGGTGGCGGTCTTGAAGGTGACGATGCCGCTGAAGCTGAGGTAGGCACCAAGGTCCAGGCACCGCTGGGCCTCGTCGGCGCCACCGGTGAAGCAGTGGAAGATCGTCCTCTCCGGCACCCCTTCTGCGGCCAGAAGGTCGAAGGTGTCGGACCATGCGTCGCGGGTGTGCACGATCAGGGGTAGGCGGCGTTCGTGGGCGAGCTGGATCTGGGCGGCGAACGCCTGGCGTTGGGCCTTGCGGGGGGAGTGTTCGTAGAAGTAGTCGAGACCCGCTTCGCCGACGGCGATCACATTGGGGTCGTCGAGGTAGGCGACGATCGTGTCGACTCCGTGCTTGGCCTCGTGGGGATGCAGGCCGGCGGTGGCCCTCACCCCGTCGAACCTGGTGGCAATCTCGATCGCCGCCGCGGTGGTGGCCGCATCGCACCCGACTGTGATCATCGTGCCAACGCCCGCCTCGCGGGCTGCTGCCACGACTTCGTCCACGTCTACGCCGCGGGTGTCGGTGAGGTGGCAGTGGGTGTCGATGTAGCCGGTGAGGGTCACCGGGTCAGGTTATGGCTTCCTGTCCGGAGGTTGGGGTGGGGGCCCGAAGCCCATGAAACTGTCTTTGACAGATGCGCGACGTATAATACGACAAAGGCAGCGACGTACGGCGATACTTTCATTAGACGAGGGACCATGACGACACTCTCTGCACTGCTCGATCATCTCTACGAGGGCGATGTGGTGGACACCACCGACGTTGCACGGGTCAGCGACACGAACCCCCGCAGCGTGACCCGATGGAAGGCGGCGGAGGCCACGCCCCGCCGGGAGGCAGAGGAACGGCTCCTCGAACTCCGCGCCGTCGTCGACCTTGCCAGGAGGGTGATGCGGGACGAGGCTGCGCGCCTCTGGCTGCGTTCCCCCAATCCAGACCTCGGATACGAAAAGCCGCTCGATCTCATCGCGCAAGGCCTCTATCAGCGTGTCATCGACCTCTTACTCGCCATTGCAGAGGGCGTGACTGGCTGACATGCCACGGTTCGACTCGAGCAAGCTCGCCAAGCTGGCCGGCAGCGGTACACCACGGGCCGGGACGCAATCGAATGGGCGGGAAACCCCGTCACAACTGCGGGTTTTCGATCCCATGGTGGCTGTCGCATGAATGTTGACTGTCCTGTTTGCGTCTCGCGTTGCTTGGGATGATTGATAAACGTGTCGAGGATCTCGACCGCGGAGCGGTCGTCAATGAACGCGAAACTCAGCGTGCCGAACCGGCGCGCCATCGTCGAAGACCTGCACGAGCTGCTGGTGATCGACAACCGCCGCCGGTAGGTCGCCGCCTGTGACGGCACCGCGACCCCCGGCCCCGCCACCAGGGTGGTCGAAGTCGATGTCGTAGCTGCCGTCCGAGCAAGCTCGCCGCGCCGAGCCGGCCAGCGGGTGCAGCAGGCTCTCGATACGACGTCGCCGTGACAGCTCTCAGCGGCGGGGGAAGAGGGAGTCGCCCTTCACCACTGGGAGGCCGCCGGGGTAGCCGCCCCACGCCGCCGCGCCCGGAAGGCGCTGATCGGTGACCAGCCCGGGCAGGCCGATGCGCTCCCACACGGTCTGGGCGGAGGCGGGTACGGCGGGCGAGGCGAGGATGGCGACGATGCGCAACGCCTCGAGGGCATCACCCATGACGGCGTCGACGCCCGGGCCGGGCTCGGCCTTCCACGGCTCGTTGTTCTCGAGGTGGGCGTTGGTGGCGCGGATGAGCTGCCATGTGGCTTCGAGGGCGCGGCTGGGCTGCACCTCGGCCCACGCCGCGGCGGTGGCCTCGTAAGTGGTGGCGGCGACGGCGGCCAGCGGCGAGTCCGGCGCAGGCGCCGGCCCCACCCCACCGCACTTCTTGCCCACCACGGTGGCAACCCGGGCGGCAAGGTTGCCGAGGTTGTTCGCCAGGTCTGCGTTGTAGCGGGCGATCAGGCCCTCATAGGTGAAGTCGCCGTCCTGGCCGTAGGGCGTCTCGGCCAGCACGTAGTAGCGGAAACCGTCGACCCCGATGTCGTCGACGAGGTCGAGGGGGTTCACCACATTGCCGCTGGTCTTGCTCATCTTCTCCCCGCCGACCAGCAGCCAGCCGCCCACGGCCCACCCTGCGGGCGGCTCCAGCCCGGCGCTCAGCAGCATCGCCGGCCAGTACACGCAGTGGTGGCGGATGATGTCCTTGCCGATCAGGTGGATCCCCGGCCACCAGTTGTTGAAGCGGTCGGGGTCGCTGCCGTAGCCGATGGCGGTGATGTAGTTGGACAGGGCGTCGAACCACACATAGGCGACATGCTTGGGGTCCCACGGAAGGGGGATGCCCCACGTCAGGCTGGTGCGGCTGACGCTGAAGTCGCGCAGTCCGCCGCGGATGAGGCCGAGGGCCTCGTTGGCGCGGAAGTCGGGCACGATCGCACCGGGGTGGGCGGCGTACCAGTCCAGCAGGCGCTGCTGGAACCGGCTGAGGCGGAAGAAGTAGTTCTCCTCCTCGTAGTACTCGACCTTGCGCTTGTGGATGCGGCACATGTCGCCCGGGTCGAGCTCGTCGTCGGTGTAGTACTCCTCGCACGCGACGCAGTACTTGCCCTTGTAGACGTCGAGCTCGATGTCGCCGGCGTCGTAGCAGCGCTGCAGCAGTTCGGCCACGCCGATGCGGTGGCGCTCCTCGGTGGTGCGGATGAAGTCGTCGTTGGTGATGCCCAGCCTCTGCCACGCCTCGACGTAGAGCGGGGCGATCTCGTCGACGAACTCTTGGGCGCTCTTGCCCGCGGCATCGGCGTAGTCCTGCACCTTCTGGCCGTGTTCGTCGGTGCCGGTGAGGTAGTGCACGTCGTCGCCGATGAGGCGGTGCCAGCGAGCGAGGGCATCGCCGACGATCGTCGTGTAGGCATGGCCGAGGTGGGGTTTGGCCGTGACGTAGTAGATCGGGGTTGTCAGGAAGTAGGTGCTCATCGCAGGTCCTTTCGGGGAATGGCGGACAACAGCTGGGTCAGCAGCCGGTGCACATTCGGCGAGTGGGGACCTGGTTCGTCACGTGGCCAGGATAGGCCCGGGCGGGTCGGGGTGGCCACAGCTTTCGCCACCCGGTCGATGGCCTGGCCGATGGTGCCGTTGCCTCCGCCGGCCACCATCATGGTCAGCCATGAGCGACTTCGATGATGCAACCCAGGTGGCCGCCGACGGTTCGACGGCAATCCGCGACGGCTGGGACATCAACGGCAACGCCAACGGCGGCTACCTGATGGCACTGGCTGCCCGCGGGCTGCGCGCCGTCGCCGGCCGGCCCGACCCGATCAGCGTCACCGGCCATTACCTCTCCCCCGGCAAGGCCGGTCCCGCCCAGGTCGACGCGTCGGTGGTCAAGTCCGGTCGTCGTTTCGCCACCGTCACCGGGCAGCTGAGTTCCGGCGGCAAGCCGATCATGCAACTGCTCGGAGCGTTCGGCGATCTCTCCCTGCCGGCGTCCACCTACGAACACATCTCGCTCAGCCCGCCGGAACTGCCCCCCTTCGACGAGTGCCTGCTTCGTCCCCCTACCCAGGGTGCGGCACAGGTGACGATGATGGACCACCTCGACGTGCGCATCAATCCCGCTCACACCGGCTGGGTTCACGACGACCGCAACGGCGTCGCCGAGATGTCGGGCTGGTTCGCCTTCACCGACGGCCGGCCGATCGACAGCCTCGCCCTCTTGATGGTGTGCGATGTGTTCCCGCCCGCTGTCTTCCACCTCGACATGCCTCTCGGCTGGGTGCCCACCCTCGAGTACACGGTGCATGTTCGCGCCATCCCCGCGCCTGGTCCGGTGGCGTGCGTCTTTCGCAGCCAGGTCGTGCAGGGCGGCTTCTTCAACGAGGACGGCGAGATCTGGGACAGCACCGGCCGACTCGTCGCCCAGAGCCGCCAGCTCGGCCTCACCCCGATGGCCTGAGCCTCGCGGACAGGTCGAGACCCCCGGGCAAGTGGAGCAGGGTCAGTGGCGGGTGCGGGCCCAGCGGATGCCGCCGGCGAAGCCACCCGCAGCCAGACCGGCGGCGCCGACCGTCTGGGTGGTGAGGCGGATGACGGCCTTGGTGCGCTTGCTGAAGACCACGATCGGCCAACCGTTGCGGCCGGCGACCCTCTCGAGTTTGGGGTCGGGGTTGACGGCCACCGGGTGACCGACCGCCTCCATCATCGGCAGGTCGCTGGCCGAGTCGCTGTACGCCCAGCACTGGCCGAGGTCGAGGCCCTCCCATCGAGCAAGTTCGGTGATCGCCTCGACCTTGCCGGGTCCGTAGCAGAACGGCCCTGCCAGCTCTCCGGTGTACACGCCGTCGATGATCTCGCCGCGGGTGCCGATGCCGGCGGTCATGCCCATCGCCTTCGCCAGCGGTTCGACCAGTTCCACCGGCGACGCCGACACGATGTAGGTGGCCCGCCCGGCGTGACGATGCTGTTCCACCAGGCGGCCCGATTCGGGGCGCACCCGGGCGAGCAACTTGGGCACGATGTCGGCGTTGAGGGCCACCAGGTCGTCGACCCTCACCCCCTTCACCGCTCCGAGGATGCGGTCGCGCACCCCGTGAGAGGTGTCGTCGTCGGCGCCGACAAGGCGGAACCACAGGGCACCACCGGCGTCGCGCATCATCTGGCGGGTGGGAACCAGCTTGCCTCGCCAGGCGGCGATGCCGAGCACGAACGCACTCGACCCGCTGATCAGGGTGCGATCGAGGTCGAAGAAGGCCGCGCTGGGGCCGGAGGAATAGATCGGTAGCTCACTCATCGCGGGGGATTCCGAGGGCGAGGTCGTAGACATGGCGTTTCGATGCTCCAGTGGCAGACACCACGGTAGCGATGGCTGTGCGGCGATCGGCGCCGACAGCCAGTGCCGTGCGTAACGCCCGAAGGATCGCCACGTCGTCGGCGGGGGTCGCGGCGGGCGCACCCTCGACCACCACAACGAACTCGCCGCGTGGTTCGTGGGCAGCGAGGTGGGTGAGGGCATCGGCCAGGGTTCCGCGCCACACCTCCTCGTAGAGCTTGGTCAGCTCGCGGGCGAGGGCCACTTTGCGCTCTTCTCCGCAGGCCGTACCGAGATCGGCCACCGTGCGGGCCACCCGGTGTGGCGCTTCGTAGAGCACGACGGTGCGCCGCTCGGCGGCCACCTCGGCCAGGCGCGCCGCCCTCTCCCGCCCACTTCGAGGAAGGAAACCCTCGAAGACGAAACGGGTGGTGTCGAAGCCGCTGAGCACCAGCGCCATCACCGAGCGCGGCAGGTCCGGGAACAGCCGTAACGGTGTGGCCGGCGCCTATGGCCGCCGTCACCAAGCGTGCCCCCGGGTCGCTGATGCCCGGGGTGCCGGCGTCGGTGACCACGGCCACGTCGTGGCCTCCCGCCAGCAGCCCCAGAACCTCGTCGATCCGCGCCGCCTCGGTGTGCTCGTTGGCCACCGCAAGGCGTACCCCGCGGACACCTGCGTGGGCGAGCAGCTTGCCGCTGTGGCGGGTGTCTTCGCAGCAGATCAGGGCGCAGGCACGAAGGGTCTCCACGGCTCGGGGTGCCAGGTCGCCGAGGTTGCCGATCGGGGTGCTCACCAGCACCAGCCGACCGGTCATTGGCGTATTTCCACCTGGTCGCCCACCTTGAGCCCCCAGCGGGCGAACGCACCGGCATCGGCTTCCACGACCGTGCGGGCACACCTGACCGGTAGGCCGAGGCGGTGGGGCTTCATCCGGGTGATCTTCAGCACCACGCCGGCCTCGTCGAGGTATGCGACGTCGATGGTGAAGCGCATGCCGATGGTGTGCACCCAGCGGCACCCGGAGATCACCAGCGCCCCATCGATGCCGGTGCGACCCAGCAACCCGCGTGCCTTGGCCCGACGGCCCTCGGCCCGCTCGGCGCTGGCCAGCACGTGTCCTTCGCTGACCAGCCAGCACTCTTCGCTCGCCATACCCCCAGGATGCCACGCGATCACCGGCGAACGGGTTTCGGCCGGTATAAACGGATGAGTGCCGCCCGTCCACGCCCCCGCTCGAAGTTACCGCCTGCGCCGGCGCAGGCTGACGCCTGCCCGGGCCGAGGTCTTCGAGAGGATGCTGACCCGGTGGTCGCTTGCCCGAGTCGGGTGACGTACTCGACCTGACGGTCCTGTTCCCGGACCAGCGCGATGTGGTGCTCGACATCGGGTTCGGCGGTGGCGAGGGTTTGGTCGAAATGGCCGCCGCTCGTGCCACCGAGGCGATCATCGGCGTCGAGGTTCACACTTCTGGGGTGGTGATGGTGCTCGACGCGATCGAGGCCAACGCGTGGTCGCACGTGAGGGTCGCGATGACCGACGTGATCGACTTCATGCCCCGCATCCCGCCCGCGAGCCTGACGGCGATCCGACTGTGGTTCCCCGATCCGTGGCCGAAGAACAAGCAGAAGCATCGCCGCCTCGTCAGGCCCGCGTTGGTGGCGGAGTGGGCGGATCGCCTCAGGCCGGGTGGGGTGCTGCACATCGCCACCGACATCGCCGACTACGCGGACCACGTGGAAGCGGTGATGGCCGCCGAGCCAAACTTCGTCGGCGGCGTCGTGGAGAGACCCGAGTGGCGACCGCTGACCCGGTTCGAAGCCCGCGGCCTGGCCGAGGGCCGCAGTGCCATCGACCTCTGGTACGAGAGGGTCGGCTGAACGGGTTCCCCTCAGGCCGGCAGTGGGTCGGGGCGGCGGCCGATGCCACCGTCGCGCAGCAGCATTCCCGTGAACTGGCGGTCGAGGAATTGCTGGCGCCAGGTGAGCATCGCCTGCGCCAGGGGAAGTACGACCGCCGGATCGGTGACCTGGGTGAGCCAGGTCGGGTCGGCGGCGAGATCGAAGCACAACCACTCGCCGTTACCGAACTGGACGTAGGCATGGTCGTCGGTGCGCACGACTGCGAGGTTCTGGCGTTCGAGCCGGCGGTCCCACGGCCATTCGTGGACCCCCTCGGCGATGAAGACGTCGCGCCAATCCCATTCGTAGTGGGCCTCGGTACGCCAACCGTCGGGTCGCTCGCCGCGCATCAGAGGAGTGAGCGGTAGCCCGTCGCACTGGAGGGGCACGGGCACGCTCATCGCCTCGCACATCGTCGGCATGATGTCGATGTTCTCGGTGAAGTCGTTCACGACCGTTCCGTGGCCCTCGGGCAGCCGGGGCTCGCGGACGATGCCGACGATGTGGTAGCTGCTCTCGAAGAAGCCCGCCTTTTGCACCAGCCCCTGGTCGCACAGTTGCTCGCCGTGATCGGCGGTGACCACGATGACGGTGTTGTCCCACTCGCCACGGTCGCGCAAGGCCTGCCAGATGCGGCCGAGGTGGTGGTCGACCTCGCTGATCATCCCCCAGTACTGGGCGCGCAGGTGGTCGATCGCCGCGGGGTCGGTGGGCGCCGCGACCGCGGTATGCGACAGGAGGGCGTCGTGGAGGAGGTGACGGTCCTCGGGTACCGGCAGGGGTGGCGGCATGTCGGCACCCTCGTACATCGTCGAGTAGTGGCCGGCGGCGCTGTACGGGGGATGTGGACGGATGAAAGACGTGTGAGCGAACCAGGGGCCGTCCTGGGTGTCGAGCCACTCGAGGAAGCGGTCGGTGAGGAAGGTGGTGACCGAATGCTCCGCCGGTCTCTCGTGCTCGGTGGCGAGCATCACGTCGGGCTCGGTGGCGTCATAGCCGAGTTCGCGGAGCCACTCCATCCACGGGGCATGCCGTTCGTCGAGGTTGAGCACTTCGTCGAAGCCGGGCAGCACACCTTCGTAGGTGGACAGCCGAGGGTCGTCTGGGTCGGTGATCTGGCGGGGGTCGGCGCCGACATCGGTGTAGCCGAACACCACTGGGTGATAGCCGCCGCGGATGGCCGCTCGGGCCACATTGTCGAAGCGGTGTTCAAGGGGGGTGCCGTTGGCCACCACCCGGTTGTTCATCTGGTAGGTGCCGGTGTAGAGCGCGGCCCGTCCGGGAGCGCACGGCGCGGCCTGGGCGTAGTGGCGGTTCAGGCGCACGCCCTCGGCGGCGAGAGCGTCGAGGTTGGGGGTGAGCACCACCGGGTGACCTGCACACGAGAGGGAGTCGCCCCTGAACTGGTCGAGCGTGATGAACAGGATGTTCGGTCGCATGTCGCTCCTGGCAGGGGGTTGGGAGAAGGGGTGGGGTTGGGCCGGAATGGGTGTCAGCGGGCCAGTTCGGTGCCGAGTTGGCCGAGGCCGATGGCGCCCAGCTTGAGCGCCTTGGTGTGCCAGGCCCTGAGGTCGAAGGCGGCGCCCTCGCGTCCGCGGGCGGCGGCGCGGGCGGCGACCCACTCGCGCTGGCCGATCTTGTAACTGATCGCTTGGGCGGGCCAGCCGAGGTAGCGATCGATCTCGCTGAGCATGAAGGTCTCTGTGTTGCCCGTCTCCTTGACGCTGAACTCGAACGCCAAGTCGGGTGTCCACACCTCGCCGCCGTGGAACGGGGTGCCGTCGTTGAGGGTGGTGCCCTGGGGGATGAGCTTGCCGAGGTGCATGCCGATGTCGATGATCACCCTCACCGTGCGCAGCATCTGGCCGCTGAGGAAGCCGAGGCGGTGGTCCGGGTCGTCGAACCAGCCGAACTCGTCGCACAACTGTTCGGCATAGAGCGCCCAGCCCTCACCGTGTCCACTGATGAACCCGACTCGCTGCAGCCTGCTGAGCGACGCGGCCTGCACCCGGGCGTAACCGATCTGGAGGTGGTGGCCTGGCACCGACTCGTGGTAGCAGGTGGTCACATCGCCCCACTTGGGGAACATGGTGCGGCCGAGAGTTGGGTACCAAGTGCGCCCGGGGCGGGTGAAGTCCTCCGAGGGACCGGTGTAGTAGGGGGCCGCAGCCGATCCTGGCGGTGGGATGTGGGCCTCGCAGACGTCCATTTCGGCAGGGATTTCGAAGTGCGCCTTGCTCCGGGTCAGGGCTTCGTCGGTGAGGGCCTGGAGCCAGCTCTGGTAGGCATCGGCACCGTGGACGGCCCGAGCCGGGTCGGTCTCCAGCAGGTCGATCACCTCGGCGAAGGACGCACCGGGCAGGATCCGTTCGCAGGTGTCGGCGATCTCGGCGCGCAGGTGGTGAAAGTCGTCCCATGCCCACTCGTACATCTCGTTCGGGTCGAGGTCGGCGCCGAGCATCGTGCGCACCCCGATCCTGTACAGGTCGGGGCCACAGCCGTCGGTCGTGCGCGCCGTTGGGGCGTAGTCGCGGCGCAGGTATTCGGCGAACGCGCCATAGGCCTCGTTGGCACCAGAGGCCCCGGCGCTCACTCTTTGAACCAGGGCGGGGGGCAGGTCGGCGCGCCCTGCGGCTTCGCGGGCGAGGCTGTCGAACCAGCGATCGTCGGCCCAGGTTGAGGCCTGGTCGGCAGCGGCAAGTGCCTGCCGCCGGGCGGCCAAGACCCCCTTCGTGCGACCCAACTCGTAAGTGGAGCGCAGGCCGTCGATCGCGCCGGGCAGGGCTTCGAGCCGGGAGGCGATGTTGGACCAGGCATCTTCTCCGTCGCGCTTCATCAGATCGAAGACGGAACGCAGGGTGCTCGCCGGAGAGGCGATCGCTCTCAGTCCGCTCATCCATTCACCGGCGTTCTGGGAGAGCAGGCTCGCTCCGAAGCGCTCGGCGATGTAGGCCGCGGCGATGCGGTCATCGTCGTTGGTGATGGGCAGATCGGCGAGTTCGGCGATCGCGCGTCGTGTATGCGCGGCCCTCTCCTCGAACCCGGACGGTGAGAAGTCGGTGAGCAGGTGATCGAAACCGGGGATCCCACCGGCAGTGGCCATGATCGGGTCGAGCCCGACCCTTTCGGTGACCGTTCGGTCGCTGAGCGCGAAGACGGGGGACAAGGACATGGCTTGAGCGTAGACCGGCCTCGGTCACCCAGGGGGCGAGTACCTGGGCCACCTTTGGCAACTGTTGGCCGTGCTTGGGCTGCTCCGCGCCTGTGGCGGGGAGTGGTAAGAATGCGCGCAACCACGAACAACTTGGGGGTTGCAGCACATGTCGGTCGACATCGTCATAGAGGTGGACAACAAGCCTGGCCTACTGGCCTTGGTTGCCGCCGCCGTCAGCGACGCAGGTGTAAACCTGGCCGCGGCGACGTGCATAGGCGACGGCGAGAAGGCCGAACTCCACATCTTGGTGCCCCACGCCGAGCCGGTGAGGCACGCTCTGGCGATCACCCATCAGGCGGTCATCACCCGTGAACACGAAGTCGTCGTCGTCGACCTCGAGGACCGGCCCGGCGCTCTCGGCGACTTGGCCCGCAAGATCGCCGAAGCCCATGTCAACGTTGACACGATCTATGTCGCCACCAACAACCGAGTCGTGTTCGGCAGCGACGACATCGAGGGTTTGAAGAAGGCGCTGGGCAAGGCCTGATCAGCCCATGCCGGCCTGGTCACGTCCTGGACGCGGCCGCCCGTCCCTCTCGCCCTCCAGATTTGTGTGAGCGCGCAAACGGGCGTGACCAGGGCGAATGCCTCTGCACGGCAGTACCGAAGTCCTTATAGAACAAGGCCTGCAACCGCACCGCAGCGCGGGGCGGTGTGAAGCCCGCCGCCTATTGGCGCGCGCTCTGACTAGACGAAGAGTTTCGAGGGGTGTCGCTGGTCGCGGGTGATCCGAGTGACAGTGGCCCGCCGGGGTGCACGCCCGCACTCGGATGCTCGCCAGGCCCTCGGATGGTTGTCAGGCACTCGGATGGGAACTGGGTGGGCGGCGGCTGGCATGTCTATCCGGCCCGTGACCTGCTCTGGGTGACCATGCTTGTTGATCCAGTTCCGCCTCTTTCAGACACAGGCCGCCCGAGCGTTGCTTTGTTGGCGTTGAGGTGGGCACAGACCCCGGCCCAGCGCCGATGATGACATGCGAGAGACACGAGCTAGACGGGCGACTCGACGGGAGGCTGCTGCGCTCACACAAGCGGGAGCGACCGAGACTGTCGCCGTCCGTGAGCAAGGCCGGCACCGCGGCGACTACTGTCGCCCCTCAGTCAGTCCACAGGAGGTTCGCGATGTCGTCGATCGAAGCAAGGCGTCCAGCGGCCGCCATCGCCACCAGTGGGCCGATCACCGGTGGCACGGGTCAGGCCAACCCGGCGATGCCGAGCTTGCCGTGCGAACTATGTCGAGCACGAGTACTTCTTCGGCGGGACCGCCACCAGCTTCAGCCACATCGGCGAGGCAACGGCCGATGGGCGCTGGGCAGTGGAGCCTGCAGCGACCGCGCCCTACCTCACACGGCTGATCGTGCGCAGACCATCCTTGGTCGAGGAGTTCAGCGGGGTTGTGGTTGTCGAGTGGCTGAACGTCACTGCCGGTGCCGATGGTTCACCCGAGTGGGGCTACGCCGACGGGGAGATCACCCGCGAGGGCCATGTGTGGGTGGGGGTGTCGGCCCAGAAGGTTGGTGTGGCCGGCGGGCCTGCTGCCATCGGTGAGGCAGTCGCGCTCACCGGTGCGTCGCCGGGGGGCCTTGTGGCAGCAGACCCCGAGCGCTATGGGGCCCTCGTACATCCCGGCGACGCGTTCTGTTTCGACATCTTCAGCCAGGCCGCTGAGGCGCTGACAACGGCCGAGGGCCCGCCACTCCTCGGTGGCCTGCAGCCCCTTCACCTGATCGCCATGGGCGAATCCCAGTCGGGCACCTTCCTCGCCACTTACTTCAATGCGGTCCATCCACTCACCCACGTGTTCGACGGGTTTCTGTTGCACAGTCGGGTCGGCGCTGCGCCTTCGATGGGCGGCGAGGCACTGGTGCTCGACGGGCCTCCCGTCACTCTGCGTACCGACCTCGATGTGCCGGTGCTTCAGTTCGTCACCGAGACCGACCTCACCTTGATTCGCTTCGAGGGAGCCCGCCAACCGGACCACGATCTGCTGCGGACGTGGGAGGTTGCCGGTACGGCGCATGTCGACAAGTACCTCGTCTGCCAGATGATGGGCGGACTCGACTTCGAGCCGGCGGACTTCCTCGGTATCCCGATGCCCGTCAACGACGGACCTCACCACCAGACCTTCAAGGCCGCTGCTCCATCACCTCGTCGACTGGGTGGTCACCGGCACCCCGCCGCCCAGTGGCCCGTGCATAGACACCCTTCCGCCGAGCGACGACGGTGGGCCGGCAACCATCGTGCGCGACGAAATGGGCATCGCTCTCGGTGGTATCCGCACCCCGCCGGTCGATGTTCCGGTCGTCTGCGCTCAGTGGCGATCCGGCTCCGGGTGCAAGTCTCCTCGTCGCTCTCTTCGGCAGCACCCGACCCTTCGATGCGGCGACTCTCACCCGTCTCTATCCGACGAACGAGTCGTACCTCGAGGCCTTCTCCCACTCGATGGTCGCAACCGTGAAGGCCGGTTTCATCCTGCCGATCGAGGCCGACGCAATGCTCGCCCTCGCCGAGACCAAGGGTGCGCGTGGCTCGACACCGCCGGCGAGCGCGTCGTAGTTGGTGTCGACGCGGTCAGTCGTTACTCCTGGGCTCGCGCTTACGACTTCGACCGGTGGAGCTGTGGCGCTGTGGTCAAGACGTGATCCAGCATCGGAGCATACGATCTGTATTCCGATCATATGTGGAGTAGGATGACGGCATGGATCTGGGCTCACCGGTTCTTGACATCGCACCCGCCGTCCGCGGCGCGCTGCTCCAGGCGCTGGCCCGGCTCGAACGGCCCGTCACCAGGCGGCAGCTCGCTGCTGCAGCCGGTGTCGCACCCGGCAATGCCAGCTCAGTCATCGAGGAGCTCATCCAGGCCGGCCTCGTGTTCGAGACCGTGGCCGGTCGATCGTCGATGGTCGCTCTGAACCGGAGCCATCTGGCTGCGGGGCCGGTACTGGCTCTGGCGAGTCTGCGCGGCGAGCTGGTCCGGCGGATGCGAAAGCGGCTCTCGGGGTGGCCTGACCTTCTCGGCGCCTGGCTCTTCGGCTCGGTGGCCCGGGGCGACGCCGACAGTGACTCTGATATCGACCTTCTGATCGTGGCTGACGATCTCCATTCGACGGAGCTGCACGATCGCCTGGCAAAGCTCCATGCCGACGTTCGCTCCTGGACCGGCAACGACCTGCAACTCGTCGAGCATTCGCCCGCGTCGTGGCGGAAGCTGGTCCGAGCCAAGAACCCGCTTGTCGAGCAGATCCGGCTGGACGGGATCGCACTGACCGGAGAGGCGGCCTCGTTGCTGGAGCGTCTCCGATGAGTCGCAGTAAGGGCGTTCGCAAGCCGTGCGACGTGCAGCAGGCGCGTAAGCGGCTGGTCGATGCGCGCCAGTTCCTCGAAGCTGCCGAACTGCTCGAAGCGGCCGACGTCGTCGCGACGTGCGCTATTCACGCAGCGATCGCGGCTGCTGATGCGATCACCTGCCACGCGCTCGGCGAGCGGTCGATCGCCGGCAACCACGTTTCAGCCGTCGATCTGCTGCGCCAGGTCGACGCCGGTTTGGCAACGGCGCTCAAGCGAGCGCTCGATCGAAAGACGCAGGCGGGCTACGAAAGCGTCGATGTCAGCGCCGCCGACGCTACGAGTTGTGTTCGCTGGGCCCGCCAGCTCGTCGCTGCGGCCGAGGCTCGATTCGAGGCGTGAGCCTAAGGACTTGAAGTGCCACAAGTCGTGGATCGTGATCCTCGCCGGTGACCCCGGGCGTCCAGTCCGCAAGACCCCCGACACACGATGAGGCCGAACGTCGGCGGGCAGTCGATTCGTTGCCGCTGACCTGCGCCGCCGCAGGACATCGGCGCACCGGAGCTCGCAGAAAATACACAGTTTCCTCAGACGGCGGCACACCCCTCAGGCCTGCTCTTTGCACGATCGTCCCCGCGCCTGCTTGCACGATCGTCCGCCACTCCTGGCGGAAAGCGGGACTGGGCCGCTCGGCCCTGGCCCCGCTGCCTCCTGGTCGCGTTGCGCATTAACTTGCCGCAGACAGCTCAATAGTGACCTTGAGGTCGAGGGCGGCGGCCATCTTCTGCAGCGTCGTCAGCGTGGCGCCGACACCGCCGGCCTCAAGGCGGGCCACGGCGGCCTGGCTCGTGCCCATGCGGGCGGCGAGTTCGCGTTGGCTGAGACCGGCGGCCTCGCGGGCGTCGCGAACCTTCTCGCCGACGTCGAGGGCGAGAAGGGTCGCCTCGTAGGTCTCCTCAAAGACGGCGCGTTCGTCGGCGGTCATGGCGGCCAGGCGGCTCTTCTTCAGTTCATTGATCGTCGTTCGAGCCATCAGTCATTCTCCTCGGCGGTGTGTTCTTCGGTGATGCAGCGGGTCATCGCCCGACGCGCTCGCTGCACCTCGGCGCGTTCATTCTGTCGTTGTTTGTGGAACACGGTAAGTAGAACCATGCGCCGGCCGGTGGCGAAGAAGTACGTGATCCGCCATGCCACGCGAAGCACGTCGAGCCGAAGCTCGAACAGTCCGTCTCCCAACGCACGTGATGATGGCATCCGAAGCTGGTTGCCTCGTTCGGCCAAGCGCTCGATGTGGGGGAGCACCGAGGCGAAGTCGTGCGCGCTCAGGTCGCTCATCCATCTCTCTACCTCTAGCTCCAGCTCGACCGACCACATGACATCAAAGATGATATCAAAACTCAGGTGGCTCTTGCGACTAGGCCGCATTTTCGCAAGGCTCGTCTGCGGGGCTGAGTGACGCATACCCGCAGGCCGCGATACCCCTGCTACACGTTGAAGCGGAACGTCGGAGAGCGTCTGACTCATGGCCCTTGACCTGCGACGCTGCAGTTCAGTCGCGTGGTGGAGTTCGCGGAAAGTACGCAGCTCGTCGACTCCGAGCCCTCATCGCCAGGCGCGGCTCATGACGCTCGGGTCATCGAGGTCGGCGAAGGTCTCGGCGAAGCCGGCCAGGTCGGCCACGGTCACCTGGACTGGTTGGGCATCCTGCTCGCGAGCCAGTATCCGCCGTAGGTAGTCGGCTCGTGAGATGCCGAGACGCTGAGCCTTGATGTCGATGGCGGCGATCACGTCCTCAGGGACGTTCTGGATGACGATGTCAGCCACGCTCAGATCCTTTCCGTGTGCGTGGCGCGTTCATAGTCGGCCAGCTCGGTTTCGAGATCGTGGAGCGTGCCGCGGAGTGCGGCGAGTTGGAGCTCACGCATCTCGGGCTGCAGCATGTCGGCAAGGTGAGCGCCCTGCAGTTCGGCAAGCGCGTTGCGCACCTCGCGAGCCCGGCTGCGGGTGATCTCGTACTGTCGTGTGCTCGTGATCATGGGGCGTGAACCTTCGGGCGGGGACGCTTGACGGTCAGTTTGTGAGCGCGACCGGCAGGCCGAGTGATCGAGCGGCGTGGGCCAGGTCGTTGTCGCCGGTGACAAGCACGAGTTCGGCATCGACTGCGGCCATCGCGGCGGCGAGGTGAACCGCGTCGTGGCCGCGCAGTTGGTGGGCTTGGGCGAGGTCGCCTGCGTTGCGGGCCAACTCGGCGGTGATCTCGACGTGGTCGATCTCGGTGACGATCGTCTCGAGTTCCGCCACAGCGGCCGCATGCTGGCTCTTGGTGATTCGACCCATCCGCTCAGCTCTGGCGAGCGCGGCTCGGGCCTCCGGGTAGAACAGGCGGACGCTGATGCTGCGGGCGGCCTCGTTCCACACTCGGGCGCAGGTCGCCGACGAGGGCTCGCCGATGAGCAGCGGAATGACCGCAGAGGTGTCGAAATATGCGATCACTGGCGCTGTTCGGCCACGAGGTCGCTGACGGTGCCCTTGGCGGTGACACGGAGCGGTGTCCGCGAGCGTTTGGCAGCCGGCGCAGGCGTGACCAGCCCCTCGGCGACGAGGCGATCGAGCGCGCGAGGTTGGTCAAGCGGGACGAGCCGAGCCACGGCCCTGCCGTGGTCCGTGACGGTCACCTCCTGGCCGTCGCGCACGACGTTCAGGTAGTGACTCAGGCGATCTCGTAGCTCTCGGACTCCTGCTTCCATACGAACATTATGGCGCTTTCAGCCGAGAAAATCTAGCCACCTCGGCTTCGCTGCCGTAGTCGATCGGAGAGGTCTTGGCCAGATGATCGATATCTGGATCACATGATCCGCTCTCAGATCAAATGTCGATAGATCCGAAGACGTGAATCTCGGTGCGCCGGTTCTCGGCGGGTCGGCGATCCGCTGGGACGCATTGCGCCGACACGGACTTTCAGAGGGAGAAATCGCCTACGCGCAAGGACGCAAAAGGCCAGGTCAGAGGCACTACGATCGAAACGCCGCAGACCGCGAAACCCCTGCTAGACGTTGAAGCGGAACTCCATCACGTCGCCGTCGATGGGGTGGTAGTCCTTGCCCTCGATGCGGATCTTGCCGAGCTCCTTGGCCTTCTGCCACGAGCCGATTTCGAGCAACTCGTCCCAGTGGATGACCTCGGCCTTGATGAACCCACGCTGGAAGTCGGTGTGGATGCGGCCGGCGCACTCGGGGGCGCTGGAGCCGGCGTAGAAGGTCCACGCTCGGGTCTCTTTCTCGCCGGTGGTGAAGTAGGTGCGCATCCCAAGCAGGTGATAGGAGGAACGCACCATGCGGAACAGGGCGCCCTCGCCGAGCCCGAAGCCCTCGAGCATCTCGGCCCTCTCGACCGGGTCGATGATCGATGCGGCTTCGGCTTCCAACTGCACGCACATGCCGATCACCTCGACGTTGTCGCCGGCCGACGTGAACTCGTCGCGAACGGTCTGCTCGACCTCGGGGATGCGGTCGAGTTCGTTCTCGCCGACGTTGACCACGGCCAGCACGGAGCGGTTGGTGAGCAAGAAGTAGGTCTTCAACTGTTCGCGCCACTCGGGCTTCAGGCCGGCGCGGTAAAGGGGCAGGCCGGCCGACAGGGCGTCGTTGGCGGCCTGCAGGGCTTCGAGCTCCGCAGCCGCGCCCTTGTCGAGCTTGGCCTGGCGTGTGGCCTGGTTGAGACGCTTCTCGACGGTTTCGAGGTCGGCGAGAGCGAGCTCGATCTCGACCACCCGGAGGTGTTCGATCGGGTCGCTGGAACCGGGCACATCGTGGTCCTCGAAAGCCCTCAGCACGAACACGATCGCGTCGACCTCGCGGATGTTGGCAAGGAACTTGTTACCCAGGCCCTCACCCTTGGATGCCCCCTCGACCAGGCCGCCGATGTCGACCACCTGTACGGCGGCATGCACCAGGGTCTTGGTCTTGCTCATCGCCCCGAGCTTTTCCACACGGTCGTCGGGCACCTTGGCCACACCGATGTTGGGGTCCTTGGTCGCGAAGGCATAGGGCGCGGCCAGCGCACCGCCACCGGTGAGGGCGTTGTACAACGAGCTCTTGCCCGCATTGGGGAGGCCGACAAGGCCGAAGCGTTCCATAGGGAATGGTGGAGGCTATCTGGGCCCGGGTCGGGAGAGATTTTGCCGATCCGCACCACCCACTGTGCCCAGTAGGGGTGTGAAGCGCCTCGCCCTCCTCACCGTCGCGGTCGGTGCCGTCGTCGTCCTCGTCGGGCCCGTCTGGCCGGCAACGCACGCACTCGCCGGCCAACTCGGCACCACCATCCCCGCGAACTGCAGGGCTCACACCAGCTTCAGTGGCGGCAACGACGTGCCCGGCGACTACCTCTGCGCCGGGATGGCGATCGAGTTCCACACCGGCGGCGTGGCGAGATCGCCGTTCCCGATCTGGGCCGGGCAGTGGTTGTTCACCGACCTCGATGGCCAATATCGAGTAGGCACGTGCACTCTCAACCGTGGTACCCACCCCACTGTCGCGGTTGCCTCGCAGCAGGTGAACCAGACCTTTCCCAACGACCCGACGGGCGGCCGCAGCGCCTACCTCAGCTGGCTCTACAGCGACTCCGCCGACGATCTCACCGCCTCTGCGCTTTGGGCTGTCTTCCACTACTACGCCCAGGATGCGGCGGGCTCCAATCGCAGCGGCAACGCCACGGCACCCCTTGTCGAACACCTCGACGGTCTCCGAGGCCGCGAGCGGACGTGCCGATCTCCAGGCCCGGGCAATCGAGCTCGACGCCGAGGCGGCTCGACTTGCGGGCGAGTGGCAGCTGACGGTCTCGCTCGCCGCCGACGGCACGGTCACCGCCACACTCCTGGCCGGTGCCAATCCCGTGGTGGGCCAGCCGATCACCGTGCTCGTGAGCGGGAGTGATCTCTCGCACTCCGCCGTCACGGGTGCGGACGGAACCGCCACGGTGGCCGTGCCTCTTCTGCCGGGCACTGTCACCGTGGCGGCCACGGCGTCGGCGCCCGGGCACGCCTCCGTCTTCCGCGGCGTGCCGGCCGCCCCCAATCCCTTCGGTGCCCAGCTCCTCGTCACGGCCGGTCCCCCAGTGGCCCTCTCGGCAGTGGCGACTCTCGACGTCCCCGGGACCACGACGACCGCTGCGACGACGATGACCGACGCCGTGACGACGACCGACGCTACGACGACGACCACATCGACCGAGGCGGCGACAACGACGACGACCGAGGCGGCGGCAACGACGACGACGGAGGCGGCGGCCACCACGACGACCGAGGCGGCGACCATGACCTCGAGCGAGGTGCCGATGATGACGACCTCCACCGAGCAGACGACGACCACGCCGCCACCCCTCTCGCCCAAGCTTCGCCCCCCACCTCCGCGGCAGCGGCCCTTCCTCCCTCGCTGCCGCGGACGGGCGGCGGGGGCGACAACGCCGTTGCCTACATCGCCACGGCCTTCCTCGTCGGCGGAATCGGGCTGTCGGGCACCCTTCGACGCCGTGTTCGGCACACCTACACTTGACCGGGTGACCCCGGTCGAGGCCCTGGAGAGAATCGTCCACTGCCTCGACCGCGCCCACGACAACGGCTTTCGGACCAAGGCTTTCGCGAGAGCCCTCGAGGTCACCCGCTCGCTGGCGCCGGCGGAGCTCGCCGAGCGGGCGTCGGCGGGGACGCTCACCGAGCTCGACGGCATCGGCGAGTCATCGGCGAAGGTGATCGAACAGGCTCTGGCCGGGGGAGAGGTCGCCTACGTCGCCGAGCTCGAGGCGCGGACCCGGGTTCCGCTCACCCCCGCCGGCGCTGTCTACCGCGAGGCCCTGCTCGGTGACCTCCACCTCCACAGCCGGTGGAGCGACGGCAGCGCAACGGTGGAGGCGATGGCCCGAGCCGCCATCGCTCTCGGCCACGAGTACCTGGTGCTCACCGACCACTCGCCCCGGCTCACCGTCGCCCACGGGCTCAGCGCCGAGAGGTTGGCCCAGCAGGTCGACGAGGTCGCCGGGCTCAACGAGAGGCTGGCCCCGTTTCGCGTCCTCACCGGGATCGAGGTCGACATCCTCGAGGACGGCGCCCTCGACCACGGCGACGACGTGCTCGGCGCCCTCGACCTGGTCGTCGCCAGTGTGCACAGCAAGCTGCGCATGCCCGGCAAGGAGATGACCGAGAGGATGGTGAGGGCGGTCGCCAACCCCCACGTCGACGTTCTCGGCCACTGCACCGGGCGGATGATCGGCAAGCGCGACCCGTCGAGCTTCGATGCCGACGAGGTGTTCGCCGCTTGCGCCACGTTCCGCACTGCGGTGGAGATCAACTGCCGCCCCGAGCGGCTCGATCCTCCCCGGGCGCTGCTGCAGATGGCCGTCGAACACGGTTGCTGGTTCACAATCGACAGCGACGCCCACTCCACCGGCCAGCTGGAGTGGCAACCCTTCGGCTGCGACCGCGCCGCCGAGGTGGGCGTGCCCCTCGAACGGGTGCTCAACACCTGGCCGGTCGACGAGCTCTACTGGCCTGGACCCGGGCGGGAGTACCGCTTCCTGGCGCCCGGTAGGCTCTGTGCCTTATGTCGAAGAAGACCAAGAAGAAGAAGGCGCGGATGCGTCGCAGCAAGGCCAACCATGGCAAGCGTCCCAACATGGGGCGTGGCTGATTCACCCCTGACCCCGTCGCCCGCCACCCGGCGTGGCGACGACGCCGACGTCTTTCACGGCGTCACCGTTACCGACCCCTATCGGTGGCTGGAGGACGGCGAATCCGCCGAGGTCGCCGAATGGGTGGCAGCCCACAACCGACTCACCCGTGAGGCGCTCGATGCCCGGCCCGACACGGAGCCGATGGCACGAGCGCCTTTCCGCGCTCATGCCGCTGCCCACCACCTTGGCCCTGAAGGTGGCCGGTGACCACCTCTTCCTGCTCGAGCGGCCGGCGGCGGCCGACCAGTACTTGCTCACCCTGCGCAGCGCGATCGACCCGGATGTTCCCGGGCGCTCGCATCGACCCGGCGACGATGGCCGCCGACAGCGCCGTCGCCATCGACTGGTTCCACCCCTCGCCCGACGGCAGCCTCGTCGCCTACGGGCTCAGCGAGGGCGGCACCGAGAACAGCGTGCTCCACGTGCTCGATGTGGCTACCGGTGCCGTCCACGCCGACCTGATCCACAACACCCGCGCCGCGAGCGTCGCCTGGCTGCCCGACAACACCGGCTTCTGGTACTCCGTCTACCCGCCAGGGCGACGAGTACAACCGCCACGATCCGCTTCCATCGCCTGGGCTCCGACCCGGCCGCCGACCCGGTCGTGTTCGATCGCCTCCCCGACTCCGCGAGAGCTGGCCCGACGTCACCGTCTCGCCCGATGGGCGTCACGTCCTGGTGCACGTCGATGGTCAGTGGACCCAGATCGACGTCCACCTCCTCGACACGGTCAGCGGCGACGTGGACGGCCGTAGTGCAGGGTGTCGACGCTCAGACCGAGCTCCACTTCGCACGGCGACGATCTGGTCGGCGTAACCACCCTCGACGCCCCCAACGGCAGGGTGGTGACGGCGGCGCTCACGGAGCCGGCCGGCCTGGGTCACCGTCGTGGCGGAACGTCCCGACACCGTGCTCGGTGCCGCTCGTGGTCGACGGCGACGATCTGTTGGTGACCGCCAGTCGCGTCGCCATCGACTCTGTGGAGAGATGGTCGATGACGGGGGAGCATCGCGAGACGATCGACCTCGGCGTCGCCACCGTCGTGGCCCTCGACGCCGCCTCAACCGGGGCCGGCGGTCGGGCCTTCGTCGCCCGTGGCACGTTCGGCGCTCCAGTCGACGTCCTGCGTCTCGCCCCGACCGCCGGTCCGCAGCCGTGGGTTCGGCGCACCGATCCCTCTGTGCTCCCCGCGCTCACCGTCACCCAGGTCCACTACCCGTCGCTCGACGGGACGATGATCCCGATGTTCATCGCCCACCGCAACGACGTCACCCCGTCGCCCGAGACCCCGCCTGATCCTCACCGGCTACGGCGGGTTCGCTATCGCCGAATCGCCCACCTGGATGCCCAACCTCGCCGCCTGGTGTGCTGCTGGCGGGGTGTACTGCCTGGCCGGTCTGAGGGGTGGCTACGAGTACGGCGAGGCCTGGCATCACGCCGGCCGCCGGGCCAACAAGCAGAAGGTGTTCGACGACTTCCACGCCGCCGCCGACTGGTTGGTAGCCGAGGGCTTCACCAGCCGCGAGCGGCTCGCCCTCCACGGGGGCAGCAACGGAGGCCTGCTGATGGGCGTCGCCATCACCCAACGCCCCGACCTGGCGCCGGCCGTGTGGTGTGCGGTGCCGCTGCTCGACATGATCCGCTTCCCCCAGTTCCTCATCGCCCGCCTGTGGACCGACGAGTACGGCGACCCCGACGTCGCCGAGGAGTTCGCCTGGCTCCACGCCTACTCGCCCTACCACCATGTCAGCGAGGGGCACGCCTACCCTGCGGTGCTGTTCACCACGGCGGAGGGCGATACCCGGGTCGACCCGTGTCATGCCCGCAAGATGGCCGCCGCGTTGACGTGGGCGAGCAGCAGCCAGGTCGAGAGGCCGATCCTGTTGTGGCAGGCGGGCCGCGCCGGCCACGGGGTGGGCAAGCCGGCCAGCATGAGGGTCGCCGAAGGCGCCGATGTGCTTGCCTTCTTCAGCTGGCAACTAGGTGTCGAGCACCTCGCCTGAGGCAGGCAACCAGGGTGAGCCCGCCAGGGTCAGGTCGGCTTCCAGACCATCAGCACCAAGATCGCCACGAGCATCAGGTCGAGCACCCCCGCCGCCGCCCCTTGACGCTTGCCGAGAGCCTGGACCTGGGCCACCTGAGGCGGGGGACCGCCGGCGCCGGGCGGCCCACTCTCCATCTCCACCAGGAGCTGGTTGATCTTGCGGTGCCCGGGGATGAGCACCGAGTGGGATACGCCGAGGGAGATCGCGTAGAGAACAAGGCTGAGCCAGATCCACAGATCCCCGAACGACCAGAGACCAGCAGATGCCCACAGTCGCCAGGACGCCCGTAACAGGCACGGCGTAGATGGCGTACTCGGCTAAGGCGGAGACGCTGAAGTTGGCCTCGGAGATCGCCCGACCCTGGGGCCCCGGCCGTTTCATCGAGTGGAAGGCGTAGACGCCGTTCCACAGCACCCCTCCGAAGCCGAGGATGGCGACGATGATGTGGAGCAGGATCAGCACCCGGTAGAGGTCGCTCTCCAGGCCAGTGTCGATGGATAACAAGCTTTCACCCCCCTTTTCGTTCGGGCACAGTAGCAGCGTCATCTAGCCTTCTCTGACATGCACCTCGGGAACGACAGGCAAGGCGTTTCGTGACCGCCGTTGCCGAGCTGAACATCGCCGCGCCGGTCGAGTCGTGGCAGAAGCTCGGGCTCGTCGTCGCCGCCGACTCCACCGCTCGGGTCGGCTCGGTGCTACTTCGCTTCGGGCTCCCTGCGCCAGGTCATGAGGGCGTCGTCGGCTGGTGCTCTCGCCGGCGCACCGACCTCCCTGACCGACATTGACGGCCTGGCCACCACCCACGTTGTCCAATCGATCCAACCCTCTAACGGACCACCGGCCGGGAGCCCTCTCGGAAACCTGCTCGGGATCATCGGCTTCGACCACTTCGTGGTGGTCACCTCCTCGCTCGAGCGTACGTGTGGCGCGATCGAAGCGGCCACGGGTGAGCCGCTGAAGCGCGTCCGTGAAATCGGTGCCATCCGTCAGGGGTTCCACCGCCTGGGTGAGATGATCGTCGAAGTCATCGAATCACCCCAGGTCACCTGGGAGAAGGCGTCGTTTTGGGGGTTTGCCCTGGAACGTCGTCGACCTTCACGGCGTGTGCGAGTACCTCGGGACCGGGGTGATCGGCCTACCCCGGGCGGCAGTGCAGCCGGGTCGGTTCATCGCTACGGTGCGGGGCGACTTGGGGCTAGGCGTGTCGCTTCGCCCTGATGACACCCCCCTGATGCATTCCGGCGACATGCTCGACCCGTTTGTCGCTCGCGGCACGGGAAATTCGGCCGAGTGGCGAGAGACTCCACAGGGTGACAATCCTTGGCGCCGCCCTACCCTGCGCCGCGCGCGCTGGGCGCTCGCCGCAAGTCTCGTCGCTGGCCGCGTCGGTGGTCGCCTGCGCAGGCGATTCGAGGGTGCAGCTCGACGACGATGCCACGAGGGGCAGGGCAGTCGCAGAGAGTGCTGGTTGCGCCGGATGCCATGGAGGCGACAGTGCACCCGCCACTGTCGGCCCGTCGTGGAACGGCTCATGGGGCAGCGATGTCGTTCTCGAAGACGGCACCAAGGTGCTGTTCGACGAGGAGTTCGTGATCAGCTCGGTGCGCACCCCCGACCTCCAGCGCCGCAAGGGCGACTGGCTGCACATGCCCGCCTTCACCGCAGGAGCAGATCAGCGACACCGAACTGGCCGATGTGATCGCCTATCTCATCGCCCTAGGGGAGCTGTGACGGCGTTCGACCGACTCACCCGTCGCCGCCTGCTGGCGATCGCCGTTTCGGCTGTGGCCCTGCTTGCTTTAGGCATCACGGTAGGAGTCATCCGCGCCAACGAGTCGGGCGAGCAGTCGGTGTGGGTGGACCTCGAACCACCGGTGGCGATGCCCGACGCGGTGCTCACCGACACCTCCGGAGCAGAGTTCGACCTTCAACAGCGCACCGCCGGCCGAGTCACCTTGCTCTACTTCGGTTACCTCAACTGTGTCGATGTGTGCCCGATCCACATGGATGTGCTCAGCGACGTGATGGACACCCTGGAGCCCGAGGTGAGGGATCAGATCGACGTCATCTTCGTCACCACCGACCCCGAACGCGACACCCCGGCGGCACTCGGCGAGTTCCTCGCCAACTTCGACACCTCGTTCATCGGGCTCACCGGCTCGGCGCGGGCATTGCGAGACCTCCAGGTGGCTGCCGGCCTGCCGGTGGCGGTGGCCGAACCGGTCGGCCAGGACGGGAGCTATGTGGTGGGGCACGCCACCCAGGTGCTCGTGTTCGGTCGCGATGGTGTGGCGCGAAGGGCGTTCCCCTTCGGGGTCCGCCAGACTGACTGGGCGCGGGTGCTACCCCAGATCGTCGAGGAAGGAGCAGGGTCGTGAGGTTCTGGTGTTCCCAGCTCTATGAAGAGTGGTCGTGGGTGCCGCGTCCCTACCTCGGGGTGTGGCTGATCGTCATCGGCCTCGTCGTGTCGCGGCACCGGGCCCTTCGCCGGTGGCAGAAGAGGGTCGGCACGGAGGGTGTCACCCACCGCCAGTCGGTGTGGTTCTGGCTGGGACTGGCGGGCTTCTGGGTGGCCAGCGACTGGCCAGTCGGCACCCTCGGCGCTGGCTACCTGCTGTCGGTGCACATGGCCCAGTACCTGCTGTACACGTTCATGGCCACACCCCTGCTCCTGCTCTCGGTGCCCGAGTGGCGGATGAGGCAGGTCGTGGCCCGCACCCACCTGTACGGCACCTTGAAGCTGGTCACCAGGGTCCTCCCGGCCGTGCTGATCGCCAACGTGATCCTTCTCGCCACCCATGCCCCGTGGACGGTCGACACCCTGAGGGTCAGCCAGGCCGGCTCCTTCGCTCTCGATGTGGTGTGGCTGCTCGGTGGCGTCTTGCTGTGGCTGCCGGTGATCAGCCCGATGAAGGAGTTCCGCGTCGCGTCGGCGCCGGTGCGGTGCATCTACCTGTTCGGTGCCGCCGGCCTGACCCCGATGATCCCCGGCGGGTTCTTCACCTTCTCCCGCTACCCCTTGTTCAGCACTTACGAGATCGCACCCCGCGTGGGGGTGACTGCACTCACCGACCAGCAGATCGCCGGGGCGATGATGAAGGTGGGCAGCGTGCCCCTGATCTGGGTGGTGATCGCGGTCATCTGGTCCCGATGGGCGGCGCAGGAGGAGAAGGAATCCAAGGCTGCCATCCGGGCCATGCACGACCCCTCCGCCGGTGGCTCCGCGGCTTAGGATCAGGACGTCTATGTCGTTCAGCTACCGGGTTCTCGCTGTCGCCTTCGCCGGCGTACTGGTGATCGTGGGCTTCGCCGGGATTCTCGATGGCGGCGACTCGGGCGGCAGCGTCGCCGGTGCCTCAGCGACGACCGCAACCAACGCCCCTGCCTCTACCTCCACCCCTGCAATTGCGGCTGCCTCTACATCTGCCCCTGCCGTTGCCACCGTCGAGGACACCACCGTCGACGACACCACCGTCGACGACACCACCGACCAGGCGGTGCGTTCCAACGATGGTGCGGTGGACCTCGGGGGCGATGGCGTCGTCGGTCGCCAGAAGGACGAGGACCAAAACGTCTGGGTCGGTCCGAGTGGACCCCTGCAGGCCACCAACGAAGACTGCCCCGTCACTGGCCACGGCGCGATCCTCGACCGCGCCAACCAGTGGGGTGCCCTCTGCGCCGGCGGGGTGATTACCCACGATTTCCCGATCACTTCCGCAGTGACCCAGCCCGACCCTGGTACCTACCCGGTGTACGCCAAGGACCTCCAGTCGAGCAGCAACTTCGGCGGTCACTTCAGCACCATGACCCACTTCGTGTCCTTCGCCGAGGGCAAGAACACCGGTGCTCGGATCGCGTTCCACAGTGTGCCCAAGTTCAGCGATGGCACCTGGGTCCAGCCCCTCGACACCGTCGGCAGCGAGGCCTACCACGGCGAGTCGTCGGGCTGTATCCGTGTCCTGCCCGACCATGCCGTGCTCATCTGGGACTGGCTCTCCATCGGCGACGAAGTCAACGTCATCTCCTGATTTACCCCGGATCGGCGGGATCGGTGGGGTCGGTGGGGTCGCCGCCCGCGAGCCAGGCTTGGCCCTGGGGGCACTCGGCGGCGAGGGGGCACCAGCGACAGGTGACACCGGGCCTCTTCACCGGCGGCCGACCCTGCCTGGTGAGCTCGATGTGGCGTTCGATGCCTTCGATCGTGCGCAACAGGGCTGCCCTGAGCGTGCCCTCGGTGACCTGTTCGACTTCGCAGTCCGCGTAGTCGAGGTAGTAGGTGACGCCGAGCCGCGGTGGCACGTCGTGGCGCAGGGTCTGCACCAGGGCGTAGAAGCGCAGGTCATGGCGGTGGACAAGGGATCGTCCGCCGCTCTTGAAGTCGACGATCAGCAGTTGGCTCTCGCGCCCACGGGGACGGCCGACCACGAGGTCGGCCCGGCCGCCCAGCTCGATGGTGCCCGGTGGCCGCCACTTCGCCGCGGCCTCGAGCACGGGATGGGCGCCGAGCGGCAGGGGAGGGAAGTCCTGGAGGAACTTCGTGGTGCGATCCACGGCCCTGCTCCTCAGCTCAGCCCTGTCGGCTTCGCAGAGGCCGGCGATGAAGGCACCCCGGCCGTCGGCTTGGTCTTCGAGCCGGGCAAGTGCTTCGTCGACGACAACCGCCGGCACCGGGTCGCCGCGCCAGTTGAGGGCGAGCTCGATCGCCTTGTGGGAGACGAAGCCGGTTGCCGACGCGGGCGACCACTCGAAGTCGTCGGGGGCAAGGTGGAAGGCCTCGCACCCGTGAACCCGGGCGAGGAACGACTTGCTGATCCAGAGCGACTCGCCCTCGAGCCGAGCCGACAGGGAGGCCATCGCGGCCTCGGCCTCGTGCTTGAGCTCGGCTATGAAGTCGGCGTCGAAGATCGTGACCTGATCGGGCTTGCGCAGCAGGGCGAGGGTGCGTTCCTGGGCGGGCGTGAGCCCTGACGCGACTGGTTCCTGCACATGGCGAGACTACAGAGGGCTGCCATGGGTGTTGTTGGTGAACCCGGCGCACATCAAGGCGGTGCCGGGCCGCAAGACCGACGTGAACGACGCGACCTGGATCGCCCAGCTGTTGGAGTGCGGGCTGCTGCGCGGCAGCTTCGTGCCGCCGGTCGAGATCCGTGAGCTTCGCGAGGTGACCCGCTATCGGCGTCAACTCACCGAGGAACGGGCCCGCGAGACCCAGCGCCTGCAGAAGGTCCTCGAGGACGCCAACGTCAAGCTGTCATCGGTCGCGTCGGATGTGCTCGGTGTGTCGGGACGGATGATCCTCGACGCCCTGTGTGCCGGTGAACGCGACCCTGACGTGTTGGCCGAGATGGCCAAGCGCAAGCTGCGCGCCAAGATCGGTGATCTGCGCCAGTGCATGCCCGGCCGGTTCAACGACCACCACGCGACGATGGTCACCGAGATCGTCGCCCATGTCGACTACCTCACCTCAGCGATCGCCCGGTTGGACGTGCGGGTCGAGGAGATGATGGTCCCTTTCCGGGCGGCCCACGAGCTGCTGCAGACGATCCCGGGTATCCAGCAACGCAACGCTGAGATCATCCTCGCCGAGATCGGTGTCGACATGACCCGCTTCCCCACGCCAGGTCACCTCGCCTCGTGGGCTGGGGTGTGCCCGGGCAACAACGAGTCCGCCGGCAAACATCGTTCCACCCACACCCGGGCCGGAGATCTGTGGCTGCAATCGGCGTTGGTCGAAGCCGCCTGGTCAGCGATCCGAACCAAGGACTGCTACCTCGCAGTCCGCTTCTGGCGGATCGCGAAACGCCGCAGCCAGCAACGAGCATTGATCGCTGTCGCCCACACGATGCTGATCATCTGCTGGCACATGCTCAACGAAGGCACCGTCTACACCGAGATCGGCGTCGACTACCTCGCCCGCAACGACAACCCCGACCGCCGCCGCCGCCAACTCGTCAACCAACTCGAACACCTCGGCTACCAGGTAGAGCTCACCCCCGCCGCCTGAGCCTCAGCACGGGTCCAGGAAACTCGCGACACCCTCCTGGCACTATGACCTCATGGCCACCAACCAGACCGCACTCGACTTTGCCAACGCCGCCCGAGTTCTGGGGCGCGAGGCGCGTCGGCTCGGTCTGGTGGCCCCCAGCTTTCGTTGCCCGCCGCGCATCATCGGTGTGGATCGCTCCCTCAGGCGGCACAACAAGGGGGTGGTGGTGTCGGTGCAGCTCAAGGGCCGCCCGTGGATGGCTGTGCTCAGCGACATGATCGAAGGTGTGGTGGTGGCCAACCTTCTTGCGCCACCCCAGGCAGACAGGGTCCACGCTGATCTGTGGAAGGCAGTCGGGTCGCGGACCATCCCTCCAGCCCACAGCCCCGCCCCCTGTCCAGCGCTCGGCCGAGCCGGTGCGAAGGGTGGCCTGATGCTCAATCGGGTATGTAGGCGAGCAAGATCACCGTCTGCCCCTCGGGCACCGACGCCTTGGCGCTCGCCAAGTCCTCGGTGTCGAAGGCTGCCGGGCCCATCACGATCAGGATCACCACTGCGCCATCGGGGGTGAACCAGGCGGCGTTGAGGGCGTCGTCGATGCCCATCTCCTGCTCGCCGAGGGGGGTGAAACCGGCGTCTTCCAGCACCTCGCCGTAGGCGTCCAGGGCGGCGCGAGAGCCCATCGCGGTAGTGCGCGTCTCGCCGTATCCGAGGGTCTCGGCGAGCCCCAGGGCCGCGTTCACCGCCGGCAGGGCGACGACCTCACCGACGCCGTCGGGTACGGGCAGGTCGTCCCACCAATCCGGTCTCTCCACCACGGGGTCCGGGTCGCACACCGTGCCCTCTTCGGGCAGGGTCCTATCGGCGAGCACCGTCGCCTCGATATCGGTCACGCACGTACTGGCCAGCAGTTGGCCGTGGCCCTCGCCGGTGAAGGTCACCAGTCGCGAGTTGGGGCCGAGTTCGGCATCCATCTCCTCCGCCCAGCGGATAGGTGTGGCCGGATCGTTGGTGCCACCGACCACCACGATCGGGCCGTCGCCGTCGTAGGACAGCTCCACGATGGGCTGGTCCTCCATCAGCTCGTCGCACTCCTCGCCCGCCTCTTGCAGGTCCTCCAAGGTGACATCGGCGGCGAACCGCGGAGCCTGCTCCTTCAATTCGGCGAGTAGGGCTTCGGGGTCGGGTGGGGGCTGATCCTCGATGCCGCTGGCGCAGAGGATGACGCCGATCGACTGGAACAGGCTGTCGAAGGTGCCGTCGGGGTGTCGCCCCATGTACTCGTCGGCCATGTGAGAAGATGCCGGCAGGTTCGCCCCCTTCGGCATCGGCAAGGGCCGCCGCCAGCACCGGCCACTGCTCGCGCGAGTACAGGGCAGCCTTGGTGGCGACCTCGAGCACGGCCTGGTTGCCCTCGCGCCCGTCGGCCGCGCTGAGTGGCTCTTCGTCGAGTCGAATCTTCAGGGCGTCCCACAGGGCGCCGACGTCGGTGGCGTGGAAGGTGCAAGTGGTGTCGCCCTCGCACCATTGGGCCCACTCATCGAAGGCGTTCTCGAAGCCGACGATCTGGGTGAGGTACTGCTGCTCGACGGTGTCTCCGTTGGGTTCGTAGGCACTGTCGAGCACCATCGCCCTCACCCTGTGGGGGAACAGGGTGGCGTAAACCCCGCCCAGGTAGGTGCCGTAGCTGATGCCGATGTAGCTGAGCTGCTCGTCACCCAGGCCGGCACGGATCATGTCCATGTCGCGGGCCGTGTTGGCGGTGCTGTAGAAGCCCAGGGTGTCGCCGTAGTTCGTCGCGCAGCCGTCGGCGAAGGCGCTCTCGTCCTCGTCGAGCAACGCCTGTTCCTCGGGGTTGTCGGGCGTGTCGTCGAGATAGAGGTGAGCGTCCATGAACGCGTCGTCGACGCATTCGATACCGCCACTGCGGTCGACGCCCCGGGGGTCGAAGCCGACGATGTCGAAGTGGTCGAGGCCGAGCTCGGTCTGGATGACGGTTCCGCTCTGGGCGATCGGGTCGAAGCCCGAGGCGCCGGGGCCGCCGGGGTTGAACAGGATCGCACCTTCGCGGTCGACGGTGGCCGGGGCGCGCACGAGGGCGATGTCGATGGTGGTGCCTGCAAGATCGTCGTAGTCGAGAGGCACGGTCAATACGGCGCACTCGAGCACCGGGTCGTCGGCCGCCTCGTCGGTGCACGTGCCCCACTCGATCGGGTCGACGTCTGGCGTCGTTGGACTGGTGCCGGTCACAGTGCCGGCCGGCCCGAGGCCGGTCGCCCTCACCCCGGGGTCCGTGCTGCATGCCGGTATGGCGAGCACTCCTGCTCCCGCTACCAACACTGCCCAGTTCCGTCGCCGCATGAGGGCGAACCGTAGCGCCGGAGTCGGGCGCAGATGATGCAGGTAGCTTCGACGGTGATGGAGCCGAAGCGGATCGACAAGGAGGCCGGGATGTCGCAGCCGACGTCCGACGGTGAGGCTGCGTCTCACCGCCCGATCCGAACCCTGCACCAGGACGTGGCCGACAAGCCGTTCATCGTCATCTGGGAGGTCAGCCGTGCTTGCCAGCTGGTTTGTGCCCACTGCCGTGCCGACGCCCAGCACCATCGCCATCCCGACGAGCTCGACACCGACGAGGGTCGACGCCTTCTCGATGATCTGGCTGCCTACGAAGCCCCGCGCCCGATCGTGGTGCTCACCGGAGGCGATCCCTTCGAGAGGCCGGACCTCGCCGAACTCGTCGCCCATGGCACGGCCGCCGGCCTCCACGTGGCCATCTCGCCATCGGTGACGCCGCGCCTCACCCCGGAGCGCCTCGCCGAGCTGCGCGCCGCAGGTGCCGGCGCGGTGTCGTTGTCGCTCGACGGTGCGACGCCGGCCACTCACGACGGGTTCCGCGGCGTGCCCGGCGTGTACGACGCCACCCTCGCTGCCGCGGCGCAGGTCGAACGCGGCGGGCTTCCGGCTCCAGATCAACTCCACCGTCACCCGCGGCAACGTCACCGAGTTCCCGGCCCTGTTGCGAACCGTGGTGGACCTCGGGACGTCGCTGTGGAGCGTCTTCTTCCTGGTGCCCACGGGCCGCGGCGAGCAGCTCGATGCGCTCAGCGCCGACGAGGTGGAGGAGATGCTGCACTGGCTCCACGATGTCTCCGACCATGTGGCCATCAAGGCCACCGAGGCACCTCACTTCCGCCGGGTGGCCATCCAACGGGCCGCCGTCGCCGACGTCGATGCTGCCTTCCCGCCCGGCCCCCTGCGCCAGAAGCTGAGGGCCGACACGGTGGCGCTGCTCGGTGGGCTTCACGGCACCAGGCGTGCGCCGCGGCCACCTCTCGACGTCAACGCCGGTCGTGGCTTCGCCTTCATCGACCACCTCGGCGTGGTCTACCCGAGCGGCTTCCTCCCCCTGGCAGCGGGGTCGGTCCGCGAGCACCCCTTCCCCGACGTCTACCGCGACTCGCCCCTGCTGCGCTCCCTACGCGACCCCAACGCACTCGGCGGCAGGTGTGGTCGTTGCGAGTTCCGCGACGTGTGCGGTGGCTCGCGTTCCCACGCTTACGCGGTCACCGGCGACCCGTTGGCGGAGGACCCGTCGTGCGCTTACGTTCCGGAGGCGTCCAAGCCCTGACTGGCGTGCCCAGCCTGATCGGAGGTCGGGGTCGCGATCGCGGAAAAGGGCCATCACCTCGCCGGCTTGGCGACCGGAGCTGATCAGGCCGACAATGGCGCGCATCGCCCCATCTATGTGATGGAAGAAGTCGAGGTAGCCGGCGCACAGGTAGTTGAGCCAGGGATCACCGTCGGGCGAGGTGAGGAAGCGGTTCTTCGGGCATTCGCCGTGGCAGGCGAACCTCACGTCGCAGGCCGACGCATCGCTGCGGCAGCGCCGTCGAGCTTGTCGCGGCCGAACTCGTACTGGGCTCTGCTCGAGACGAGGTCGTCGATCGACGACCTCGTTGACGTTGCCGAGTAGGTGGTCCGCATCGAAGAAGTGATCGCAGGAGAACAGGTCACCGTTGTGGCCGAGGGCCAGCCCGAGGCCGCATGTCGCGTCGAAGGTGCACATGCCCGACTGGCGGAGGCCGGCCCAGTTGCGTGCAGCCGCTTCGAAGGTCTGGATGAAGACCGTGCCTACGTCGTGGCTCACCCATTCGTCGAAGACGGTGCGCAGGAAGGCGCCGAACTGTTCGGGGAGCACCGACCGCTCCGACACTTGCCGGCCTTCGAGCGGGTTGGGGCGTCCGGCAGCGCCCACCCTTTCGACTACAGGGATGAACTGGATCCACTCGGCGCCGACCTCGTCGCGCAGGAACCGGTAGACGGTGAGGGGATGGTCGCCGTTGAGTCGGTTCACCGTCGTCAGTACGTTGAAGTCGACGCCGTGCTGCTGGAGGAGGCGCACCCCGCGCATCACCTGGGTGAACGAGCCCTCGCCCCTCTTGTTCACCCGGTGGGCATCGTGAAGTGGCTGGGGCCCGTCAATGCTGATGCCCACCAGGAAGCGGTTGGCGGAGAGGAACTCGCACCACTCGTCGGTCAGCAGGGTGCCGTTGGTCTGGATGGTGTTGGCGAAGGTCATGCCCGGCGCCCGGTGGGTGTCCTGGAGGGCGATTGCCCGGCGGAAGAAGTCGAGCCCGATGAGGGTCGGCTCGCCGCCCTGCCATGCCACGCTGACCTCGGGCGTGCGGTGCATCTCGATCAGCGAGGTGATGTACGCCTCGAGGGTGGTGTCGGACATCCGGAAGTGGTCGCCTTCGTACATGGCCTCCTTGTCGAGGAAGTAGCAGTACGAGCAGGCGAGGTTGCAGATCGCCCCGGTCGGTTTGGCGAGGACGTGGGCGACTCCCGGAGACCAGGCGCGCTCGAGCTTCACGGCACTGCCCGGGGGTCAGACCCGGCGACCGAGGAAGGCGAGGAACTCGCTCTGCGGGTCCGTGCCCGAGGCCTCGACCTTGGGGCCGAAGACGCCAGGCATGCGGATCATCGCGTCCATCGGCTTGAGGCCGGAGTAAGCCGCGGCGACGGCGTCGGGGTCCAGCGATTCGTCGCCGCCGACCGCCCTGGCGAGGTCCCAGATGTGGACCAGCACGTCGGTACAGATCAGGCGACCGATGAGCTGCTCAGCCGGCTGGGGGCCGAAGGGCCCGGACACCGACTGGGACAGGTCGGCGGTGGACACGGCGCCGAGGAAGGTGTCGCGGGCCTCGTTCCAGGCGGTGACGATGTCGTCGTCGGCGCCGATCTCGTGTGGCTCACTTCCGGCGAGCTGGGAACCGAGGCCGAGGAGGTTGTTGCCCACGTGGACCACGACATCGCGGGCGGCCCATCCTTCGCAGGGTGAGGCGTTTCCCCAACTCGTGGCGGGTGCGGCCTGGACCCTGGCGTCGAACGCCTGGACGAGGGCAGATACGCGGTCGATCACTTCTTGGCTCATCGCGGCACCGTACACCAGTAGCGTCAGAGGGCGACACGGGCTGCCGCGGCACGCCCGCTTGCCCGGGTGGTGGAATTGGCAGACACGGGGGGCTTAAACCCCCTTCCCGCAAGGGAGTGTGGGTTCGAATCCCACCCCGGGCACCGATCGACCGGCGCCGTCCCGATCTGGGCGCGAATCGTCTCGCACTTCGGGACGATCCGGCCCCGGAACGCTGGGTGACGTGGCGGTGGGACTTCACCCGCCTTCAGCTGAGAGGATTGGCACTAGGGGCGATCGATAACTGAGCTGCCAGGTTGCGGTGACTCGGAGTCGGATATAGCGTTCGCGCTATGTCCTGGGTCGAGGTCGAACACGCTCGGCGTGCGATGACGCGATGCATGAACGAGCACGGACTTGACAGGAGACGAGCGATGAGCACCGGACCAAGTGGACTGCGATCAACCGACCTGACTCGGATCAGGCGCGGGCAGAGGCAGAGGACGAGGCGCGGATCTCCCAGTTCCGTGAGTTGGTGTTCCGTCTGCGCACCGAGGCGGGTCTCACTCAGGCCGAACTCGCGCGGCGGATGGGTACCACCCAGTCGGCGATCGCCCGGATCGAGGGGGGCGGTGCCAGGCCGTCGTTGGACACCCTTGAGCGCCTCGCTGCCGCCGTGGGCAAGGACTCGTCGTCGGTGTTGGCGACAGCCTGAGCGAGAACCGCTCGATCGCGAAACTTGTCCGCGATGGTCACGCCGTAGTGCGAACAGCCGCCTGACGATGTGGGGGACGTCGGTTGCCGCCGACGAGCGATGCGAAACTCTCGACATGATCTTCGGAGATGACCTCGACCGCGCCAGCGACGGTCGCCTCAGCCCAATGGATCGAGAGCGCCTGCCGGGGGGCTTGGGGGACAGTGGGCGCGCTCGTCCCGAACCATTACCCAATGGTCCTGCGTGTCCGTGCTCCCGATTCGACACCCGGTGACTGGTGGTCGGCCTACCGTGCCCTCTTCGAGATCGTCGCGTCGACGGGTGCGCGGCACACGGGCACTCCCGATCGTGCATGGCTCGCGGTGTGGGAAGGCCACGGCTTCGCCAACGCGACGACTCACGTAGCAGGGCGCGACAAGGAACGGGCCCAATTCCGCGAGGAGGACGAACGTCGTAATGCCGCCATCCGTGCCGCACTGGGTCGGCTTCCGCAGTTCCACCTGCCGAATCGCACCTACTACCTGCTGGGGGGCGCCGTGTTCGCGGTGACTCAGCTGCGCTACCCCGACTCGTCGACCGAGTGGCGGAACCCAGATCTGTTCTGGCCGGACGATCGGCGATGGTTCGTTGCGACCGACGTCGACTTGTGGTCGCTGTACATCGGAGGCGACGATGACTTCATCGCGGATCTCAGCGACAGCGTCCCGACGAGCACGGAAGTAGTCACGCTCGACCGCCAATTGGAGAGCGAGGACTGATCGCCTTCCCACGTTCGCGCTCGAGGGCTTCTGCGAGCGACTGCGAGAGCAGCTCAGTGTGGGTTGGAATCCCGTCCCGGGCAACAGTGTTCTACATGAGTCGTCGGGTGGTGGTGGCCGGTCAGACTGGTTGACCTGTCCTGCGGCGAGATCTCATCGGCCGTGGGATTCAGGCGACCCCGAGATGGTGAGCGAGCTTCTGCATCGTCTGCAGACCGAGCTCGACAGCGCCGAAGCCGATGCTTCGCATCTCGCTGCTCGACGGTCGGGTGGAGCTGCCGCAGCGTCAACACCGTCTTTCCATCGGCTTGTTCATCGAGGGTGATCGTCACTCGGAAGCGTGCCGGGTCATCGTCGGCGTCGGAGCCGTGATCCAGCACCAACCTCTCGACTGGAACGACTTCGAGGTAGTCGAAGCGATTCGTGAACACGGTGCCGTCTCCGGAAACCATGTCGAAGCACGCTCGACCTCCCGGGCGCACGTCCATCTCTCGGACAGTGCAGGTGAACCCATCGGGACCGAACCATTGGCAGAAGGCATCCGCATCGGTCCACGCGGCGAACACCGCTTCGCGTGTGGCGTCGAGAACTCGAACGAGGACGATCTCACGATCGAGAGCCCACGTCGTCGGATCGGTGATGGTCGGGGTACTGCTCATGGCTTCTCCAATGTCGGTGGGGATGCGGTTCGGTCAGATGTGCGCCGGAGGTGCGCATCGAGCCGGTCGAGACGGTGCTCCCACGCAGCTCGTGTGTGCTCGGCCCATGCGGCGATCTCGACCAGAGGCTCCGGCCGCAGCCGGCATGGCCGCCGTTGTCCATCTCGGCCGCGACTGATCAGACCCGCCCGCTCGAGGACCTTCAGATGACGGGAGATGGCCGGGAGACTGATCGGGAACGGCTCGGCCAACTCGAGCACGGTTGCCTCACCGTCGGCCAACCGACGCACGATCGAGCGCCGCGTCGGGTCCGACAAGGCGGCGAAGACGACGTCGAACCGATCGGGGGCCGTCACGGTCATCGTTGCCGTCGCTCCTGCAGATACTTCACAGATTGGTTATTTAACAGAGTGACTACATATAGTCAAGGACGCCCGGAGTGTCGACGCGGCACTTCGCTCCAGAGTGCCTACGTGAGACTGGTGGCTGGCGCTGTGACGAAGGCCTCTTTGCCCTCCGCAAGAGCGATGGACAACTGACTTGGAGACCCCCGGCCGGTTCAATCGAACCGATTTAGCTCTCGACGCAGAACGCCATCCGGACCAACTCTCGGGTCGAATGCTCGAGGACGAATATGACATCATAATAAGGACGTTTATGTCTGATAGATAAGGACGAAGCTGTAGGCTAAATCGTCTGTTAGGATGACCGGGTGACCACGGATCGACTGATCGTGCCCAGAATTCGAGCGGCTATGGCCGACACGCCAGTCGTCGTGGTCAACGGCGCGCGGCAGGTCGGGAAGTCGACCCTGGTGACCGACTTGCTCCAACTGTCGGGCCGGGTCGAGGTGATGACGCTCGACCACGAGCCCACCCTTCGAGCGGCGTCGATGGATCCGCGGACCTTCGTCGAGCGTTCGGTGGACACGCTCGTGATCGATGAGGCGCAGCTCGAACCGCGACTGTTCCGGGCAGTCAAGGCGGCGGTCGATGCCGACCGTCGGCCCGGACGATTCCTGCTCACCGGCTCGGCTCGACTGCTCTCGGTTCCGGAGATGGCGGACGCATTGGTCGGTCGAGTCGAAGTCATCGAGCTCTGGCCGTTCAGCGAGGTCGAGCTCGCTGGCTCCCGGTCGAGCGTCCTCGACGTGATCGAACGATCCCCCGACGCGATCGTCGAGAGTCGGGCCGTACGGCGGCGACGAACTCGCGGAACTCGTCGTGCGCGGCAGCTTCCCCGAGGCAGTCAGCCGTGCACCTGGGCGACGGCGTGCATGGTTCGACGCGTACGCCTCCACGAACGTGACGCGAGTCGTCAACCAGATCGCCGATCTCGAACGTGTCGCTGAGATTCCTCGTCTGCTCCGGCTCCTCGCTGCGCGCTCTGCCGAGGAACTCAACGTTGCCAAGCTGGCATCGGAGTTCGGTTGGGCAGCGCGCACGATCGATGCCTATCTCGCCCAGTTGAGCAGAGCGTTCATCCTGCAACTCCTCCCAGCATGGTCGGTGAACCTCAGCAGCAAGGTCGTCCACCGTCCGAAGATTCATCTCCTCGACACAGGCCTGGCTGCAGCACTGTGCGGGCTGACGGCCGAACGACTCCTGGACTCACCGGAGCGGTTCGGTGCTCTGCTCGAGACCTTCGTGGTCATGGAACTCCGGAAGCAGTCGAGCTGGTCAGAGGCCCAGCCGTCGTTGTGGCACTTCCGCGATCGCGGCGGCGCGGAGGTCGACGTGGTGATCGAGTACCCCGATGGCCGAATCGTCGCGATCGAGGTGAAGAGTGGGGCGACACCGTCACACGCCGACGCCCGCGGGTTGCGGCTCCTCCGCGACCGCCTCGGTGCTCGCTTTCATCACGGCTACCTCGCGACCACAGCACCCGAGGCTCACCCACTCGAGGACCGACTCTCGGCGATTCCCGTCACCGCCCTTTGGGGTCACCCGTCCTGATGCCCTGCGCCTTAACTCGTTCTCGGGGCACGGCTTCGGATCTGGCACGTCGTCAAGGCGCCAGTCTCCGGGACCGTTAGCCATGACCTCCTTGTTCATCCGCGACCCTCACCCGTTAGGTGGAGCGCTCCTGGGTCGGGACCACCGTCGACCACCACGGCGCGATCTCCGGCGCAAAGAGCGCTGCGTACAAGCGCACACGATCGTCGGCATCGTCGGGCAGCGGCTGTGCGGCGGTCGCTGGTAGCGCCGACGCGCCGGAGACCGGGTCGACCCACTCGAGGCGCAGGGACTCGATCAGCAGTCCTAGCTCGGCTCCAGCGGCCTCGTGGTGGTCGCTCGCCTGGTGGGCGAGGAACGCGTGGTAGTCGGCGAACGCGAGGAGCGTGTAGTAGGTGCGGGGCTCGGCAGAGCGCCAGTACTCGTACCGACGTACGCCTGGTTCGGTCGCATGAGTCACCGACCACAACTCGCGGGCGAGCTTCTTCGAAGCGCTGCTCAGCGCCGGGATGCACCGTGATGTGCGCCAGGATCGTCGCCATTTGCCCTCCATGTTTCGAACCAATTCCACGTTACCGCGATCGTGTCACCGGGGCCGTGGCCTCCCCGGCGCGCAGTACCCGATCTCGGATCTGGACAGACCAGCCTGTCTCTGCGACAGTAAGCCGATGGCTGCTGTGAAGTTGACCGACGACGTCGGCCCCTGGGCCGGCTGACGGAGAGCGAAATGCAGCTGGGCATCCACTTCGTCAACTTCACCCTGCCCGGCGGACCCGCCTCGCTGGCCGGGACGCTCGCCGAGACCGCCCGCATCGCAGACGACGGTGGCGTATCGACCTTCACGCTCATGGACCACTGGTTCCAGATGGAGATGATGGCCCCGGCCACCGACCCGATGCTCGAGGGCTACACCACGCTCGGGTTCCTCGCCGGCCAGCACCCACCGCATGCGCCTCGGGCTGCTGGTCACCGGCGTCACGTACCGTCACCCCGGTCTGCTCGCCAAGATCGTCACCACCCTCGACGTGCTCTCGGGTGGGCGCGCCCAGCTCGGCATCGGCGCCGCCTGGTACGAGCGCGAGCACCGCGGCCTCGGTGTGCCGTTCCCGCCGTTGGCCGAGACGGTTCGAGCGCCTCGAGGAGACCCTGCAGATCTGCCTGCAGATGTGGAGCGACAACGACGGCCCCTACGACGGCACGCCACTACCAGCTCGCTGAGACGATCTGCTCGCCTGCGCCGATCAGCTCACCCCATCCGCCGCATCCTCATCGGCGGTGGCGGTGAGCGAAAGACCCTGCGGCTCGTCGCCCGCTACGCGGACGCCTGCAACCTGTTCGCCTCATCACCCGACGAGGTGGCCCACAAGCTCCGCGTGCTCGAACAACACTGTGCCGCCGAGAACCGAGACCCGGGCGAGATCGATCGCACCATCCTGGCGATGGACAACCCGCTCGACGATCCCGATGGCTTCATCACCACGATGGCCGCCTACGCCGCGCTGGGCATCGACCACCGTGGAGGTCATGCCCATCGGCGACCCCATCGCCTTCACTCATCACGTCGTCGACCGCATCGTGCCCGCCCTCGCAGAGCTCGGGCCGTGACCTCGCCGTCGAGCTGACCGGGCGATCGAGCTCGGAGCACGGATGCTTGGAGTCATCTCGTGGTCACGCCGGGCACGTCATCTCAACGCACGAGGCGAGGGGCCCGCAGGCACGGATGACGCCGCACGCACACTCCCAGCGCCTACGCGACCCTCAGACTGATCGTCCGCTGAACGCAACAAGCCGGACCAGCGCTGTGGCGTCGAGTGGCGCCTGCGTCTCTGCGGCGAACGTGTCGCCGTCGCGCATCTCGGGTGCGATGGCCTGCCGAGAGAACGAGTCGACTTCTGCGACGACAATCTCAGGCGGGTCCCACGCTTGCTGGGTGGATGTGGCGAGGTCCCAGCCATGAATCAGCCCATCGAATGCGACCAGGCGAGCGAAGGTCGCCCCGGGCATCGGCCCGAATGGAGTGTCGATCGTTCGCTGCAACGCACCTGGGCTCTGGACAGCAGCGAGCAGCGCATCCATCGCAACCTGAAACCTCGCACCGCAGTCGACGCCGTCTGACGCCGAGGTGCCGATATCGATCGGCGGAGCCTCGCCACGAAACGCCGGAGCGTATGCGGATGCGAGATCGGTCATATGCCCGAGCACGCCTCGGACTGTGAACGATGCGCACGGTGTGGCGCCGTCGTATTGTTCGGGCTGGATGCCATTGCCCACTTGCTTCAGCATCGGGATGATCACTGCGAGTTGTTCGTTGCCTTCCATGGGACCTCCTGGATCGTCGGGTTGTTGAGCGGTTGTGTGTGGTCAGCCGGCCATTGTCGCGAGCATGTGGTTCAAGACTTCGGCGTGTTCTACCTGCGGGCTGAACAGGATCACCTCAGCATCGCTCACGACGCGCACACTGTGCCCGGGCGGCCAATAGAAAAGGTCGTCGCCCGAACAGGTCTCCTCGCGTCCACCTGTGTAGGTGAGAACGACTTCGCCCGAGATCATGAAACCCCAGTGCGGTGCCTGACAGGCGTCGTCGTCGAGGCCTTTCAGTAACGGTGCGATGTCGGTGCCCGCACCGAGGGAGAAGTATTCGGCGGCCAACGATCCGTAGTCGGACGCGTCGCCGAAATTGATCGCCTGTCGTGCGACGGCTCCGGGCGCGTCGATCTTGGTCGGGATGTCATCTTTGGAGATTCGCATCGTTGGTCCTCAGTTCGAAACAGCCGGTGTGGCTGGTAGTTCCCACCCAAGACCTCGACCGCTCGACTGTCCAGTTCCAATACTGAACTGTGACAAGGTGAAGCATGAAGACGTACGGCCAGTACTGCCCGATCTCCCGGTCGGCTGAGCTGCTCGGTGACCGTTGGACGATCCACATCGTGCGTGACCTGTTGACAGGCACCTCTCGGTTCAACGAGCTCATCAGCGGCAATCCCGGCCTGTCGCGCGCACTCCTGAGCCGACGGCTCCAGCAACTGGTCCGCGCCGGCGTCATCGAACACGATGATGACGGCAGCTACCGACTCACAGCATCGGGGCGCGACCTTGAACCCGTAGTGTTCGGCCTCGCGACCTGGGGTGCGCGCTGGACCTTCGGCGAACCCGTACCCGATGAACTCGACCCGGACCTGCTGCTGTGGTGGCTCCACCGTCGCCTCGAGCCCACCAAGCTGCCGCGACCTCGGTTCACGATCTCCTTCAACTTCATCGACCATCCCAAGCAGTACTGGATCGTGGTCGACCACGACGCCTCGCTGTGCCTCGCCGATCCACGATTCGAAGTCGATCTTGCCGTGTGCACCGACCGCTCGACGCTGTACCGGACCTACCTCGGACACATCCCGCTTGCGGAAGCCCACCGCACTGGCCAGATCAAGCTTCAAGGCTCCAGGGCGTCCATTCGGTCATTCATCGACGCATTCCAGCCGTCCCCGGTTGCCTCGATCGTGGCCGCTGAGACACCCGAATGAAGGCCGCTCCAACCGCGAATAGGGCTGCGGTCCATGTCGTCGCCGCATTCACGCCATCCCGGTCTGGGCGCGAATCGTCTCGTACTCCGGGACGATCCAGCCCCGGAACGCTGGGTGGCGCCTGGGTGGCGCGGCGGTGGGGCAGGTCTGCGTCAGGTGGACCCTGAGGGTCGCCACGAGGCTCGATCGGGGTGGTCGGCCGGCAGGGGCAGTGTCTCCACCGAACCGGTCCGTGCGCTGCGGTACCACGCAGTGACCAGTTCGAGCGATGCTTGGGCGTCGGCCAGGGTGATGGGGAACTCGCCGCCGTCGCGCAGCGCATCCACGAAGCCTTGGAACTGCCCGGCGTACAACGCCTTCGTGGGCGTGACGTTGTCGAACACCGGCGCCGCTGCCTCTGCCGCCGACGGGTTCTTGAAGTCGAACGTCCACGGGCCGGCCGCGGGGTCGTAGGGCGATGTCGACGACTCGATGGTGACGTGCTCGAAGCACCACACCAGCCGGCTGGACTCGGTGGCCGCACCAAGGTTGACGTTCATCGACACCAGCCCGCCATCGGTGGTGCGGCCGATCGCGACCGCGCAGTCCTCGGTCTCGATGTCGTTCACACGCGTCGCCGTCAGTGCCCTCACCTCGGCAAGTGGTCCGCCGATCCAGGTGAGCAGGTCGTGGATGTGGATCGAGTGGCTGAGCACCGACCCACCGCGCTCGCCCTTCCAGGTACCGCGCCACGGCGCCTCCGCGTAGTAGCCGCTGCCGCGTCGCCACCAGGTGGAGGCCGAGGCGGTGAACAGTCGGCCGGTCACACCGGCGTCCACGAGTGCACGTGCGCGCAACGCGCCGTCGCCGAAGCGATACTGGAGGATCGGCATCAGCCGTGCCCCTGAGGTGGCGAGCGAGCGTTCGGTCATGGCACGGAGGCGGTCGCACGCTGCCACCGAGTCCACGAGCGGCTTCTCGCAGATCACGTGCACCCCGGCCTCGAGGCACTGCTGGATCTGCGCTTCGTGCATCGTCGGCGGCGTGCACAGGTCGACGACGTCGACGCCCGCTGCCAGCAACGCCTCGAGCGAGTCGACAGCGGGCACGTGCCAATCCTGCGCTGCACGCACGCGGCGCTGTTCGTCGACGTCGGCGACCACGGTCACCGACGCACCCTCCACCTCCAGCCAGCTCAGCAGGTGCATCTGGCCGATCCCGAGGCCGACCACACCGACACGTAGCTCTGTCATGACGTCTCCCCACCTGGTCGCTGCCTGTTGTGCGCGCAGGACGAGATCGCACACGGCGATCACGTGCGCCTGCGACATCAGTCGCCGCCACCGTCTGCGATGTCGGCGAGGAGCACTTCTGCCCAGTCGACCGGTCGCTGCGACACGTCGACGCGTCGGGTGCCGGCCTCGTCGACGACGATCAGGTGCTCGGCACCCGGCTCGCCGGCGACATCGACGTTGGCGCGCGCCTCGATCACACCGTCGGTGCCGACGATCGTCAGTCGCACGTCGCCCCACGTGCCGAGGCCATCGGCGGTGAGATAGTCGACCCGGTGGTCGCCGACCACCCCGTTCGCCGTCAGCGTCATCGAGCCGATGTCCTGCATAGCCGGATGGTCAGCGCACGCCATGTTGCCGACCGCGGCGAGCCGTACCTGAGCGGGCACCGACGCGCTCCCGGCGCCCACCGCCACCGCAAGGAACTGGTCGGCCTGGTGCGAGCCGATGTCGACGAGGATGCCGCCGGTCGCAGCGTCGTCCCAGAACCACTCCGGCCGGTGCGCCGCGCTCAGCAGGTGCGGGCCCGCGCCGACCACGTGCACGACCCTGCCGACGGCACCCGCCCTCGCCATCGCTACGGCCTCGCCGATTGCGCGGTTCTCGAAGCGTTCGGAGAACAGCACCGTCCACGGTCGCCCGTCGCGCCCGTCGATCGCTGCTCGAATCTCGTCGAGCTGAGCGCCTGTGGTGACGCCGGGCTTGTCGCTGAGCACGTGCTTGCCGGCGCGCAGCGCGGCGACGGCAACCGCCGCTCGCTCGGACGGAATGCCGGCGAGTACGACGAGGTCGATCGACGTCGTCGGCGAGGATCTCGTCGGTGCTGCGTTCCTGCGACTCTTCGCGCCAGCCGGAATACAACGAGACGAGCCCGCCGCCGGGGGCATGCGCCACCGCCGACGCACCCGCCGCCACGAGCCGGTCGACCATCTGGAACAGGTGAAGATGGTCGGCACCGATAACTGCGAACCGAACCGTCACGACACGCTCCGCGTGGCCGCGTCGAAGTCCAGCGCCCACGTGTTTGCGCCGTTGGCGAGTTCGTACACCAGCGACTCGTGCTCGATGGTGCCCCACGGGCCGTCGTGGCGCGGATGCCCGTTCGAGTGCCTGCTCGTCGCCGGCCACGACAAACGCGCCGGTGGATGAGAACTCGATGGCGCCAGACGACGGCGATGTCCATGCAACGTCGAAGCCATCGGCTGTCTGCCCGACCACCGGGTCGTTCGCGGTGATCGCTGCGATGAAGGTGTCGAAGTCGCCGTCGTCTTCGTCGTTGCCGACCTCGACGATCCACACGTTGTCGGGGCCACCATCGGCTAACAGGTCGTAGGGCTGGGTGAAGGTGCGGGCAGGTACGCCGGGATCGTTGCCCTTGAACGCTGCGGGCCTCCACGACCACAGCGCGATGTAGCCACCATCCTTGTTGACGATGGTCCAATTGCCCACCTGGCGCACCTCGTCGAAGCGGTCCTGCGGCACGAACGCATGGGTGAACGGACGGTAGGGGAACACCGACCACAGAACCGCGTCGGTCGCCTCGCTCCACGCCGGCTGATAGATGTGCACCGCGGTGCGCCGGTACTGGGCGCTGCGCGGCATCGATGCCTCACCCGTCCAGTAGCCGGGATCGTCGTCGTCGTTCCAGTCGTCGGTCACCTTCGGTGCGGTGAGCGGGTGCGAGGTGAACACCATCGCGTCCTCGTCGATGGCGGCCTGCCACGCGTGCGCCTGGTCTCGCATCTCGCCGAAGCGGTGGTCGAGAACGCTCGCCAGGCTGACCTTACGGTGACGATAGGCGTACGTGTTGGCCTCGCCGAGGAACCCGAAGTTGACGATCGCGTCGAACTGGTGCAGCCACGCTCGCACTCGCTCTGGGTCGTTGTCGTTGATCGCTGCCATCAGCTTCACCTCGGTCGAACAGCTCGGTGTCCCACAGCTTGTGATCGGTGGCCTCCGCCAGCCCGACGCGGGTCATCTGCCACAGGCCGAGGCCGCCGAGGCTCCACCAGAAGGGCAGGTTGGCGCGGTCGGCGAAGTCCTTGCCGTACGGGGCGACCGGAGCGTCCTCCAGCGGTGCGTCGGTGTCGAGGAACACGCCGTGGCGCTCGCGCACGACGCTCTCCTGGTCGTCGATCGCGATGTCGACAAGCAGCTGCGGCGGGCGGTAGCGCACCCCGGCCGCGAGGAAGGTGGCCCCACCGTCGGTCTCCGACTGGTACTCGGCGGTGGTGTCGTCGAACAGGAACTTGGCCGACCCGAACGTGTCTTCGTCGAGCGACGACATCTTGTCCTTCTTGTAGGTGCGGCCGCGCGGTGCGGTGTAGCAGCCGGCCTGGGTGTGGGCAGCCATGTCGAGCACGCAGAGGTCGAGCGCCATCGCTGCGGCCTGCACCAGCTCGGGGTCGTCGGCCTGCTCGGCCAGCAGGTGCAGCGGGGTGATGTTCTTCAGCATGTAGACGTTGCTGTGCCACTCGAAGAAGCCCAGCTGGCCGCGCTCGTGCACCCACTCGAGGATGCCGGGCTTGGCGCGTGCCATGTGCTCGGCGCCGGTGAGACCGGTGACGGTGAACACCTCGTCGGGGTAACGCTGCCCACCGAGATACTCGATGACGAGATCGATGATGATGTGGTTCTCGGACCAGTACCACAGGTTGTCGAGCCGGCTGTCGGGCATCGGGTCGTCGTAGCGGTAGCGGTTGGCGACGATTCGCTGGTGGATCGCCTCGATCACGTCGGGCGAGAGCCGTGTGCTGTCGGTGTCGCCCTGACCGAGTGCCAGCACCCAGTGCAGGTACATCAGGTCGAAGTCGCGGGTGTCGTGCCACTCGTCGATCTTGGTCAGCGTGTTGGCAAACGATTCGACCGTGATGTCGTCGATCGCCCAGTTGTAGTCGGGCTCGCGGACGGCGCGTGCCAGATGGACGGCCACCCCGACGGGGCTGCCGACGTGCATCTTCTGGGTGGCGAACTGGAGGTACGCCGTGGCGCGCTGCTGGTAGATCGTCTCGTCCATCAGCCCGGGGCTCCCAGGCGGGGCGAGGACCGTGTCGGCGGTGATCTCTACCGGCGCGGTGGTCATGGTGGTCGACGCCGTCGGGCCGCTGGTGTCGGGCGCCGGTGTGGAGCCGGACGCAGCGGTCGTGTCCGCCGGCGTGCCGCCACTGTCGTCGCTGCATGCGACCATCGTCCCGGCGAGTGCGCCGGTCGATGTCTTCAAGAACTGACGTCGGCCAAAGGAATTCGTCATTGCTGTTCCCCTTCTGTTGCGAAGTGTGATTCGGCGCCGCGTGCTGCGGGCCTGGTGGTATGGCGGATGGTCAGGGAAACCGGCAGCGACACCGGCGGCGACGACCCGGCCGCGCCGGTCGAGCCGCCGATCAGTTGCTCGATCAACTTCAGTGCTGCCGCCCCGAGTTCCTGCACCGGTGCTGTCACGGTGGTGAGCGGTGGGTCGCTCATCGCTCCTGCCGCGATGTCGTCGGAGCCGACCACCGACAAGTCGTGAGGCACCGACTTACCTGCCGCGCGGTAGCCCGCCATGATGCCCAGCGCCTGGAGATCGTTGAATGCGAGCACCCCGGTCACCTCGGAAGCCATAAGCGCATCGGCGAGCGCGATTCCTGCCTCGAAGTCGGGTCGCACGGGGTCGAAGGTGACCACACCCTCGAGCCCACGGGTCGCCCTGGCGCGTTCCTTCGATGACCAGTACGCATCCGGGCCGCGCACGATGCCGATCGTCCGGTGGCCGAGGCCGCGGAGGTGCTGCACGCCCAGCTCGACGATCGCCCGTTGATCGAGCACCACCGACGCGACGCCCTTCGCCCGCCGGTTCACGAAAACGAGTGGGGTGTCGCCGACCACTCGCCGCCATTCCATCGTGCCGGCCACAGGGCTGCAGACCACGAAACCGTCGACGCTTCCGGCCAGCGCGCGAGCTTCCGACAGTTCTTCGTCGGCTCGCTGATCGGTGTCGGCCAGCAGCATGGTCAGCCCGGCGACCCGGCAGCACTGCTGCACCGAGCGCACGATCTGGGCAAAGAACGGGTTGGTGATGTCGGGGACCAGCACGCCGATGCTGCCCACCCGCCCCCGGCCAGCTGACGCGCCGCCCGGTTCGGGACGTACCCGAGCCGCTCCACTGCTTCCTGCACTGCGGTGCGAGTGGGGTCGCCGATCAGCTGCGGGCGGCTCAGCGCCCGCGAGACCGTGCTCGGGTGCACGCCTGCTTCGACGGCCACGTCGGCGAGTGTGATGGCGTGACCTGTCACCGAGCTCCAGCGCCGCCTCGGGACGAAGGTGGACGAGCCGGCGGGGTGAGCCTACGATGAGGCCGTCGTTGGTGCAAGCGCTTGCACGAAGAAGGAGTGGAGGAAGGAGTACTCGTGTCCATGGAACTGCCCGCCGTTCGTCCTCGTCGGCGCATCACGGGGATGTCGGCGATCCTGCTGCCCTTCCTCGACGACGGCTCGATCGATTGGCCTGCGTTCGAGGCCCACGTCGAGCGAACGAGCGCCGCTGGGTTGACTCCCGCAGTCAACATGGACACCGGCTACGTCCAGTTGCTCGACAGTGCGACCGCGACGCAGGTGCTGGATCGCACCGCAGACCTGACCGACGGCCGGTTCGTCGCCGGTGCCTTCGTCGCCGACTCGCCGGGTGACGCCCACGACGAGGCAGCACTGCTGCGTGCCGCGCAGGCGATCAGCAGCCGTGGTGGCACCCCGGTGGTGTTCCCGTCGCACGGCCTCGGAGCGTTGACCGAGGCTGAGTGGGTTGACGCGCATGCGAAGGTCGGCAGCGAGGTCGGCCAGTTCATCGGGTTCGAGTTGGGCACGATGTTCGTGCCCTACGGACGCATCGTCGGTCTCGACGCGTACCAGCAGCTGATGGAGATCCCGGAGTGCATCGGAGCGAAGCACTCGTCGCTGTCACGGCAGCTCGAGTGGGATCGGCTGCGGCGGCGCGACGAGGTCCGGCCGGACTTCATGGTGCTGACCGGCAACGACCTGGCGATCGACATGGTGATGTGGGGGAGCGACTACCTCCTCGGTCTGTCCACCTTCGCGCCGGCCGAGTTCGCGCGGCGCGACCAGCTCTGGATGGATGGCGACCCGGCGTTCCACGAACTGAACGACCTGCTGCAGTACCTGGGCCACTTCAGCTTCCGCCCTCCGGTGCCCGGCTACCGTCACGACGCGGCGATGTGCTTTCAACTGCGCGGCTGGGCAGCGGGCGACGCCACGCCGTCAGGGGCGGTTCGTCGCCCCATGAGTGACCGTGACGTGCTCGCCGACATCGTTCGCCGACTGGAGGCATGGGGATGATCCCTCAGATTCGCAAGCTCGACACCCCCGAGTCGTTCGGCGCGCATCTTCGTTCGCTCGGGCTCGATCTGCCGTTCGACGAGGTCGTCGAGCCGACGGGTGCGCTCGCCCAGCCGATCACGATCCATGACGGCGCACTCGGCGAACTGCACGTCCCGAACCGGTTCGCTGTGCTGCCGATGGAGGGCTGGGACGGCACGCCCGAGGGTCGACCGACGGATCTCGTGCAGCGTCGCTGGCAGAGGTTCGCCGAGGGCGGCGCCGGGCTGGTGTGGGCGGAGGCCACGGCGGTGTGCCACGAAGGTCGTGCCAACCCTCACCAGCTGCTCATCGACGACACCACGGTCGGGCAGCTCGCGTCGCTGCGCCGGCTGTTCACCGACGGCCAGGTGGTCGGTCTGCAGCTCACCCACTCCGGTCGCTACTCACGGCCCGACGGAGCAGCCGCCCCGCGCACTGCATACCGGCACCCATTGCTCGACGCACCCAGCGGGGCGAGCGAGGCCTCGCTTCTGACGGACGGCGAACTCGACGACCTCGTCGCCCTGTTCGTCGATCGCGCGGTCCTGGCGGGCGAGGCGGGCTTCGACTTCGTCGATGTCAAGGCGTGTCACGGTTACCTCGGCCACGAGCTGCTGACGGCGTTCGACCGACCCGGGCCTTACGGCGGCGACTTCGTCAACCGCACCCGCTTCATGCGCAGCATCATCGAGGGTGTCCGCGCCGCTGCACCCGGCCTCGCGATCGGCGTGCGGTTCTCCGTCTTCGACTCGGTGCCGTACGTGCCGGGCGTGGACGGGCGCGGGGTGCCGGCCACCGACGAGCCGTACCGCTACGCGTTCGGTGCCGACGATCACGGGCGCGGCATCGATCTTCGCGAACCGCTCGAACTGGTGGAGATGCTGCATTCGCTCGGCGTGGGCCTGCTGTGCACCACCGCCGGCAGCCCCTACTACTGCCCTCACGTGCAGAGGCCGGCCTTCTTCCCTCCCTCCGATGGATATCTGCCGCCGGAGGATCCGCTCGTCGGCGTCGCCCGTCAGGTTGCGGCCACCGCGGCGCTGACCCGGCGCTGCTCCGGAGATGGTGGTCATCGGTTCCGGGTATTCGTATCTGCAGGAATGGCTGGCGAACGTGGCGCAGGCGGTGGTTGCCCACGGGCAGGCGTCGATGGTGGGCATCGGGCGGATGGCGCTGTCCTATCCCGACCTACCCGGCGATGTGCTCGCCGGCCGCCCGATACGGCGGCAGTTGCTGTGCCGCACGTTCAGCGACTGCACCACAGCGCCCCGCGCCGGCCTGGTCTCTGGCTGCTACCCGCTCGACTCGTTCTACAAAGCCCGCCCCGAACGGGTGGAGCTAGCGGGAGTGAAGCGGCGCATCAAAGGGACGGTCGGAAAGCTGTTGTAACCGGGGGATGTCGCTGAGGTTGCAGTCGCAGGACGTGAACGAGTCGGAGCGGGCTATACTGGGCAGCGTTTGCCGCATGCGAACCTAGCTATACACGCATAAAAGCTCAGCGTTTCGCGGTAGTATCTGGACATGATCGAGCGTCACTTGCTGCGCGTGGCCCAGGATTCTTTGCGCGCCTTCCGCGTAACGGTGATCAATGGTCCGCGTCAGTCTGGCAAGACGACCTTGGCGAAGCAGTTAGTGGAGGGTCCAGGCAGCTATTGGAGTCTCGATGATGAGTCCGTCCGCGCTGCGGTTCGGCTGGACCCGCACGGGTTCGTCGAGCAGGGAAGCTCGCCGATGGCGATCGATGAGGTACAGCGCGGCGGCGACGACTTGGTGCTGGCGGTGAAGTCGATCGTGGACCGCCGCAACGACCGTGGGCAGTTCGTACTCGCCGGGTCGACCAGGTTCCTCTCGGTGCCCCAGCTGTCTGAGTCGCTCGCTGGTCGCGCCGAGATCCTGGATCTGTGGCCGTTCTCGCAGGGCGAGTTGATGGGTGCTCGCGAGACGTTCCTCGACACGTTGCTGACCGATCCCGATCAGCTTGCCCGGCGGCGATTCGAAAGCGTTGATCGTCGAGTGTTATTCGATCGCCTGGTGCGGGGTGGCTACCCCGAATTGCTCGGGGCATCTACAGCGCAGGCGGCGCGTTGGTATCGGAACTATGTGCGGACCGTTGTCGAGCGCGACATCGTCGAGGCCTCGGCGATCACGCAGGCCAAAGAACTGCCGACTCTGTTGCGCTTGTTGGCTGCGAACACCTCGGGTGAAATGGTGATAGCGCGGCTCGCCGGTGACGCTCGGATGAGCCCTGACACCGTGGCTCGTTATGTGGGACTGCTGGAGCTCGTCGGGTTCGTGGTGCGGATCAGAGCCTGGACGCCAAGTCTGACGAGCCGCGAGAAGCGTCATCCGAAGGTGCTGATCACCGATACGGGGCTCGCTTGCGGGTTGCTCGGCCGCAACGTCGAAGGCATCGGCATGACCACGAGCCCGCTCACGGGGCCGCTACTCGAGTCATTCGTCACCATGGAACTGATCAAGCAGCGCAGCTGGTCGGAGGCTCAGCCGGCTATTCGTCACTGGCGGGACCGCAACGGCGCCGAGGTCGATCTGATCATCGAGGACGATGGTGGCAGCGTCGCCGGCGTCGAGGTGAAGGCATCATCGACTGTCTCGACTGGCGATGTGAAACACCTCCAAGGTCTCCGTGACAAGCTCGGTGCCAGGTTCACTGCGGGAATCGTGCTCTACCTCGGTGATCGGGTTGTCCCGCTCGGAGAGCGCATCTGGGCACTCCCCATCCCGATGCTCTGGGCCGACTGATACCCACCCGGGCACGATCGGCCGTCGTTCTCCCGATCTGGGCGCAAATCGTTTCGTACTCCGGGACGATCCGGCCCCGGAACGCGGGGTGGGGCGGCGTTGGGACTTCACCCAGATCGCCCCCCGGCTGAGAGGATGCGAAGTCATGACGATCAATGACTTGAGCGGCCAGGTTGCGGTGGTGACGGGCGGAAACGGTGGCATCGGCATCGGCTTCGCGGTGGGATGCGCTCGAGCCGGCGCGTCGGTGGCGATCTGGGCCCGCAATGTCGAGAAGTCGCAGGCAGCCGTCGAGATCATCGCCCGCCACGGGGTCGAAGCGATCGCGGTCAGCTGCGACGTCAGCGACGAAGCCTCCGTCGCCGCAGCTACCGCGGAGACCGTCGTACGCCTGGGGCGGATCGACATCTGTGTGGCGAATGCCGGCACGACTGGTTTCGGCCAACTCCAGGACCTGACCCTGGAAGAGTGGCGCAGGGTGATGTCCGTCAACCTGGACGGTGCCTTCCTGACGATGCGTGACTGTGCTCGGCAGATGATCCACCAGGGCGACGGCGGGGCGATGGTGGCGATCTCGTCCGTCTCGGCCGTGCACGGAGCCTCGGCGAATCCTCACTACGGGGCGTCCAAGACGGCCTTGCTCGGGCTGGTCCGGGCGGCTGCGGTCGGGCTTGCGCGCCACAAGATCCGGGTGAACGCGGTACTCCCCGGGTGGACGATCACCGACCTCGCGTCGGGCGGCTACAACAACGATCGGTTCCGCGAAGCGACCACACAGCGCACGCCGGTACGACGCTGGGCGACTCCGGACGACTACGAGGATCTCGCCGCATACCTTTGCGACAAGTCGGTGCAATGGCATACCGGCGACCAGATCGTGGCCGACGGCGGGTACTCGATCTATTGAGAGGTGAGTCTCTCAGCTGCCGAGCGGTATTCACTGCGAGTCCTGGACAAGAGGCCGGGCTTCGGACAACCTGTGCGGATGGAGAACGCACCTTGACCGACATCGACGACCAGGGCCGTCCGGAACCTCCCCAGGCGGCCGACGAGACAGCCAGCGTCCTCGGTTTCCTCGACTATCAGAGAGCGACCCTCGGGTGGAAGTGCGCTGGTCTTGACGCGGCCGGCCTTTCGGCAACCGTCGGTGTCTCGTCGATAACCCTGGGCGGTCTGCTCAAGCACATGGCATACGTCGAGGACCACTGGTTCTCGCGGTGGCTGCAGGGAGGGGACACACAACCTCCGTGGGACTCCGTCGACTGGAATACCGACCCGGACTGGGAATGGCATTCGGCAGCAGAAGACTCGCCCGAGCAGCTCTTCACGCTCTGGCAGGATGCCGTGGCACGGTCCCGAACGGTCGTCGCCGAGGCGCTTACCGAAGGTGGCCTCGGGCGGCTGGCGAGGCGCACTTGGCCCGACGGTACGGCACCCAGCTTGCGATGGATCCTGCTCCACATGATCGAGGAGTACGCGCGGCACAACGGTCACGCCGATCTCATCCGGGAGTCGGTGGACGGGAGCACCGGCGAGTAGGCGCCACTGGAACGGGAGGCCACCGAACTCCTCTATGTCCGTGTCACCCGAACGGTGGCGCCGTTCGTCCGTACACACATGGCGACGGTGACAGGCTGGTACGGGATGGTGAACGACCAGGGGCTCCGATCGCGACTGGCAGAGTGGGCATCGACATGGTCGTGAACCCACTCGGCCTTCTCGGCGGCCTGCGTGTGCCGTACTTGCTGTCGGCCATCTCGGCGGCGAGGCTGCAGGGTGAAACGATCAGCGTCGAGACCGAGGAGCTGGTCGTAACCCTCTTCCATCGCGAAGGCCGATCTCTGGTAAGGCTGGCAAGGCTGTTCGTAGACGACCGCGACGCTGCGGAAGACATCGTGCAGGAGGCATTCCTGCGGCTTGCCCGTCACTCGAGACGCATCAAATCGCTCGACCGGGCGCCGGCGTACCTTCGCTCGATCGTCCTCAACCTTGCCCGGGATCACAACCGGCGGGGCCTGGTTTCTCTGCGCCACCATGCGACGGTCGGTCGAGAGGTGGACGTCGCTGAAGACTCAACTGCCGATCAGCTGGTGCGCTCGGAAGAGCATCAGGGCGTTCTCGACGCAGTGCGCCGGCTCCCTGCCCGACAACGCGACTGCATCACCCTCCGCTACTTCGAGGAGATGTCGATCGACCAGATTTCCTCGGTGCTCGGGGTCTCGGCGAATTCGGTCAAGACCCATCTGCAGCGTGCCATGGCGGCGCTCGACCGGTCCCTGAGCGAGCCATGCGCGTGACCACGCTCGAACAGCGCCTTACGGCCGCCTTCGCCGATGCCCGCGCGTCGGTGGAGGAGAACCCGGACCTGTTCATCCGTGTGAACCTCAGCCTCGACGCGGCGAAGGCTCGCCGACGATTCAGGCTGAAGCTCGCTGGATGGGTTCTTTTCTTCGTAGCGGCCAACACTGGGCTCGCTCTTGCCCTTTCAGATTTCGACAACAGGAGGTTCCTCATGCCGTGGTGGGTCATTGAACTGATCACCAACATCGTGCTCGTCGCCTTGGCGATCGGGCTCGGGCCATTCATCAAGCGATTCGGCCGGTCCTACGCAGCCGACGTATTCCGGGCCAACCCTCGTACGGGTAAGAGCTATCTGGTACTCACCGACGTCGCCTACTACCTGATCTTCACCTCGTTCGTGATGTTCACCGTCAGCTTCGTCGAAGCCTCCGACTGGAAACACTCCACCGGTGCCCAGCTCAAACACGAGGTCGCTCGTGTCGGGGGAATCCTGCTCATCATGGGCGTGCTCCACGCTGCAAACGTGGTCGCCTTGCCAATCATCGGTCGCCTGCTTTCGACCAACAAGCGGCTCGATGAGTCACACGTCGAGCCGGCAGTTGGCGGCTTGTCCACAGCGGCCGCTCCGCCACTCGGACCGGGCACGTGGATCCTGCGCGTCGAACCAGCGCCGAGCCCGGGTTCGCAAGATCCGACACCGTGAGGTCAGTCAAATCGACCTGCCATCATCGTCCACCAGTGGCCCATCCGCCAGCCGTCATCCTGAGCGGCGAACAAGGGCAACATCGCCACTGCGCCGATCGTGCGAACGATGGTCAGCTTCCACCTCTGAGTCAGACGGCATCGCGCGATGGCGACGATCGATTGCACGAAACCGCAGATAGTGAATCCGACGACGATGAAATGTGTTCCGAGTCGCGTTGAAGGCGCTCGGTGCGATGTCGATTTCGATGAAAATCTTCGGAGCTCCTACTTCGTCGCCTGCGGATTCGCTCCGACGAATGGCGGCCTGATCGCTCTGCAGTAGCGCATAACGGCCTGTATGGCTCTGGCAATCCGGCCACCGGCGCATAACGACACCCGATCCGGCGATCTGTACGCCTAGGGCGTGCCTCCGAAGTGCCGAACGGCCACGAACGATCGAAGACTTCGTCGGTCACTGAGCGCAGTGAGCGGGAGCCCGAGCGACGCTCACCTGCTGGGTGGCGGCCTCGATCCCGAGCATAAACGTCTGGGTGAGACCTACACATGAGCGCTGGGAGGATGGTGGAGACCGTTCCGAACTGAACACCGGGAGAACGGGCCTCCTGATGAACGGCCACACGGTATCGGAGCAATCGATGTAGTCGAGGGCTCACGGAAATGGGTCGTCGCCATCTGGCCACGGGACTGAAGACAGATGCGGGGCTGGGCAGAGCCTGGCATAGCTCAGTTGGTGGAGAAGGCCTCCATTGGTTTCGTTGACCACCAAGATGTTGTGACCCGTCTCGAGGTTCACCACCCACTTCGCAGCACCAGAGAATTCTTGGTGAGTAACGCTCACCGTGAAAAACGCGCCCGTATTCGAGGTCACCATCGGGTCGCCCGGGGTCACGGCGACGGCCTCGTACTGCAGGCTCTCCGGCGTCACGTACGGCTCGTCGCTATGGCGGAGGTAACAGCGTTCGATGATCTCACGAATGATGGTGATTGCCCGTTCCTCATCGGTGCCGCCCACTGGGCCGAGAGTCGTCACAGGTTCAAGCGTCGTGATTGCAGGGTTGGTCGGGATGACGGGTGTGGCGAGTGTCGTCACGGGGATGGCCGGCACGTTGACCGTGACGACCGAGACGGTGGAATCGACGGCGAACTCGAAACTGTTTTGCGACCCGAGCACGGCGACCCCTACACCGACGATGGCGACGGTGGCGAGAGTAGCCAGGGTGGGAATCAGGCGACCGAATGGACCCGAGACATGTGGCACAACCGAAGGAGGAGGCCCGTCGGCAGCACGTTCCGGCGGGGTCATCGGCTGAGAGACCGTGGGCGTTGGATCCGGGGGTGGTGGATCCGGCGGTGGTAGATCCGGCGGCGGGTCGGGTGGCGGCTCCGGCGTCAATGAGTAGCTGCCGTCCGAGTGCAGGAACAGGATGCGACCATCCTCGAGAACAAGGTTGCCGGCGACGGGTGCATCGGGTCCGGCCGGGACAAGGCCGATGGTGCCGATCTCGGTCGCAGGCGGCACGTCCGGCGCCGGCCAGCCCGGCGAGGCACTCACGCTCTCACCTCCGCCGTAGCCGCAAATGTCGCTAGCGCGTTGATTGCACTGGCGAACTCATATGCGAACGATACTCGCATCGCACCTCCTTGCGAGCCCAGAATTCGACACCCGTAGTATGCGCGCCGAGCAGCTCCGACTGCAGAGTCAAACGGCCCTTTGACTGCCCAGCCAAGTCGTTGCAGTGACGATCAGCACGAGAACCGACTCAGCGCCGCTTCGGACCAAGTGAACTCGGGTTCCTCGGAGATCAAGCGCATCCAATGCTCGGGCGACCACGCCGAGCCCAAACCCGGCGGTGAGTCCCATCGCTAGCGTCGAACCCACTCGCAGGGGCGAGGATCGGGTCGGCGTGGTCGTGGTTTCGGCTACGTCGGTCATCGACGCTCCGTCTCCGACTTGTTCAGCAGTGGGTGAACGTCCGCTCCTACTGACGTCGACCCAAGGGGATCGGGTGACACGTCGCTGGCAGGGGGTCAGTGTTGGGGAGGGCGATGGCTCTCGACGGTGGACGCCGAGACTCCGCGGATCATGTTGTGGGGGAAGGGAAGGCGGATCGAGCTGACGGCGTCGAGTCGAGTTCGCTGCTCCGCAGACAGGTCGACATCGAGGCATCCGAGGTTGTCGTCGAGCTGGGCCCTCGTGCGCGCGCCGACGAGAGGCACTATCACTCCGTCGCCGCCGAGAACCCACGCCAGCGCCACCTGGGCCGGGGTGTTACCGTTCTCCTTGGCCACGGCCACCACTTCGGCCGCGATGTCGAGCGATCTCTGGGAGATCTCGCCGCGCAACTTTGCCCGGCTGCCATCGGTTGCCCCCTCGGCACCCGAGCCCTGGTACTTGCCGGTTAGCACCCCCGATCCAAGAGCGTCCCAGGGGGTGACGGTCAGATCGAGTGCTCGCGCCATCGGCAACAGCTCGTGCTCCACTTCGCGCTGGAGCAGGGAGTAGCGGATCTGCAGTCCGACAAAGCGCGACCAGCCCCTCAGCTCGGCAATCGTGTTCGCCCGGGCGACTTGCCAGGCGGGAGCGTCGGAGATTCCGACATAGAGCACCTTGCCCTGGCTGACGAGGTCATCGAGCCCACGCATGATCTCCTCGACGGGGGTGGTGTGGTCCTTGAAGTGCACCCAGTAGAGGTCGATGTAGTCGGTGCCCAGCCGCTTCAGGCTGGCATGAACCGACTCCATCATGTTCTTGCGGCTGTTGCCCTGGGCGTTGACGTCGCGGTTACGCATCGGGATCGAATACTTCGTGGCGAGTACCACCTCGTCGCGATCGTCGGCCATGAAGTCGCCGAGGAACTCCTCGCTGAGGCCGCCGGCGTAAGCGTTTGCGGTATCGATGAAGTTGCCGCCGGCCTCGCGGAACCCTTCGTATACGAGGCGGCTTTCCTGCCTGTCTGCGCCCCAACCCTCGGCGCCGAAGGTCATTGCCCCGAGGGCCAGCTCCGACACCCTGAGGCCGCTGCTACCCATCAACCGATACTTCATCTCTACCCCCGAGCGCTGTTTGGTCAATAGGGAATCCTATTTGGTCGGCCGATGAGCGGCCTGCAGTCACTCGGTAGTGGGGTACGATCGCCGGCGTGTGCGACACCATGGTCGTCGTCGAGGGCGATCGAGTGCTGTTCGCCAAGAACTCCGACCGCGACCCCAACGAGGCCCAGCTTCTCGACTGGCAGCCGCGTCGCGCGCACCCGGGTGGGGCGCAGGTCGCCTGCACATGGATCGAGATCGACCAGGTCGCCGAAACCAATGCCGTTCTGCTCAGCCGGCCCTATTGGATGTTCGGCGCCGAGATGGGCGCCAACGAACACGGGGTGGCGATCGGCAACGAGGCTGTGTTCACCCACGCCCCCACCCAGAAGCTGGGGTTGACGGGAATGGACCTGCTGCGCCTCGCCCTGGAAAGGGCGGCGAACGCCGAGGAGGCAGTGGCGACGATCATCGGACTGCTCGGCACGCATGGCCAGGGGGGTGGCTGTGGTCACGAGCACCGCGGTCTCAGCTACGACAACAGCTTCATCGTCGCCGACCGACGGGAGGCTTTTCGTCGTCGAAACGGCCGGTCGTGAGTCCGTGGTCGAGAGGGTCACCAAGGGTGCCCGTTCGATCAGCAACGGGCTGACGATCGCCGAGTTCGCGAAGGGCCGGTCACAGCGCATCCGCCCCCACTTCGCCCGCAGCCGCGACCGGCAGGCGTTCACTCAGGAGTGTGCTTCCCGGGCTTCGTCGGTGGGGGATCTCATGGCCGTGCTCCGCAGTCACGGCACCGGTGGAGTGGTGCCTCACTACTCACTCGCCACCGGTGCAATGGGAGCGCCCTGCATGCACGGTGGCGGGCTGATCGCGAGCTCTCAGACCACGGCATCGTGGGTGGCGGTGCTGGCCCCCGACAGAGTCGAGCACTGGGTCACCGCGACTGCCGCACCCTGTACGGGCATCTTCAAGCCGGTGAGCATCGACGATCCCCTGGACCTCGGCCCGACTCCCGATGACCACTTCGACGAGCGTTGTATGTGGTGGCGCCATGAGTTGCTCCATCGACGCGCCCTCGCGGACCCCGCGCGTCTCCTGTCCCTGTTCAGCGCCGAGCGCGACGCGGTGGAGGCTCGCTGGCTCCGTGATCCGCCCTCCCCGGTGGCCGCTTTCGCCGAGGCCGATCTGCTCCTCGACCGGTGGACGGCCGCAGTGTGGGGTGAGGACGTTGTCGATACCCGGCCGCGGTGGGTTCGCCGCTACTGGCAGGAGCGCGCCCGCCGAGCCCAGCTGCCGGACCGTCCAGCAGGGCCTCGTGAGGCACCCACCCACAAGGAGGTCGGCGCGCCGTGACCCTTCCCCCTCCGGGTGAGCAGCCCTACGCCAGCGCAGCGGCGACCTCGGCCGCTTTCGCCGCCAGTGTCAACGCAGGCAAGGTTGCCGCGTTCGAGGCACTCGGCCTGGAGCTGGTGATGGGAGAACGCGAGGGTCCGCGCTTTCGCGATGCCTTCGACGGCCGCTGGCTCTACAACTGCCACTGCAACGGTGGCGTCTTCAACCTCGGTCATCGTCACCCCTACGTGGTGGAGGCGGTGAGGAACGCCCTGGACCATCTCGACATCGGGAACCACCATCTCGTCTCGGGCTGGCGGGCACGGCTGGCCGAGAGGCTGGCGGCGACCACCGGGGGTCTGCTGCCGGGCGTCGTGTTCGGCGTGGGAGGTGGCGAGTCGGCCGACCTCGCGCTCAAGTTGGCCCGCGCCCACACCGGGCGTACCGGGGTGGTGTCGGCGATCGGCGGCTACCACGGCCACACCGGTCTGGCGATGGCCGCCGGCGATCCCGGATACCGCGACCCATTCGGCCCCAACCTGCCTGCCTTCACTCAGGTGCCGTTCAACAACCTGACGGCCCTCGACACGGTGATCGACGACACCACTGCGGCAGTGATCCTGGAGACGATCCCCGCCACCCTCGGGATGCCCCTGCCCCTACCCGGCTACCTGGCCGGTGTTCAGCGGATCTGCCGCGAGCGGGGTGTGTGCTTCATCCTCGACGAGGTGCAGACCGGGCTCGGGCGCACGGGCACGATGTGGTGCCACGAACAAGACGGTGTGGAGCCCGACATGATGATCACCGGCAAGGGTCTCAGCGGCGGTGTGTACCCGATCACCGCCACCCTGATGACCGCCGAGATCCATTCCTTCTTCGACGACCATCCCTTCGTGCACATCTCCACCTTCGGCGGTGCCGAACTCGGCTGCGTCGCCGGGCTGGCAACACTCGACGTCGTCGAGGCTCCCGGCTTTCTCGACCGGGTCAGTGCACTCGGAGCGAGGTTCGAGGCCGGGCTCTCCGGGCTCGGCGACGGCAGGGTCACGATTCGACGCCGCGGGATGTTCATCGGCCTCAAGTTCCCCAATGAGGGCGATGCTGTGCTCGCTGCACGCGATGTCATCCGCGCCGGCGTGTTCGCGGTGTTCGCCAACAACGACACTTCGGTGCTCCAGTTGCTGCCACCTCTGACCATCAACGACGCCGAGGCCGACGAGATCATCGCCCTGGTCCGAACGGCCCTCGGATGATCGACGAGGTCGCCCTCGCCGGCCTGGAGGATGAGGTTGCCGCCGCCCTGCGCACCGGCGACATTTCGCGCCTGCGAGTGCTGGGCTGGGGCGAGATCTCCCTCGTGCTCGGGTCGCCGGCGGCCCACCCGGAGTGGGCCTGCAAACGGCTGCCACCATTTCGCAGCGCGGCCGATGCCGGGCGATACGCAGCGATCATCGTGCGCTACATCGCCGAGCTCGAACGGAGTGGCGTCGCCGTGGCGCCCACCGAGATGCGCCAGGTGGTTCGCGACGACGGTTCCGCCGTGCTTTTCTGCATTCAGCCCGTGCTGCCCGCCGAGTCGCTCGCCGTCAACGTCGCTCGTGACCATCCTGAAAAGGCAGAGGGCTTGCTCGGCGAGATCGTTGCCACCGTCTTCTCTGTGGTCGACGCCGAAATGGGCCTCGACGCCCAGCTGTCCAACTGGGCGACCGTCGACGGCCGCCTGACCTACTTCGACATCACCACCCCGATGCTGCGACGCGCCGACGGTACAACCGAGCTCGACGCCGACGTGTTCCTCACCTCGATGCCGTGGTTGCTGAGGGCGCCGGTGAGGCGCTTCGTGGTGCCCGACATCCTCGCCCGGTACCACGGGCAGCGCACCGTGGTGCTCGATCTTGCTGCCAACCTGCTGAAGGAACGCCTCGACGCCCTGATCCCCGCGGTCCTTGCGGCGACAGAAGGGCGTGTGGACCCACCTCTCACCGAGGCCGAGGTGAGGCGCGACTACCGTCGCGACGCGCGCACCTGGTCGGGGCTGCAGGCAATCAGGCGCGCAGATCGAATGTGGCAGACGAAGGTGCGCCGACGCACCTACCCCTTCCTACTCCCCGGCCATATCGAACGCTGAACAAGGAGACTCCATGGTGCATCAGCTCGGCTCATCGTCCTACTGGCAGGAGACTTCGCGGCACGTGCCCGGCCCGGTGCTGAGGGGCTCTCACGACGTCGATGTGGCGATCGTCGGTGGTGGCTTCACCGGCCTGTGGACCGCCTATCACCTTCGTCGTGCCGACCCGTCTCTGCGGGTGGCGGTCATCGAGAGGGAGATGATCGGCTTCGGGGCCAGCGGCCGCAATGGCGGGTTCGCGATGACCCTGCTCGACATGAGCCTCGCCCACCTGCGCCGCAACCATGGCGACCCGGCGGCCAAAGCGGCGCACGAGGCGGTTGCAACCTCGGTGGGCGAGATCGGTGCCGCGATCGAGGAGCACGGCATCGAGTGTGAGTGGAAGCACGGCGGACTGATGGTCGTGGCCACCAACCGCCCCCAACTCGAACGCATCGACGCGGATCTAGCCGCCGCAGAGGCACTCGGCCTGGAGGGGTTCACCCGTCTGGGGGCCGACGAGGCCCAGGCCGAGGTCCATTCGCCCGCCTACGTGGGCGGCCTTCGCGAGGAGCACTGCGGTGTCGTCCACCCGGCCAAGCTGGTCCGCGGGCTGGCTGGCGTGGTGGGCAAGCTGGGTGCCGACGTCTTCGAGGGCACCGACGTCACATCTATCGAAGCGGCCGGCGACAGGGTCCGCATCACCTGTCCGCAGGGCGAGGTGCGCGCCGGTCAGGTGGTGCTGGCAACCAACGCGTGGGCATCGCAGACCCCCTGGTTCAAGCGCAAGGTGGTGCCCCTCTACACCTACATCGCGATGACCGAGCCGCTGACCGACGAGCAGTGGGCCCAGGTGGGCTGGGACAGCCACTGCGGTATAGAGGACAAGCGCAACTATGTGCACTACTACCGGCGCACCCTCGACGGGCGCATCCTGTGGGGTGGCAGCGACGGGATCATCCGCTACAGGGGGCGCATCGCTCCCCGCTACGACACCCACGACAAGATCCTCGCCCGGCTCACCCGCACCTTCGGGCACACCTTCCCCCAGCTCGACCGGGTGCGCTTCACCCACCACTGGGGTGGCCCGGTGGGCATCACCCTGCCCTTCATGCCGATGTTCGGCACCCTGCTCGACGGCAAGATGCACTACGGCCTGGGCTACAACGGGCACGGGGTGGCGCCGAGCCACACGGGGGGCAAGATCCTGCGCGACCGGGTACTCGGGCGCTCCACCGAGCTGACCGAGCTCTGCTTCGTCGACTCCAAGGAGGTCCGCTTCCCGCCCGAGCCTCTGTCGTGGGTGGGTGCCGAACTGACCCGCCGCACCCTCCTGCGTCAAGACGCCCGGTTCGACCTCAACCGCGGTAGTGGCGAGATGGAACCCTTGCTGATGAAGGTGATGAACAAGCTCTAGTGGCAGATGTTCTAGACGACTATTTCCATGGGGTGTCCGTGGCCGATTTGTGTGAGCGCACAGACCGAACGTTGTGTTTGTGCGCTCACACAAATCCGTGCTGGTAGTCGAGCATCGGCGGTTTGGAGGCTCTACGCGATGAGGTGTGGGGTGGTGTGAGGTTGGGTCCTGGTTGATTGGGATCCACCAGCGCGGCCAAGGGCCTCGCCATTCTGCAGATGTCTGACGTCTGCTGAAGGAGAGACCCTTGTCCATGAATCACGGTAGCGACGACGCGACCGCGCTCGTCGGGATGGCCGGACTGGTCGTCGCGGCGCAGGTGCTGCGCGACGGCGAGTGGTGGCTGTTGGTGGAGACCGAGGCTGATCGGGCGTGGTGCCCGTCGTGTGGGGTGCGTGCGATCGGTCATGGCCGAAAGCGCGCGACAGGTGCGGGATCTGCCGATCGCGGGGACGCCGACGGTGTTGGTGTTCGCCCGGCGCCGTTGGCTGTGCGGCGAAACACTGTGCCCGATGCGCACATGGTCCGAGCATGTCGACGCGATCGCTCCACGGGCGTCGTTGACCGGGCGGGCGCGGTACCGGTTGGCCGAGATGGTGAACGTCGACGGGTTCTCGATCGCCGCGGCGGCAGCAGAGTTCGGAGTCGGTTGGCACACCGCCCAGGCGGCGGTCGCCGAGTACACGGACCCTGTGGTTGATGACCCGGCCCGGCTTGATGGTGTGGTCGGGATCGGGGTCGACGAGAAACGGTTCTTGAACGCCACCGCCGAGCATCGCACCGTGTTCACGACCCAGATCGTCGACTTGGACCGGCATCGGCTGTTGGACGTGATCGAGGGCCGTTCCAGGGACGTGCTCGCCAGCTGGCTGGCCGACCGCGGCGCCGACTGGTGTAACCGGATCACCCTGGCCACGTTGGACCCCGCCGCCGGCTACCGGGCGCGCTCGTCGAGCGGCTGCCGAACGCGGTGCGAGTGGTCGATCACTTCCATGCGATCAAGCTCGCCAACTCGGCCATCGACGACACCCGCCGCCGCGTCCAGCAGACCACGATGCAACATCGCGGCCACAAGGGCGACCCGCTCTACCGCGGTCGGCGGGTGTTCCTCACCGGTTTCGAGCGGCTCTCCCCGGAGCGGATCGCGTGGATGTTCGAGCTGCTCGCCCAAGGCGATCCCGACGGCGAGGTCGGTGCCACGATCCTCGCTAAAGAACTCTTCCGCGAGGTCTACGCCTCCGTCGACCTCGCGCACGCACGGCGACGGCTGATCTTGTTCTTCCAACACTGCGCCGATGCCGACATCCCCGAGCTGACCCGCCTCGCCAAGACCATCGACCGCTGGCGCGACGAGGTCCTCGCCTACCACCACACCAGCCGAGCTTCGAACGGCCGCGTCGAGAACGTCCACATGCTCGCCGAGAAGATCCGCCGCAACGCCCACGGATTCGCCAACCACACCCACTACCGCCGCCGACTCATCGGCTGCCTCGGCATCAAATGGACTACCATCCCCACTCGCAGAATCCGAGGCCGCCAACCACACTCAGTCGCGTAGAGCCGGTTTGGACTGCTCGAAGTTCTTTGTCGGATCGTGGACGCGGCCAGGCGGGGGCGGTCCCGACCGTCGGGCGTTCGGGAACCAGGCAGGGTCCACGGTGACCGCATGAACCCCTTGGAACTAATCGTCTAGGAGAGCAGGTCGGCGACGTTGAGGCCCGAGTCCACGGCCTGATGAGTGCCGCACCCGCGGCCGCCAGCATCGCAGCCGACAAGGAAGAGGCCCGCCAGCGGGGAGCGCGGGCTCGGCTTGTGGGTGCCGCACTGGCCCACGATCTGGGCCAGGCCGACGCACTCTCCACCCTGGCCGGGCACGACCGCGTCGCGGCTCACCTTTGACACCTGGGCTGTTCCGTAGGGGACCTGCGACTTGACGACCTTGTGGAAACCCGGCCAGACCCGCTCCATCGTCTCGTCGAGCCGCTCGAGCATGGCAGGCAGGTAGTCGAGCTCCGTGCCCGCATCGCAGAAGGTGCCGACCAGCACCATCTGGCTGCCTTCGGGGGCGAGGCTGGAGTCGTACTGAGACGGGACGACGGCGAACACCGACAGCTCGTCGGGCAGCCAACCGGTGCTCAGCGCGGCGAAGCGGTCGGTGGTCATGTAGTTGGAGTCGTCGAAGGTGAAGTAGGCGCCGCGATCGAAGAAGGGCTCGGTCAGCACGTAGCGGTGACCGACGATTCCCCACGACGGAAGCAGGGAACGCACCTGCTCCACATAGCCGCTGTCGAAGTGCTCGGCCCCCGCCAGCTTGAGCACGGTCGGCTGGATGCCTGCGTTGGAGACCACGACCGGCGCCCGGAAGCAGCGACCGTCGGCCAGTTGCACCCCGACCGCGTGGTCACCCTCGACGATGATCTGCTCGACGTCGGCGCCATAGAGCACGGTGCCTCCGTATTGAGCGACCCTCTGGGCGCACACCTCGGCGACACTTCCGTAGCCGCCCGAGTGGTAGCGCCCCGCCGCGCCCTTGGCGAAGTCCTGGAGGGTGATGATCGCCTCGGCCGCATCGAGCTGGTCGATCGGCACGACGAAGATGATGTTGGCCTGGACGCCGAACCAGCTGCGAACCGACTGGGGCAGGTCGTACAGATCCAGCCAGGCCGAGAAGGTGGTGCCCTCCAACGCAGCGCAAGCCTGTTCGTCCATGCCGTGCAGGTCGCCCATCATGCGCAGCACCTCGGCGATGTCGGCGTCGGTGAGTCCGAGCATGGTGACCATGCCAAGGGGATCACCGCCGCCGGGATTCGTGGCGCCCACCATGTGACGCCGCTCGTCGCCGTCACGGTAGATGAACTCCATCACGTCGTCGGGTGTGAGCAGCTCCACCTCGCCTTCGGCATCGAGCTCTGCCAGCAGTTCGGCGAAGCGTGAACCGACGCTGGGTCCGCTGACCACCGGCCACAGTTCGTACGCGTACCCGCCGCTGCGCACGGTCATCGCCTTGCCGCCCGCGATCGCATTGCGCTCCAGCAGCAGTACGCGCTGCCCTCGCTTGGCGAGCACGGCGGCGCACGAAGCCCCACCCATACCCGCGCCGATGACGATCGCGTCGAACGACTCTTCAATCCCGCTCATGTGCACCCCCGACCGCGCAACTTAGCCCTTCGGCGCGGCGGGAACCGTCATCATCCGACACGTCGACCTTGCGGCCCATCCGGCTTCGCTCAGCTGAAACCGGATACCTGGTGGGGCACGTAGGGCTCCTCGAGGAGTTCCTGCTCGTCCTCGTTGAGCACCAGATCGACGGCTGCGATCGCGTCGGTGAGGTGGTGGGGTTTGGTCGCCCCGACGATCGGTGACGTGACGGCTGCTTGCTGCATCACCCACGCCAGCGCGACCTGAGCGCGCGGCACCCCGCGCTCGGAGGCGACTTCGGCTACTCGGTCGACGATCGTTCTGTCGCTTTCGAGAGCGCCGTAAAGGGTGCGGCCGAACTCGTCGGTCTCCGAGCGCACCGTGGGCTCGTCCCAGGCGCGGGTGAGCCTGCCGCGGGCCAGGGGACTCCACGGGATGACGCCGATTCCCTGGTCGGCGCAAAGGGGCAGCATCTCGCGCTCCTCCTCGCGGTTGAGCAGGTTGTAATGGTTCTGCATGCTGACGAAGCGGGTCCAGCCGTGGAGGTCGGCGGTGAACAGGGCCTTGGCGAACTGCCACGCGTACATCGACGAAGCGCCGATGTAGCGGGCCTTGCCGGCCTTCACCACGTCGTGCAACGCCTCCATCGTCTCCTCGATCGGGGTGCGGGGGTCCCAGCGGTGGATCTGGTAGAGGTCGACGTAGTCGGTGCCGAGACGGCGCAGGCTGGCATCGATCTCGGCCATGATCGCCTTGCGGGAAAGCCCGCTGGCGTTGCGCCCGCGTCTCATCGGCATGAACACCTTGGTGGCGATCACGACCTCGTCGCGGATGGCGAAGTCGGCCAGTGCCCGGCCGAGGATCTCCTCGCTCGAACCGAGTGAGTAGACGTTGGCGGTGTCGAAGAAGTTGATGCCGGCCTCGATCGCCTGGCGGATGAAGGGACGGCTGTCCTCTTCGCCCAGCGACCAAGGGTGGGCCCCCTGCTCGGGTGTGCCGTAGCTCATGCAACCGAGGCACACGGCCGACACCTCGAGGCCCGTGTGACCGAGCTTGGCGTACTTCATCGGAACCTCCGGGTACGGTCGTCGCTCGTACAGTACCGGCGCCTGTCAATGCTTTCCGTCCACGCCGCTGGGCCGTCCCGAGGAGACCCGAAAATGACCGAACCGCTCGTGACCACTCGCCGCGAAGGGCGGGTGATGGTGATCTCGATCAACCGCCAAGCCAAGCGCAACGCCATCGACCGCGCCACGGCCGATGCCCTCGACTCCGCCCTCAACACCCTCGACGACGATCCCGAGGTCTGGGTGGGGGTGCTCACCGGTACGCCCACCGGGTTCAGTGCCGGCAGCGACCTGACAGCGGGAGGCGACTACTTCACCGAGAGGGGCGGCGAGTACGGCATCATCCGTCGTCGTCGACGCAAGCCGCTCATCGCTGCGGTGGAGGGGTATGCCCTCGGCGGCGGGATGGAGATCGTGCTCGCCTGTGACCTGGTCGTCGCCGCCTCCAACGCCCGCTTCGGGTTGCCGGAGGTGACGATCGGTGTGGTGCCCACCTGCTCGGCCCTGTTCCGCGCTCCTCTCGCCCTGCCCTTGAACCTGGCCCGGGAGATGATCCTCACCGGTGCCCCGATCGACGCCGCACGTGCCCATGCCGCCGGGCTGGTGAACATCGTGTCCGAGCCCGGTGGCGCCGTGGCAGCAGCGCTCGACCTTGCTGAGCGGATCTGCGCCAACAGCCCCACCTCGGTGCAGGCGTGCTTGAGCGCGATCAACGAGGTGCTTGCGGCCACCGACGACATCGGCTGGCAGGCCACCGGCCACGCGATGGACGCCATTCGACATGCAGAGGACACCCGGGAGGGCATCAGCGCCTTCTTCGAGCGTCGTCCCCCCGAGTGGAAGGGTCGCTGATACTGGCAGAAGGATGACCCGGTGAGGTGGCGGTCTTCCACTCCCATGGGATCGAGAAGCCGCAGTTGTGACGGGGTCCCGCGCCCAATGGACAGGAGCGACGGGGTTTCGCGCCCATTGGGGTGGACTGCTTGGTCCGGAGGGTGTCAGTCGGAGGGTGTCAGTCGTGGGGTGTCGGTGACACCCGAGCCGCCACGATTGGGAGCATCTTCACTGCCAGGTTGGGCACGTCTTCCAGCAGGGCGGTGAACCCCCGCCCATCGATGTGGATGACCCGCGTTTCGGTCTTTGCCCTCACCGTTGCGTTGCGTGGCCGGTGGCACAGGAGGGCGAGTTCGCCGACGAACCCGCCGGGCCCGATGTCGGCAATGTGTTGGCCTTCGCGGGTCACTTCAAGGGTCCCCTCGAGCACTACAAGCATCTCGTGGCCCATCGAACCTTCATGGAAGAGGACTCGATCGGCGGGCACGAGGAGCTCTGTCGCAACCCTGTGGATGTGCTCCAGCTCGTTCCGATCGAAATCGGAGAACAGGGGAACCTGTCGCAGGGTGTCGTCGTGGCGTGCCATGGCCAATGTCCTCCCGAGTCGTTCCCGACCCAAATCGCTCCCGGTGAGGGAACCGTACACGGCGCGGCCGATTACTCCGCCCTCGTGGCTGATCGCCAGAGCATCGCCCAGCAATCATCCGCGCTGAAGACTGTGAATGCACAGAACGTGACGTCGGGTTCCGTGAATTCACAGTTCCCTTGGGGGCTTTCTCCGAGAGGCGCCCAGCGGGCCGCGGCGCCCGTCAGGGTGCCCACACGACCGGGGTCCACCTCAACAGGTCCGTCGAGGCGGCAGCGTCCGCCCTGCTTCCGGTCACCTCGTAGCGCAGCAGGCGCCCGGTTCCCGCCACCTTTGCTTCCACAAGGGTGTGGCGGAACTCCAGCAGGTCGCCTTCGAAGGCAGGGGCAAGGTGATCGCAGCCGTCCCACGCCACCACGGCAGTCAGGCCCGGCAGGAGTCGGGTGAGCGACGCCTGGGCCAAACCCTGCACATGGCCGCCGTAGACGAGCCGCCGGCCACCGGGGCCAAGGGTTGCGTCGCGGTGGACGGCCGCCTGGTTGAACGTCAGCCGGGCCAGCGCCGCGGCGAGGTCGATGTGATCGCGCAGAGGGTCGGCGCGGGTCTCGCCTACTGGCCAATCGGTGGCGGGAAGTGCTGTGAGATCCAGACCAGGCACCAGCGCGGCGAGGTCGGCCAGCGGGGTCGGCCCGGACGGGCCGGGGATCTCATCGGCATGGCCGCACTCGCCCCGGGCAGGCAGCAGGGCGCATCTCTCGTATTCGGCCACCGGGCCGGCGTTGCCGATCGTGTGGATGCCCAGCCACACCTTGCCCCTTTGGTGGCCGTCCTTGGTCGACGCATCGCGCAGGCCGAGCACGGTGGTGGTGGTTCTCAGGGTCTCGCCCAACTCCACCATGCGCAACACCCTCACGGAGCGGTAGTAGAGGTTGGCGATGGCCCTGCGGGTGGCGTTGGTGGTCTGCCCGATCGAGTACTGCATCACCAGCGCTGGGTTGGCGAGAGCGCTACGCCCACCTGCGGTGCGGTACGCCGATACATCGGCGGACAAGAGATGCTGGTCGCCGGTGGCCGCCCTATAGAGAGCGTTGTCCGCCTCGGTGAGGGTCACCGGCGGCAGGGGAGGGATCTCGTCGCCCACCGCCAGATCGTCGAACAGGGGGCCGGTGTGGTGCAGGGCGAAGCTCACCCCAACAGTGTGGCGCGCTTGCGCTCGTCGTGCCCTCTCGCTCGGTTTAGTCGAGGCCACCGCGATCGACGGCCTGGCGGGCGATGACGTTGCGGAGGATCTCGTTGGTGCCTTCGCCGACGATCATCAGCGGTGCGTCGCGGTAGTAACGCTCGACGTCGAACTCCTGGGAGTAGCCATAGCCGCCGTGGATCCGCACCGCGTCGAGGGTGACCTTGGCGGCCATCTCGGAGGAGAACAGCTTCGCCATCCCGGCCTCCATGTCGGCCCGCTGACCGGCATCGATCCGAGCGGCGGCGTACAAGTTGAGTTGGCGGGCAGCGGTGATGTTGGTCGCCATGTCGGCGAGAAGGTTGCCCACCGACTGGTGCTGCCAGATCGGCTTGCCGAAGGTGTGGCGTTCTTGGGCGTAGCGCAGGGCATCGTCGAAGGCGGCCCTTGCGACCCCGATTGCGCGGGCGGCCACCTGGATGCGGCCGACCTCGAGCCCCTTCATCATCTGCCCGAAGCCCTCACCCTCCACCCCGCCGAGCAGTGCGTCGGCGGGCACGTGGCAATCGTCGAAGTGCAGCTCGCAGCTCTCCACACCCTTGTAGCCGAGCTTGGGCAGGTCGCGGCCGACGGTGAAGCCGGGAACCTTCTCGACCAGGAGGATGCTGATCCCCCGGTGGGAAGGCTCGGCGGCTGGGTCGGTCTTGCACAACAGGGCGACGAGCCCGGACCGGCGGGCGTTGGTGATCCATGTCTTGGCACCGTTGATCACATAGCCGTCAGCCGTGGGTGTGGCGACGGTACGCAAGGCCTGCAGGTCGCTGCCTCCGTCGGGTTCGGTGAGCGCCATGGTGGCCCTCAGCTCTCCGGTCGCCATGCGCGGCAGATACCGCAAGCGCTGCTCATCGGTGCCGAACCACAGGATCAGCTTGGACACCACCGAGTGGCCGCCAAAGGCGCCCGCCAGGCTCATCCAGCCCCGCGACAACTCCTCGGCGACTCGGGCGTAGCAGAGCGTCGAGACGGCGAAGTCGCCGTAGGGCTCGGGTATGCCCAGGCCGTAGACGCCCATCTGCTTCATCTGCTCGATCAGGGCTTCGGGGTAGGTGTTGGCGTGCTCGAGCTCGTTCACCACAGGGCGCACCTGTTCGTCGACGAACTTCGCCACGAGCTCGACGATGGCGTCTTCCTCCGGGCTGGTGTCGCCCATTGCAGCCTCCTGCTCGGTCCGGCCCCGGCGGGGTAGGGCGGGGCCGGCCGGGGCGGGGCAAGGGTACTCTGCGCCCGATCCGGTGGCGAAGTGAACCCCCGTGGCGCGTACCCTGGTCTCTCGGTTCAACTTCCCCTCTTCCAACTTCAAGGAGCAACCATGAGTGTCGATGTCGAGATTCGCGACGGAGTGATGATCCTCACCCTCAACCGGCCAGAAGCGGCCAACTCGCTCAATGCCGCTGTCGGCAAGGGTCTGGTAGATGCCCTGACCGCCGCCGCCGACGACCCGAACGTGCGCTCGATCATCGTCACCGGTGCCGGAGAGAAGATCTTCTGCGCCGGCATGGACCTCAAGGCCTTCGCTGCCGGTGAGGACATGAGCATGGTGGCTGCCGGACTGAACATCCTCACCAGTTGCACCAAGCCGATCATTGCGGCGGTCAACGGTCATGCCCTCGCCGGCGGCTTCGAGGTAGTTATGAAGTGCGACCTGGTGGTGGCCGCCGAGAATGCCCGCTTCGGGATTCCCGAGGCGAAGCGTGGCCTCGTTGCCGCCGGTGGCGGCACCCGCCTGCCACGGCGCATCCCTCTGCAGGTGGCGCTGGAGATGGGCCTCACCGGTGAGCCGATCTCGGCCGAGCGGGCCAGGGAGCTCGGTCTCGTCAACCGCGTCGTGCCGGCGGCAGACGTGATCAGCACTGCGCTCGGGTTGGCGGCGCTGATCAACGCCAACGGGCCCCTCGCCGTTCAGGCCACCAAGCAGCTGATGATCGAGGAGATCGGCCCCGACACCGCCGCCCACGTCGGCAAGGTCACCGCGTCGGTGTTCATGAGCGAGGACGCCCGCGAGGGCGCCACGGCCTTCGCCGAGAAGAGGGCACCGGTCTGGAAGGGGCGCTGACACGGCCTTCCCGACGGCCTCAGCGCCGTTGACTGCGGTCCCATAACCCTTGCGCGGGCAACTGTGAATTCACAGAAGGCAACGTCGCCTTCTGTGAATTCACAGTTGGGTCCAACTCCGACTCCGGCTCCGGCTTCGGGCTGCAGGACGCGTTGTGGGATGATCGATCCAGTTGTCACTGACGGGCCCAATGGGCTCGTCCCGATGTTGGAGGAAGCACGTGGCCAACCAGATCCCCCTGGTCGACTACCTGGTAGTGGGCGACGACCCTCATCTCGTCGCCAACGAGTGCACCGCTTGCGGTGCCAGGTTCTTCGATCGCCGCAATGCTTGCGCCTCGTGCAGCGGCACCGACTTCCGCAAGGTACGTATCGGCACCGACGGTGAGGTGGTGGCCTTCACGATCGTCACCTTCGCCGCTCCCGGCGTGCCCGTGCCCTTCGTGGCGGCGATCGTCAACTGCGACGGCACCACCACGCGCGGCAACCTCATCAACGTCGAACCCAGCCCTGAGCACGTCAAGACCGGCATGAAGGTGAAGCTCGCCACCTACGTGCTCGGAACCGACGAAGCCGGCACCGAAGCCATCGGCTTCGGCTACGAGCCCGCTGCCTGACCACCCACCCGGAACTCACGAAGGAACTCACCACGATGGCTGACGACATCTACATCCTCGGTATCACGATGACGAAGTTCGGCAAGCACCCGGACAAAGACGTCGTCGACCTCGCTTCGCAGGCCGCGCTCGCTGCCCTCGCCGACGGCGGGGTGACGATGAAGGACATGGGCATCCTTGCCGCCGGCAACCTGATGGGCAACGGCGGGATTGGCCAGAACATCCAGAAGCAGATCGGCCAGACCGGCATCCCGGTGTACAACGTGTCCAACGCTTGTGCCACCGGCGCCACCGCGCTCCGCACGGCGATCATGGCCGTCAAGGCCGGCGAGTGCGACATGGGCATGGCCGTGGGCGTCGAGAAGCTGGCCGGCGCCGGCCTGCTCGCCGGTGGCTCGCGCAAGGACGGCTCCAACACCTACACGCCGAGTGGGCGATACGGGGCAGTGGCGCCGGTCGACGGCCTGATCGGCACCGAGACGATGCCCGGCCTGTTCGCCCAGATCGGTATGGAGTACGGCCACAAGTACGGCGGCGTCAGCTTCGAACTGTTCGCCCGGATCAGCGAGAAGAACCACGCCCACTCCACCCTGAACCCGATGGCCGCCTACACCAAGAGGATGACGCTGGAAGAGATCATGAACGACATCATGATCTCGTACCCGAACACCCGGCCGATGTGTTCGGCCAACTGCGACGGCGCCGCCGCTGCCGTCGTGGTTTCGGGCACCAAGCTGCGCACCCTGTCGCTCGAGCAGCAGCGTCGGGCGGTCAAGGTGTCGGCATCGATCCTCACCTCGGACCCCTACACCGAGGCCAGCCAGGTCCTCTACGACGTGAACACGCTCACCAAGATGGCCGCCAAGCAGGCCTATGAGCAGGCGGGTGTCGGTCCTGAGGATCTCAACCTGGTCGAACTGCACGACTGCTTCGCCACCGCGGAACTGGTCCACTACGACAACTTGGGCCTGTGCGAAGAAGGCGGCGCTGCCGACTTCTTCAACTCCGGCGCCACCTGGCGTGACGGCACCACCCCGGTCAACGTGTCGGGCGGTCTGGAGTCCAAGGGTCACCCGATCGCAGCCACCGGCATCGCCAACATCTGGGAGGTCTGCCATCACCTCCGCGGCGAGGCCGGTCCTCGTCAGATCGAGGGTGCCAAGGTGGGCCTCGCTCATGTGATCGGCCTCGGCTCGGCCTGCGGCGTCCACATCCTGGAGAAGTCCGCCCTCTGACGGGTGAGGTGGCAGGGTCGTCAGGTGTCGGCCGACATGGAGATTCGATGAAGCGCAACTTGTTCGACGAGGAGCACGACCTCTTCCGCGACTCCGTGAGGCAGTTCGTGGAGCGCGAGCTGGTTCCTCACCTGGAGAGGTGGGAAGCCGCCGGGATCGTCGACCGCAGTGTGTTCACCCAAGCCGGCTCCCACGGATTCTTGGGCATGGACGTGCCCACCGAGTACGGCGGTGGTGGGGCCAAGGACTTCCGCTACAACATGATCTTCGCCGAAGAGATGGTCAGCGCCGGTGCTACCGGACGCCGGCCTCGGTCTCTCCTTGCACAACGACATCTGCATGCCTTACATCCGCGACTCGGCCAACGAGGAGCAGAAGGGCCGCTGGTTACCCGGCGTCTGCGCCGGTGAGCTGATCACCGCAGTGGCGATGACCGAGCCCGGCACCGGATCCGACCTGGCCTCGATCACCACCACCGCCGTTCGCGACGGCGACGACTATGTGGTCAACGGCTCGAAGACCTTCATCACCAATGGGATCAATGCCGATCTGGTGATCACCGCGGTGAAGACCGACCCGACTGCCCGCCATGCCGGGGTCACCCTGCTGGTGGTCGAACGGGGCATGCCCGGCTTCGAGCGCGGTCGCAAGCTCGACAAGATCGGCCTGCATTCCCAAGACACGGCGGAGCTGTTCTTCACCGATGTCAGGGTGCCGGTGGCCAACCGGCTGGGCGCGGAGGGTGAAGGTTTCAAGTTGCTGATGCGCAACCTCGCCCAGGAAAGGCTGTCGATCGCCATCGCCGGGGTGGCCGCTGCCGCCGCCGCCCTGCGCTGGACCCTCGAATACACACGTGAGCGCACGGCATTCGGCCAGCCGCTGGCTGCCTTCCAGAACTCTCGGTTCAAGCTCGCCGAGATGGCCACCGAGGTGGAGATCGGGCAGGTGTTCGTAGACAGGTGCGTCGAGGCGCTGAACGCCGGTGAGCTCACCGCCGAGACTGCGGCGATGGCGAAGTGGTGGTGTACCGAAATGCAGGGCCGTGTCATCGATGCCGGGCTTCAGCTCCACGGCGGTTACGGCTACATGCGCGAGTACCCGATCGCCCGTGCCTACGTAGACGCCCGAATCGCGCGTGTCTACGGAGGTGCCACCGAGATCATGAAGGAGATCATCGCCCGCAGCCTCTAGACGAATAGTTCCGAGGGGTGTCGGTGGTCGCGGGTGATCCGAGTGACAGCGGCCCGCCGGGGGGCACGCCCGCACTCGGATGGTCGCCAGGCACTCGGATGGTTGCCAGGCACTCGGATGGGAACTGGGTGGGCGGCGGCTGGCGTGTCTATCCGGCCCGTGACCTGCTCTGGGTGACCATGCTTGTTGATCCAGTTCCGCTCTTTCAGACACAGGCCGGCCGAGCGCAGCTTTGTTGGCGTTGAGGCGGGCACAGACCCCGGCCCAGCGCCGAGACGATGACCTGACACCTCCGACGCAATGTTGGCGTTGAGGCGGGCGCAGACCCCGGCCCAGCGCCGATGATGACATGCGAGAGACACGAGCTAGACGGGCGACTCGACGGGAGGCTGCTGCGCTCAGAGCGCACAGACCGAGCGTTGTGTTTGTGCGCTCACACAAGTCCGTGCCCGCGGCCTCTAGACCTGACCGTGACGACGCCGCGGCCCACATCACCCGGCTGTTCCGTCAAGTGTTCGAGGCTGAATCCCTGTCCTGCTAGACAGAACCTGTTGAGCCGAGAGGATGGACGTGGAACGCGAAAGGGTGCACCTCGGTGGCGGGTACCGCAAGCTCTATGCGGCCACGGCCCTGTCCAACATCGGCGATGGGATGGCGGCCATCGCCTATCCGTGGCTGGCCACGGCAATCACCCGCAATCCCCTCCTGATTGCCCTGGTTGCCGCCGTGCAGCGCCTACCGTGGCTCTTGTTCACCCTGCCGGCCGGGGTGATCACCGATCGGGTCGACCGCCGGCGGGCGATGGTGTCGATGGACTTCCTGCGCGGGCTGCTGACGGTTGTCGTCGCCCTGGCGGTGCTGTCCAAGCAGGGCTCTCTACCCACACCGGACGAGGTCCGCGAAGTGGTGGGAACCCGTGTCGGGCTGTACGTGGTCCTGCTGGTCGCCACCTTGCTTCTCGGCTGCGCGGAGGTGTTGCGCGACAACTGCGGGCAGACGATCATGCCCGCCCTTGTCGGCCCCCGAACACCTGGAGCGGGCCAACGGCCGCATGTGGAGCGCCGAGGCCGTGGCCAACACCTTCATCGGCCCTCCCATTGGCTCACTGCTACTGATCGCCATGTTCTCCCTGCCCTTCTTCGTAGATGCCGCGTCCTTCTTCTTGGCCGCCGCCCTCGTCGCCCTGATCCCGGGGATCTTCCGTGCCGAGCGGCCCGAGGACTCGGCGCCCAGCTCATGGCGCTCTGAACTGGCCGAGGGTGTGAAGTGGCTCTGGCACAACCCCTTGCTGAGGTCGATGGCGATCATCCTCGGGTTGATGAACATGGCCAACACCCTCAGCGGGGCGATGCTCGTGTTGTTCGCCCAGGACGTGTTGCACGTAACCCCGATCACCTTCACCCTGATGGGTTTCGGTTTCGCGGTCGGCGGCATCGTCGGGGGCTACGCGGCCCCGTGGATGTCGAAGAAGTTCGGTAGCGGCACCTGTCTGTCGATCACCCTCGGGTCCATGGCGGTGATGCAGTTGCTGGTGGGGCTGTCGTCGTGGTGGCCCCTGGTGGCAGTGTTGTTCGCCGTGGGCACCCTGCTGGGCAGTACGTGGAACGTGATCACCGTGAGCTTGCGCCAGACGATCATCCCACCCCACCTTCTCGGCAGGGTGAACAGCGTCTACCGCTTCTTTGCCTGGGGGATGATGCCGATCGGTGCTGCGCTGGGCGGATTGGTGGTGATCGTGGCCGAGAGGTACACCAGCCACACGATGGCCCTGCGCTGGGTGTGGTTCGTCGACGCCGCGATCGGCGTCGGCCTGTTCGTGGTGGGGCGTCGACTGCTCACCACCGAGCGCCTCGAAGCCGCTCGGGCGGCGGCGATCCAGCCTCCTGCGCTCACCTTCGTAGGAGTACCATCGGCCACCTTGATCGAAGCCCACCCCTCTGACGTGGTCCAGGCCATCGTGAGCGACATGGCCGGGGTGAAGGGCGGCCTCCTGCCGGCCCTGCAGGCGGTCCAGCACGAGATGGGCTACATCGATCTCGGGGTCGTCGCCCTGTTGGCGGAAGCGTTCAACGTGTCTTCGGCCGAGGTCCACGGTGTCGTCAGCTTCTACAGCGATCTGCGCACGACCCCACCGACGGAGCCCCTGATGAGGGTCTGCCGCGGCGACGCATGCCAGGCGCGCGGTGGAAGGAGGTGTGGCAGGCGGCCCAGGATCTCGTCGGCGTCGAAGTCGAGCAGGTCTTCTGTCTCGGTCTTTGTACCCAGGGCCCGATTGTGGCCGTGGCGGATCACGTTCACTCATCTGTGTCGGCAGCCGGCCTGGACAGGGCTGGCGACAGGTACGACGATCGCCGGCATCTCTTCGTCTTCGCAGGCCCGCTCCTGTCGGCAGAGGCGGCGCCGACCGCGGCGCGGGTACTGACGTGACCGTGTACGTGCCCGGCGATGCCGCGGCCCGCGCAGCCGGTGCCGACGAGGTGGCTGCAGGTCCTCGCCGGGGAACCCGGCACGAGGGTGGTTCGCAACGGGTCGCGGGGCATGCTGTGGCTCGAGCCACTGGTGGAGGTGGCGACCGCGGCGGGCCGCATCGGCTACGGCCCGGTGACGGCCGCCGACGTACCGGGCCTGCTCGCCGCCGGCATGCTCACCGGGGGCGACCACCCCCTGCGCCTCGGGGCTGTCGAACAGCTGCCGTGGATGCTGAGGCAGACGAGGTTCACCTTCCGCCGCGTCGGTGTCGTCGACCCCCTCGACCCCGACGACTATCTGGCCCACGGTGGCACTGTCGGCCTGCGTCGGGCGTTGGCGATGCAACCAGAACAGGTGGTCGCCGAGGTTGCGGCCAGCGGGCTGCGCGGTCGCGGGGGAGCGGCCTTCCCCACCGGGACCAAGTGGCGAACGGTGATGGCTGCGCCGGGGTCGACGAAATATGTCGTGGCCAACGCCGACGAGGGCGACAGCGGCTCCTTCGCCGACCGCATGCTGATGGAGGGCGACCCCTTCATGCTGCTTGAGGGAATGGCCATCGCCGGGTGGGCGGTCGGCGCCGAGGAGGGATACGTCTACATCCGCAGCGAGTACCCCGACGCCGTGATGCACGGTGCGGCAGGCGGTCGCCACCGCTGAGGAGCGCGGCTGGCTGGGCTCCGACGTTCTCGGCTCCGGGTTCACCTTCCGGGTGCACGTGAGGGTGGGCGCCGGCGCCTACATCTGCGGCGAGGAGACCGCTCTGATCGAGAGCCTCGAGGGCAAGCGTGGCGTGGTGAGGGCCAAGCCGCCCCTGCCCGCTCACGTCGGACTGTGGGGCAAGCCGACCGTGGTCAACAATGTGATCAGCCTGGCCACGGCGACGGCCATCCTGGCCGACGGCGCCGCCGGTTACCGGGCGCTCGGCACGGAGCACAGTCATGGCACCCAGGTGTTCCAGCTGGCGGGAAACATCGCTCGGGGCGGCATCTTCGAGACCCCATTCGGCATCACCCTCGCCGAACTGGTCGACGACATCGGCGGCGGAACCGCCAGCGGCCGAACGGTGAGAGCGGTGCAGATCGGTGGTCCGCTCGGCGCCTACCTGCCCGTCGAGAAGTTCGACCAGCCGATCGATTACGAGACCCTCGCCGCCATCGACGCCATGGTCGGCCACGGTGGCATCGTCGTCTTCGACGACACCGTCGACATGGCCGCCCAGGCCCGGTTCGCGATGGAGTTCTGCGCCGCCGAGAGCTGCGGCAAGTGCACCCCGTGCCGCATCGGCAGCACCCGCGGTGTGGAGTTGATCGACAGGATCATCGACGGCGTCGACGTGACCACCAACATCGTCACCCTCGTCGATCTGTGCGAGGTGATGACCGACGGCTCCCTGTGCGCCCTGGGCGGCCTCGCTCCCATGCCGGTGCGCAGTGCCCTCACCCACTTCGCCGACGACTTCCATCTCGCGGTCGCCCCCGAGGAACGTGTGGAGGGTGACGCCGATGAACTTCAACAGCGACATCGATCTGGGTACGCCCGCGCCCGATCGCAGGGAACGCATCCCGGCACCCACCTCGGTGAGGCTCACCGTCGACGGTCGCCCCGTCGCGGTGGCCGAGGGCACATCGGTGATGCGCGCCGCCGCCCTCGCCGGAGTCGACATACCCAAGCTGTGTGCCACCGACCGGCTCGCCCCGTTCGGCTCCTGCCGTCTCTGCCTCGTCGAGATCGAGGGCCGCGTGGGCACGCCCGCCTCGTGCACCACGCCCTGCGCTGCGGACATGGTGGTGACCACCCAGTCGCCGAGACTCGAACGCCTGCGGCAGCGGGATGATGGAGCTCTACATCAGCGACCACCCGCTCGACTGCCTCACCTGCGCCGCCAACGGCGACTGTGAGCTCCAGGACGTGGCCGGGGCGGTGGGCCTGCGCAGCGTGCGCTTCGGTTCACGGGTTCGGCGGACCGGGTTGGCGGCGTGGCACCGGACAAGAGCAATCCGTACTTCACCTTCGATGCCTCGATGTGCATCGTCTGTTCACGGTGTGTGCGCGCCTGCGACGACATCCAGGGCACGTTCGCGCTCACCATCGAGGGTCGTGGCTTCGGCATCGCAGGTGGCGGCCGGTGCCGGCGGCAGCTTCTTCGACAGCGACTGTGTGAGCTGCGGCGCCTGCGTGCAGGTGTGTCCCGACCGCCGCGCTCACCGAGAACACGATCATCGAGCACGGCCAGCCCCAGAGCCGGGTGCTCACCACCTGTGGCTACTGCGGGGTCGGGTGCTCGTTCTGGGCGGAGGTCCAAGGCGAGCAGGTGGTGCGCATGGTGCCGGCGACGAAAGGAGGTGCCAACGAGGGCCACTCCTGCGTGAAGGGCCGCTTCGCCTGGGGCTACGCCACCCACCCCGATCGGGTTCTGCACCCGATGGTGCGCGAGCACATCGCCGACGAGTGGCGCACCGTCGACTGGGACGAGGCGATCTCTCATGCGGCAGCGAGGTTCGGCGAGATCCAGACGCCGCCATGGGCAGAACTCCATCGGCGGCATCACATCGTCGCGATGCACCAACGAGGAAGTGTTCCTAGTGCAGAAGATGATTCGCACCGCCTTCGGCAACAACAACGTCGACACGTGCGCCCGGGTCTGCCACTCACCCACGGGATTCGGCCTGAAGACTGCATTCGGCACGTCGGCGGGCACTCAGGACTTCAGGTCGGTCGATCATGCCGACGTCATTCTTCTGATCGGGGCGAACCCCACAGACGCCCACCCGGTGTTCGCCTCGCGCCTGAAGCAGCGCATCCGAGACGGCGCCCGCCTGATCGTCGTCGACCCGCGTCGCATCGAGTTGGTGAGGGCTCCCCACATCGCCGCCGCCCACTTCCTGCAGTTGCGCCCGGGCACCAACGTCGCCGTCATCAACGCCCTCGCCCACGTGGTGGTCACCGAGGGCCTGCTGGACACGAGTTCGTGCAGCGAGAGGTGTGAGCCGACCGGGTTCGCCCAGTGGGCCGAGTTCGTCAGCCGACCGGAGAACAGCCCCGAGGCGACCGAGGTGCACACCGGAGTGCCGGCCGCGGATGTGAGAGCCGCAGCGCGGCTGTACGCCACCGGTGGTAACGCCGCCATCTACTACGGCCTCGGCGTGACCGAGCACAGCCAGGGCAGCACGATGGTGATGGGCATGGCCAACCTCGCCATGGCCACCGGCAACATCGGACGCGACGGGGTGGGCATCAACCCCCTGCGGGGTCAGAACAACGTCCAGGGCAGCTGCGACATGGGGTCCTTCCCCCACGAGTTGTCCGGCTACCGCCATGTCGGCGACCAGGCAACACGGCTCACCTTCGAGGCCATGTGGGGCCACCCGATCCAGCCCCAACCAGGCCTGCGCATCCCCAACATGCTCGACGCAGCCATCGACGGCCACTTCAAGGGCATCTTCATCCAGGGTGAGGACATCGCCCAGAGCGATCCCAACACGGTCCACGTCGTCGCAGCCTTGAAGGCGATGGAGCTGGTGGTCGTGCAGGACCTGTTCCTCAACGAGACCGCGAAGTACGCCCACGTGTTTCTGCCGGCGACGTCGTTCCTCGAAAAGGACGGCACCTTCACCAACGCCGAGCGTCGCATCAACCGGGTGAGACCGGTGATGGCGCCCCGGAGCGGAAGGCAGGAGTGGCAAGTGGTGTGTGCGCTGGCCACCGCGCTCGGCGCGCCGATGCACTACGAAAACACGTCGCAGATCATGGACGAGATCGCCCGGTTGACCCCCACCTTCGCCGGTGTCAGCTTCGCCAAGCTCGACGAACTGGGCAGTGTGCAGTGGCCGTGCAACGAGCAGCACCCGACTGGCACGCCGATCATGCACACGGAAGGATTCGCCGCCGGCCCCGGCGTGTTCACAATCACCCCTTACGTGCCCACCGACGAAGTGTCCAACCGCCGCTTCCCCCTCCTGCTGACCACCGGGCGCATCCTCACCCAGTACAACGTCGGTGCCCAGACTCGGCGCACCTCCAACGTCCGCTGGCACCCCGAGGACGTGCTCGAGATGCACCCCTACGACGCCGGCGAACGGGGCATCGCCGACGGCGACGAGGTCACCCTGGCCAGCCGCATAGGTGCCACCACGCTTCGCGCCGTGCTGACCGATCGACTACCTCAGGGGGTGGTGTACACCACCTTTCACCACCCGGTCAGCGGTGCCAACGTGGTCACCACCGAGTTGAGTGATTGGGCCACGAACTGTCCTGAGTACAAGGTCACCGCGGTGCAGGTCACGCCCGGCCGGTCGGCGGCCAGGGTCGAGGTCGATTCTCCGGAGCACCGCATCGGTGCCCTGGTCCGCATGGCCAACCAGATCGCCCGGCAGCTGGCAGCGGGCCAGGGCGCGGACACTGCCGCCGCCATCGCAGGCACGGCCGCCCATCTCGACACCTTCTGGGAGCCGGACATGAGGACCGACCTGGCTGGCGCTGTCAGGGCCGGAACGGTGACGGTCGACGACGTGGTAGCCCAGGCAATAGGGCGTCTCACCCCCAGGGCGTAGACGGATTGACGGCTCGGTTCAGGAGTTCTTCGACCGTTCCGGTCTAATTCCGACTAAGTTGGTCAGGCAATAGGACAAACCCCGATCGAGGAGCTCCCATGGCCAATATCGCTAACGACGTCACTGCCCTTGTCGGCAACACCCCCCTCGTCCGTCTCAATCGTGTGATCGACGGCGCAGGGGCCGAAGTGGTCGCCAAGCTCGAGTTCTACAACCCGGCCCACAGCGTGAAGGACCGCATCGGCGTGGCCATGCTCGACGCTGCAGAACGAGACGGCAAGATCGGCCCCGACACGATCATCGTCGAGCCCACCAGTGGCAACACGGGAATCGCCCTGGCCATGGTGGCTGCGGCCCGCGGCTACAAGATCGTGCTCACCATGCCGGAGACGATGAGCAAGGAGAGGCGTCAGCTGCTGAGGGCCTACGGTGCCGAACTGGTGCTCACGCCTGGCCCGGAGGGGATGGCCGGCGCCATCGCCAAGGCGGCCGAGCTCGCCGCCAGCGACCCGAAGTACTTCATGCCCCAACAGTTCGAGAACCCCGCCAACCCGGCCATCCACCGCGCAACCACCGCCGAGGAGATCTGGCGCGACACCGACGGTCAGGTCGACATCGTGGTCGCCGGCGTCGGCACGGGCGGCACGATCACCGGCGTCGGCCAGGTGCTCAAGGAGCGCAAGCCGGAGGTGCAGATCATCGCCGTCGAACCGGCTGCCTCAGCGGTGCTGTCCGGTGGGCCGAAGGGTCCTCACGCCATCCAGGGCATCGGCGCCGGCTTCGTACCCATCATCCTCGACCAGAGCGTCATCGACGAGATCATCCAGGTGACCAACGACGACGCATTCGAGACGGCCCGCCGCATGGGCCGCGAGGAAGGCATCCTCGTCGGCATCTCGTCCGGCGCCGCAGTGTGGGCGGCGGCGAAGGTGGCAGCCCGCCCGGAGAACGCCGGCAAGCGGATTGTCGTCATCATCCCGTCCTTCGGCGAGCGCTACCTCAGCACGGCCCTCTACGCCGACCTGGCCGATTGAAGTGAGCAACTGGCGACGCGACCTTCAGGCGGCTTGCGACCGCGACCCCGCTGCTCGGTCCACGCTCGAGGTGGCCCTCCTGTACCCCGGGGTGCACGCCATCTGGGCCTACCGTGTAGCCCACTGGCTGTGGGTGCGCGGCTATCGATTTGCCGGTCGGGCGGTGTCGCAGGTCTCGCGCAAGCTCACCGGTATCGAGATCCACCCGGGCGCAGACATCGGGCCGGGGCTGTTCATCGACCACGGCATGGGTGTGGTCATCGGTGAGACCGCTGTAGTGGGCGAGGACGTCACGATCTATCACGGGGTCACCCTCGGCGGCACCACCTTCGAGAAGGGCAAGCGGCACCCGACAATCGGCAACCGGGTCACCATCGGCGCCGGGGCCAAGGTGCTCGGGTCGCTCGAGGTGGGGGAGGGGAGCCGCATCGGCGCCAATGCCGTCGTCGTCCGGTCGGTGCCACCCAACTCGGTGGTCGTCGGCGTGCCGGGGCAGATCGTTTCGCGTAGTCGCACCACAGCGCCCGTGCCCGAACCCGATCTCGACGACACGTGCTCCCCGATCTGGTGGGCGCCAGCCTGAGCTCCCTGCTCGACAGGGTCGACGAGCTCGAGACCGCCGTCTCCGGTCGACGCTCCACCACGGCGATCCGTCCATCGGCCGAAGGGGTCTGGTCCGGCGGCGACTTCTCGATCTAGCGCCGTGTCGGGCAACGTTTGCCTTGGCAGGAAACCCTCGGAGGCGGGCTCTACTTGGGGCGCTTTTGGATGTTGGCCCACTCGTCCTTCAGGCCGACGGTGCGGTGAAACAGCATCGGAGTGTCATGGTCGAGGGCGAAGTAGCCGAGGCGCTCGAACTGCACCACGGCGCCCGCCGGGGTGTCGGCGAGGGCTGCTTCGGCCTTGCCGCTGACGACCTGTTTCGAGTTCCTGTCGATGTCGTCGAATGGATCGCCGGTGGACTCGCCGGGTACTTCGGCCGTGAACAAGCGGTTGTACAACGCCACTTCGACGTTCACGGCGTGGGCCGTGCTCACCCAGTGGATGGTGGCCTTCACCTTGCGGCCGTCGGGTGCCTGCCCTCCGTGTGTGTCCGGGTCGTAGGTGCAGTGCACCTCGGCAACGGTGCCGGTGGCGTCGCCCTCGTCGTGCAGGGTGAACCCGGTGCACCGGACGAAATAGGCGCCGCGCAGGCGCACTTCGGCCCCCGGGGTTAGTCGGTAGAACTTCGGCGGGGGTTCGGCCATGAAGTCGTCGGCCTCGATGAACAGTTCGCCGCTGAATTCCGCCAGTCGGGTGCCGTCGGCGGGGTTCTCCGGGTTGTTGGCAACCTCGACGAGTTCGACATGGCCTGCCGGCCAGTTGGTGATGACGAGCCTCACCGGACGCAGCACGGTCATCCGGCGTTGGGCAGTGCGATTCAGCTCGCCGCGGACGAACCATTCGAGCAGCTCTATCTGGTGGCGGCTGTTGGTCTTGGCCGCCCCGATGAAATCGCAGAAGCCGCGAATGGCGCCGGCCGGGTAGCCGCGGCGGCGAAGGGCGCGCAGGGTGGGCAGTCGTGGATCGTCCCACCCGTCGACGACCCCTTCGTTGATCAGCTGCAGCAGCTTGCGCTTCGACGTAACCGTGTGGGTCAGTTCGAGGCGGGCAAATTCGGTCTGGCGCGGCGTGTCGCCAGGAAGTGGGAGGTGCTCGAGATACCAGTCGTAGAGGGCGCGATGGCTGTCGAACTCGAGGGTGCAAAGGGAGTGGGTGACACCCTCGATGGCGTCGCTCTGGCCGTGGGCCCAGTCGTAGGTGGGATAGATGCACCAGGCGTCGCCGGAGCGGTGATGGTGCTCGTGGCGGATTCGGTACATCACCGGGTCGCGGAGCTGCATGTTCTCGTGCTGCATGTCGATGCGGGCACGCAACACCCGCGACCCGTCGGGAAACTCGCCGGCGCGCATGCGGCGCAAGAGGTCCAGGTTGTCGTCGGTGCTGCGGCTGCGGAACGGGCTCTCTACACCCGGCCTGCCGTAGCCGCCACGCTGGGCCGAGATGGTGTCGGCGTCCTGTTCGTCGACGTAAGCGAGGCCATCGGTGACGAGGTGTTCCGCCCATTGGTAGAGCTGTTCGAAGTAGTCGCTGGTGTATAGGGGTTCACCGTCGGGCTCGAAGCCCAACCAACCCAAGTCGTCGATGATGGCGTCGACGTATTCAACTTCTTCAGTGATCGGGTTGGTGTCGTCGAAGCGCAGCTTGCACACTCCACCGAACTCGGCTGCGATGCCGAAGTCGATGCAGATCGCCTTGGCGTGCCCGATGTGCAGGTACCCGTTCGGCTCCGGTGGAAACCTGGTCTGGACCCTCCCGCCGAAGGTGCCGTCGGCGATATCCGCGATCACGATGTCGCGTACGAAGTTTGCCGCGGCAGGGGTGTCGGGAAGAGGCGGTGAGGAATCGGTCATCATGAGCTCGCTGGTCGGTCGACCCAGAAGGTACCGGATCGGGGGTGAGAGCGCAGGTTCTGGGAATGATCAAGCAGGATCGCGCGGACGGTTGCCCCCGTGGCCTAATCTTCTTCCATGTCATCCGGTGTCCGCCTGCTGGTCGCCAAAGTCGGCCTCGGTGGTCATGGGCGCGGCTCGGGAACCATCAGCCGGATCCTGAGCGATGCCGGGTTCGAGGTGATCGTGTCGGCGCCCGGTCTCACCCCGGAGATGGTGGCGGACCTCTGCGTCGGCGAGGCCGTCGATGTCGTAGTTCTGTCGATGCCCCCTCAGTCCAGCACCACACTCACCCCGATGGTGATGAAGGAGCTGAGACGCAAGGGTGCCGAGGCCCCCGTAGTGGTCAGTGGAGTCGTGCTCGATGCCGACCTGCCGGTGCTGCTCAGGGCCGGCGTGGCAGCGACCTTCGGCCCAGCAACCACGCCGCGGCAGATATGCGAGATCGTCCACGGGGTGTTGGCCACGTCCGTGTTGCTCGCCGGCTGACTACTCAGCCCCTAGCCGGGCGGCGGCTCAGGTCAAAGGAGTGGCGTCGGCGATGATCGGCTCGAGGGTCAGTTCGGGCTCGTCGCTCATCAGCCTCTGAAGGCGATAGCGATTCTCGAACAGGGCTACCAGCGCCCCGTCGCCGCGGGTGAGGATCCGGATGCCGCCGATCTGACGCAGACGGTCGGCCGACTTCTCGTCGGTGAGGCGGATCGCCTGATACGGGGCGCTGACCACCTCACTCGGGGCACCGAACTCGCTGCCCAGGCGGTAGGCGAAGACCTCGAACTGGAGTTGGCCGACGGCGGCGAGAACGTTCTCGGTGTCGCCCATGTCGGGGTCCCGCAGCACCTGCACCACCCCCTCCTCGTCGAGTTGTTCGAGGCCCTTGCGGAACTGCTTCGCCTTGCCGTTGTCCAGGGGGCGGGCCCTGGCGAACACCTCGGGGGCGAACCGGGGTAGCTGGGGGTAGGAGACGGCCGAGCCCTCGTAGCCGGCGCCGTAAAGGGTGTCGCCGATGAGCACCCCGCTGGCGTTGACCAAGCCGACGACATCGCCGGGGTAGGCCTCCTCGACGGTCTCGCGGTCGGCGCCGAAGGCGGTGGTGGCGTACTTGGTGGTCATGTCGCGGCCGGTGCGGGCGTTGGTGGCTGTCATCCCGCGCTCGAAGCGGCCGGAGCAGATGCGGGCGAAGGCGATGCGGTCGCGGTGCGACGGATCCATGTTGGCCTGCACCTTGAAAACGAAGGCGCTGAACGGGGCATCGAGGGCACGTCCGTTGCCGTTGACGTCGGCGCGCGGGGAAGGTGCCGGGCACAGGTCTACGACTGCGTCGAGCAGCTTGCGTACCCCGAAGTTGGTCAGTGCCGAACCGACGAATAGGGGGGTCGACTCGCCGGCCAAGAAGGAGGGAAGGTCGAGATCGGAACCGACGGCGTCGAGCAGGCCGAGCTCGTCGAGGGCGTGTTTCCAGGCTCGGCCGGTGGCCGCCGGTGCGATGTCGGCGAGGGGTTGCTCGGCCTCGAGCGCCGCCGAAGCGCCGCGGGCGGTGCGAGTGAATTCGGTGTACATGCCGGTGCGTCGGTCGATGACACCGTGGAAGTCCTCGCCGTTGCCCACCGGCCAGGTGACCGGGGTGGGGCGCAGGTTGATCTGAGCCTCGATCTCGTCGAGCAGTTCCAGTGGCTCGCGGCTGGGCCGGTCGTACTTGTTGAGGAAGGTCAGCACCGGCAGGTTCCTGGAGCGGCAAACCTGGAACAGCTTCAGGGTCTGGCTCTCGATGCCCTTCGCCGCGTCGAGCACCATGATCACCGCGTCGACTGCCGCCAGCACTCGGTAGGTGTCCTCGCTGAAGTCGCGGTGGCCGGGGGTGTCGAGCAGGTTGACCATGTGGTCGCGGTAGGGGAACTGGAGAACCGTGGAACTGATGCTGATGCCGCGCTGCTGCTCGAGCTCCATCCAGTCACTGCGTGCGCTGCGACGTCCCTCGCGGGCGTGTACCGCGCCTGCCTCTTGCACCGCACCCGAGTAGAGCAGGAACTTCTCGGTGAGTGTGGTCTTGCCGGCGTCGGGGTGGCTGATGATGGCGAACGTGCGTCGCCGAGCGGATTCGGCGGTCACATCCGTACTCATGAGGACCCAAGGTTACCGGCGTCGTGTTGGGTAGCCCCGGCGGGTCGTCTGACGCCCATCAGCCCTTGACGTAGGAGAGCTTCTCCGAGATTCGACCGTCTCGAACGGCGATCAGATCGATGCCTCTCACATACCCGTCGCCCCACGTGTAGCGGAAGCGCTGGACCACCCGGTCGCCACACACAAGGATTTCCTCGGTGTCGAAGTGGCTCGCTGGATTGGAGAAGATGCCCTCCCACGCGACGCGCAGCTCAGCGTGCCCGACGTGACGAGAGCCGTCCGGGGCCGGACCGGTGGCGTCGAACACGGCATCGTCGGTGACCATCGACAGCGCTTGGTCCAGGTCGCGGGCGTTCCATGCCGCGTTGAACCGGTCGATGAGGGCACTTACCTCATGGTCGTCCATCGAGCCTCCCCGAGGTGATCGTTGTCGCTCGAACCCTACCCTCGTTCTCCACAGCCCAGTTTCAGGCGATGCTGCGCCACGCTGCGAGCCGCTCGGCACTGTCGTCGCCGGGTAGGGGAAGCTGGCAGACGACCTTCAGCCCCGGCCACTCGCTCGGTGTCAGCTGCTGGTATTCGAAGGCCAGTTCCCCGGCACGTGGGTGCCGGTAACGGCGGACCCGGGTCTGGAACTGGGCCACGTCGAGTTGGGGCCACCACTCGGCGAAATCGGGGCTTGCGGCCGTAAGCCTTTCGACCAGTGTGTTGACCTTCGGGTCGGCGCGCAGCCCGGCGGTGCCGGCGCGGAACTCGGCGAGGATGCGGTGGGCCTGGTCTGCCCAGTCGACGAGCAGCTCCCGAGCCGTCGGTTCGGCGAAGACAACCCACAGCAGGTTGCGCTCCTCCTCAGTGAGGTGATCGATCATCGGGTAGAGGCGGGACTGGGGGCGGTTCCAGGCCAGGAACTCCCACCGTGGACCGAGCACGTACGCAGGGGCCGGCTCCATCGCCGTGATCAGCCTCACCAGTGCATCGGGCACATCGTCGGGCAAAGCGACAGCGCCCTGGCTTGCTGAGGGAGTAGGGGTGGCCAGGGTAAGAAGGTGCTGACGCTCCGCCTCGTCGAGTCTCAGGGTGCGGGCGAGTGCCTCGAGCACGTCGACCGAAGCGTTGATCGGGCGGCCCTGCTCCAGCCAGGTGTACCAGGTGACCGACACCCCGGCCAGCAGGGCGACCTCTTCACGGCGCAAGCCCTTAGTGCGCCGTCGGCGACCGTCGGGAAGGCCGACGTCGGCGGGTGCGAGGGCGTCGCGCCGAGCCTTCAGAAACTGGGCGAAGTGCTCACGGCGACGTTCCACATCCCCATTGCAGCACGTCTCCGGGCATCCGACGCGCCCTTGGGTGCGCAGGGCCACACTGTCCGGGCTTCCCCCAAGAGAGCTTGTGGGCGCAACTGTGAATTCACAGAAGCCGACGTTGCCTTCTGTGCATTCACGGTTGGGGGCTCAGTCGGCGAGTGGTGTGGTCAGGTCGTAGAAGGTGGTGCCATCGACGGTGACGCTGGTGAAGTTGGCGGTAACCCAATCGTCAATCTCGGCCGAGGTACCCTGTCCGCTGCTCGCACCCGCGCCGCCGCCCAGGCCGCCGCTGGGAAGGTAGTAGTGCACCTCACCGTCGGCTACCAGTTGCTCGAACCGGTCGAGGGTGGGCCATGGGTCCGTGCCGTTGAACCCGCCGATGACCATCACCGGGTCCTCGGTGGAGAGCTGGTAGCCGGCAGCCCGGTTGGCGCCGGCGGTCGCGAGGGTCCAGGTGAAGCCGTCGCTGCCCTCGTCGAGGAACTCGACCACGGCTTCACTCGGGGTGGCTGCCGTCGAGCAAGTTGCCCCCGCCGGGCGCGGGACGCTCCGCCTGACCGTTCGGTGCGGATCTGGCCGTTGGGCCGGGGCGGTAGGCCGTCTGGCCGTTCGGTGGGATCTGGCCGTTCGGTCGGACCGGTCTGGCCGGTTCTGGCCGTTTGGCGGGATCTGGCCGTTCGGCCGGATCTGGTCGTTCTGGCCAGTCTGGCCGTCGCCGGGGCGGGCGACCTGGCCTCTGCCCGCCGGACCCGACCGGGACTGCCCGGCGGGTCCGGCGAGCGGTATGGCCCCGCCGGATTCGGTGCGAACGGTCTCCAGACTGAATGCCACCGGGCCCTGCCAGCACTGCCACAGTCGCGGCAGCCAGGGCCACCGACCAGAAGGTCCGGCCCACGGCTTCTAGCGCCCATCAGGCCGGCCAGCAGACCGACCACGGCTATCGCGGCGGCGATCAGCACCAGGGTGCGCAACCAGGGCAGCCAGTCGGGGGTGCGGCCGAGGAGCACGTAGGCCCACCACGCAGACAGGGCGGTGGCGGCGGCGAGAAGGCCACTCGCCCACCAATCGCTGCGGCGCGCCCACAGCACCGTCGTGCCGATGCCCACCAGAGCACCGATGGCCGGTGCCAGGGCGATCGCGTAGTACTCGTGGATGATGCCTTCGCCGAGGCTGAAGGTCGCCCCGGTGAAGAACAGCCAGCCACCCCACACCAGCACTGAGGACCTCAGCCTGTTGGTGCGGTCGCGCCACCCGGCCAGCACGAGGCCGACAACGCCGAACAGAAGGGCTGCTGGGATCAGCCAGCTTGCCTGGCCACCCCACGAGTCGTTGAACAGGCGGGTCCATCCGGTCGGGCCCCAGGACCCGGCCTGGCCCTGGCCGCCGCCGCCGACCACGCTGCCGGTCTCATTGCCGGTGAGGCGACCGAAGCCGTTGTATCCGAAGACGAGGTCGAGCACGCTGTTGTTCTCGGACCCGCCGATGTAGGGGCGGCTGTCGGCGGGCCACAGCTCGACTATCGCCACCCACCACCCCGCCGCAGCCACAAAGGCCAAGCCACCGAGGACGAGCTGCCACAACCGCTTGCCCAACTTCGGTGGGCCCGCCACCAGGTAGGCGAGGGAGAAGGCCGGCAGCACGGTGAGCACCTGGAGCATCTTGGTGAGGAACCCGAAGCCCAGGAAGACTCCTGCCCACACCAGCCACTTGGTGGCTCCGTCCTCCAGCGCCCTTGTCACGGCATAGGCGGCGGCGACCATCAGCAGCACCAGCAGGGCGTCGGGATTGTTGAAACGGAACATCAGCACACCCACGGGTGTGAGCGCCATGACGGCGCCGGCGATGAGCCCGGCGGCGGCGCCGAACCAGCGGCGCACGGTGACGTACAGCAACCCGACGGCAGCGACCCCTTCGAGCGCCTGGGGAACGAGGATGCTCCACGAGTTCAAGCCGAAGACCCGCGCCGAGAGCTCCATCACCCACAGCGACGCGGGTGGCTTGTCTACGGTGATGAAGTTCGCTGCGTCGCTGGACCCGAAGAAGAATGCCTTCCAACTCTTGGTGCCTGCCTGCACCGCTGCCGAGTAGTAGTCGTTCGCCCACCCCGAAGCCCCGAGTCCCCAGACATACAGCACGGCGGTGCCGACCAGCAGGACGAGCACGCTCGGGCGTACCCAGCTGGGGTCGTCGGCTCGACCGCGCAGCAAGCGGCGCAGGCGACCTTCGACCGGAGTGTTCGGCGTTCTCGGCAGCGCGGCCGTGGCAGGCGGCAGGTCAGCGGGGGTCGGCGGATCGAGGAGCATCATCCGCCCAGCATCGACCGCGTCGCTGGGAGCATCATCCCGGTTCGCTGAGAGATCGCTGTGAACTCCGAGGTGGCGATCCGGTGGACGATCACGCCGTCAGTCTCCCACCACGAGCGAGGTGGGCCAGAATGAGAGCCGTGATCAACCTGCAGGCAATCCTCGCCGACCTAGAGGTCATGGTGAACACCGAGTCACCGTCCAACGACGTCGCCTGCCTAACCGAATCGGCTCGCGTCCTGGCCGACATCATCGCCAGGCGACTCGGCTCACCCGCGCAGCTCATCGACGGACCGGCCGGCCCTCACGTGAACTGGATGGGCGGGGGTACCCCGCGGGTGCTGATCATCGGGCATCACGACACGGTCTTCCCTCTCGGCACGGTGGCTGAGCGGCCCTTCGAGGTGGCCGGCGACCGGGCAACCGGCCCGGGAGTGTTCGACATGAAGGCCGGAATCGTGCAGGCCATCCATGCCATCGCCTCGCTCACCGATCTCAGCGGAATCGAGCTCCTGATCACGGCCGACGAGGAGGTTGGCAGCGACACCAGCCGCGACCTCATCGAACTCCGCGCTCTTGCATGCGGGAAGGTGTTGGTGTGCGAGCCCAGCGCTGATGGAGGGGCGCTGAAGACGGCGCGGAAGGGCACGGGTACGTTCGAGCTCGTCGTGCACGGCAAGGCTGCCCATGCCGGCCTGGAGCCGTGGAACGGGGTGAACTCGCTCGTCGCTGCCGCCGAGGTGATCGCCCGGGTCACCACTTTCGGCGACGAGGCCCGGGGTACGACCGTGACTCCGACCATGGCCTGGTCGGGTACGGCGGAGAACGTCGTGCCGGCCCTCAGCCGGGTGAAGGTCGACGTGAGGGTCGAGCAGGCCGGGGAGAAGGAGCGTCTGGAATCCCTGTTCGCCAGTTTGTCCGGTAACGACACGTCGGTTGCCGGCGCGACGATCGAGGTCCGGGGTGGGATAACCCGCCCGCCGATGCCGGCGACGGCTTCGGCTGACCTGTTCGCCCTTGCGTCGCAAGCAGCGCAGGCCGCCGGACTGGGCGAGATCAGCGGAGCGGCCGTTGGCGGGGGCAGCGACGGTAACTTCACCGCCGCCCGAGGAGTGCCCACCCTCGACGGCCTGGGTGCGGTCGGCGGTGGCGCCCACGCCGATCACGAGTATGTGCTGGTCGACACCATCATCCCCCGAATCCAGCTCCTCGCCGCGATCCTCGATCGCCGCTGACCGTCGAGGAGGGGTCAGGTAGGAGGGCCGCCCTCGAGGGCGGTGAGGCCACCGGGGCTGAGGGTGCCGGCCTGGCGGTAGATGTCGAGCTTGGCGCGGCTGTCGTCGATGTCGAGGTTGCGCATGGTGAGCTGGCCGATGCGATCAAGAGGGCCGAAAGCCTGGTCCTCCACCCTCTCCATGCTCAGCCGCTCGGGGTGGTAAGTGAGGTTCGGGCCGGTGGTGTCGAGCACGGTGTAGTCGTCGCCTCGGCGTAGGCGCAGTGTGACCTCGCCCGTCACGGCGGTACCCACCCAGCGCAGCAGCGGCTCGCGCAGCATCAGGCCCTGGGGATCGAACCAGCGCCCCTCGTAGAGCATGCGGCCGAGGCGGCGGCCCATGGTGCGATAGTTCTCGATGGTGTTCTCGTTGTGAATCGCGGTGACGAGCCGCTCGTAGGCGATGTGCAACAGGGCGAGGGCCGGCGCCTCGTAGATGCCGCGGCTCTTGGCCTCGATGATGCGGTTCTCGATCTGGTCGCTCATGCCCAGACCGTGACGGCCACCGATGGTGTTGGCCTCATCGACCAGGGCCACTCGGTCGGCGAACTCCTTGCCGTTGATCGCCACCGGCCAGCCCTCGTGGAAGCGAATGCTCACCACTTCGGGCTCGATGACGACCTCGGGGCGGTAGTGGGCGACACCCATGATCGGCTCGACGATGTCCATGCTGGTGCCCAGCTCTTCGAGAGCCTTGGCCTCGTGGGTGGCACCCCAGATGTTGGCATCGGTGCTGTACGCCTTCTCCTTGCTGGCCCGGTAGGGAAGATTGCGGGCGTGGAGGAACTCGCTCATCTCGGTGCGGCCGCCGAGCTCGGTGACGAAGTCGTGGTCGAGCCACGGCTTGTAGATGCGCAAGTGGGGGTTCACCAGCAAGCCGTAGCGGTAGAAACGCTCGATGTCGTTGCCCTTGTAGGTGCTGCCGTCGCCCCATACGTCGACACCATCTTCGTGCATCGCCCTGACCAGCAGGGTGCCGGTAACGGCCCGCCCGAGCGGGGTGGTGTTGAAGTAGGTCCGCCCGGCTGTGGTGATGTGGAACGCACCACACTGAAGCGCAACGAGGCCCTCGTGCACCAGCTCGGTTCGGCAGTCCACAAGGCGTGCTTCCTGGGCGCCGTACTCCTTCGCCCGACCGGGCACACCGGGAAGGTCGGGCTCATCGTGCTGGCCGAGATCGGCGGTGTAGCAGTACGGGATGGCACCCTTTTCGCGCATCCACGCCACAGCGGCCGAGGTGTCGAGACCTCCGCTGAATGCGATACCGACCCGTTCACCGACGGGGAGCGACGTGAGCACCTTGGACATGTGGCTTGACGCTACAGACTCGCCGTGCGGTACATGCCCGTGAATGACGCCGCCGACACCAGCAAGCCGCCTGCGGCGAGGGTGAACTCGACGACCGTGTAGCCGTTCACTCGGCCTACGTCGCCGATCGCGAAGAACGCACACGCCGTCGCGCCCCCCAGGCCGGCCCACGGCAGCCACCTCAGGCGCCGAAGACCCATCACCGTCAGAGCGAGGGGGGCGACAAGGGGCAGCAGATTCAACAGGATCGGCCGTGGCTCGGTCTCCGGGCCGAGCCACCAGGTGGACAATCCGGTGTTGCGCGAACTGACCCAGACCCCCACGAACGCGCCGGTGATGCCGAGCCAGGCCATCCAGAACAAGGAGCCCCATGAGGGCGTGAGCTCACCCGGCCGTGCAGGCGCAGAAAGGGCCACGACCGGTGGCGGGGGTGGTGGCACAGCGAACGGTGGGGCATCGAGGGTCGGCTCCATTCACTGCCAGGGTACCGCTAGCCTGACCCGCCGTGACCCGCGAGCCCTTCCGAAAGCTCAGCATCTTCTTCCCGATGTGGAACGAAGAGGCCTACATCCATCGTGCGGTGGGCTACGCCAAAGAGGAGTGCGAGCTGCTCATCGCGTCAGGTGAGATCCTCGACTACGAGGTGATCGTGGTCGACGACGCGAGCACCGATCGAACCCCGCTCATGGCCGAGGAGATGGCCGAGGCCGACCCCCACGTTCGCGTGGTGCACCACCCGGTGAACCGCAAGCTGGGCGGTTCGATGAAGACCGGGTTCGCTGCCGCCACCGGCGACCTGGTGCTCTACAGCGACGCCGATCTGCCATTCGACATGGCCGAGGTCGGCCAGGCGGTGCGCCTCCTGCGTTACTACGAAGCCGACATCGTCAGTGCCTATCGACACGACCGCACAGGCGAAGGCAGTAGCCGAGCCATCTACACCTTCTTCTACAACGTTCTCATCCGTCGCCTGTTCGGGGTGCGCCTGCGCGATATCAACTTCGCCTTCAAGCTCTGCCGCACCTCCATCTTCGAGTACGTCGAGCTGAAGAGCGAGGGCTCGTTCATCGATGCCGAGCTGATCATCCGCGCCAAGAAGCGGGGATACGACGTCATCCAGTTCGGGGTCGACTACTTCCCCCGCACTCGCGGGGCCAGCACCCTGGCCTCGCTGGGGGTGATCAGGACGATCGTCAAGGAGATGCTCCGGCTTCGCAAGGAGCTGAGGGCCCTGGAGCCCGTCAAGGGCTCGGGTTGCTGAAGTCGCCCCGGCGGGTTCGGTTGGTAGATTCGATCCGACCACCTTCCCGGAGCGTTAGTGAACACCCGTAGGCCCCCAGCCCCCCAACCGCGTTCGCGGCCCCACCAGCCGCCTCAGCGGCGCCGGCCACCTCAACAGACCCCCGTACCTGCGGTGAGGAAGTGGTTGCCGGCCATCGCCGCTGCCGGTGTGCTGGGCGTCGCCGTGTTCGCCGGCTTCTCGGGGGGAGACGGAGACCCCTCCGTGGTGGTCGGCGAAAACCCGGGTGGTATCGATGCCAGCCTGCTCACCGTCCCCGCCAGCACCCTGACCCCAGTGGTGGTCAACACCGATCCTGCCGTGGTGAAAACCCAGCTCGATCAGTCTCTGAGCAAGGGCATGTACGGCGAATCGGTAAGGGCGCTCCAGCAGCGCCTCCACGACCTCGGCTTTGATCCGGGCCCCGTCGATGGCCAGTTCGGCACCGGCACCCAGCAGTCTTTGTGGGCCTTCGAAGGCCTGGTCAGCACGCTCGCCTATGACGAGCAAACCGGTGTGCTCACCAACGACCTGTGGCAGCTGATGCAGGACAACCTGGTGTTCCAGCCCCGGCGCTCCGGTGGCGCGGGCAACACCCACATGGAGATCTACCTCGACCTGCAGGTGGGCATCGTGTTCAGCGACGACCGCCCAACCCTCATCACCCACATCTCCTCTGGAGATGGTGAAACCTGGTGCGAACTGGTCACTTACGACACCAACGACCAGGGTCAGCCTCTCGAGGAGCCGATCGAGAAAGACGTTTGCGGTGTCTCCACCACCCCCGGTGGCGTGTTCAAGTTCTACCGCCGCTATGAGGGCAACCGCCAGGGGCCGCTCGGCGGGATGTGGAACCCGGTGTACTTCAACTACGGCATCGCCGTGCACGGGGCACTGAACGTGCCCGACTATCCGGCATCGCACGGGTGCATCCGCATTCCGATGTGGATCGCCGACTACTTCCCGTCGCTGGTCAAGAACGGAAACCGGGTCTATGTCTGGGATGGCGTGAAGGAGCCCGAGCAGCAGTCGCAGAGGGAGATGACACCGATCTTCAACTACGCCAACCCGGACTCCACCACCACCTCGTCGAGCAGCACGAGCACCACGACGACCGTGGTGCCGACCACCACCACCAAGCCGACCACCACCACCTCCCCGGCGACGACCAGCACAAGCTCAACACCGGCGGCCACCACGACCACATGAGATCAAGGTTGGCGCTGGCACGGGCCGGCAGCCCGGCCCAGCGCCAACCTTGGTTGAGCAGTTCAGCCGGGTTCAGCCGAGATTGCGGCAGACGTTGAGCCCACCCAGCACGCCGGTGCGGAAGGCATCGACCTTCTCGAAGGCACTTCCGTTGACGTTGGTGTCGGTGGCCTCGTCGCTGCGGGCGATGGCAGTGACGACCGCTTCGTCGAGGTCGCCTGCCGACAACACGATCACGCTGTCCTCGGCCGCCATCTGGGGCACGATCGACACCACCCAGGCGCCAGTCAGGCAGTCGTTCATCAATGCCCGTGGCTCGCCTGTGCGCTGGCTGCGCAACGCAGTCTGAATGGCGTCGCTGTAGGCGTTGGAGAACAGGTATCCGACCGAGAGGTCGCCGGTGAGCGGGTCCGCCGCCAGGATCGCTGCTGTGTCTTGGTCCCAGTAGATGACATTGGTGGTGGGGCAGAACACGACATGGCCCTGGAAGGCACTCTGGTCGACACCGTCGCAGGTGGGATATGGACCGGCACCCGGGAAGGCCTCGAAGGTGGGCGCGGTGAACGGCACCGCGTTGGCCCCGGCAAGTGCCACCCAGAAGAAGTCGAGGCTGGCGGGGATGAGGGTCACGATGTCGGCCGGGCCGAGGTCGGGGTCGGGTGCCGGGTCGATGAGTGGCAGGTTGCCTGCGTTGGGGTCCGTGGCATCGAACTCGATGTCGATTAGGTGGTCGAGACGGTTCTCGTCGAAGAAGGTCGCGCAGCGGGTGACGCCACCGACGAAGCCGTCCTGGAAGGCGCCCACCCGGTCGAAGCCGGTTCCGTGGGCGTCGGGGTTGGCGAGGCCGCCGCTCTCGACTGGATCACGGATCTGCAACATGGCGATGAGACCGGCACGCACATCGGCGTCGTCGAAGACGATGAGGTCGCTGCCCCCGGTGGCCACGTGCGCGCTCCACGCCCCGGCGAAGCAGTCGGCCTGTTGTTCCTTCAGGATCACGGCCTGCTCAGCCGTGCCCGCCCGGTACTGCACCGCATGCCCGAACTCGTGGGCCAGCACGACTGCGACGGCCTCCTTGCCCAGTTCGGCAACCAGCGACGGCAACAGTTCGTAGTCGTCGTAGGCCATGAAGTCGTCGGGGCGGCAGTAGAAGGCACCGCGGGACCAGACATCGTCGTAGGACGAGAACTCGGAGCCACAGCCCGGAATCGTCTCGACTCGATCCGGGTACGCCGCGTAGATACCAGCCTGCAATGGCACCCACTCGCCCCCGTAGGCCTCGGGGTAAGCCTCTGCCCAGAAGTCTTGGATGTCGCCGAAGGCAGCGGTGAGAAAGCCGTCGTAGTCCCGTGGTTCCTTGTTGCTGCCGAAGTCGACGACACCGGGGATGATCTCGTAGGTGGGTTCGACCGGAGTGGTGTCGCCGGGTGTCGTGGATTCGGTGGGGAACAGGCCGCCACCACTCACCGGCGCGAGCTTCGGTGGCGGTGACACCCGGGTCCTTCACTCCGCATGCCACTGCTACCAGAGCGACCAACCCGACAAGGCCTGTCATACGTGTACGCACACTCGGGAGCATAGGCGCACGGCAAGACGGCAGAATGGCTCAGTGACATCGATCGCCCAAACATCTGTCTACCTCGACCGCATCGCTCGGGCCCGCACCCGCATGAGCGAGACCGGTGTCGACGTGCTGCTGGTGTCGGTGGGCAGCGACCTGCCCTACCTGGCCGGTTACGAGGCGATGCCCCTGGAACGGTTGACGATGCTGGTGGTGCCCCGGGCCGACGATGCAATCCTGGTCATCCCACGGCTTGAGGCGCCACGGGTGGTCGAGCAGCCAGGCGTGTTCACCCTGCGCCCGTGGGACGAGACCGAGGACCCGGTGGCCCTGCTCGCCGGTTTGATCCCTCAGCCGTCGCGGGTCGCTGTCGGCGACACGATGTGGGCGAGGTTCCTGGTCGACCTGCTCGGCCACTGGCCGTCGTCCGGCTCGGGCGGTACCCACTATGTGCGCAGCAGCGAGGTGATGAGCGCCTTGCGGATGTGCAAGGACCCCGCCGAGATCGCCGCCCTGCAGGCCGCCGGCGTCGCAGTCGATCGGGTGGCCGCCCAGCTTCAGGCTGGCGAGATCCCCCTCGGCGGTCGCACCGAGGCCGCAGGTCAGCGCCGACATCTCTGCCCGTCTCCTGGCCGAGGGGCACGAGGCAGTGAACTTCGCCATCGTCGCTGCCGGCGAAAACGCGGCATCGCCTCACCATCATCCCGGCGGACGGGTTATCGCCGATGGCGACATCGTGTTGTGCGACTTCGGTGGCACGATGGCCGGCTACTGCAGCGACATCACTCGCTGCGTTCACCTCGGCCGGCCACCCGCCGAGGTCAGCGATGCCTACGCCGTGCTCCATGCCGCCCATGCCGCCGGAGTGGCCGCCGGTGTGGTGGGCGCTCAGTGTCAGGACGTCGACCGGGCGGCGCGACAGGTCATCGCCGACGCCGGGTACGGCCAGTACTTCATCCACCGCACCGGTCACGGCATCGGCATGGAGGCCCACGAGGATCCCTACATGGTGGAGGGAAATTCCCTGCCCATCGCTGCCGGTCACGCCTTCAGCGTCGAGCCCGGCATCTACCTTCCCGGTAGTTGGGGGATGCGACTGGAGGACATCGTCGTCGCCACGGCCGCTGGTCCGCTGAGCATCAACCACGCGGACCACGCCCTGGTCGTGCTCGGCTGACAGTGAGCATCGAGGCGGGGTCTAACTCGCCCATGGCGAAGGCGCTCTCGTCGACCGAGTCCGCCCACACGGTGAGGGTCACCAGAACGTCGCCGTCGTCGAGCTTGGCGAGCAGGCCGTTGTCGAGAACGCAGTAGACCGCTGTGCCACCGAAGAGAGGCAGGTCGACACAGGTGGCGTGCTGCTCGACGAAGGTTTCATCGTGGAGCACGCTGGGGCCGAGCATCGCCTGGGCATCGCGTCGCAGGCGCTTGGCGGTGTCGGCCGCATAGAAGTCGATGGTCAGCCCGACATCGCTGGCAGCCTGAGGCACGAGGCCGTCCACGCACGGCGCCGATTCATCCACCGTGCAGGTCTCGGTGGCCGATCCGACTTGCACGAAGCGGGCGTTGCCGATTGTGATGCTGCGGCGGTTGCCCGCCAGCACCGCTATCGAGGTGTGCTCCACAGCGCCGTACTTGCGTAGCACGGAATAGCCCGCGGTGGCCGGGCCGGTGGTCGCGCTGTCGAACTTGGCGAGCACGGAGTCGATGGCTGTGTCCCCGGTGATCGCTCCAGGCCCGAACGGGTCGTCGCTGAACGAGGGCCGCTCACCGACCTGGCAGCCAGTGAGAACGAGCAGGGAAACAGAGAGGGCGCACAGCCCGCGGCGAGGCACGGCAGTCGAGCGTACGGCTGCTCCGGGGTGATCGCGACATCGGCCCGGCTCGCCTGGGCCCGGGTCGTTAGCCTCTCTGGCGTGATACGCCTCGATGCTGCCACGGTGCTGCTGCAGTGGTCGGCGGGTGGGTTGTTCTTCCTTTGGTACACCACCCGCCATCGCGAGGTCGGGGTCGGCTACGGCTGGCTCCTGCGCTCCACCTACTTCGTCCTCGCTGTTGGCGCCGCTATAGCCGGGTTCCGGTACGGGCTGGTGCCTCTGCGCGAGGTCGCCGCGCTGGCAGTGTCGGCCAGTGCTCTGGTGGCTCTGGTGGTATCGGTCCTGACCCGAAAGGCCGGCGTGGCCGGCCAAAATGCGGAGCACGATCGCCGGTCGGCGAGGGTGGCGCAGATGACCGGCATCGAGCGTCGGGTGGTGGCACGTGGGGCTGGCGTCGAGTTTCCCCCCGCTCTGGACCTGCTGGCGCCCGTTCTCGCCGTGGTTGGCCTGGTCGCAGCGGCCGTCGACGCCTCGTCTACCGGCACGGTAGGCGACCTGTTCGTATCCCTGCTGCGCACCTTCGCCGGTGCCGCTCTTCTCGGCGCAGTCACCGACGCGATGCTTCTCGGCCACTGGTACCTCGTCCAGCCGGGTCTTCCCCGCCGTCACCTCAACGAGCTGGTGAAGGTTCTCGGGTGGGTGTGGCCGGTCGAGGTGGTGGCGATGCTGCTGCCCACGGGCATGGTCTCGGTGCTCAACGGGTCGATCGACGACGGGTGGAGCGGCCAACTCGGCTGGTTCTGGGCGGCGTGCGCACTCGGCACCATCGTGCTCGTTGTGGTCACCCGGGCCGCGCTGCGCGAGCGGGAGTACTCGGCGGTGATGGCAGCCACCGGCCTGTTGTACCTGGCCATCCTCACCGCCTTCGGTACGGACCTGGTAGCGCGCGCGCTACTCGCCGGCTGACGAAACTCCCTGCCGACATCCACGTCATTTCAGGTTTGCGAGCGGATCTCCAGAGCGACGGACGCCACGGCTGGCGAGGATGCCGATTACGGCCAGTACCGCGGCGAGCCCGAAGTTGGTGCCGATTGCCCCGGTGAGGCTCCAATCGGTACGGTCGGCCATGGCGACCATGGCACCACCGATCCCTCCCATCAGGGAGAAGCCGAGGGCGTCGGCCAGGTTCACCTGGCTGCTCACCAGTCCCTCCCTGCCCTCGGTGGCGAAGGTCATCGACGACACCGTCGCCGGGTTGAAGAGCAGGCCCATTCCGAGACCGCCCATGGACCAGCCGAGGAAGACGGCCCACAGCGGCCAGCCCTCCCAGAGCACGGGTGCGGACAGCACAACCCCCGCCAGCAGCACAGCGAACCCAGCGCCCACCGCTCTTGAAGGCTCGCCGTCGGGTTTGCGGGCCCTAAGCCACTGGCCGAGCGACCAGGTCACGGCCGCACCCATGATCACCATTCCTTGCTCCAACGGGCCGGATCCATGAACGCGGTCGGCGGCCAGTGGGATGAAGCTGTCGACGCCGAGGAAGGTGGCTGCAGCCAGGATGCGACAGGCGACGATCGCCGGAAGACCGGGACGGGCTCGGACGAACCCGGCCGGCAGCAGACCACGAAGGGATGGTATGGCCACCGCCAAACCGGCGACAGTGGTGGTCGCGGCGGCGACGGGGTTGGCGAACTGAAGTCCGGTGACGATCGCTCCCACGCCAGCCGCTGCGGCGACTGCCTTCGGCACCCTGCTGTCGACGCGTGTCGTCGCGGAGGGGCCATAGTGACGCATCGGTTGCACGGCCAGGGCACCGACGGCCACGGCTGCCGGCACCAGCCCGAGGAACACCCATCGCCACCCGAAGGTGTCGGTGATCCAGCCGGCAACGAGCGGGGCCACCATGCTGGGCAGCACCCAACCCGCCGACAGGTAGGCGTAGATCATTGGATGGCGGTCGTCGGGGAAGGCCCGCTTGACGAGCATGTAGGCGATGGGAGCGAAGCCCCCGGTGCCGGCTCCCTGCAGGACGCGCCCCACTACCACCCAGATCATCGTCGGTGCTGCGGCCGCGACGATCAGGCCGACTACGAGGGTGGTGACGCAAAGGGTGAAAGGCACGGCCGGCCCGTGCCGGTCGGCCATCTCGCCCGCGGCCACCAGGGTGATGAGGTTGGCCAGGGTATAAGCCGCAAGTGACACCCCGTACAAGGAGTCGCCGCCGAGCTCGTCGGTGATGGTCGGCAGGGCCGTGATGATCGCCGTCACCTCGAAAGCGACGAGGGTGACTGAAAGCACCAGCCCGGTGGCGAGGAGCCTCTGCTGCGCGGTAAGGGGGACCGTCACGCGGCGAAGCCGGTCAGACCGGCGCGCCCGGTGCCACCAGCGGCCACGGACGATTGCGCTCAACCGTCAGCGCCATGTCGAGCAGGAGTTGCTCGGTGTGGTGGCGGCCGATCACCTGCAGGCCGATCGGCAGGCCGTCGAGAGTGCCGGCGGGGATGCTGATCGCCGGATTCCCGTGCAGGTTGGCCGGGAAGGTGAGCCGGCCGTTGTTGCCCTCACCGACCTCGAGGCCACCGAACACCCCGGGCAGTGGACCATCGGCGCCGAACGCCACATCGGGGTTGCTGGCGGTGATGATGAAGTCGACGCCCTCGGTGGGGTCGAAGACGCAGGCCATCGCTTCGTTGACCTCGACCCGGCGACGCTCGATCTTGGCTCGCGCTGCCGAGTCGTACCTGCCTTCGGCAAGCTGCATGCCGAAGGAGATCTCGGGGGTCAGGTCGTCGGCGCACTCCGGCCACTTGTCGCCGAGCTGGGCCTCGATCTCGAGGTTGCCGCTCAGTGCCCACGCTGCGCCCATCCGGGGCATGGTGGTGTCGATGCCCTCGATCCGGTTCAGGCCGATGTCGGTCACCAGGTCCATCCCGGCGGCCTCGAGCAGTTCCCACATCATCGGCGAAACGGTGGCGTTGCCCCAGGTCGGGGCGAAGGCGACACGGGCACCGCGTAGGGCCTCAACATGGCTGCCGAGGTCCGGTCTCCCAACCTTCGACCCGCAGCAGGCTCAACGGATCGCGAGCGTCGAAACCGTTGCACACATCGAACCAGCGGGCCGTGTCGCGCACAGACCGGGAGAGGCAGCCAAGGGTCACCGTGAGGTTGCCGTACTGGACGCTGGGGACCGCGAGGGATGCGGCCGAAGGTGGCCTTGAGCCCTATCAGCCCGGTGAATCCGGCGGGGATGCGGATGCTGCCGCCTCCGTCACCGCCGGTGGCGATCGTGCACAGCCCACCTGCCACGGCAGCGGCGCTGCCGCCACTGCTGCCACCTGGGGTGAGGCCTGCCCGCCAAGGGTTGTGGGTAGTGCCGTGGAGTTTGGTACGGGTGAGGTTCATCCCCCCGAATTCGCTGGCCGTTGTCTGCCCGGCGAGCACCGCACCGCCCAGGTCGCGGATGCGCTGCACCATGGTTCCTGTGTGGCCGGCAACCTGGTGGCGCAGGGGTACCGAGGCGTGGCAGTCCGGCCACCCGGCAACCTGATCGAGCTCCTTGACCCCTATCGGTACCCCGCCGAATGGCTTGCCGATGTCGGCAACGCCGGCGGCGGCCTCGGCCTCTTCGCGAGGTTGGAAGCTGAAGGCGTTGAGCTGACTGTCGTCGAGCGCGGCGTAGGTTGCCCTCAGCTCCTCCAGCGGCGATCGCCTTCCGGCGCGGAACTCGTCGACGAGAGAGCAGGTGTCGCCCTGCCACGGTGTATTCCCCATGAGGGGTCACTGTACTGCGGTGGGTTCATGGAGCGCTCCGTGGCCCGGTGCGCGGATCGTCGCCCTAGAGTCGACTGGTCATGGACAGCCGAACTTTCCTCGGGCTCCAGCAGAGCCACAACCCCTTCCGCTGGTCGATGGAGGTCACCCCGTCGCTCTCGACCATCGGTGGCTTCCTGTTCGGCGGGTGTGGCCTCGGAGCGGCGATCTCTGCGATGGAGGGCACCAGCGGACGGGAGACGGTGTGGGCGACCGCCCAGTACCTCTCCTATGCCAAGCCGGGTGAGGTGATGGACGTCGATGTCACCCTCGCCGTCGAGGGCCACCAGATGACCCAGGCCCGTGCCGTTTGCCATGTCGGCAACCGCGAGATCCTGACGGTGAATGCGGCGTTGGGGCATCGCCCTCTCGATGTTTCGGGCCAGTTCGAGACGATGCCCGACGCGCCCCCACCCGACAAGTGCGCTGTGAGCCAGCACAGGATGTCGGCGGAGGACACCATCTCCGAGCGGCTCGACCAGAGATTTGCCAAGGGGCGGCACTTCGATGACATGGACGGAACTCCGGGCGACGGTCAGACCCTGGTGTGGGCCCGCCTTCCCGATGTGCTCGACGGCGTCGACGCCACGGCGCTGGCCATAATGGGCGACTTCGTGCCGATGGGGGTGGGGCAAGCGCTGGGGGTGAAGGGAGGGGGCAACAGCCTCGACAACACTCTGAGAGTCGTGCACCTGGTGCCCACCGAGTGGGTTCTGCTCGACATCAGGGTGCACGCAGTGGAGCGCGGCTTCGGTCACGGTCTGGTGCACATGTTCGCCGAGGACGGCACCCTGCTGGCCACGGCGAGCCAGAGCTGCATCGTGAGATTCTGGAAGGGTGAGTGGCCGCCCTCCAAGGGCGCAGGCGACGAGACGAAGGGGAACAGATCATGAACCTGCCGATACGACCCGGGATGACGGTGCCCTTGCCCGGCCCACTGCACAGCCATCGCGCCAAGCTGGCGGAGCTGGCCGATATGGGCTACACCGACATCTGGTCGGCCGAGAGCGACGGTGCCGACGGGTTCACCCCCCTGGCGATGGCGGCCGCCTGGGAACCGCGCCTCAGGCTGGGAACAGCGATCATTCCCGCCTACACGCGCTCACCGGCCTGCTTTGCCCAGAGTGTGGCCTCGCTGGCCGATGCTGCTCCGGGCCGCTTCGCCATCGGTATCGGCAGTAGCAGCAATGTCATCGTCGAACGCTGGAACGGCATCCCGTTCGTGGAGCCCTACAAGAAGGTGCGCGACGTCGTGCGCTTCCTGCGCGATGCGCTGAGCGGTGAGAAGGTGACCAAGCAATACGACACCTTCACCGTCGACGGCTTCCGCCTCGGAGTGCGACCCGAGCAGACACCACCGATCCTGGTGGCCGCTCTGCGCGAGGGCATGCTCCGGCTGGCTGCTCGGGAGGCCGACGGGGCGATCATCAACTGGCTGTCACCCGAAGATGTGGTGAAGGTCGCCGGAGTGGTTACAGATGCCGCTGGTGGGGTGGAGAAGGAGATCGTCTGTCGGATTTTCTGCTGCCCCAGTGAGAATGCAGAAGTGGTGCGTAGTTCGGCGAAGTTCGCCATTGCTGCTTACCTGAACGTGCCCGTCTATGCCGAGTTTCACCGCTGGCTGGGGCGCGGCGATGTGCTGGCGCCGATGTGGGATGCCTGGCAGGCGGGCGACCGCAAGGCTGCGCTCGCGTCGATTCCTGACAGCCTGGTGGACGAACTGGTGGTGCATGGCAGCCCGGACCAGTGCCGGGCCACGATCAGTCGCTACTTCGAGAACGGGGTGACGACCTCCTCGCTGGCGATCCTGCCCTTGGACCCGGACCTGAAGCACTGGGACGCGGTGCGTTCTCTTTCGCCCATGGCGGGCTGAGCCGACGCCTCAGGCAGCCCGTTCGGAGGGTGCCGGCTGACGGGCCGTCGTTCGCGCGACCAATTGGGCCTTGATGGCTGCGATGTGGGCCAGACCACGTGCCCGGGTGCGTTGGTCGAGCCGGAACTGGACGGGCAGGTCGGGCGCCGATAGGAGGGCCAGCTGCTCAGGAGCCTGGTGGGGAGGGGTGCACGGGAGCATGGCCTCATGGTGCCAAATGGGTGTTGCGTAGTTTCCTGGACCCGTGGGTGTTACGTAGTTTCCAGCCACCCCCTAGATGGACGATCCGGGGCTGTGGATTCCCGGTCGCCGGGTGGCGGTTCAGCCGACGATGGCGACGGAGGCGGCCAGAGATCCCAGGCCCACCGTCAGAGGCGCAGCGAAGGCCGCCCACTTGGGCAGTGGCTTCCAGGCGGGGGCGAGCATCACGAAACCGCACAGGGCGCCGCCGATGGCACCGCCCACATGCCCGCCGACCGAGATCCCCCTGATGCTGAAGGTGAGAACCAGGTTGAGCAACAAGGTGGTGCCGATACCGGTGCTGAACACGTTGACTCCCCGCCGGTGAAGCCCCACAGCGGCCCCGGCCATCAGGCCGAACACCGCACCCGACGCTCCTCCGGTGAGCCCGCCGCTGTCCACCAAGAGGACACCCAGGGAACCGGATAGCAGGCTGGCGAAGTACATCATGGTGAGCTTGGTACCGCCCAGAGCCCTCTCCAGCAGCATGCCCAGTTGGTAGAGGAGAAGCATGTTCATCGCGATGTGGAAGATCCCGAAGTGGATGAAGCCGGAGGTGACCAACCGGTACCACTGGTGGTCGGGGATCGCCGCCGTCTGGTCCCAGTTCCACACCATTCCCTGGAGGATGTTCTTGCTGAGCCCGAGGTCGGCGTGAGCCTCGGTCACGTTGCCGCCCAGAACACGAGTGTCCAGCGCTGCCATCAACAAGAACACCAGCAGGTTGAGGCCCATCAGCACATATGTGGCCGGGGTGAGGACCCGGGAGCTAGCCAGTTGGGCGCGGGTCTTCAGATCCGGTTGGGCGGCCTTGGCGCAGTCGAGGCAGTGCGATCCGATCGTCGCCTGTACCAGGCACTCGCCACATGCCGGCCTGCCGCAACGGGTACAGGCGCGACCGGTCTCGCGGTCGGGGTGCCGGTAGCAGCGGGGCATCGTGGGGGGCTCGGGGAGTGACACGCATGCGAGGCTAGCGAGAGCCGGTCAGGTGAAGGCGTCGACCGCCACGATCGAGAGCACGACGCCGACTATCACCGCGTTGTACACGGTGTGCGCTCGGGTGGACTCGAGGGTCGCCTCCATCCGCGATCGGGTGCGGTTGTAAGCGCCCAGGTACACGCGCATGAAGTAGGCACCGCCTACCGACAGGGCCAGTGCTGCTCCGATGGGGATACCGATGAGGGCGTGGATCAGGCCGAACTGCACCACCTTCAACAACCTCCGCCGAGATGACCAGCTCTCGGCGCCGGAACGGAACAGGCGCTCCTCGGCGTAGGCGAACAGGGGCAGCGCGGGGAGCAGGAGGGTGATGAAGAGGACCGGGACGCACCCATTCCCACACCGTTCCGAGGGTCGCGCTCGAGGAGCCGAACACGGGATTGCCGTCGCCGCCGAGCTCTGTCCACCAGCCCCAGTCGAGGCCGGGCACCATCAGCAGCACCAACCCGACGGTCATCACCGCGGACAGGACGAGAGGTACCGGCCAGACGTGGCGCCAGCCGACCTCTGCCAGCACCGATGCGATCAGACGGCGGCCTTCCACGCTGAGCGAACGGCGCAGACCACCGACCAGGCGGTAGCCGATCAGGCCCAGTACGGCGAAGGTGACTACGCCGGTCAGCCCGTGGCCCACTCAGAGCAGGGCGCGGCTACCGAACAGCTCGGCGGCTGTCGGCTCACCGAGCAGATGGCCTTGCACCATGTCGCAGCCCAGCACCCGGAGTCGGCGCAACTGGTCCGCAGAGGTGACCCACTCGGCCACCACTTGCATGTCGAGGGCATGGGCAAGCTGGATGATGGCGCGCACGATCGGGTCGTCGTCGCCGTTGGCTCCCAGCATGCGGGCGACTGTGCCGTCGAGCTTGAGAACGTCGGCTTCGCAGGTGCGCAGCGCGGTGAGTGACGAGATACCGGTGCCGAAACTATCGAGGGCCAGCCTCACGCCGAATCGACGGATGGCCTGGAGCGAACGGAGGGTCACCGGCTGGCGATCGTTGAGGGTGTCTTCGTCGATATCGAGGGTCAGCTGATGGGGGCTGAGTTCCATCTGGTGCACCGCAGCCAGCACCCTCTCGACGAATGCACCCTCGGCGAGCTGGCGGGCGGCGATGTTGACGTGGACGCTGAATCCGCGATCGACGAGGCCGGCATCGAGCCAGGCTCGGGCATCGATGGTGGCCTGGCGGACAACCCAGTCGCCGATGGGCACGATTGAACCGGATTCCACGGCGAGGTTCAGGAACTGGGCCGGCAGCAGAGTGCCACGTTCGGGATGGTCCCAGCGCAGAAGGGCCTCGGCGCCGGCTACGCGGCTGCTGTGGGCCGAGATGATCGGCTGGTAGGCGAGGCGGAGCTGGCCCGCTGCAAGTGCCTTCTCCAGCTCGTCGGTGAGCTGCTTGTGTCGGCGCGACTCGGCTCTCATCGCATCGGTGTAGAGCTCGCTGCGTGACCGTCCGCGGCGCTTGGCCTGGTACATGGCGATGTCGGCGTTGCGCAGCAGTTCGATGGCGGCATCGTGGCTGCTGACCCCTTCGAGGTGTTGAGGCCAGCCGACAGCGACACCGATGCTGACGCTCAGCTCGATCTCGACCCCGTTCAGCATGATCCGCCCGGTGAGCGAGTGGCGTACGCGCTCGGCGAGGTCGAGGGCGGTGTGCTCATCGATGCCGCCGTCGCACAGCACCACGAACTCGTCGCCGCCGATGCGGGCCACGACGTCGGAGGGCCGGGTGGCGTACAGGATGCGATGTGCCACCTGCGCAAGCAGGGCGTCACCCACATCGTGCCCGACTGTGTCGTTGACCTCCTTCAGGCGGTCGACGTCGATGAACAGCATCGCCACATGGTTACGGCTGCCCCGGATGTGATCGATGGCGTCCGCCGCCGTGCGCAGCAGCAGGAGGCGGTTGGGAAGCCCGGTGAGCGGGTCGTGGTTGGCCTGTCGGGTGAGCTCGGACTGGAGGTGCTTGGTGGCGGTGATGTCGCTGGCGACCCCGCCCCAGTAGTCGATGACGCCTTCTTCGGAGCGGTGCACCAGCATGTCGAGATCGAGGGTGCGCTGGAGTCCGTCGGGGCCGCGGAAGCCGACCTCACCGGACCACTGGGCGGTAGCTGTATCGGTCATCACCTCGCGGGGTACCTGATCTCGGATCGATTGCAGCAGGCCCCGAGCAGCGGGGTCGCGGACGAGGTCGATTTCGTCGGTGACCCCGAACAGGGTGCGAGCGGAGGCATTGGTGTAGACAGGCGATCCGTTGCGGTCGAGGATGATCACCGCGTCACTTGCAGACGCCACGACGCCCGTGAGGCGGTCCAGGAGTTGACGTCGGACGATGTCGTCGGTGGCGTCGAGGCCCGAACCGGCATAGCCCCTGACGACATCATCCCCACCGCGCGCCGGGCTGGCATCGATGCGTACCCAGGTCATGCGCCCTTCGCCGTGCCAGACGCGAAATTCCATCAAGATGTCGCCGCCGGCCTCCACACCCCGGCGCCAGGTCAGTTCGGCGGCCGCTCGGTCTCCCGGATGGGCGTTGGCCCAAGGGGAGGTCCCCAGCAGGGAAGCCGATGACCCTTGCACGAGCGCGCCGAACGCAGGGTTGGCCGCCGTGACGCGGCCATCCGGGTCGGCCAAGAACAGGCCCACCGGAAGCGAGGGGAGCAACTCGGTGATATCCGCCATCCTTCTCATGTTGACTTGCCGAATACTTACCAGGTTCTTATCGGTCAGTCCTAGGGCCGGCTGAAGGTACCTTTGACCGCGGCGGAGGCGATCTCCAGTTCCTCGATGCGGGCCAACATGCCGGCGCCGGGGTCACCGTCGTCGAGGCCTGACTCCTGGCCAAGATAGTGCACCGTGATGACATAGGTGTGCGGGGAGCCGTCTGGGCAAGGCCCGGTGTAGCCGATATCGCCCAATGCGTTGGTGGCCTCGACGCCACCGACCGGCACAGTGTCCTCGGCGATGGCGACAGTCTGCGGGCCGAGACCGGCGATCACCCAGTGCACATAGTCCGGTGCATCCAGGTCGGTCATGGTGATCGCGATCTCGGCGGTCCCCTCAGGCGCTGCCGTCCACGACAGGGGCGGGGCCACGCCGAGGCCGTCACAGGTATGGCGGGCATCGATTTGGGCACCGTCGCGCCAGGGTGCCGTCACGGTCAGCCCGGCGCTGGACCCCGAGGTGGTGGAGCTTTCCCCGTCGAGCCCGCTACCAGTGCCCTTCGTTTCGTCGGAGTCGTCTCCGGGGTCGTCGAACCCCGGATCTAAGAAGCCCGTCGTGTCGGCGGTAGCCGGCACGGTGGTGCTGATCGTGGAGTTCTGGTCGGGCCTGGGCTCGCGGAGGTTTCGGCCGTCGTGCTGGCAGCTGGCGGAGATCATCGCCGTGAGCATGACGGCGCAGAGCAGGGTGACACGGCGCACGGGCAGCAGCCTAGGCAGGGGTGCGGCTCGATATCGTGCAGTCGTGGCCGAACCCGCTCCTGTGCCTGCTCACCGTGCATGCCCACCCCGACGATGAAGCCTCCAAGGGAGCGCCCGACGGTGGCCTGTACCACGCCGCCGGCGTGCGCACCGTGCTCGTGTGCTGCACCGGCGGGGAGGAGGGCGAGTTGCAGAACCCCCAGCCTCAGTGAGCCCGGCCAGCCGTTCCACGGGCTGACGCCCGAAGCAGCAGAGGGCCCTGCTGGCCGAAATGCGGCCGCACGAGCTGGCCCGATCGGCCGAGATCATCGGTTTCGATGAGGTCGTCATGCTCGGCTACCGGGACTCGGGCATGGTGGCCAGTCCGGCCAATGACCATCCCGATCTGCTTCCACCGGGCACCGCTCGACGAGGCCGTCGGGTCGGTTGGTGGCGATCATCCGCCGCGAGCGGCCACAGGTGATCATCACCTACGGCGACGACCAGCGCGGCTACCCACATCCGGACCACGTGAAGGTTCACGACATCTCGGTTGCCCGCGTTCGAGCGTGCCGGCGACCCGTCGTGGTACCCGCGAGCCGGCGCGCCCTGGCAGCCGCCGAAGCTGTACTACACGATGTGGTCGAAGGCCCGGCTGGTGGCCGTTCACGAGGGCATGATCCGCCACCGCGGCGAGTCGCCGTTCGACCAGGAGTGGCTCGACCGGCCCGACCACGACGACCGCATCACCACCCGCTCGGAGATCGGCGACTACCTGTGGGCCCGGAGCGGCAGCCTTCGAGCCCACGCCACCCAGGTGGACCCGACCGAACCGTGGTGGTTCGGCCTCTCCGACGAGCAGTTGGCCGAGGTCTACCCCTGGGAGGAGTGGATCCTCGCCCGCTCGCTCGTCGGTACGCCGGTGCAGGCGACGATCGAACTCGACCTGTTCGCCGGGTCGTTGAACACGCATCAGGGATGGGCGCGGAGGTGCCCGATGAGCGTCCAATACCGGGTGTCTTCGCCAAGAACGACGAGGCCGTCGAGGGGCTCGACGATGCGGCAGTGGTCGTCACCGTGGCCGCGGCTGACGCCGCTGCTCGACCCGACGGTGGCATTCATGCAGGGCAAGCTGAAGAACAGCGGGCCCACCGGCCCGCTACTGGCCGCCCTTGCCGATGGCTCGGCGGCGGCCGCTATCAGCCGACTCGCATCGCGTCCCTGAGCGGCCCGGTAGCCGATCGGCACTGCGCCGCGACTCGGCGAGCAGGGTTGCGCAGGGTGTCGTCGGCCGTGACCAGTTCGTGGTCGTCGATCCACAGCGCCGCCAGTCGGTGATCGCCCGCACCTCGGGGGTGTCGATCACCGGCTGCACATGGATCTCGGTGACTCCCGGCTGCAGGTTGCGGATGGCGTCGTACACGCGCTCGCGGCTACCGGCCCGCCAGTCGTGGTCGAAGTGGTCGGGGAAGAGCACCCCTTCCTCGGCGGCGAGGCGACGGAAGGGGAAACCGGCCTGTTCGGCGGTGATCGTCGACTGGCAGTCGTATGGGTAGTACGAACTCGCGGCCAGCTCGAGGTAGACGTCGAAGAACTCCGGGCGCAGGGTGATCGCCGACAGGTGCGGCGCGAGGTGGGTCACGTCGATGCCCCACGCCAGGGCCCGCTCGATCTGCGCCCGGCATTCGCGCAGCACTTCTGCCGGGTCGGCGTGCTGCCACAGATCGTCGAGGGTCCGCGGGAAGCCACCTTCGCCGGATAGGAGGCTGGGAGCGATGGCTGATCGGCCCGAAGCGGTAGGTCTCGTGTTCACAGTTCAGGGTGAGGTGCACCCCGATGTCGTCGCCGGGGCGCACCGCAGCGCGGCGTCGCGGGCCCACGGGCGCAGGCACCATCAGGCTGGCGCAGGTCGCCACGCCAGTGGTGCAGCGCATCGAACACACCCTCGTTCGACGCGTGGCAGCTGCCGAGGTCGTCGCAGGAGATGATGACCAGCCGGATGTCGGCGGTGTATCCGAGGCGTTCGGCGAGTCAGTTCTTGGACGGACGTCATCGTGGCGGAACGCTACCGGCGCACCCGCCCAGAGCCCGAGCGTCGGCGGCCTCAGCGGCGCGGGCGGCGTCGACGAAGTCGTCGGCATGGGCGACGTTTGGCGGGATGGTGAGGATGTTGGCGTACCCCTCGCGCACGATCGCCAGGTTCACGAACGTGCCGTCGGCGAGGTAGACGTAGGCGAGCAGCCGGTCGTAGCGGTCGCGCGCCTCGACGTCGCGTTCGAGGTGCACCGGTGCCGGGGGGCAACAGGCCGGCGGTGAAGGCGCTCGCCTCCGGCCCGAAGCACTCGACCGGGCTGTCGTGCTTCTTGGTCTCGGGGGTGTCGATGCCGATCAGTCGCACCCTTTCGTCCACCCCGTCGACACGGACGACGATCGTGTCACCGTCGACGACGCCCACAAGGGTGGCATTCGGGGTGTACTCGCCGGCGGTGGTAGCCACCTGCGTCGTCGGCGCGCGCCGCAGCAGCACGACGAGGATTCCGAGGCCAGCCACTTGCCCATGCCGTCGTTCTATCGCCGCGTTCGATCGTCCCGTTCGATCGTGAGGGTGTGCCAGCGCCGGCGTGCCGCGTGCCGCGCCGAGTGCCGCGGGCCGTTACAGAGCGCTCGATGATCGTGCCGGTGCCGAGGCCGCCGCCACAGCACATCGACACCAGGCCGTAGCGGCCACCGGTGCGCTCGAGTTCGTACAGCGCCTTGGTGAGCAGGAAGCCGCCGGTGGCGCCGAGCGGGTGCCCGAGGGCGATCGCCCCTCCGTTCGGGTTGGTGTTCGCCGGGTCGGCGTCGACCGCCTTCTGCCAGGCGAGCACCACCGAGGCGAACGCCTCGTTCACCTCGAACACGTCGATGTCGTCGATCGTCAGGCCGGTGCGCGACAGCAGGCGCGTTGGTCGCGTCGATCGGCCCGGTGAGCATCATCACGGGGTCGACGCCGACAGACAGGTGTCGACGATCCGCGCCCGCGGCCGCAGCCCGAGCGCGGCCGCCTTCTCTTCGGTCATCATCAGCACCGCGCCGCCCCGTCGCTGATCTGGCTCGAGTTGCCGGCGGTGTGCACGCCGTTGGCGCGGCCCACCGGCTTGAGCTGGCCAGCTTCTCCAGGACGTCTCGCGCATGCCCTCGTCGCGCGGCGACGGTGTGGGTCGTGCCGGTGGGCTTGCCCTCCTCGTCGCGGTCGGGGGCTTCGATCGTGACGTACTGGCCGGCGAAGCGGTCTTGCGCCCAGGCCTGGGCGGCCCTCTGCTGGCTGGCAAGCCGAAGGCGTCGGTGTCGTCGCGGGTGATGCCCCACTTGTCGGCGATGCGCTCGGCACCCTCGAACTGGGAGGTGATCTCGAACTGCTCGAAGTACGGCTTGGGGATGGTACACCGAGGCCTAGCTTCTTCGCTGTTGGCGACCGATCGGTACCCGGCTCATCACCTCGACACCGCAGGCCAGGGCGACGTCGACTACGCCGCGCCTTCACCAGCGTGGCGGCCAGGTGGTGGCCTGCTGGCTGCTGCCGCACTGGGAGTCGACAGTGGTGGCGGCGATGTTCATAGGCAGACCGGCGGCGAGCCACGCGGTGCGGGAGATGTTGAACGCCTGCTCACCGACCTGGCTGACGCAGCCGCCCACGATCTGGCCCACGCGTGCCGGGTCGATGCCGGTGCGCTCGACGAGCGCCTTCTGGACGAGGCCGAGCAGGGCTCGCGGGGTGGAGGGTGGACAGGCCGCCGTTGCGCTTGCCGATGGGCGTGCGGACGGCTTCGACGATGACGACGTTGCTCATGTTCGCAGCCTACGGTGACGCCCATGGTGAGCTTCAACCCAGCGTTGCGACCGGCCGACAACGCCGGCCGGCACCGCTACATCCACGTGATCGGCTCGGCCGTGTTCGTCGATGATCGTCCGGCCGACAGGAGTTGGGGGGTGCACTTCCTCGGCATGCTCGGCGACGAGGCGTGCTGGGGCGTCGACGTTCCACACGGGGACGACCCGTCGGACGGTGCCGCCACGGACCTATTCTCCTACTTCGGCCGGGCCAGTGAGACCGAGTGGATGGTGGCCGGAAGGGCAGTGCAGCTGGTCGAGTGGGCCCGCACCCACCTGTTCTGTGGCCGCTGCGGTACGCCGACCGAGTCTCAGCCACACGAGAGAGCGATGAAGTGCCCTGCATGTGGACTGCTGGCTTTCCCCCGCCTCGCCCCGGCGATGATCACCCTCGTCACCCGTGGCGATCCGGGCCCGCACCAGCAGGCCCTTCTCGCCCGGGGGGTGCAGTTCCGGGCTCCGATGTACTCGTGCCTCGCCGGTTTCGTCGAGCCCGGTGAGTCGCTGGAGGAGGCCGTGACGCGAGAGGTGTTCGAGGAGGTCGGGCTGAGGGTTCGCAACGCCAGGTACTGGGGCAGCCAACCCTGGCCCTTCCCGCACAGCCTGATGGTGGGCTTCACGGCCGAGTGGGAATCGGGCGAGATCGTTTGCGATCCCACCGAGATCGTCGATGCCCAGTGGTATCAGCGTGATGAACTACCGCCCATCCCGCCGTCGATCTCGATCGCCCGCAAGCTGATCGACGCCTGGCTCAGAGTGCCCTGAGACGGGCGATGCGCTCCTCGGTGGGGGGGTGGGTGCTGAACAGACGGGCCATGCTCGAGTTGCGGCCGCTGCGGAGTTCGTTGAGCGGGTTGTGGATGTAGGCCTGGGCCTGGGCGGGTGCTACCGCCATCGGGCGGCGGGCGGCTAGCACCTCGATGCGCTCGAGGGCGTCGGCCAAGGCGCCTCCGCTGCCCAGCAGGTCGGCGGCGCCCCGGTCGGCCTCGAACTCGCGGGACCGGCTGACGGCCATCTGGATGAGGGAGGCGGCGATCGGTGCGAGAAGAGCCGTGAGCAGCATTCCCAGGGGGTTGGAGCGTTCTTCGTTGTCGCGGCCACCGCCGAACATGCTGGCGAACATTGCCATCTGGGCGATGTAGCTGATGGCCGTGGCGATCGCCGCAGCCACGGACCCGATGAGGATGTCGCGGTGCTTGACGTGCATCAGCTCGTGGGCCATTACACCCTCGAGCTCATGGCGCGGCATCGCTCTTCAGCAGGCCGGTGGTGGCGCACACGACGGCCTTCTTCGGCCCGCGGCCGGTGGCGAAGGCGTTGGGCTGATCGCTGGGGGACACGGCCACCCGCGGCATCGGCATGCCGGCCCTCTGTGCCAGCGAAGCGACGATGTCGTAGAACTCGGCGTGTCTGCTCGCGCTCGATCACTGTGGCCTTGGCCGAGGCGAGGGCGAGCTTGTCGCTGAACCAGTAGGAGCCGCCCACCATCACCAGAGCAATGGCCACGCCGATGGTGAACGAGGTGCTGCTACCGCCTCCGATTAGGCCGGCGACGGCGACGATGAGGCCACCCATCGCGGCGAGAAGGACGGAGGTTTTCATCGTGTTCTTGAACATTCGAGGCTCCTTTCTCCCGAGAGCGTACGGCCCCGGACGGTGAACTCGCGGGCGCCCTCGGACCGACGGCCGACTCTCTTCGGTACCCTCTGCGCTTGATGAGCGAACCCCTGCACCCCAACGTCCAGAAGGTGATCGATGCAGCGGTAGCGCGGGGCCTGATCATCGAGCCTCGCCGCTTCCCCGAGGGCACCAAGACCGCCGCCGACGCCGCCGCGGCAATCGGGGTCGACGTTGGCCAGATCGTCAAGAGCCTGATCTTCGCCGTCGATGGTGAGGTCGTGCTCGCCTATGTCAGCGGCGCCAACCAGCTCGATGAACACAAGCTCGCCCGGGCTGCTGGTGGGGCCAAGTGCGCTCGCGTAGATGCCGACACGGTGCGCGAGGCAACAGGTTTCCCCATCGGCGGCGTCCCACCGTTCGGCCATGCGACCCACCTGCGCGTGTTCATCGACCCCGACCTGCTGACCTGGCCGGTGGTGTGGGCTGCTGCTGGTACCTGGCACGACGTGTTCGGGATCGAACCCCACCGCCTTCTCGAGGCCAGCGAAGGCACTGTCGTGGACCTGAAGCGCGCCGTGACCTAACCGTCATCGCGGTCGAGGAGGGCGCGAAGCTCTGGCAGCGCCTCGCGATCCTTGGGCCGATCGGCGAACTCCTTCGATGCGATGATGTCGCTGAGCGAGGCGACCCTGACGATGATCTGGCCGACTGTCACGTCGGTCGCTCGGACGATCAGGTCGGAGAAAGAATGGCGGCCCCCGCTCTGGTCTCGCAGCTCGACCAGGAGGTCGAGTGGGCCGGCATCGGTCATCCATGTCGAACTGCCAAAGCTCGCCAGCGTCAGGGCATCGAGCTGAACTGGCAGTTGGCGGGCCTCCTCGTCCGCCATGCCAGCTACACGGAGCCTGGCCCCGAGCTCCCGAAGGACGGCTGCGAGACGATCGAGGTTCTCGCGGCTGGTGTCGGGTACACAATCGATATCGGCCGTGCTGCGTAACGCGCCATGCGCCCGTGCGGCGACACCTCCGACGAGGACGTAGCTCACACCGTGCCGATCGAGGGTTTCGAGGATTCGATCGGGATCGAAGGAATCCTCGTCGGCATTAGCCGACATCGGACTTGGCGTCGATGCGGCCTGCGTTGAGTTGCTCGACGAACTGGCGGACCTTCTCCGACGAGTCGAGCGGTTCTCCCGATGCCGTGATCGGAATGTCGTCGTCTGATGGCGGCATCCGCACGAGCAGATCCCGGGCGGATTGCCAGTGCCGGATCGAAGGAGAGTCGGCCATGTCTCAAGGTTACTCCCGGAGGATCGGCGACTCGTGTGGAGACCTGCGAGGCTTCGGGCGTGCAGAGAACGAGCGTCGTACTGATCCGACCTGTCGCTGCAGGCAAGTCGGTCGTCGGTGAGCGGCTCGCCGAGTTGTCGAACAGCACGCGGGCGAAGTGATCTCATTCGGCGCCGGCCACAGCTCGGCGTACGTCGTGATGGGACGCTTGAGCGGCATCAACAGGTGGCGTCGTTGAACGCTGCGATCTCACCGATCGCTGTCTGTACCTCGGGCGGCCAGTTCTCCACGACATTCGACTCCGGGTCGTCTGGAACAATCGCACCCGACGAGAGAAAGGCCGCGAGGGTCTGCAACGGTTCCATGACAGCCTCCGGCGCCACTCCGATGAGGCTGTCTGCGTCAGCTCGGTGTTCCGCAGAACCCACGTAGGCCTCGGGGCGCTCGCCTTCGAGCGCGGCAACCCGCTCGCAGTAGGCGCTGAAGTCCACCGTCACACTCGACACCGGGGAAGTGTCCGCTGTGGTCGATGCCGTGGTCGGAGTCGCTGCGTCCGGCCGGGCCGTGGTCGTCACTGCGATGGTCGTCTCCGTAGCGGAGGACAGCGTCCTCGCTGCTGCAGCCAGCGAGTACCAAAACGGCGCTGAGAGCCAGCGTCACCAACGCCGGTGTGCGGCGCGAGACTGCACGGTGCGAAATGGAGTGGGACACTGTTTCAGCCTCGCACACGGCGTCCGGCACGCCTGCCCGCACATTGCCGGCGCGTAGCCAGCGACCCACCTGCGCGTGTTAACCAACCCCGACCTGCTGGCCTGGCCGGCGTCATATCCTGGCGGCATGGAGCAGGTGCCGCCGATCGAGGACGGTCGAGGGGTCGACGTGAGCCAGATCCGTCGTCAGCTGCGCATGACGGTGCCCGAGCGCGTTCAGTCCATGGTCGAGGCGGCGAACACGATGCTCGCGATCCAGGAGCGCGCACAGGCCTCGTGTGGAGAGCGGGGTTAGATGCGGCTCCAGGTGGTGGGGTCCTTACCAAGCCTCTCGTAGGCCCGCACCACCCACACGGGGATCTCGTGCGGCTCGCCGTCCCGCATTGCCGCGACGCGCTCACCGTGTTCGTCCCAGACATGGCAGGTGTTGAGGTTCGACCTCATCGCGAACGCCCGCATGTCTTCCTCCGCCATCTCCATGACGCTGCCGCCGCTCTCACGCATTGCAATCGCTGCCATCGACCAGGTGGACTGAACGGCCACCGGCGCCATCGCTTGGAGCAAGGCGGTGGTGTGGGTGCAGCCGCGGGGGCCGCCGAACAGCTCACGCACCTTGTGGGTGAAGCCGCGAGCGATGGAGAGGCCGACCAGGTTTTGGTAGTGGTCCTCGATGCGGGGGCAGAAGGAGTTCGGGTATACCTCCAAGACGACCTTGGCATAGACGATCTCCAGCATCGGCACAGTCACGTGGAGGTCGATGATCATGTGGTGCATGGTCAACGGTTGGTCGTCGTCGGGTATGTACATCCCGGGTGGTTTCTGGTCGCGCACCGCGCCCCTGAGCCAGATCGTGCTGGCATCCTTGCGGTAGGCGCGCACCACGTAGGCGCGCTCGTGGATCAGGTCTGCATCGGGGTCCACACCCTCGGGGTGCGGCACGATGTCGTCGAAGAACTCGTGCATATGTCAACCGACTGTAAGGCGGGCGAGTTCCAGCTCTATAACCGCAGCGCCATCGACTTCGGTAAGGATCGTGACCGGCGGTCGGTTGGACCACGGCCCGGCCGACAGTGAGTGGCGCAAAGAGGGCCAGGTCTTCCCCCGCCCGACGCCGTGCCCGGTATCGACCCGGATGGGGTGCTGCACCGAGCGGAAGTGGTCGGGGCGCGACCAGGTAGGAGATGCAGGTGCTGTCGTGTACATGGATTCCGTCGAGCCCTCCGTGGGCGACGTGGAAGTCGCGGTAGAAGGGCAGGATCGCCGAGGCCAGCTGTGCCCGAGGGTTGTCGACGGTGGCGAGGCCGGCGATCTGGTCACTGCTCATGATGGTTGCCTCGGTGACGTCGAGGCCGCACATCACGATCGGGCAGTCGGCGCCGAAAACCAGGTCGGCCGCCTCCGGGTCGTTGAGCACGTTGGCCTCGGCTGCCGGCGACGCGTTGCCGGGCACGAAGGCGTTGCCGCCCATCAGAACGATGCCCGCGAGATGGCGGGGAAGATCGGGGCGCAGGAGCAGGGCGAGGGCGATGTTGGTGAGGGGGCCGATGGGTACGAGAGTGATCTCACCCGGTGAGGCCATCACCTGCTCGATGATGAAGTGGGCCGCGTCGAGGGTGTGTGGGCCGCGCGAGGGCGGTGCCAACGGCGACATCGGCGAGGCCGTTGGCCCCGTGGACGAAATCGGCAGGCCCCCTGAACTCCATCGCCAACGGTCGCGCCGCACCTTCGGCGACAGCGATGTCGTCGCGCCCGGCGATGTCGAGGATGCGGATGGCGTTGGCGGTGCACACGTCGACGTGGGCGTTGCCGAACACGGTGGTGAGGCCCACGACATCGATTTCAGGCGAGGCCAGGGCATAGAAGATCGCCATCGCGTCGTCGATGCCGGGGTCGGTGTCGATGATGACGCGAATGGGTGCGGTCATACCTGGGCGAGCGCGTCGAGCAGGGTGTACCAGCCGAGGATCGCGCACTTGATGCGCACCGGGAACTTGACCACGCCCTGCAGCGCCTCGAGGTCGCCGAGCTGTCACACCGGGTCCGGCTCGATTGGGTTGCCGTCCTCGTCGGGGATGCTCATCATCCCCTTGAACCGGCGCACCAGGGCGCGCACCTCGGCGAGCGGCTTGCCCTTGACGGCCTGGCTCATCATCGACTTGCCGAGCTCTGCGAGATGCTGCAGCCCGAGCCGCCCACCTTCACGTCGGTGATGATGCTCTGCCCCCTCGACCTGGAGGTAGACGTCGATCTCGTCGCCGCACAGGGGGTTGTGGCCCACGGCGTGCGGCGGCAGGTGGAGTTCGAGACGCGCCGCGGTTACGCGGGTTGCGGTGGTGGTCGAGGATGATCTCGCGGTACAGGTCCTCCAGGCCGGGCATTGGCGTCGCCTTTCTCGGTGAAGGTCTCGGTGGGGGTCTAAGCGTCAGGGGCCGAAGATATCGCTGGCTCTGTCGAGCGCATCGGCCAGCGCGTCGACGTCGGTGGTGTCGTTGTAGATGTAGAAGCTTGCCCGAGCGGTGGCGTTCACGCCCAGCACTCGCATCAGCGGCTTGGCACAGTGGTGACCGGCACGCACGCACACGTTGCGCTGGTCGAGCACCTGGCTGAGGTCGTGGGGGTGGATGCCCCGGAAGCCGAAGCTGAACGTTGCCCCGCGCACCTCGACGTTGCGTCGGACCGTGGATCTGGATGTCGTCGCCGAAGCGCTCTTCGAGTGTGTTCAGCGCGTAGGTCGGCGATGTCCATCTCGTGGCGGCGGACGTTGGCCATGCCCAGCCCGCGAGGAAGTCGACCGCCGCACCCAGGCCCACGGCCTCGGTGATCGGCGGGGTGCCGGCCTCGAACTTGGCGGGCAGGGCGGCGCAGGTGAAGCCGTCGAGGCGCACATCGGCGATCATGTTGCCGCCGCCCAGGAACGGCGGCATCGCGTCGAGCAGGGCCTCGCGGCCCCACAGCACGCCGATGCCCGACGGGCCGCACAGCTTGTGGCTGCTGAAGGCGAGCGAAGTCGGCGTCCCACGCCTGCACGTCGGTGACGTTGTGCGGCACGTACTGGCAGGCGTCGACGATCGGCGACCGCGCCGGCCGCATGAGCGGCGTCGCACAACTGCTTCACCGGCGTGATGGTGCCCAGCACGTTGCTCATCGCGGTGAAGCTGAACACCTTGGCGCCGTCGAGCAATGGGGGCAGGTCGGTGAGATCGAGCTGCCCGTCGGTGGTGAGCGGCACCCAGCGCAGCTCGATGCCGCCCCCGCTCACGGCGCGGCGAGCATGTGCCACGGGCACGATGTTGGCGTGGTGCTCCATCTGGGTCAGCACCACCACGTCGCCGCTCGCAGGTTGGCGCGGCCCCAGGCGTAGGCGACGAGGTTCAGCGACTCGGTGGCGTTCTTGGTGAAGATGATCTTCGTGGTCGCGCCGGGCGTTGACGAAGCGCTGCACCTTGGTGCGGGCACCCTCGAAGGCATCGGTGGCCTCGGCGGCCAGGGGTAGGCGCTGCGGTTGATGGGGGCGTAGGAGTGCTCCATGAACTGGGTCATCGCGTCGATCACGACACGGGGCTTCTGCGGCGGTGTTGGCCGAGTCGAGGTACACCAACGGCGTGACCCGTTCAGCTCGCGCTGCAGCAGCGGGAACTGGGCCTTGATCGCGCGCCACGTCGAGCCGGTCACTCATCGGAGAACGCCTCGTATCCCTCCCGTTCCAGTTGGGCCGGCCAGCTCCATGCCGCCGCTGGCCACGATGCGACCCGCCGACCATGATGTGCACCTGGTCGGGCTGCAACTCGTCGAGCAGGCGTTGGTAGTGGGTGATCAGCACCACGCCCATCTCCGGCCGGTCGACGCGAATCTCGCGGATGCCCTTGGCGACGATGCGCAGGGCATCGATGTCGAGACCGCGAGTCGGTCTCGTCGAGGATCGCCAGCTCGGGTTCGAGGATCGCCATCTGCATGATCTCGTTGCGCTTCTTCTCGCCACCGCTGAAGCCCTCGTTGAGGTAGCGGTCGACGAACGAGCCGTCCATGCCCAGGCGCTTCATCCAGTCCATCGTCGCCAGACGCAGCTCCAGCACGCTCAGGTCGAGACCCTTGCGGGCCGACAGCGCCTGACGCAGGAACTGGATCACCGACACTCCGGCGATCTCCTGCGGGTACTGGAAGGCGAGGAACATCCCCGCCTTGGCGCGCACGTCGGTGGGCCAGTCGGTGATGTCGTCGCCCTGGAAGAAGATGCGACCGCCGGTGACCTCGTACTCGGGACTGGCCAGACAGGCGTGCTGGCGAGGGTGCTCTTGCCCGATCCGTTGGGGCCCATGATCGCGTGCACCTCGCCCACGCCGACGGTGAGCGACAGACCTGCAAGAGCGGGGGGCAGGATCTCGGGAGCATCGCCCTCGTCGGTGACGGGACGGGCACGGAGGTCGTCGATGCGGAACAGCTCGGGCGGGTGGTCACGCTCTCAGTCTATTTCCACTATCGCCATAGTGGAAACCCCGGAATCGTGGTTCCGGCCGGCCGGTTCGACAGTTTCCGACCCGAGGACTGCCCCGAAACCCTCCGAGATGGGCGGGTGGGGTCACCAGCCGCGGGCAACCCACTCGGCCAGGTGGGGGCGCTCGTCGCCGATGGTGGTGTCGACACCGTGGCCGGGCATGACAATGGTGTGGGCAGGCAGGGTGAACAGGAGGTTGTCGATCGAATCGATGATCGCCGCGAAGTCGCCGCCTGCGTACCCGGTGGCGCCTGGCCCGCCTGGGAACAGGGTGTCGCCGGTGAACAGCAGGGGAGCGCCCTCGACACGAAAGCTCACCGACCCCGGCGTGTGACCAGGGTTGTGGATGGCGTGGAGGCGAAGGCGGCCGACCTCGACCACCTCGGCGTCATCGATGAACACGTCGTAGCCGACGTCTTTCAGCATCGGGGCATCCTTGCTCGAGACCGCCACCTCGTAGCCGGCCTCGCGGATGGCGGGTATGGCCTGGATGTGGTCCCAGTGGCCGTGGGTCTCGAGCACCCGCCGAACACCGAGCTGACTGCACAGCTCGAGCAGCTGCTCGTGCTCGTTGGCCGCGTCGATGAGCACCGCGTCACCGGTTTCGCGGCAACGCAGGATGAACACGTTGTTGGTGAACGGCCCGACCACTACACGGTGGATCTCGAGCCGGTCGTCGGCCCAGTGCAGGGTCGTCATGATGGCAATCCGTAATGCCGACCGGCGAGGGCTAATTTGTCCGGATGACCGACCCGACCCTGTGGAGCGCAACCGAGCAGGCAGGAGCGATCGCGGCCCGCCAGTTGGGAAGTGTCGAACTGCTCGACCTCTGTCTCGAACGCATCGCGACCGGTCGACCCCCGGGTCAACGCAGTGTGCACTCTCGACATTCGACCGTGCCCGCGTCCAGGGCCCGGAGGCCGACGAGGCGACAACCCGAGGCGAGTCGTGGGGCACGCTCCACGGCCTGCCCTTCACCGTCAAGGATGCGATCGCCACCGAGGGCATCGGTCGACGGGCGGATCCGAGACTCTGGCGCGACCACGTACCCACCACCGATGCACCGGCTGTCGCGCCGTCTGAGGGCTGCCGGTGCGGTCCTGTTCGGCAAGACCAACCTGCCCGAGTGGAGCGGGGACTGGCAGAGCTTCAACTCGATGTTCGGTACCACCAACAACCCGTGGGACCTCGCCCTCACCCCGGGTGGCTCATCCGGCGGGGCCGCTGCCGCTGTGGCCTGCGGTATGACGAGCTTCGAACTGGGCACCGACATCGGTGGTTCGATCCGGGTGCCCTCGGCCTTCTGTGGGGTCTTCGGCCACAAGCCGAGCTTCGGAGTCATCCCCACTCTCGGCTACCTCGACGAACCCCACGGAGGTGCTACCGAGAGCGACATCAACATCTTCGGTCCCATCGCCCGTAGCGCGGCCGACCTGAGGATGCTGCTCGATGTAGTCGCCGGTCCCCTGCCCGAAAGGGCGACTGCGTGGCGGCTCACGCTTCCCGAGTCGCGGCACGACTCACTGAGCGGGCTCCGCGTCGCGGCCTGGATCGACGAACCGGCGCTCGAGGTCGATGCCTCCGTCGCCCTCACCCTGCACTCTGCGATCGACGCCATCGAGGCCGCCGGCGCCCGGGTGGATCGGTTGGCACGCCCCAACATCGATGTCGATCGGGCGTGGAAGCTAGGGGCCAGGCTGATCGGAGCCGCGGTGTCTGTGAGCGACGAGCACGACCGTGGACTCAGCCACCGCAACTGGCTGCTGCTGGATCGCGAGCGCTCAGGGTTCGTCGCGGCGTGGGCCGAGCTCTTTGAACGTTTCGATGTCGTCGTCTGCCCGGTGACCGTGCTTCCTGCGTTCGCCCACATCCAGCAGGGCCGCTGGGACACTCGCACGATCACGGTCAACGGGCGGGTGCGGCCCTACCCCGAGCTCGAGGGTTGGCCGGCCCTGGTGGGGGCCGCTTATCTGCCCTCCACGGTGGTGCCCGTCGGTTTCACCCCGGACGCGCTGCCTGTGGGCATGCAGATCGTGTCCCCCTTCTTGAATGACAAGATTTCGCTAAAGGTTGCCTCCCTGGTGGCCGATGAGGCTGGTGGATACGTGGCTCCACCGATTGCCCGCTCGGAAGGAATACGTCTCCCACCCTGAAAAGCTGTTACGGTTAGATTTCGTTAATAACGAATTTGTCACGATAGTCCTAGGGGCGGGCCCTACCACGGAGATCGACACCATGCGTGTTCCCAATGCACTAGGCGCTTATGGCGTCACCCTGGTCCTCGGCTTGTTCGGCGCCTCAGGCCTGGTCCAGCAGTGCCAACCTGCACCTGCCGCAGCGCCCGCTCCGGTTTCTCAGCCCATCGCGCCCCCCGTCGTGGAGCCCCCAGCACCCACTGGTGCGGTACCCACCGACAACTGTGTCACCTTGGTGAACCAGGAGCGCACCTCGCGTGGATTGGGCGCCCTGGCCGTCAATGGTGCCCTCGTAACGGCTGCCCAGGACCATTCCGCCTACCAGGCGCAGACGGGAACGATGAGCCATACCGGCTCCGGTGGGACCAACGCAGGGCAGCGCATCACAGCCGCGGGCTATCAGTGGAGCTGGTGGGCCGAGAACGTCGCCGCCGGTCAATCGGACTGCGGGTCTGTAGTGGGGGCCTGGATGGCGAGCTCGGGTCACCGCGCCAACATCCTCAACGGGAACCTGAGAGAGATTGGCGTCGGTGTCGCACTGTCATCGAACGGTGCCCTGTACTGGACCATGGACTTCGCCACGCACCGCTGACTCGTTCCGTGCCGGTCACCATCGCGCAGGTGATTGGATGAGAGCGCGACCCAGCCTGGGCGATGCCCACTTCCAGGTGCCCCCGACGTAGGGTGCCTGATGACTTCCTCCTCGATCACCGCCCACGAGGAGAGGCCGATCTGGCGGGGCTGGTTGCACGTTGTTGCCTTCGTCATCGCTATCCCTGCCGGGACAATGCTCATCCTCAATGCCCATCGCGCCGAGGCGCGGGTGTCGGCGGTGATCTACGTGGCCAGTGTGCTGGCCGGCTTCGGCACCTCCGCCGGCTACCACCGCTTAGCCCGCCGAGAGCGCACCCAGAGGATCATGCAGCGCATGGACCACTCGACGATCTTCATCCTCATCGCCGGCAGCTACACCCCCATCTGCCTACTCGCCCTGCCTCCCGCCTGGGGCGTCCCCCTTCTATGCGTGATCTGGGCCGGTGCCGTCCTCGGCGTCCTCCTCAAGCTGTTCGCTTTCGACCGGCTGAAGACGCTTGAATACGCCCTCTACCCGGTTCTCGGCTGGATCGTCGTCGTGGCTGCGCCCGTCCTGTGGCGGGGGATGACCACGGTTGAGCTCACCTTGCTCGTGACGGGTGGAGTGCTCTACACGGTGGGCATTCCTGTTCTCGTGCGCGGCCGCCCCGATCCGTGGCCGCGGACCTTCGGCTATCACGAGATCTGGCACGGGTTCACCGTTGCTGCCGGCGTGTGCCACTTCGCCACCGTCGGCCTGCTCGTCGCCTGACCGGCGCTCGACCGGGTCTCGATCCGCCACCCGCGAACTGGTCCTTTACATGAGTGAGGGCTTGTGTAAGTCTGATTCTGATTCGTGACGCTGGCAAGCTGCTAGCGCCCCTGGAAGGCACGGATCCACCTGGCCTAGAGACCGAGAGGGAAGGCAATGCACTTGTTCAGTCGAAGTCTCCACATGCTGGGCCCGGAGCCTGAAGTGACGGACAAAGCTATGGCAATGGCGTCCTACGTCAGCAAGAGAGCGGGCCAGGAGTTTTCTCTCTGGCGCTTGATGTTCGGCGCACCTGCGGGCACCTTCCTCTACACCACCCGTGTCGATGGGCTGGCCGGAGTGGTGGCAATGGGGCAAGCAGTCGCCGAAGACGAAACCTGGCACGCAATGGTCGCCCGCAGCCGCATGTGGTCCACCGGGCCACCGATCGATGTCCTTGGCGAAGTGGTGCACGGTTCCCTCGACGCCGGGCCGCCACCGGTCGGCTCGGTCGCCACCTTCACCGCAGCGGTAATCGCCAACGGCGCATACGCCTCAGCGATCGCGTGGGGTGCCGACGTCGCCATCCATGTCGAGAAGGTCACCGGCATGCGCACGATCTTCCTAGTGGAGACTGCCGGCCAATTCGGCGGTGTCCGCTGGATTGCCATCTCACCCGACGCGAAGTCGGCCGACGCGGCGAGCCTGGCACTGAACGCTGACGCGGCCTACATCGAGAAACTGGGTGAGATCGCTCACCTGTTCCTGCCCGGCTCGGGGCACCGGGCGATAGCCAACCGGATCGCCTGACCGGCACTCACCCGGTTTCACCGTGGTGCCGTCAACTGCTGACGACGTCGAATCCCAGCGACAGCGCCACGGGGATCTGGGCCGGGTCAAAGGTGACGAAGGTGACCGGCCGCGGTAGGCGATCGGCGGCGGCGATGTGAAGGGCGTCGGCCAGACGCAGGGGTTGTTCGCTCAGCAGCCGGGCGGAGCGGTCGAGGCATCTCTGGTCCAGTGGGACAACTGTGTAGCGGTCCCACTGGAGGCGCAGAGCATCTTCCAGGTCGGCCTGCAGCACGGGCTCGCCGGTGAGCTTGGTGATCAGGGCGAGGGCCTCGGTGAGGGCCAGCGCGCTCACACAGGTCACTTCGTCAAGAGCGTCGATGGCCACGCGGCGCAGGGACGACTCGATGTGCAGGGCCACGACGGCGCTCGTGTCGAAGAAGACGCTCACCCGCGCAACTCCTTGAGGGCACGGTCGAGGCGCACCCCACTCCAAACCGGCACCGGATCGGCGAGCGGCCTGTTGTCGGAGCGCCGTGGGGGGATGACGGCGCCGGAGGCAAACAGATCGGCCATCACAGTCTGACCCTGTTCGGGCTCGATGGGACCAAGCTGGGCCACCGCCCGGCCATCGACCGAGATGACGACCCTCTGCCCCGATCCGGCGCGGCGGACTGCAGCAGCGAGGTCGGCACGAAGCTCACGGATCCCGATCATATGCGTACACGAGTGTACACAGCCCGAGTGGCGCAGGTGCGGTCGGTGGGGCAGGCTTGAACCATGAACTTTGCATTCACCGAAGAACAAGAAGAGCTGCGCAAGACCGTCCGGCAGTTCCTCGAGGCCAAGAGCAGCGAGGCCTCCGTACGCGAGCAGATGGAAACCGAAGCGGGTTTCGACCCCGCTGTCTGGAGCCAGATGGCCGACCAGATGGGCCTGCAGGGCCTCGCCATCCCCGAGGAGTTCGGTGGGTCGGGGTTCGGCTACGTCGAGCTCGGCATCGTGCTCGAAGAGATGGGTCGCTCCTTGCTCTGCGCTCCTTTCTTCAGCTCGGTCGTGCTCGCCGCCAACACCCTCATCCACTCCGGCGATGAGGCGGCCAAGGCCGCCCACCTGCCTGGCATCGCCAGCGGTGAGACCATCGCCACCCTCGCCTTCACCGAGCCCAGCGGCAAGTGGGACGAGAGTGGGATCACAATGCAGGCCACGGCTGCCGGCGGCGGCTGGACCCTCGACGGTTCGAAGATGTTCGTGCTCGACGGCCACACTGCCAACCTCATCATCGTCGCTGCCCGCACCGGCAAGGGCGTCAGCCTGTTCACCGTCGCCGGCGACGCTGCCGGCCTTACCCGCACGGCGCTCAGCACGATGGACCAGACTCGCAAGCAGGCCAAGCTCGAGTTCGCCGGCACTCCGGCCACCTTGATCGGCGCCGAGGGCAATGGCTGGAGCGTGCTCAACACGGTGCTCGACCTCGCCGCCGTCGGTCTCGCCGCCGAGCAGGTCGGTGGCGCCCAGAAGGTGCTCGAGATGGCGGTCGAGTACGCCAAGGTTCGCGTCCAGTTCGGCCGCCCGATCGGTTCTTTCCAGGCGATCAAGCACAAGTGTGCCGACATGCTGCTCGAGGTCGAGTCGGCCAAGAGCGCGGCCTACTACGGCATGTGGTGCGCAGCCGAGATGAACGACGAGCTGCCCTCGGTGGCCTCTCTGGCGAAGGCCTATTGCAGTGAGGCCTACTTCCACGCCACCGCCGAGAACATCCAGATCCACGGCGGCATCGGCTTCACCTGGGAGCACCCGGCCCACCTCTACTTCAAGCGGGCCAAGAGCAGCGAGCTGCTCTTCGGTGACCCCACCTACCATCGCGAACTCCTCGCCCAGCGCATCGGTATCTGATCACTCTCCGAAAGTTGGCGCTGAGTCGGGCAAGGGGCCCGCACCAGCGCCAACTTGCGCGTTTTGGGTAGGGTGCTCCTTGTGTCGACGGTGACCCTGGTGTTCGTCCTCGTGGCAGCGCTAGTGGTCTTCGTGATCGCCGCTCTGGTCGTCGGGCGCGAGGCACATCGCCTCGATGCCGTTGCACCCCGGTCCGTCTACATTCCCGAGGAGGCGGGCGAGTTCGTGGCCGAGTACCTGCCCATCGAGTCTCAAGCCAGGCTCACACCCGCCGAGCTCGACGAGTTGCTGAAGTACCACATGCGCTGGCTGCACTCCAAGGGGCTGCAGCCCACCAACGTGCTCGACCGCCGCCAAGACATCACTACTCCGGTGGTCATCGGCGAGGACACCCTGGTTGCCTACCTATTGGGTGAGGCCGAACGCAACGGGCTCGACATCATCGACGACGTCGACGTGGTGAACGTGGTCGAGGCCCACCTCGCCTATTTCGAAGCGATCGGCGCCGTCGGTCCCAGCGCGAACGACGGCGAAGTCGGCGAGATCTAACCCGTGCTGGGTCAGATCATCATGTTGAAGTTGGCCAGAACGCGACCGGCGAGGTCGGCGTCGCCGGACACCGTCGCCTTCACCTGATCGGCGGTACGCCGACCGGTGGCCAGAACCAGGAAGGTCTCGGTATCGAAGGCGATGGTGCAAAGGGGCGCGGTGGTGGGCGCGGAGACGATCGCGGCCCGGCCGCCCTGGACCTCGCACACCAGGTGGCGCGGGACCCCTCCGGTGATTTCGATCGCGACAGCGCCACCTTCGGGGGTACCTGCCCTCTTGCCGACGACGATGGGGATCGTCCGCACGAGACGGTCGATGGTGTGTTCAGCTGCCGGCCCCGACAGATGTCCGGGCCGGCCGACGGCACGGCGCACATCCTGTTCGTGGGTCCAGCAGTCCAGCACCCGGATGTGGAGGAAGTCGGCGAGGGTGCCCGGCCCAGTGGGTGTCATCGTCTCCTTGGCGAAGTAGGCCTCGTCGGCCGACTTCAGAGTTGCCAGACGTAGCTCCACCAGCTCGGTCCACTCGCCGAGCACCTCGGCACCGGCGAGGCTGCGGCGGGAGTCCACCTCGTGCTCGTTGATCTCACCGATCGGGTTGCGAACATGGCCGCTCGGCGGGGCTCGGTGCTCGGTGGCCGGCAGGCCCTGCAGCATGCGCTCGGTGCCGATCAGGTGGGCGAGGTTGTCCTGTACGGTCCAGCCGGGCAGTTCGGTGGCTGCCTTCCAGTCGGCTTCGGTGAACTCGGCGCAAAGGTCGCTGATCGATCGCCAGCAGAGCTCGAGCTTGTCGATGGTGTCGGTGGGGATCATGGTTCTCCTATGGGGCGGGGTTCTGCACCGTCTGCCATTCGCGGGCGGTGAGGTAGGGGCGGAACTGATGGGCGATGATCTTCTGGTCGGCGTTCGTCTTCGGTGTCTTCAGCTCGTAGAGACCTGGGAAGGTCGGAGTAGGCGAGGGTGAGTTCCCACAACCTCAGGGCTTCGTCGCCACTCGGTGCCGGCACGACCACCGGCCCATAGACCGGTCGCCCACCGTCGATGACGATGATCGGTACACCGAAGCCGGCGTACTCGGTGACGGCCCGGTCGTGGTCGGCCTTGACGTCGTCGTGGGTTGTCGGGTCGGCTAGTGCCGCGGTCCAGGCGCCGTCCGGGGCGCCGATGGAGGTGAGCAACTCTTCCGCCACCGACTGGTCGTAGAAGCGGCGTCCCTGTTCGTGCAGTGCCTTCCCCGCAGCTTCGTACCAGAGGTCGCACAGGGTCATGTCGATACGCCTCAGCCAAGCGGCGACGCGCATCGGTGTCCACCCGTAGGCGAGTGGTCGCTCCCACGGATGCCGCTTGCCTTCTGGCCGGTTGATCTCTTCGAGGGAGAAGAACCGCCAGTTGATGTCGAGGTCCACCAGTTCGCGAACTCGACGGATCCAGACAGAGGTCTGGTAGGCCCACGGGCACATCGGGTCGAAGTAGAAGTCGACGTGGCCTGGTGGCGCTGGTGGCGGGGGTGGGATCGGGCACGTACCGATCATGTCACTGTCGGCCCATGTCTTGTACGAGTGGAGGCGAGCTGGGAAACTGGCCCGATGACGCCTCGGTCACCCTTCCTCGCCGGCGCGATGGCATGGATCTACGAGGGTGGTGCTCCAAGTCACTGTGCCGGCTGCGGCTACGACTGGTCCATCCACCCCCAGGCCGCCCTCGAGTCGATCACCTCCTCGGCTACCCAATACGCCGTCCTGCTCGAAGGGCGCGACGGAATGGTGCCGGCAGCCGATGGCGGCTGGAACGCCACCGCCTACCTCTGGCATCTCACTGATCTGGCCCGGAGCTGGTCGGAGCGCTGGGTGCAGCTGGCGGCCATGCCCGGGTCCCTGCTCGTCGGCTGGGACCCCAATGTCCTGGCGGACGCCCGCAACTACCGGTCACTTCCCACCGTTGCCGCGCTCTGGGCTCTGTCTACGGCGACTTCAACCTTTGTCGCTCTCGGCGAGCAGCTCCCGGGCGACACTGCGTTTCTCCATGGCGACTGGGGTATGGGTACCGTCGCCGACGGCACTCGCTGGCTGGCCCACGAGTTCGTCCACCACCTCCTCGATGTCGACTCCCGCGCATCGATGACGGCCGGGTAGCGTCTCGGGCATGGAACGGCCGATCCGCTTCGAGTGCACCCGCTTTCTCGGCGACAAGCGCACCCAGCTCGTCTACGACCTCGACTCGTGGGCCGACACGGCCGTGATCGACGAGATCGTCGGCAGCGATGTCGGCCTGTGCTTCGGGCCCGACACCCTCGCCGAAGCCCGAAACCGTGGCTACACCTTGGCCACTCCTGGTGCCCGGCGCCGGCACCGCAAGCCGCGAGCCTGATCGGCGACGGTGAACGGCAGCTTTGCCTCCGGCAACCTGAGGCTGACCCGCTATCTCACCCGTCCCTCGGGTCACAACGGTCGCTTGCCGGGCCTGATCATCTGCCATGGCTTCCCGATAGGTCCTCTCGACGCGCGCCAGAGCGCCGGAACCTTTCCCGAGCTCGTCGACAGGGCGGCCAACGAGCTGGGCTGGGTGGGGATGACCTTCACCTTTCGCGGTTGCGGTGCCAGTGAAGGCGATTTCTCCCTTCAAGGTTGGGTCGACGACCTGCGCGCCGCGATCGACCACCTGATCGAGGAAGAGAGCCCATCGGGGATCTGGTTGGCGGGCACCAACACAGGTGGCTCGATTGCCACATGTGTCGCCGCCGACGACCCAAGGGTGCGCGGTGCCGCTCTTCTCAGCCCTCGCGCCGACTTCGACGACTGGGCTGACCAACCGCGCCGCTTCCTCGAGCACGCTCGCGAAATCGGCGCCATCCGCACCCCCGGCTTCCCCAAGAACTTCGACGAATGGGGGCGCGAGCTGCGCCGGTTCCGCCCCGTCGATGCTGCCCGGCGGTTTGCCCCCCGGCCCCTCTTGGTGATGCACGGCGACGACGACGAGAGCGTGCCTACGGCCGATGCCCGCCAGCTGGCAGAAGCCCACGGCGCAGCCGAGTTGAGGCTGATCGTCGGTGCCGGGCATCGCCTGCGTCACGACCCGCGAGCGATAGCGGTTCTGCTCGGCTGGCTCGACCGTCAACGCTCCGAAGTGGATTGAGAGCGCGCGCCAATAGGCGGCGGGCTTCACGCCGCCCCGCGCTGCGCTGCGGTTGAAGGCCTTGTTCCATAAGGACTTCGGTACTGCCGTGCAGAGGCGTTCGCCCTGGTCACGGCCTATTGGCGCGCGCTCTGAGCGCACAAACACGACGTTCGGTCTGTGCGTTCTGAGCGCAGCAGCCTCCCGTCGAGTCGCCCGTCTAGCTCGTGTCTCTCGCATGTCATCATCGGCGCTGGGCCGGGGTCTGTGCCCGCCTCGGCGCCAACAAATCAACGCTCGGCCGGCCTGTGTCTGAAAGAGGCGGAACTGGATCAACAAGCATGGTCACCCAGAGCAGGTCACGGGCCGGATAGACATGCCAGCCGCCGCCCACCCAGTTCCCGTTCGAGTGCCTGGCAACCATCCGAGTGCCTGGCGAGCATCCGAGTGCGGGCGTGCCCCCCGGCGGGCCGCTGTCACTCGGGCGGGCCGCTGTCACTCGGAGCACCTGCGACCAGTGACACCCCTCGGAACTCTTCGTGACTGCCGTGCAGAGGCGTTCGCGCTGGTCACGGCGTATTGGCGCGCGCTCCGAGCGAAGGTCTCAGGCGTGACCGAAGGCTTCAGGCTGAGGTGAAGCCGTTGGGGTGGGTGGAGTGCCAGTTCCATGCCGAGCGGATGATGTCGTCGAGTCCGCGTGTGGCTGTCCAGCCCAGCGTGGTTGCGACGAGAGAGGGATCGGCAAAGGTGGCCACGGGGTCCCCGGCCCGCCTGGGACCGTTCTCGTAGGGCACTGTGCGGCCGCTGATGCGCTCGGTTGCCCGGATCACGTCGACGACGCTGCTGCCGACACCCGTACCAACGTTGAGGGCCACGGTGGGGCCGCCGTCGGCGAGGTAGCCCAGGGCCCGCACGTGGGCGTCGGCGAGATCGTCGACATGGATGTAGTCGCGGATGCAGGTGCCGTCGGGGGTGGGATAGTCCGTGCCGAAGACCTGCACGGGAGGACGATGACCGAGGGTTGCCTTCATCACCAGCGGGACCAGGTTGAGCGCCATGGACCAGTCCTCGCCGATCGCCGCGTCGTCGCTGGCACCGGCGGCGTTGAAGTACCGCAGGCTCACCGCACGAAGGCCATGGGTGGCGCCGTACCAGCCGAGGATGCGCTCGACAATCGCCTTTGTTTCCGCGTACACGCTCTCCGGTGCGATAGGCGCGTCTTCGGTGACCGGCACCACGGCAGGGGTGCCGTTCACCGAGCAGCTCGAAGAGAACACGATCTCGCTCACGCCTGCCCCGAGGATTGCCTCCACGAGGTCCACCGAGCCGGCGACATTGTTGAGCCAGTACTTACCAGGCTGCTCCATCGACTCACCGACCGACTTGTAGGCCGCAAAGTGAACCACCTGGCTGACGCTGTGGGATCGGCAGATGGAGGCGACAAGATCGCGATCGCGAATGTTTCCCTGCACCAGCTCTACTCCGAGTAGGGCCTCTTCGTGGCCGTACTCGAGGCTGTCCAGCACCACAACCTGCGAGCCCTTGGCGCGCAGAGCGCGGACGGTGTGGGAGCCGATGTAGCCGGCCCCACCGGTGACGAGGACGGTCATGAGAGGTCTTCCTTGTCGCGGAACCAGTGGATCATCCGGGCGAGTCCTTCACTTAGCGAGATCGTGGGCTTCCATCCGTAGGTGGAACTGATCAGGCCGATGTCGGGGCAGCGCTGCATCGGGTCGCCCTCGCGTTCGGCAGGCAGGGGGACGGTGGTGATCTCGCTCGATGATCCGGTGAGCTCCACGACTACCTCCGCCAGCTGTCGCATGGTGAACTCGTCGGGGTTGCCCACGTTCACCGGCCCGGTGAGGTGCCCGTCGAGCACCGCCAGCAGTCCCTGTACCTCGTCGCTGACGTGGCAGAAGCTTCTGCTCTGCTCCCCGCTTCCGTGGAGCGTGATCGGCTCATTGCGCAGTGCCTGGAGAACGAACGTGTTTACGACTCGCCCGTCGCGGGGACGCATGCGTTCGCCGTAAGTGTTGAAGATGCGCGCGATGCGAACGTCGACTCCGTGTACGCGGTGGTAGGCCATGGTGAGGGCCTCGCTGAACCTCTTCGCCTCGTCGTAGCAGCTCCGCGGGCCTGTAGAGCTGACGTTGCCGAGATAGGACTCGGGCTGGGGGTGCACCAGCGGGTCGCCGTACACCTCACTGGTGGAGGCGAGGAAGAACCTGGCCGAGTGGTGCGACGGCGAGATCGAGGAGGTTGCGCGTCCCGGTGGAACCGACGGCCAGGATCTCGAGCGGCATGACCAGGAAGTCGTCGGGGGATGCCGGGCTGGCGAGGTCGAGCACGGTGTCGTAGGTGCCGTCGGTGATGGCGGTAGGGAAGGGGGCGGTGATGTCGTGCTCGACGACCGTGACGTCGGGGTGGCCCGCGAGGTGAGCGATGTTGCTGCGCCGACCGGTGACGAAGTTGTCGACGATGGTGACGGTGTCACCGCGGGCGAGGAGGAGATCGGCCAAGTGGGAGCCGATGAAGCCACCGCCGCCGGCGACGAGATGGTGTGTCATCGTCCGATTCCCATGTAGCTGAACCCAGCGTGCTTCCAGGCGCTGCGGTCGAGGAGGTTGCGGCCGTCGACGACGGCTCGCCCGGCCATGCGGCCGGCCACGTCCTGCGGTGAGATCCAGCGGAAGTCGTCCCACTCGGTCAGCACCGCGACCACGTCGGCTCCATCGGTGGCCTGCTAGCGCGTCGGCAGCGATGTGCACTCCCTCGGGCACCCCTGGCTTGGGCCCGGCCACGGTGGGGTCGTAGGCCCTCACGGTGGCACCCTCATCGAGCAGGCGGGTGACGATCGAGATCGCCGGCGAGTCACGCAGGTCGTCGGTGCGGGCCTTGAAGGTGAGACCCCACACAGCCACGGTGGCCCCGGCGAGCGAACCCCCGGCGGCCACCCGAATCTTGTCGGTCACCCGGTCGAACTGCTGCTCGTTGACGGCGATGACACCTTCGAGCAGTTCGAAGCGGTAGCCGGCGTCATGGGCGATCTTGACCAGTGCCCGCGAATCCTTTGGGAAACAGCTACCACCCCAACCCGGGCCGGGGCGGAGGAACTCACTGCCGATGCGCTTGTCGTAACCCATGCCGACCATCGACGTCGTTGACGTCGGCGCCGACCCCTTCGCAGATGGCGGCGATCGCGTTGACGAAGCTGAGCTTGGTGGCGAGGAAGGCGTTGGCGGCGTACTTGATCGTCTCGGCCGACGCCGGGATCGGTGACGATCACCTGGGCGTGGATCGAGTCGTAGAGAGCGCCGACCTTGATCGCCGCTGACCGGTCCTCGGCGCCGATGATCACCCGGTCCGGCCGCAGGAAGTCGTCGACCGCCGAGCCTTCACGGAGGAACTCGGGGTTGCTGACCACCCTCACGTCGGGTCGCTTGAGCACCCTCTCGACCACCCTGGTGCTGCCGACCGGCACCGTGGATTTGTTGACGACGATGGCTTCGTAGGGCAGGGCGGCAGCGATCTCGGCGGCTGCGGCCTCGACGTAGGACAGGTCGGCGGAGCCGTCGTCACCCTGTGGGGTGGGCACGCACAGGAAGACGATCTCGGCGTCGGCCACGGCGTTGGCGGCACCGACGACGAACCTCAGGTTGCCCTTGCGGAGCCCCTCGGCGAGGAGTTCGTCGAGCCGGTGCTCGACGATGGGTACCTCGCCGCGGCTCAGCCTTTGCGACCTTGTCGGCATCGATGTCGGCACAGACCACCTGGTGCCCGAGGTGGGCGAAGCAGACACCGGTGGTGAGCCCGACGTAGCCGGTGCCGATGATTGCGAGGCGTGTCATGGTCTCACAACCTACCCGTCACCATCGTGGGCGATGCCGACGGTCGCTGGCTGCTTCGTGGCGGCCAGCAACACGGTACACAGTCCGGTGACGAGCAGGGCATTGAGCGCGATGAGCGCCATCGGTGCCACTGCAGGCCGCCACGACAGGGGTTCGGTCAGCCAGATCTTTCCGTGGGCGCCGACGGCGAAGCGTCTCAGCGCCTGCCAGAACGCCGCAACCTCGGCGATCGCGAAGAGCCCGCATGCCGAAATACGCACCCAAGGCAGTGCGGCCGGGCCTGACCTGTCGATCACCTCCTGCCAGCCGAGCATGCCGAATACTCCGAAGGCGGCGAAGAGGGGCAGGGAGTACCGACCCTGCCAGACGAGGCCGGCCGTCGGGGCGCTCACCACATTGGTGATGACGGGGACAACGACGAGCAGGATGGCGGCCGCTGCACCTGCCAACCACAGAGGCCGCCGCCCACTGAGCACAATGCCCGCGACCGCCACCGCGGTGAGGACGGCGAACGAAACGTAGGCGAACCAGGGGAGCTCGGTGTCCAGCCAGCCGAGCACTCCGATCATCTGCTTGCTCAACTTGGGCAGATGGCTGAGTGTGTCGATGACCACTCGCCAACTGCTCCACGACGAGGCCACGCGGCTGTCGTCGATGATGGGGTCGGCGTAGGCCGACCAAGCCACGATGCTCGCGGCTGAGGCGGCCGTCAGCCCTACGGCGGGCGCGAGGAAGCGCCGGTTGGCGAAGCGGCGCAAACCGGCGCGGCCGAGCAGCAGACCCACGACCACACAGGCGGCAACGACCCAGACCGCCGCTGCAAACCTGGAGAGCAGGGTGACGGCTGCAAGGCCACCGGCGAGCAGCCCTCCCGTGATTGTGCTCGCCGCCGGGTGGTCGAGATGAAGGCACAGGGCCCAGAGAAGGAGGAAGGCGGCGATCTCGAATCCGTTGGGGTTGACACTGCCGGAGAGGAAGAGGGTCATCGGTGTGAGCCCAAGCAGGAGAAGAGGTGTGAGCGCCCGGGCCCGAGAACGGCGGGCGACGGCGAAGGCTGCAGCGATGAGCGCGGCACAGAGAGCCGCGGCAACAGCGCGGTAGACGCGCTGGCTGGTGTCGGCGCCGAGGAGCCGAGCGCCACCGCCCACGATGCCGTACCAGAAGGGTGGATAGACGGCGGCGGTGGACTCGCCAGCGGCGGATCGTTCGCGCTCCACACAACCTGCCGATACTTCTGCCCGGAAGACGAAGCAACTGATGTTTCGTGGTTGACCCATCTCGTCGGGCACGTCGAAGCGACGGATGTTCGTCGAGACATCTTCAATCGGTTCTCCGAGCATCTCACCATGTGCCGTCGCGTATGCCTTGTAGAGGTGGGCGGCCTCATCGGGCGAGGCGAAAAGCGGCGTCGCCACCGCCCAGGTGATCAGCAGGCCGGTGAGGATTGTGAACATCGCTGCTGGAAACAGCCACCGATCGACAGCCGGCTCGGTCACGGATTGAGCCCGTCGAACTTCCATTCGGGTCGCATGGTCACCAACCCGCCTGTTTCGTAGGGCTTGCCGGTCATCACGTCGAACCGCATCGCCAGGTGGAGGTGGTCGTAGACGTGGGCGCGGTTGAAGTCGGTGATCGAGGTGTGCATGTCGTACGTGCCTGGCAGTAGATCGATGCGGGGCAGAACCACCTCGACTGCTCCGCTGCCGCGCATCGTGGTGGGTACCAAGCCGACATCGCGTGTTGTCGGCGCGGTAACGGTCGTGCCGCCGAGCGCCTCGATCTCGATTCCGATCACTGGCTGAGGTACGGCCTTGTCCGCCTGGTAGCCCAGCCTCAACCTCACCCGGTCGCCGGTGCGGCAGCGTCGCACTGGCGTGTCGTCGTCGCCGACGAACATCTCGACAGTGGTGATCTGCACCTCACCGGAACCCCGTCGGCTGGTGCCGTCGGTCGAGTGGGCGGTGGCGCCGAGCATCCGCTCCGTGTAAGTGTCGACGAGCTCAGCAGGATCTCCCTGGTCGACGACCTTGCCATGCTCGAGCCAGATCGCCCGATCGCACAGGTTCTTCACACTGGCCAAGTCGTGAGTTACGAGGACGATGGTGCGGCCTTCATTACGAAACTCGACGAACTTCTCCATGCATCGCCTCTGGAAGCTCACGTCGCCGACGGCAAGGATCTCGTCGACGATCAAGAGCTGGGGGTCGACGTTGATCGCCACGGCGAACGCGAGCCGGACGTACATGCCCGAGGAGTAGGTCTTCACCGGTTGGTCGATGAAGGTGTGCAGCCCCGAGAAGTCGACGATGTCGTCGAAGCGAACGGCGATCTCCTTGCGGGCCATGCCGAGGATCGCCGCGTTGAGGTAGATGTTCTCGCGCCCGGTGAGCTCGGGGTGGAACCCGGCGCCGAGCTCCAACAGGGCACCCATCCGGCGAGTGACGCTCACGGTCCCGGCGTTGGGCTGAAGGATGCCGGCCATGCACTTCAGCAAGGTGCTCTTGCCGGACCCGTTCTGGCCGATGACCCCGAACACCTCACCTTCGTGCACCTCGAAGGTCACGTCGTCGACGGCGACAAACTCCTCGTAGCGGTTACGCCCGCGCGCAGCGATGAGCTCCTTCAGCGAGTTCGTCCTCTGCTGGTGGATGCGGAACGACTTGACCAGGTGGTCGATGGTGAGCACCACTTCGCCGGCCATCACATCTCCTCGGCGAATCGGGGCGAGAGCTTGCCGAAGACCCAGGCGCCGAAGGCGAAGGAGACGAGCGCGAGCCCGAGCGAGGTAGCCGATGCGTTGCGCCGAAGGCCACCGGCCGTCGTAGAGCACTTCGTGGAAGGCGACGATGAAGCTCCCGGTGGGCCCCCAGCTGGCAACACGGGCCATCGCCCGCCCCACGGGCACATCGGGGAGGTTGTTAACGAAGTAGATGACCGGTGTGGCGTAGAACAGCACCTGGCGAGAGGATCCCCCACAGGTACTGCACGTCGTGGAAGAAGACATTGGCGGCACTGAGCGCCAGGGAGACACCAGCGGTGAACAGGGCCCAGAGGAGATAGAGGGGAAGAAGGACAGGTAGCCAAACCAGCACGTTCTGGCCGGCGATGAGAAGGGCGATGACGAGGATGACGCGTCTCGATGAGCAGGGTCACGAATTGGGCGACGACAATCGAGAAGACGAGGTGCTCGTGGGGAAAGGTCACCTTCTTGATGAGTCCGGCCCCACCCTGCAGGTTGCCCATCGACACGTTCGTCGTGATCGAGAAGAAGTTCCACGGGAGCAGGCCACAAAGGAAGTAGAGGGGGAAGTTCTTCAGGCCGCTCGGATCGCCGGCCAGGGGCGTGGCGACGAACACGTAGAGGAAGATCACCGTGAAGATGAGCATCTGGCTGAGCGGATTCAGAAGGCTCCAGATCCAGCCGAGCACCGACTTCTTGTAGCGGGTCCGGAGTTCCTTGAGCGACAGCAGGTAGAGCAGGTTCCGATGGGCCAGGGAGTTGCGAAGAGACATCTGGCGGTCGAGTGTACCCAGCGTCCAATGTCGCTGCCGGGCGGTCAGGGATACGGTCGGTATCCTCACCGCCGTGAGTTCGACCGGTCCCGAGTACGCAGCACGCCTTGATCGGCTGTCGAGCGCCCACTGGAAGCGCCTGGTGCCGAATCCATACGGGTGGCTGGTTCGCCGCGTTGCCACGGGGCGGGTGCTCGATGTCGGGTGTGGCATTGGGCGCTGCCTTGGGTTTCTCGAAGGTCGAGGCGTTGGAATAGATCCCAACGAGGCCGCAGTCGACCTGTGTCGTGAGAGGGGTTACACCGCCTTTACTCCCGGGAGAATTTGCCCAGCATGACCAAGGTCCGTTCGACACCATGCTGTGTGCCCACGTCGTCGAGCACCTCACATCCGAGGAGGCGTCGGAGCTGATGCAGCGCTACGTGCCTATGGTGAGACCCGGTGGTCGAGTCGTGCTGATCGTGCCCCAGCAGCGCGGCTTTCGTTCCGACTCGACCCATGTGCGCTTCGTCGGTGTCACCGAGTTGAGCCGAACTCGCCGGCGAGTTGGGTCTGATCGTGCAGCGTGTGCGATCGTTCCCTCTGCCTCGGTGGGCCGGTGGCTGGTTTGTGTACAACGAGACAGTTCTGGTGGCCCGCCGCCCCTGAAGAGCGGCCACTACCTCCGCCGACGCAGCCTCTGCAGCCTGCTCGCCAACCGCCAAGTGGAGCTGTTGCGGATCGCCTCGATCTCGCTGTCCTTGTGGGCGAGCAAGTCCTTCACGTAGTCCTCACGCTCCCAGACGTAATGCTGGAGCCTCTCCAGCTCTCCCCGCGCCGCAACCAGTGTCGCTTCCGCTTCGAACTTGGCTTGCTCGGCCTCGCGAGCGCGTCGCTCGGCAGCACGCAGTTCGGCGATCAACGGCCCGGCCGCCCGGCCGGTGGACCTGCCCTGCGAGACGCGGCGGTCGAGTGGGAGAGGCCAGGTGTGCCACGGTGACTCGAAGTTGTCGATCTCGATCGCGCTGACGCTCAGCCCCGACTCGTCGAGCACGGGCCGTGCGGACAGCTGGTCGCGACGTGAGTAGCGCAGCACATGCGTGGCCCAGGTTGACATCACCGAGTCGAGACGCTCACTTCGCCGACGGGCAAGCATCGCCGTCCAGTAGGGCCGCTTGGTCAGAGATTCGGGGTGATCGTGGGCGTAGTGCACTAGTTGTTCGTACAAACGAGCCGGGTCGTCGTAGTGGCCGTTGAGCAGCTCGTCGAACTCGTCGAGAATTGACTCGCGGTAGCTGTGCAGGGGCAGGGCGATGTCGAGTGCGGGGTCGGCCAACCAGTCGGCGACCAGCTCGCAGGGCGCTCTCTTCAAGGCGACCGAGTTGTCGAGGTAGAGGGTGGCATCGAAGGGCTGCAGCACCTCGTGGCCGACGATCTTCAGTAGGCGCTGGCTGCGCACGGGATCGCTGGGCAGTGCCGGCTCCACCTGGTGCACCTCCCAGAATGTGCTTGTCAGCCGGCGATTGTCGGTGAAGCAGTAGAAGGCGCCGTCGCCGCGTTCGGCGAGGCCCTCCTGGTCGTTCAGCGACTCGTAGGAGCCAAGCAGCACGGTGTATGTGGCGAGCGTCACCGCGCCATCGTACCGATGGCGGGCCAACCGTGGCCCATCCCTCCACCGCGTGAGGGCCCCGGTAGCCTGGGTTGCCAGCACCGACCCGGCCGAGGTGAAAATGACTTTGCGTTCCACGATCGGCCGGCTGGTTCGGCGGGCAGGCATGGAACGCCCCGTGAATCGTGTGATCCTGGTCCATCGCCATGCACGGGCGACGCTTACCAAGGTCCCGTGGAAGGTGAGCTGCCTGATCCGCGTCGCCCGCCCACCACGGTTCGACGTGCTGCGCGGCACCTTCACCCCCGGCTCTGTGCCGGTGGTGATGTGCCTGTGGAACCGCCGGGAACGCATCGACGACATCCTGCGCCTGCTCGACGGGCAAGTCGGTGAGCACCCGGTCCGCCTGGTGCTGTGGAATAACCGCGCGGCCGACGACGGGTTCTACCGCAAGGCGATCAAGGCCGCACCCCTCGGCGGATCGCTGGCCAGCGTGGAGTTCCGCTCCGATCGGGTCAACCTCGGCGGTATAGGGCGTTTCCTGGCCATCCGGCGACTCCTGCGCGACGGGTACACGGGGCCCGTGATCACCGTCGACGACGACCAGGACTTCAGCCGTCACTTCGTTGCCGACGCCCTCGCCGCCTACCGGCCGCGTTCGGTCGCCGGGTGGTGGGCATTCCTGCAGAACACCACCTACTGGGATCGGCTCCCCGTGCCGGCCGGCGACCAGGCCACTTACATCGGTACCGGGGGCGCTGTGTTCGACTCATCGATCGTGAACGTTCGCCGCTTCTTCACCGGGCTGCCTGCGCGCTTCGGCTTTCTCGAGGATTCGTGGATGTGCCACGTTGCCCGCCGGTCGGGGTGGATGCTCACCAAGCTCGAGACGCCGATCGAGTTCGTGCTCGCAGAGCAGGACCAGGGTCACGCGCTCGCCGAGCTGAAGGACGAGTTCTACAACTATATGCGCTCGCGAGAGCACCAACCCTGGTAGGTGGACCTGTCAGAGGTGGCCGGCGTCGGGCCACGGCAGACCCGGGTGGCGACGGCGGATGGCATCTGCCGCATCGTCGTGGGCGAGGTTGGTGAGAGACAGCATCGACTCCCGCTGAACCCGGTAGAGGCCCACCTCGCGGTCGGTGAAGGCGAGATACCCACCCTGTGCCGCCAGCCTCAGCCACAGATCCCAGTCCTCCCACCCGTACACCTCATCTGTGTAGGTGAGGTAACCACCCAGCCGTCGCCACCACTCCCGGCGCAGCAGTGCTTGGGCATCGATGTAGTTGCCGCCAAATAGGGCTGCCGCATCCCAAGGAGCGTTGCTGCGCCACCCGGCGCCTTCACCGAAACCTCGCAGGGGTCCGTAGGCGCCGGCGGCGTCGGGCTGCGCAGTCAGGATGTCGCGCAGCAGGGAGACCCCATGCGGAGCGAGCATGTTGTCGGCGTCGAGCACCATCACCAGAGGAGCGCGGGCGGCTTCGAAGGCGGTGTTGCGGGCAGCTTCCAAGCCCTCGTTGGCCTGCTTGGCCAAGAGCAAGGTAGGCACGTTGGCGTTGGCCCTCATCCATTCGCCCACTGCAGCAACGCTGAGGTCGCGGGAGTGGTCGTCGACCACGACGATCTCCACGGCTACGCCGACGGTGGCGGCTGCGCTGTCGAGAGCCTCGCCAACCACGCCTGCGTAGTCGTAAACGGATACGGCGATGGTGACCTCAGGTGCGGCAGTCGCGTAGCTGGGGGTGAGAGTCCGTTCGACAAATTGACTGGTCCCATGGCTTAGAAGGCAAGCGACAGCCTCCAACTCCCGTCGCTCTCGCCGCTCGCCGACGGCAATCTGGCCGGCGCGACGGCGCAACGCCCGGTAGGGCTGGAACTCAGGCAGCATCAGCGTGACGACGGCCGCCGACGAAGGCGGGAGTGCGCTTGCCCGCAGGCGTCGCGCACCATGTCGACGAGTAGGGACTTGCGACTGACGGCACGGGGAAGGTCTGCGACCAACTGACGGGCAGCGGACTCGCGAGCGAGAGACTCCTCGGTGAGTCGTGAAATGGCGGCTTCGGCCAACTCCACCCGCCGCCTCAGCTCGGCGTTTTCCGCCCTCAGGGCGGCATCGGGGCTGTCGGACATTGCCGCGAAGGTTAGCCGTCAGGGTTGGGTAGGAGTGCGGGCCTACGGCAGGATGTGGGGCATGGACACCCCATCGACGCCCGAACGGCGCATCGCGGAGTGGGTCGAGCGCGACGTCGTGCTCGGGCGCGAGGCACGGCTGGAGCAGATGCAGCAGATGCTCGATGAGGCACAGGCCGACGCCGGTCAGTTGAGGGAGCGGATCGCCCAGATGGCCAACTCGCTCGCCGAGATCACCGCCGAACGAGACCACTGGCGTCGCCTCTACGTGCCGCCGACCTCAACATCGCCACTGGTCAAGAGGGTGGCAAAGAAGGGCCTGAGGGTCGCTGGTCAGCTCATCCGCAAGGCTGGACAGAGTTGACCACCCCGCCGGCGGTGTCGGTGATCGTCCCCACGATCGGCGCATCGGGCCATGTCTTTGGCGCCCAACGGGTGTTCGTCGTCGAGGCCGTGCGTTCGCTGGTGGCCACCGCCAGGGTGCCGGTGGAAGTGATCGCGGTCACCGGCCCTTCCATGCCCGAGGATGTTGCTGCGACCTTGGGTGCCGTTACCGCCGACGCCGGTGTGCCCTACCGACGAGTGTCGATCGACGGCCCGTTCAACTTCTCCGCCTCGGTCAACCTCGGTGCCGCGCATGCGGACGGCACCCATCTGCTCCTACTCAACGACGACGTCGAAGCGGTTGTCGAAGGCTGGCTGGCAGCCATGTGTTCGGCACTCGAGACAGGTGTGGGAGCGGTCGGGGCGAAGCTGCTGTTCGAGGACGGCACATTGCAGCACGCCGGCCATACCTATCGCACCTCGCCCGGCCACGTCGCCTTCGGCCAGCCAGGCGACACCGCCGGATTCGGTGGGATACTGGCCCGCCGACGTGCTGTCGCCGGGGTGACGGCGGCATGCATGCTCACTCCGGCCAGCGTGTTCGCCGCAGTCGGAGGGATGTGCACCCAACTGCCCGGCAACTACAACGACGTCGACTACTGCCTGAAGCTTCGCCTCGCCGGCTGGTCCGTGGTGTACGAACCCGCTGCCGTGCTGTACCACTTCGAGTCGCGTGTCCGCGCGCCGGGGTAGGCGGCGTTGGTGCCGACGAGGTGGCCTTCATACGCAGCCGTTGGGCAACCAGGCTGGCCGGCGACGAGTTCACCCCACTCGTACCGTAGAGGGGCGGCTACCCCGGTAATCCGAACGAGACCGGCGCGCAACGGTCGAAGCGGGCGTGGGGCGTCCACAGGTTGCGCGCACCTACGTAGCGCAGTGCGCCTGAGGTGGTGGCACCCGCCTCGTGCCACCAGCCGCGCACCGAGGGGCGGGCTTCCTCCCACTGGCGTCGTGTGACGGCTGCCAGAGCCATGCTCACCTGGCTGGTCTCACGTTCGATGACGAGATCATGTCCCACCGAGGCATCGCCGGCCTGCATCCCCTCCAGGCAGTAGCTGCGGTAGTCGGGCAGCTCCCACCCGGCGTGGATTACCGTGCCGTCGGGGTCACAGAGGAGCCCGCCTGCCACCCCGGCACCCCTCGACACTGCCAAGCCGACCAGGGTGTCGAGCCAGTCAGGTGTCAGTCAGCTCTGGCCACGAGGCCAGGTGCCACCGACACCAGAACGTGTGCGGGATAGGCGCTGAGTGACTGGTCGATGGCGTCGGCGAGCACGAACTCGCCAGCCACGGGAAGGAGCCGCCAGCCTCGACGGACGTCGTCGTCGAGCAGGTCGACCAACTCCGGCGGCGAATCTGCCGGATAGGCGACGACGAAGGTGGTGTCGGTAGCCACCGGTTCGATCGAGTTGAGCGTGGACAGCACCCTGAGCGTGTTCGGCCGTTGCTCTTGGGGGGCGTAGTCCGCTGGCGACGACCACGCACGCGGTAGTGCCCGGTGCACGCACCCGCCTCGATCGGTAGGTGCCTTCCAACGGACCGTGTTCCACTGTGGCGGCTATGCCGAGCCGGTCGCACTGCTCCTGAACGGCACGACGGCCGTTCTCCACCGCTCGGCCCACGGTGTGCGTCGAACGCGACACCGACGTGGTGACGGTGCGCCACTGGTAGCCCATGACTGGCAGGTGGATCACGGTGTGGCCGCGGGCGGCTGCTCGTTCGGTGACACGCAGCACCAGATCGTGGTCCTGCGAACCGTCGAAACCGGCACGGAAGCCCCCGACCTCCGCCACTGCCTCTCGGCGCAGGACGGACAGATGGCACGTGTACATGCTGGAGCGGAACCGCTCGGGCGACCAGGGTGGCTTGGGGAACGGCACTGTGACGTTGCCCGAGAGATCGACGTGGGCTTCGTCGGTGTAGAGGTAGTCGACAGGGGCGATCGCTTCGTCGAGCGCGGTGAGGACGGTGGCGAGGATCCCGGGCTCCAATGCGTCGTCGTGGTCGACAAGCACGATGTACTCGCCGGTCAGGCGGTCGAGTGCATCGTTGCTGGCGGCAACGATTCCACTGTTCTCGGAGCGCTCCACGACGGTGACGCGAGGGTGACGGTTCGCTTCCTCGAGGATCGAGTGCACTTCGGAGCAGCGAGACCCATCGTCGACCAGTAACCACTCCCAGTCGGCATCCGCCTGCCCCAGCACACTGTCGATGCAGGTCCGCAAGGCCCTGGGGGGCGGGTCGAACACGGGGGTGATGATCGACAGCCGTGGACCCATGATCGGCGACTGTAGCGGCGGGCCGGTATCCTCCCTACCTCGTGATCGAACGCGTCTTCGTCAGCCCACTCGGCAATGTGTTTATGCGCGAGATCGCCGAGCACCTTGTGGAAGGGCTGGCCAGCAAGGGGTATCGGCCGGTACTGGTCACCGACAGCCTTGCCCTCCGGGTCGGACCCCTTCGCCAACCTGGTGGTCGCACCGCATGAGTTCTTCCACCTGTTCCCAGCAACCGCGAGCGAGAAGATGACCGCCGCAGCCTCAGCGGTGAGTGTCAACACCGAACAGCCGGGTACGCCGTTCTTCGACATCGCCCTGCCCTATCTGGCCGCCGGGCCGGCGACGCTCGACATCAACGAGTTGTCGCTCGCGGAACTGAACAGTCGCGGCTTCAATGCCGCCCACCTCCCGTTGGGTGTGGTGCCGTCCATGGACCACTGGGGTGGAGGCGACGTCTCTCGCTCCATCGACATCGGCTTTCTCGCTGGACGCACGGCGAGGCGCGAAGAGTTCATCGGCGCCTCTGCTTCGGTGCTGTGGGAGTGGAACTGCGATCTGCGCTTCTTCAGCTGGCACGCTCCGGTGACCGGCGAGAGGCGCAACTTCGTGCACGGCGAAACCAAGTATCGAGCACTGGCCGACACTCGGTTGCTGCTCAACTTGCATCGCGACGAGACGATGTACTTCGAATGGGCGCGGGTGCTCGATGCGCTTGCCAATGGCTGCGTGGTAGTCAGCGAGCACTCGGTCGGGCTCGGGCCGCTGGTGCCGGGCGAACATCTGCTGATGGACTCGATCGACGATCTGGCCGAGAGGGCGGTAGCCCTACTGCTCGACGAGCCCCGTCGTCGCGAGATGGCACGTGCCGCCCACCATCTTGCATTCACCGAACTGCACCAGGGCACCCTCGCCGAGAAGGCTCTGCTGGCAGTGCGTGAACAAGCTGATGTCTCGCCACGCCGTCGCCCGTCAACGAGGGCCGGTGCAGCGTCACCGAACACCCTGCTCACGCGAGCGCTCCGACTCCTGACCGCCGACTCCCAACAGGCGCGCCAGACGATGGAGACGACGGCCTCTGCCCTGAAGCAGGCTTGGCTGCGTCAGCTGGCAACAGTTCGCTCCCTCGAACGGGCAGCGGCACTGGTCGCCCACGGCGACTCACACCACTGCGAGGTCAGTGCAACACCGTCCTACGCCGCGGTCTCGCCCGACGTCACCGTGGTCATCCCCCTCTACCACCAGGGCCAGTTCGTGATCGGAGCCCTCGCATCTGTTGCGGCGGCGAGTGGCGCCGGGCTGGTCGTGGACACGGTAGTGGTCGACGACCACTCCCTCGACGACAGTGTCGAGGTGGTCCTCGACTACATGCGCGACCACCCCTGGCAACCCTTACAGTTGGTGCAGAGGGCCGCAAACGGGGGCTTGCCGGTGGCGCGAAACTCCGGCTTCACTGCCGCTCGCGCCGAGATGGTGTTTGCCATGGATGCCGACAACGAGCTGCGCCCCAACGGGTTGCGCAAGCTCGCAGCTGTTCTGAGCGCCCAGCCCGATGATGTCGTGGCCACCTACGGCCTGCTCGAACGCTTCGATGACCACAGTTCGTTGGGCGTATTGAGCCACCTTCCCTGGGACCCCGACCTGTTGAGCTGGCACAACTTCATCGACGCGATGGCACTGCTGGCGCAAGTCGGCCTGGAGCGCTGCTCGGCGGCTTCCCCGACGATCCCGGCATCTACGGTTGGGAGGATTACGACATGCTGGCTGTCTACAGCCGAACGCGGGTGGCGAGCCGAGCTGGTGCCGCAATTCGTCGGTAGGTATCGGGAACAGGGAGGTTCGATGCGCAAGGTGAGCGATGTCGACATGGGGGCAAACTTCGATCGGCTGCGGCTTCGTCATCCGGAGTTAGCATGGCCGAGCTGAACCCCGCACCCCGAGGAGACCTCGAACTGAACGCCCGGGTCGCCGAACTGGAGGCCCTGCTAGAGGCGCGCACGAGCGTCATCGTCACCCTCCACCGCTGCATCGCCGAGCTGGAAGGGCGTGACCAATCCGACCTGGCCGACGCGGCCCAACGCGCCGAGGCGGAGCTTCGCGCGTTGAAGAACACCAAGCTCTACCGCTTCGCCGAACTGCCGCGACGCCTCTACGGGCGCCTGCGCACGGTTCTCAATGGCTGACCCCAGGGGAAACCGAGACGTGGCAGAGGCCATCGACGAAGCACTGACATTGGCGCGCGCTCAGCTGGCTGAGCTGCGCGAGTGGCTCGCTACCACGGTTGCAGCCCTCGCAGTACTCGAGCACAAGAAGAGGTAGAGAAGAGCTGGACTTCATCCGTCGGCGGGCCGCGGCTGGATGTCGAAGCTGGCGCCAAGCACTAGCAAGGTGACAGCGCGCACCATTGCCTTCACCGCCGCCCAGCCTTCCGTAGACGGGGTGCCGCCCTGTCGGGGCATCATGTTGACGGCCAGCTCGCCAACGCGATATCCACGTCGTCCGGCGACGAGTAGGGCCTCGAAAGTGTCACCGAGATAGCTCGGGGGAAGGCGTGTGAGAACTGCTCCAGTAGAGGCCCGCGCACGGCGCGAAAGCCAGATGTCGGGTCAGTGACGCGCACCCCAGCGCCTTGCCTCAGGACCAGGGCGAGGAACCGCATCGCGCTGGCGACGCAGACGTGTTACCTCCGTGTAGGAACCGCCCGCCGCGAACCTGCTACCGACGACGATGTCGAGGTCACCCTCGATGAGGGCTGCCACGAGGCCTGGAATCTCCTCCGGTGGGTGCTGCCCGTCGCCGTCCACCTGAACGGCGACGGGGATGCCGTGGTCACAGTGCGTATCGCCACCCGGTGCGCAAGGCCCCGCCCACCCCGAGGTTGATGGGTAGCGACACGACCGTCGCCCCGGAGGCGGCTGCTATCGAGGCGGTCTCGTCGCGACTGGCGTCATCCACAACCAGACAGCCGTAGCCGAGCCGGCACACGCGGACGACGACGTCGGCGATGGTGTCAGCTTCGTTGTATGCCGGGATGACGATGAGGACCTGATGGCGTCATGAACGACCGTCGCGGAGCTCCGCCACCTGCTGGGCGAGTAGAGCCTGGGCCTCGGCCGTGGTGCGCAGCCTTTCCTGCAGCATCGAGACGCTGATCGACAGCTGCACCGAGATCGAGAGCAGGATGATGGTGCTGATGGCGAAAAGCACCGCGGTGGGTGTCATGTTGGCCAGCTCACCCACCTGGCCGATGAACGGCATGGTTACTGCGGCAACAGTCACGGCGGCACCGACACCCACCCAGCCGAGGGCATAGCGGGTGGTGAGGAGCCTCCGCCGGGCGAGGAATCCAATGGCGGCGATGATCAAGAGGCCGCCGAACGCGAGGACGAGAGCTTGCTTGACGGTGGTGCTCATGGTCCGAGCGTAGTCCTCGACCCTGCCGTGCAATCGGGAGGCCGCAGACGCCGAGTTAGCCTCGCTGTCGATGCCGGCCGCACGTTTAGAGCCCCCGGGCGGCCAAGGTGCTCCCGACGACATCAGGTTCGGGATCGCCGTGCCCTTCTATCGCGACGTCTCACTGCTCGCGGCGACCATCGACAGCATCGTCGCCCAAACCGACACCGGCTGGCGCTGCGTCGTCGTCGACGACTGCTCGCCCGAGGTGGGGTCCGGGAACTGGTAGCCGGTCTCGGCGACAGCCGTGTCGAATACGTCCGCAACCCTTCCACCCTCGGAGTTGCGGGCAACTTCCAGCGATGCTTCGAGCTACTCGTCGACCACGTGGGCGCGAGCATCGTCGCCCTTGTCCATGGTGACGATCTGGTGGAGCCCGACTTCGTGGAGGTGATGAAGAGATGCCCACCGTCGTCATCCAACAGCGGCGGCAATAGCCGGAAGGGTGACGGTGATCGATGCCGAAAGTCGACCTCACCAGACGCTGGCCGATCGGGTCAAGAGCCTCATGTGGCCTCACTCCGGTAGCGAAGCGGTCCTCGAGGCTGATCGTGGCCTTGCGCGAATGCTGACCGGGCAGTTCTGGTACTGCCCGGCGATGAGTTACCGCATGGATCGGTTGCCGGACATCTGGTGGGACGTGCGGTGGCACCAGGTCATGGACCTCGACCTGTACGGCCGGCTGCTGCTCGCCGGGGAGCGGATCGTGTTGCTGCAACGCCGCGTGCTACCTCTATCGCCGGCATGGTTCCACCATGACAGCCGTCAACACGGACTCCCTTCTCCGCTTCCACGAAGAGGCCGAGGTGTCCGACGAACTGGCGGCTTTGGCGCGTGGGCGACAGTGGCGCGGTGCCGCGTTTGCGGGTCGCCTTCGCTTCACGTCGCGGATCCACTGCCTAATCACCTCGGCGTCATTGCTGGTTCAACGCCGCCCAAGAGTGGCATGGGAGTCCCTTCGGCTCGGGCTGCGCGCCGCGGGCCACGACGCGACGTTCCGAGCTGAGTCGATGATTGCCGTCGTCATCCTCACCTACAACGCCCCGGCCGACATGCTGCGCAGCGCCGTCTCCTCGGTGCTCGCCGGCGGCGGTGGGGACCACCTGATCGTGGTCGACAACGGCTCGTCTGCCGCGGAGTCTCTCGCGCCATTCCCCGAGGGGCAGGTGCACCTGCTCAGCACCGGTCGCAACCTCGGTTTTGCAGGCGGCATGAACGTGGGCATCGAAGCGGCGATTGCAGCAGGGGCAGATCATGTCGCCCTGCTGAACGACGACATGGTGGTCGATCCAGGCTGGCTCGAGGTACTCGTCGGCGAGCTCGGTCGAGATCCATCGCTGGGTGCAGTACAGCCCAAGCTCCTCTTCGCCGGCCGGGACCCGGCGACCGTCAACAGCCTCGGAGTCACCATCGGCCGCGATGGTGCCGGCACAGACATCGGCTACGGAGAACCCGACGACGGGCGGTTCGACGCGCCGATCAATCTTCGGTGTTGCACGGGTGGTGCTGTGCTCCTCCGGGTGGCCATGTTGAGCCAGATCGGTCTCTTCGACCGGAGGCTGTTCATGTACTACGAAGACGTCGACCTGTGCCTTCGCGGCGCCACGGCGGGGTGGAAGTTCAGGTGTGTGCCCTCCGCCAGGGTGTGGCACATCGGCAGCGCCACAGCGGACACGATGGCGTCGACGGCGGTGTTCTACCGTGAGCGGAATCGGTTGTGGATGCTCTTCCGCTGGGCACCGTGGACCGACCTAGTGCGCGGGTTGTGGTTGTCGGTACGGCGGCTGCGGCACCCACCTCGCGCCACTCACGCCAGGGCTCTGGCGGCTGGCATCGGGGGAGCGTCCCGCCAGCTCTGCCGTCGAATCCGCCGTTCAGACCGTCGCTGATCTTCCTCAAGACTTCGTCCTTTTTCGGACCGAACGTCAATCTCCTCTCAAGATTGTCAATCGACCCTCAAGAGCGTCGCGGATAGCGCCGATCTTGCTCCCGAGCTGATTACTGATCGGGGAGTGAGATGAGAGTGGTGAGACTGAGTGCGATCGCAGTGGCGGTTCTTTCCATCGTCCCATCGTCGCATGCAGCCGCAGCTGACCAGTCGCCGCCCTTCATCCCAGCGAACGCGGGCTGGCTGACATCGGTCAACTACTACCGCTCGATGGCCGGCCTCGCCCCCGTGGTCGAGGACTCCAGCTACTCCTCGGGTGCGTGGGCCCATAGCTGCTACATGACGCTGAACGGGATCAGCCACGACGAGGTACCCGGCCTCCCCGGATACACAACGGCGGGCGACAATGCCGGCAACAACGGCAACGTGGCAGTGTCGACCGCCACCAGCGCCACTGAGCGGTCCTTCGTCGAGCTCTGGATGACCGGACCGTTCCACGCCATCGGCGTCCTGCGGCCCCACCTCAAGAAGGCCGGCTACGGCCAATGTTCCAACCCCGATGCGGCCCGCTGGCACACCGGTGCAACCCTCGATGTCCTGCGCGGGCTCGGTACACGGACGAAGCTGGCGGCTCCGGTGCTCTTCCCCGGCAACGGCACGGTCACCAGCCTGAACAAGTTCATCGCCGAGACGCCGAACCCAGTGACGATGTGTGGCTGGACCGGAAGCGCCGGGCTGCCGGTGACGGCTCTGATGCCCGAGGACTTCTCCTCCGTCCCGTCGGCCACGATCACCGGCCCGACGGGACAACTCGAGACCTGCGTCCTCAGCCGCCACAACACGTCGAGCACCGCCCAGGCGATCCTGTCCGGCGACAAGGCAGTGGTCATCATGCCCCGCTCCCCACTGGAGCCTGGTTCCTACACGGTTCAACTGAGGACGTCGGCCCGCTCGGTCACATGGAGCTTCACGGTCGATCCGGCCGCCGCCGACGGGCCAACGGCTGCTCCGGCGGCTCCCCAACCGGTTGCCGAACCAGAGCCTTCAGGCGATGGTGGAGTCGTCGAGCTCCCGTCCGCCACCCAGACCGGGATCCCCTCGGGGTGGGAAGCCTTGGAGCCGGCACGATTCGTGGACTCACGGACATCGATGGGCGCGACCCGCCTCATCGGTGGTGTGCAGAAGCGGATCAAGCTCACCGGTCGGCTCGGCCTGCCGGATGGTGCCGGCGCGGTGAGTGCCAACTTCACCGTCACCGGGGGGCGGGAAGCGGTTACCTGGTGGCGTGGAACTGCTCCACACCGATGTCGACGTCCTCGACCCTGAACTTCAAGGGTTCGGAGCCGGTCTCCAACGAGTCGGTCGTCCCCCTCGATGCCGACGGGAGCGTGTGCGTCTACTCGCCGACCTCGGTGGAAATCATCATCGATGTCAACGGCTTCTTCTCCGAGACCTCGACCTCGCGGTTCGTCGAGGTTGCCCCCACCCGGGTGCTCGATACTCGCACAGGCCTCGGCGGCTCCACTCGCCTGCAGGCGGGCCAGATGATCGAAGTATCGCTCCCGGGGATGGTGGCGGGGCCACCGGGGTCATGCTCAACGTCACCTCGATCCTGCCCTCCAACATCTGGGGCTGGGTGACGGTCTTCGACTGTGGAACCATGCCCGGCCCTGAGAGCCTTCATCCTCTGGTGGGCGAGGTGCGCCCCAACACGGTCACGACCTCTCTGTCCGCCTCGGGAACTGTGTGCCTCTACACCAGCGTCGGCGTCGACATGGTGATCGACGTCTTCGGCTACATGGTTCCGGGTACGAGCACCGGGTACACGGCTAGTACTCCGTTCCGCTGGGCAGACACCCGCAAGAGCTACAGCGCGATGAACTTCGGCACCAGTGGCGGCCGCATGTCCGCCGGCCAGGTCATCACGATGCAGATCGCCGGAAGCAGGGGTGTCCCCGCTTCGGCCAAGGCAGTCTCGTTCAATCTCACGGCCACCGACGCTGCGGTGGCCGGCTACCTGACCGTCTACCCCTGCGGATCGATGCCGCCGACGTCGAATCTCAACTTCCGCACGGCCGATGCCGCAGCCAACTCGGGAACAGTCGCCCTCGCGGCGAACGGCACCCTGTGCCTGTACGCCTCGGCGCCGGTGCACGCCATTGTCGACATCGTCGGCTGGTGGCAGTGACCAGTCGCCACCGGCGCCGTCACCACCTGTGACGTTCAGCAGATCAGCACATCGTCGGGTTCGCGCCTTCGGGGTCGATGCCGTAGCGCTCGATCGCCTCAACCACCGCCGCCGGATCCACTTCTCCTTGGGCGGCAAGAGAGGCGAGAACGGCCACGACGACATGACCCTCGTCGACCTCGAAGAACCGCCTCGCGGCCTCGCGGGTATCGCTGCGGCCCATACCGTCGGTGCCCAGCGCGACAAGAGGCCGGGGCACGAAGCGGGCGACCTGTTCGGGCACCATCTTCATGAAGTCGGTCACGGCGACAATGGGACCGGAGGTGTCGGAGAGCAGTTCGGCGACAAGGGGCCGGCGCGCCGTTTGAGTGGGGTGGAGGCGATTCCACCTTTCTGCGGCGAGAGCCTCTTCGCGCAGGGCCTTGTAGGAGGTGGCAGACCACAGGTCGACTCCGATGTCGTGGCGCTCGGCCAACTCGGCCGCCGCAGCGCGAGCTGCGCCCTGTGCAGACCCGCTGAACAGCACGGTGGCTCGGGCCTGGCGTCCACCGGTTGGTTCGGCCCATCGGTACAGGCCGCGCATGATGTGGGCCGGATCGAGGCCATCGGGCATCGCGGGCATCAGGTAGTTCTCGTTGTAGAGGGTGATGTAGTAGAAGACGTCGCCGACCGAACCCGTCGGGGTGGTTGGCCTCATCGGGTCCGTGCATACGATGGATGCCCGTCTGGATGATGGTGGCCACCTCGTAGGCGAAGGCCGGGTCGTATGCCTGGCACGGAGGCACCGTGCTGGCGAGCACCAGAGAGTGGCCGTCTTGGTGCTGCAGACCCTCGCCCATCAGGGTGGTGCGCCCCGCCGTGGCGCCCATCAGGAAGCCGCGGGTGCGGGCATCGGCTGCCTGCCAGATGAGGTCGCCCACGCGCTGGAACCCGAACATCGAGTAGAAGGTGTAGAAGGGAATGGTGGGCACCCCCCGGGTGGCGTAGGAGGTGCCTGCGGCGATGAAGCTGCTCATCGAACCCGCTTCGGTGATGCCCTCTTCGAGTATCTGTCCTTTCGTGGACTCGGCGTAGCTGAGCAGCAGATCGTGGTCTACCGGCTCGTACTTCTGACCCTGCGAGGCGTAGATCTTGAGCGCGGGGAACAGGGAGTCCATGCCGAAGGTGCGGCCTTCGTCGGGCACGATCGGTACTACGTACTGGCCGATGTTCGCGTCGCGCGCCATATTGCGCAGAAGGCGGGTGAAGCCCATCGTGGTGCTCACCGCTTGCTCGCCTGATCCCTGGCGCAGCTCTTGGAAGGTCTCGTCGAGCGGCATCTCCAGGGGTTTGCGAATCCTCACTATGCGCTTGGGGATGCTGCCACCGAGGGCACGGCGGCGCTGGATCATGTACTGGTACTCGATCGAGTCTTCTGGTGGGCGGAAGTAGGGGAGCCCTTCGTCTTGAAGGGCACTCTCGGGGATCTCGTCCTCGAGATGAAGCCGGTCGCGCAGGGCGAGCAACTGCTCGGTGTTCATCTTCTTGATCTGGTGGGTGGAGTTGCGACCCTCGAAGCCCGGACCGAGGGTCCAGCCCTTGATCGTCTTGCACAGGATCGCGGTGGGGGCACCGGAGCCGAGGTTCTCGACTGCCGCCTTGTAGGCCGCGTAGAGCTTGCGGTAGTCGTGGCCACCGCGGGGCAGGTTCTGCAGGTCGGTGTCGCTGAGGTGGGCGACCATCTGGCGCAGGCGGGGGTCGGGGCCGAAGAAGTTGTCGCGGATGTAAGCGCCGTCCTCCACGCTGTAGCGCTGGAACTGGCCGTCGACAGTGGTGTTCATCTGGTTGAGCAGGACGCCGTCTTTGTCCCTTGCGAGCAATTCATCCCAGCGCGAACCCCAGATGACCTTGATCACGTTCCATCCAGCGCCGCGGAAAGACGCTTCGAGTTCCTGGATGATCTTGCCGTTGCCGCGCACCGGACCGTCGAGCCGCTGGAGGTTGCAGTTCACGACGAACACCAGGTTGTCGAGCTTCTCCCGGCTGGCCAGGGAGATGGCTCCGAGGGTTTCGGGCTCATCGCACTCTCCGTCGCCGAGGAAAGCCCACACCCGGCTCTGGCTGGTGTCGTCGAGTTCACGGTTGAGCAGGTAGCGGTTGAAGCGGGCGTGGTACAGAGCGGTGATCGGGCCGAGCCCCATGCTCACCGTGGGAAACTCCCAGAAGTCGGGCATGAGGCGCGGGTGCGGGTAGCTGCTGAGGCCGCGCCCCGGGCGACCGATCTCGCGTCGGAAGTGATCCAGGTCTTCGGCCTCGAGGCGGTGCTCCAGAAAGGCGCGGGCATAGATGCCGGGAGCCGCGTGGCCCTGGAAGTAGACATGGTCGCCGGCCGTGCCGTCGTCCTTGCCGCGGAAGAAGTGGTTGAAACCGATCTCGTAGAGGCTGGCTGAGCTGGCAAAGGTGCTCAGGTGGCCGCCGATGCCCTCGGCGTATCGGTTGGCGCGGGTGACCATCATCGCCGCGTTCCACCTCACGTAGCGGCGGATGCGGCGCTCGATGTGCTCGTCGCCGGGGAACCACGGCTCGGACTCGCGGGGGATGGTGTTGACGTAAGGAGTGGTGACGGTGGCGGGGAAGCTCACCTGGCTCTCGCTGGCGTGATCGAGCAGCTTGCCGAGCAGGAACCGGGCACGTGTCTTGCCGTGAACGTCGACGACGGCATCGAGGCTGTCGAGCCACTCCTGCGTTTCGCCGGGGTCGATGTCGGGGAGTTGGTTGACGTAACCGTCGAAGGTCATGGTGAGCAGTCTGCCACCGCTACCGGTGAGCGAGGGCTGAGTCCGACCCGTTCGGACCGTGGGCCGGGGTTCGAACTGTTCTGGGCTCTACCATCGCCGTGGTGAGCCACCAGACCATCCACCATGAGGTCCGTCTCCCTTCTTCGGCGATGGCACCGGCGTACCGATGACAATCGTCTACACAGACGGTGCCTGCGCCGGCAACCCGGGACCAGGCGGTTGGGCGTGGGCCGTGGCCCCCGACGGCGAGCCCTGTGGCTCCGGTGGTGCCACCCTCACCACCAATCAGCGGATGGAGCTGCAGGCGGTCCTCGAGGCCCTGCGAGCTCTACCCGGCGATGTCACGATCGTCAGCGACAGCACCTACGTGGTGAACTGCTTCCGCGACCGCTGGTGGGTGAAGTGGAAGGCCAACGGCTGGAAGAACTCGAAGAAGGAACCGGTCGCCAACACCGACCTGTGGATGCCTCTGGTCGACCTGGTGCAGGAGCGCAAACCCCTGTTCCGCTGGGTCAAGGGGCACAGCGGCGACCCGATGAACGACCTCGTCGACCGCCTTGCCGTCGCAGCCTGTCAGGGCCCGTTCAACGAGCCCCATGCGGCGAGCCCGTCCGAGCCGCCGCCGGGCCACGGACAGGCGAGCCTGTTCTGACGTCGGACCTCCGCTTGGGTGGGCCGCGCCCTCGCCGCCTAGCGTTGGGCCCATGGACATTAATGGTGCAAGCGCAATCGTCACTGGTGGGGCCTCGGGTATCGGCGCTGCCGCCGCCCGGCTCCTGGCCGCCAAGGGGGCCAAGGTCGTGGTCGCCGACCTTCAGGAGGAGAAGGGCAGGGCCCTCGCCGACGAGATCGGAGGCGCATTCTGTAAGGTCGACGTCACCAACACCGACGACATCATCAACGCCGTCGAAATGGCCAAGAGCATGGGCCCGGTTCGGGTACTGGTGAACTCGGCCGGTATCGGCTGGGCGCAGCGCACAGTCGGCAAGGACGGCAGCTACGACTCAGCGGCCAACCTCGACGCGTTCAAGAAGGTCATCGCGATCAACCTCATCGGAGGCTTCGACTGCATCCGCATCGCAGCGACGGCGATGAGTGTCACTGAACCTCTCGAGAACGGAGAGCGCGGCGCGATCGTCAACATCGCTTCGGTGGCAGCATTCGACGGCCAGGTCGGTCAGTCCGCCTACTCGGCGTCCAAGGGTGGCGTGGTCGGCATGACCCTGCCCGTGGCCCGCGACCTGGCGGCGGTCGGGGTGAGGGTCAACACCGTTGCCCCAGGCCTGATCGACACCCCCATCTATGGGGCGGGGGAGGGCAGCGAGGCTTTCAAGACCAACCTGCAGAAGGGGGTGCTGTTCCCCCAGCGCCTCGGCCACCCGGAGGAGCTGGCATCGATGGTGGTCGAGTGTGTCACCAACAGCTACATGAACGCCGAGACCATCCGCGTCGACGGCGGCATCCGCATGCCACCCAAGTGAGGCACTAGGACCTGCGGGTAGCCGGCGTCAGGTCGTGTAGTCGGCGTTGATGCGCACATAGCCGTCGGTGAGATCGCAGCCCCAGACCGTGGCTGAGGCCGAACCGCCGGTGGCAAGGCTCACATGGATGCGCACGTCGGCGCCGCGCATATAGCCGCCGAGCGCGGCAAGGCCGGCTTCGTCGAGCTGGGCCGGATAGACCTCTTGCTCGCCGAAACGGATGACGACCCTCTCCTGGTTCACCTCGTCGCTGGTGGTGGCCTTGCCGATGGCCATCGCCACACGACCCCAGTTGGGGTCGGCGCCGTGAACCGCGGTCTTCACCAGGGGTGAGTTGACGATCGCCTTCGCCACTCGCTTGGCCTGCTCGGGAGTGGTGGCGCCATCGGCGATCACCTCGATGAGGGTGGTGGCGCCCTCTCCGTCGCGGGCGATCTGCTTGGTCAGCGACACGGCCACTTCGTAGAGGGCGGCCTCGAAGCCGGCGAGGTCCACGGGCCCCGCTTCGCCGCTGGCCAAGACGATCGCGGAGTCGCTGGTGGAGGTGTCGGTGTCCACCGAAACACAGTTGAAGGTGAGATCGACCACCCTGCGAAACGCCCTGTCGAGCTCCACCGGATCGATCTCTGCGTCGGTGAAGATCATCGCGATCATCGTCGCCATGTCGGGCTCGATCATGCCCACCCCCTTGGCAACGCCGACCACTGTGGCCGCGCCGGCGTTGGCGGAGGCGGTCTTGGGCACGGTGTCGGTGGTCATGATGCCCCGTGCCACGACCGCCGCGTCGGTGCCGGGCAGGGGTTTCGGGATCGCGGCCAGGCCGGCGCGGATGCGGTCCATGGGGTAGGGGCGTCCGATCACGCCGGTCGAGGCGATGAGCACTTCGTGGGGCTCACAACCCAGCGAACCGGCCACACCCGCTACGACTTCCTCGGCGTCGGCGAGCCCCTGGGGGCCGGTGGCGACATTGGCGTTCTTGGAGATGACCACGACGGCACGAACCTTGCCGCTGGCCAGGTTGCGGCGGCTCACCGACACGCTGGGCCCGGCGAAGGAACTCTTGGTGAACACACCCGCTGCCGCACACGGCGAGTCAGCGGCAACCACGGTGAAGTCGTCGGTGGAGTCCTTCACGCCGATGTTGGTGACATGGGCGTGAAACCCGCGCGGCAGGGGTAGTGAGTCCATCAAGCGTGCTTCTCCTTGCTGAGGTGATCGCCCAGACGGCCGAAGATGTTGCCCAGCTGGGTTACTCCCGTGGGGCCGAGCGGATCGAGCACATGGCGCCTGACACTGTCGACATGGTCGGCGGCCGCGACCTCCATCTTCGAGCGTCCCTTGGCTGTCAGGTGTGCCCACGCCACCCGGCGGTCACTGGCACAAGAGTCGCGTTCTACCAACCCGGTGCGCACCATCCCGTCGAGGCGGCGGGTGAGGCCGCTCGGCGATAGCTGCAGGGCGCCGGCAAGGTCGCACATCCGCATTCGCTCGTCGGGGGCCTCCGACAGCCAGACCAGGAGCTCGTAGTCGCCCATGGTGATTCCATGGGGGGCCAGGTCTGCCTCGAGGGTCTCCATCAGGTCGTGCACGGTCGTGATGAACCTGCGCCACGACTTCTGTTCTCGTTCGGTGAGCCACCGGGTAGTCATATCGCCAGGCTACCAAGAGGGTTGCGCGTGGTAACAGTTGTGAACGCAAGTAAATGAAGGTAGATTGCTTGCGTACGCAACGAACCAAGGAGAAGAGCCCCCCATGTCAGATCTCAGCAAGCTCACCCCCGGTACGTGGACGGTCGATACCGGCCACAGCAACATCGGCTTCACCGCCCGTCACCTGATGGTGGCCAAGGTGCGCGGACGGTTCACGGAGTTCAGCGGCTCCATCACCGTGGGCGCCGACCCCTTGGCATCCAAGGTCGAGGCCGTGGTGAAGACAGCCTCTGTGAGCACCCACGACGAGGGCCGCGACAGCCACCTGCGCGGTGCCGACTTCTTCGACACCGACCAGTTTCCCGAGATGAAGCTGGTGAGCACCAAGATCACCGCCAAGGGCAGCGACTACGTGCTGCAGGCCGATCTGACGATCAAGGGTGTCACTCATTCCGGTTGACTTCGAACTCGAATTCGACGGGGTGGCCACGGATCCCTGGGGCAACACGAAGGCCGGGTTCACGGCCGAGACCGAGATCAACCGCAAGGATTGGGGTCTCGAGTGGAACGTGGCACTCGAAGCGGGTGGAGTGCTCGTGGGTGAGAAGGTCAAGATCCAGCTCGAGATCGAAGCCGTCAAGGGCTGAGCCGGCGACGGCCGGCAGTAAGGGGCGAACGATGCCAATCAAGCGGCTAAACCACGCGGTGCTGTACGTGAGCGACGCAAAGCGGGCGATGCACTTCTACACCGAGGTGCTTGGCTTCCGAGTGCGGAGCACCATCGGCGAGCAGGCCTACTTCCTGCAAGCCGATGGCAGCGCCAATGACCATGACCTGGGGTTGTTCGACGCCGGCGACCAGCCCCGGGGGGAGCCCCGAAGCCCTGGCCTCTACCACCTCGCCTGGCAGGTGCACACGATCGACGAGCTGGCCGTGATCAGGCGACAGCTGCTCGAGGCGGGCGCGTTCACCGGCGAGAGCGATCACGGGGTGAGCAAGAGCCTCTACGGCAAGGATCCCGATGGAATCGAGTTCGAGGTGATGTGGGCCGTGCCGCGGGTCGATTGGCCGGACCAGGTGGGTACATGGCCCCTCGATCTCGACGAGGCGCTGACCCGATGGACCGGTGTGGACACCGCTGACCAGCCCTGACGGCGCGGCTGGGGTGGTCAGCGATCGAGAAGGGAGCGCAGGGCGATCTCTAGCGATCCGTGCCGGAATTGGTAGCCGGTTCGCTGGAGCTCCCGTGGGAGCACCCTCTGGCCGGTGAACAGCAGGGAGTCGGCCAGTTGACGGCCGAGGAGTAGCGATGGCGCGAACTTCGGTACCGGCACCAGAGACGGCCGGTGAAGCACGGTGGCGAGGGTGCGGGCGAACTCGGCATTGGTGACCGGTGCCGGTGCGGTGAGGTTCACCGGGCCCTCCACGTCGGTGGTGAGAAGGTGGGTGATGGCACCCACCTCGTCGGGGAGGGAGATCCAGCTCTGCCACTGGCGTCCGTTGCCGAAGCGACCACCCAGGCCCAGCTTGAAGAGGGGGAGCATCTTCTTCAGCGCGCCACCGGTGGGCGACAGGACGATGCCGGTACGCAGGAACGCCACCCGGACCCCGGCATGAGCGGCGGGAGCAGTTGCGGCCTCCCAATCGCGGCATACCTCGGCCAGGAACCCCGAGCCGTTCGGTGAGGCCTCGTCGAGTTCGCGGTCATCGGATGTTCCGTAGTACCCGATGGCGCTTCCACTGAGGAACACTGGCCGCCCACCATCCGTGGCTGAGCTGGCGGCGATGGCTTCGGCGAGCAGGGTGGTGGAACGCAGCCGGCTGTCGCGGATCTCGCTGCGGTAAGCCTTGGTCCAGCGGTGATCGCCGATTCCGGCGCCGGCAAGATGCACGACGGCGTCGACGCCCGCCAGCGCGCCCGGAGCAAGAACCCCGGCCGCAGGGTCCCAGAGGATGTCGCTGCCAGTGGGCGAGCCCCTTACGAGGCGCACGACGTGGTGGCCCTCGCTGCGTAGGTGGGCCTGCAGAGCTGTACCGATGAGACCGCTGGCCCCGGAGATGACGACTCTCATGCCATCACCGTACGGCCCAGGTCAGCGTCTTGCCCGCGCGGAGGGCGGATCTTCAGCGTCGACGTGGATCGGCACGCTGACCACCACGGTGTGGGGGCGATAGAGGAGGCGGGCCTTGAGCGCAAACGCCGATTGGTTGTGCAGCCACTGGCTGGAGATCTTGGTGACCGACTCTGGGATGACGACGGTGATGATGTCGTCGTCGCGTTCCTGGTCGATCTCGTCGAGGAAGTTGAGCACCGGCCTGGTCAGCTCGCGGTAGGGCGACGACACGGTGTGCAGTTCGATCGGCACGTCGTACTGATCCCACTGCTCGTGAAGGGCGCGCTCCTCGTCGGGGTCCTGCACGATCGACAGGGCCACGATGCGCTCCGGGTTCAGGCTGCGGGCGTACTGGATGGCATCGAGGACGCCGCGGTTGACCTTGCCCACGAGCACGACCACGTAATGGGTGTGGCGGGCGGCCTTGTAGCCCTCGGGCACCACGAGCGCCTTCTTGACCCTCTTGTAGTGCTGCCCGATGGCGAAGAAGAAGGCCACCATGACCGGGATGAGCGATCGCCGGCAACCATGCGCCCTGGGTGAACTTCGACACGACGACGATGATCGCGATGACGACGGTGGTGACCGCGCCGACGGGTTGACGACCATGCTTGCCTTCCACCTCGGCTCGCGTCAGCTTGAGATGGTGGATGACCATACCGGTCTGGCTGAGGGTGAAACCGGTGAAGACGCCGAACGCGTAGAGCGGGATGAGCGGCCGAGATCTGGCCGTCGAACGACCAGATGAGGGCACTGGCGACGACGGCGAGGAAGATGACGCCGTTGGAGAAGACGAGCCGGTCGCCGCGGTTGGCGAACTGGCGCGGCAGGAAGCCGTCTTTGGCGATGATGCTCGACAGGCGGGGGAAGTCGGCATAGGCGGTGTTGGCGGCGAGAATGAGGATGGCGAAGGTGGCGATCTGGGTGATCCAGAACAGAAGTCCCTTGCCTCCGTACACCTGCTCCGCCATCAGGCGATACCGGTCGGGATCGTTCTCGCCGCGGATCGGCTTGAGGTGAGAGGCGAGCACCGAGATGCCGAGGAAGCAGGTACCGAGGATGGCCCCCATGATCATGATCGTGGATGCGGCGTTCTTGCTCTCCGGCTTCTTGAACGCCGGCACACCGTTCGGATACGGCCTCGACACCGGAGAGCGCCACCGCACCCGAGGAGAACGGCGCGGAGCAGCATCATCAGCCCGAGGCTCTTGGTCCCCTCGGACAGTTCGACCGCCTCCTCGCTTACCTTGCGGGTCGATCTCGTCGATGTTCTTGAGGATGAAGACCCGCACCAGCCCGACCATGATGAGGGCGATGAGCGCGAGACGTAGATGTAGGTGGGTGGGGCGAACAGGGCGCCCGGATTCCTTCGAGACCACGCAGGTTGGCGACGGTCATCAGCAGTACGCACAGGAGGCAGACGGGCACGGTCCACTTGTGTCGAAGCCGAACGCCGAGCGGATGGCCAGTACTCCGCCCGCCACCGACACGGCCACGGTGAGGATGTAGTCGACGAGCAGTGACGAGCCGGCGACGAGGGAGGGGATCGTGCCGAGGTTCTCCTTGCTGACCACATAGCTGCCACCCCCGTTGGGGTAGGCGTAGATCGTCTGGCGGTAGCTGGTGACGACTATGACCAGCAGCACGGCGACGACGATGGCGATGGGCACCAACTTGGTGAAGGCGACGGTGCCCGATGCCGGCGCCGATGAGCAGGACGTGGAGTATCTCGTCGGTGGCGTACGCGGTGGACGAGATGGCGTCGCTGGCGAACACCGGGAGGGCGACCTTCTTCGGGAGCCGCTGGTGGCCTTCGTCGGCAGTCGCGATGGGGCGTCCGATGAAGAGGCGCTTGAGGATCGGGAACATAGGTGTGGCGAGCCTATGTCCCGTTACAGTTTCACCGGCAACTACCGACGCCCGGCCTGCTCCGGGCGCCCGGCGAGGAGGACACGAACGTGCATGTGGTGATCGTGGGATGCGGGCGGGTCGGCTCGTCGCTGGCCCATAGCCTGATCGACGACGGGCACACGGTGTCGGTGATCGATCGCAAGGAGGTGGCCTTCGAACGGCTGGGCACCAACTTCGCAGGAGAGACGTTCAAGGGCATCGGGTTCGACCGCGACCTGCTCGCCAAGGCCGGTATCGAGAGGGCAGAAGCCGTGGCCGCGGTCACCAACGGCGACAACTCCAACATCCTCGTTGCCCGTGTGGCCCGCGAGAACTTCGGCATCGAGCGCGTCGTCGCCCGCATCTACGACCCCAAGCGAGCGGCTATCTACCAGAGGCTGGGCATCGCCACCGTGGCGCCCGCGCTGTGGACCACCGAGAGAGTCCTACGCCGCCTCCTGCCCGAGGCCACGGCCGTCGAGTGGGTGGACCCCAGCGCCAAGGTCTCGCTGGTCGAGCGTTCCCTTGGCAAGACCTGGGCCGGGCACCGGGCGCTCGACCTCGAGTCGGAGGGAGTCCGCCTCGTGGCCGTCAGCCGGCTCGGCTCGGCGATGCTGCCCACAGGCGCCCTCGTCGCCCAGGAGGGCGACATCGTCTACCTCGCCGTGGCCGCTGATGCCATGGACACCCTCGATTCCCTCACTCACGGGCCGTCCGCCGGCCACGGCCACTAGGAGGCTGCCATGATCGTCGTCATCGCCGGTGGTGGGAGCGTGGGCCGCTTCATCGCCGACCAGTTGGCCGGTGGAGGCCACCAGATCACCATCCTCGACAACGATGCAGGTGTGTTCTCGAGCCATCTGAATGACATCCCGGGAGTGACCTGGGTGAAGGGCGACGCCTGCGACATGGGCGTGCTTGCATCGGCGGGCCTGGAGAAGGCCGACGTCGTGGCCGCCGTCACGGGCGACGACGAGGACAACCTCGTGGTGTCCCTGCTGGCCAAGCAGGAGTTCGCCGTGCCTCGTGTTGTGGCCCGAGTGAACAACCCGAAGAACGAATGGATGTTCAACGAAACGTGGGGTGTCGACGTGTCGGTCAGCACCCCCCACCTGATCACCGGTCTCGTCCAAGAAGCCGTAACGGTCGGGTCCTTCGTGCGTCTGCTGGCGTTCGAGGGTGGCAAGGCGAAATTGTGCGAGGTCACCCTCGCCGACACCTCCCCCGCAGCAGACAAGGAGATCGTGGATCTCGGCTTCCCGCGTGATGCCACGGTGGTTGCCATCTTGCGCGACGAAAAGGTTGTGGTACCCCGTGGTGACACCATCTTGAGGGCGGGCGACGAGGTGTTGGTGCTGGTCACCGCCGACAGCGAGGAAGCGGTCCAGGGCGTCCTCGTCGGCTGACCTAGACGAATAGTTCCGAGGGGTGTCGGTGGTCGCGGGTGATCCGAGTGACAGCGGCCCGCCGGGGGGCACGCCCGCACTCGGATGGTCGCCAGGCACTCGGATGGTTGCCAGGCACTCGGATGGGAACTGGGTGGGCGGCGGCTGGCATGTCTATCCGGCCCGTGACCTGCTCTGGGTGACCATGCTTGTTGATCCAGTTCCGCGTCTTTCAGACACAGGCCGGCCGAGCGTTGCTTTGTTGGCGTTGAGGTGGGCACAGACCCCGGCCCAGCGCCGATGATGACATGCGAGAGACACGAGCTAGACGGGCGACTCGACGGGAGGCTGCTGCGCTCAGAGCGCACAGACCGAACGTTGTGTTTGTGAGCTCACACAAATCCGTGCCGGTAGTCGAGCATCGGCGATCTGGACCACGGTGGCCGCGTGAACCCCTTGGAACTAATCATCTAGTCGGCAAAAGGGTGTAGGCCGGGTTGAGCATCACCAGGCGACCCCGTTCGGACCGCGCAACGCCTTCGATGATCACTGCCCGATGGTGCTCCAACCCGGCCACGTAGCGACGGCCGGTGAACACCGCCACCGCCGAGCCGGTGCCGTCGGAGATCGTGATCTCGTAGGCAGGCACACCTGACCGCGGCGCGATGCGTGTGCGGGTGACCTCGCCACTCACCCGCGCCGGGGTACGCGCCTCGAGGTCGCCGAGGGGGGTGAGCCCGAGGCCGGCGAAACGGTCCTGCAACCTCTCGTCGTCGATCTCGTCGACGGTTGCCTTGAGGCGTTTGGCAAGGTCGCGGATGCCCATGAGGCCGATGCTAGCGAGCGTCGGCGGTGGTCGAGCCGTGAGCTCAGCCCACGGCACCTTCGAGGATGTCGTCGAGCAGGTCGTCGTCGACTGCGCCGAACAACTGCTGCACCTCACCCTCGGCGTCGATCACCACCAGCGCCGGCTGCTGGGGGACACCGAAGCGGCTGAACACGTCGCCGGCGTCATCGCTGACCTGGGGGAATGTGAGGCCGTGTTCGTCGATGAAGCCGCCGAACGAGGCGTCGTCGCCCACCCAGGCGACCCCAACGAACTGGACCTGTCCGGCCCATCGCTTGCTTGCCGCCTCGACCGAGGGGGCTTCACGGTTGCAGGTGCTTCAAGTGGGCGCCCAGAACCACAGGGCCACCGTGGTGCCGGCGAACTGGCGGAAGTCGAGCTCCCCACCTCCGACCAAGGGGGCGATGAACTGCAACACTTCGGCAGCCTCGGCTGTGTTCGTGTCCGCAGGTTCGGGGGCCTTGGAAGCGACCTCGGTGGTTGCGCCACCGTCGGGCACTGTGCTCTCAGCGGTCGCACCACCGCACGCGGCGAGCAACAAGACGGTGAGTCCCACGAGGGTGGGTCGCAGAAGCATCACCCCGGACTGTAGCGCCCTAGCCTTTGTTCGGCATGCGCACCCGTACCCTGCTCCTGCTCGCCGTCGGCTGCGGCCTGGTGATCCTCCTCGCCGGTGGTATCCAGCTGCTCCGCATCGCCAACCAAGACGAGCCGGCGGCAGCGCTCGGCTTCGGCGACACCGGAATGGCCGGTGATGCGATCGTCGTGCTTCGCGGCATTTCAGAGCCGGATGGACTCATTCTGGTGGAGGTCACCCTGTCCGGGGTCGACGACGCCGATGGGCTTGCCGGCTTCGGTTTGGTGGCGCCAGGCGTAAGGGCCGAGGTTCTCGTCGCCGAGTCGAGCTGTGGCGGGCTCACCTTGGCCGAGTCCACCTGCACCCTGGCGTTCTCCTCCGTAGGGATGAAGGGGGACAGCCGCCAACTCGTGTTCACCCGCGCCGAGGAGACGGTCAGGTGGGTCTTGAAGTCGTGAACATCACCATCCCCAATGGTCCGGTGCAGCGGGTACCGTTGGTTTCGCGCAGATGTCCCACCAGCGAAAGCGGAGCCTGATTCGATGGATTCACAGTTCGACCTCGTGGTGATCGGTGGTGGCCCCGGTGGGTACGGCGCCGCCCTCTATGCCACGTCGGCCGGCCTGAAGGTGGCGTTGGTGGAGAAGGACACGATTGGTGGCACCTGCCTGAATCGTGGGTGCATCCCGGCCAAGGCCTTCCTCGAGACGGCCGCAGTGCAACGTCACGTGGCCCACGCCGCCGAGTTCGGCATCGAGGCCTGGTACACCGACGGTCAACTTCGCCGTTGCCCAAGCCCGCAAACAGAAGATCGTCGACGGGATCGTCAAGGGCCTCTCCGGGCTGATGAAGTCGAAGAAGATCACCATCGTCGACGGTGTCGGTTCACTCGGGCCGAACCGCATCGTCACTGTGACGAAGGCCGACGGCACCTCCGCAACCCTCTCCGGCACCAACGTGCTGCTGGCTTCGGGTTCGGTGCCGCGAACGATCCCCGGTTTCGAGCCGGCGCCGGCGGGTGTTCAGGGTCCGGTGATGACCAGCGACGAGGTACTGATGCTGGACCACGTGCCTGGCCGAGTTGCGGTCATCGGCGGCGGCGCCATCGGATGCGAGTTCGCCAGCACCTTCGCCGACCTCGGCGCCCAGGTCACGATCCTCGAAGGGTCTGCCCAAGATCCTGCCCGGGCTGGACACCGACGTCGCCAACGTCGTCGTGCGCAGCTTCAAGAAGAAGCAGATCGACATCCGCACCGGGGTGAAGGTGCTCGGCCACACACCCAACTCCACGGGCGGCACCACGGTCCACTTCAGTGTCGCCGATGGCGATGTCATCAACCTCGAGGTCGATGCCGTGGTGGTCAGCATCGGCCGTCGGCCCTTCGCCGACCAGCTGGGCCTGCAGGGCACCGCGGTCAAGGTCGGCGATCGCGGCTTCGTCGAGGTCGACGAGTACTGCCTCACCTGCTGAGCCGGGCGTCTATGCCGTCGGTGACCTGATCGACACCCCCGCTCTCGCCCACGTCGGCTACGCCGAGGCCATCCTGGTCACCAAACACATCCTCGGCGAGAACCCCGCGCCGATCGCCTACGACAGGGTGCCGTGGGCCATCTACTGCCACCCCGAGGTGGCTTTCGCCGGGCCGAGCGAGGAGGCCGCGCGGGCGGCCGGCCACGACGTGGTGGTGGCCAAGCACCAGTTCCGCGCCAACAGCCGAGCCCAGATCCTCGGCGAACTCGACGGGTTGGTGAAGGTCATCGCCAAGCGTTGCCCCGACGGCTCCGCCGGCCAGATCCTCGGTGTCCACATGGTGGGCCCGTGGGTCACCGAACAGCTGATCGGTGGCTACCTGGCCGTCAACTGGGAGGCAACTGCCGCCGAGGTCGCCGAGTACATCCAACCCCACCCAAGCCTCACTGAACTGTTCGGCGAGACCGTCATCTCGCTCACCGGTCGCAGCCTTAACGCCTGACCCCACCGCCAAATCACGAGGAGCAAACCCATGGCCGACGTCACCCTGCCCCAACTGGGCGAGACCGTCACCGAAGGCACCATCACCCGCTGGTTCAAGAAGGTCGGCGACACGGTCGCCGCCGATGAAACCCTGTTCGAGGTGAGCACCGACAAGGTCGACACCGAGGTGCCGTCACCGGTGGCCGGCGTAGTGACGGCCATTCGTGCGGCCGAAGGCGACACCGTGCCCGTCGGCGCGGTGATCGCTGTAATCGGTGCCGTCGAGGGGTCCGCTGAACCGGCAGCTCCCGAGCCCGCGCCGGTAGCCGCTCCCGCTCCCGAGCCGGTAGCCGCAGAGCCGGCACCCGACCCGGCCCCGGCACCCGAACCGGCCGCGACGCCAGCGGCTGAGGTAGTGGCTGAGGTAGTGGCTGAGCCGGTGGTGGAAGCACCGGCCCCGGCCCCTGTCGCCGCGCCGGCCCCGGCCTCAGCCGTCGATCTGTCGGGCGACAACCGGCTCCTGTCGCCGGTGGTTCGTCGCCTTGTCGCCGAGCACGCGATCAACCCCGATGATGTCGTCGGCACCGGCCCCGGTGGGCGCATCACACGCGACGACGTACTCGACTTCATCGATACCAAGCACGCCCCAGCCGCTACCGCTCCTGCGGTCGCTGCGGCACCTGCGCCCGCCCCCGCTTCGGCAGCGGAGCCCGCTCTCGCTCCCGCGGCTGCGCCTGCTCCCGCTCCCGCTCCTGCTGCTACCGCGGTCACTCCCTCAGCGCCTGCGCCAACAGTCACGAGCGGGGAGCGCGACACCACGGTGCCGCTGAGCAAGATCCGCAGGCTCACAGGCAGCCACATGGTCATGAGCAAGAGCGTCAGCCCGCACACGTTCAGCGTGGTCGAGGTCGACTTCGCCAACGTCGACACTGCTCGCAGCAAGGTGAAGAGCGAGTGGAAGGCCGGAGAAGGCTTCAGCCTCACCTACCTGCCGTTCATCACCCGCGCCGTGGTCGACGCCCTGGCCGAGTTCCCTCACCTCAACGCGAGCGTCGGCGAGAACGAGTTGGTGGTGCACAACTACATCGACATCGGCATCGCCGTCGACATCAATTTCGAGGGGCTGTTGGTGCCGGTTGTTCGCAGCGCCGACGCCAAGCGTCTCCGTGCGATCGCCCGCGAGATCAACGACCTCGCCAGCCGCGCCAAGACCCGCAAGCTGAGTCCCGACGAGATCAGCGGCGGCACCTTCACCATCACCAACAACGGTTCGGCGGGCAGCGTGCTCACCATGCCCGTCATCAACCAGCCCCAGGTGGCCATCCTCTCCACCGACGCGGTCGTGCGCAAGCCGGTGGTGGCGCAGCTGCCTGACGGCGGCGAAGCCATCGTCATCCACCCGGTCGGCAACCTCGCCATGGCATGGGACCACCGAGCGTTCGACGGCGCCTACGCCGCCGGCTTCCTGGTGAAGGTGAAGCAACTGCTCGAGCACCGCGACTGGTTGCAGGAGCTGTGAGCGCCCAACGATGAATTCCACCGCCTTGCGAGTGCGTTGGCTCGGCGGGGTGCCCTATCGCGAGGCGCTGGCCGTGCAGGAGGCGTTGTTCTGCCATGGCGCTCAGCAGCACCTGCTGCTGCTCGAGCATCCACACGTGTTCACTTACGGCCCACGCACCGACCTGGCAACTAACTTGAAGGTGTCGCCCGGCGGAGGTCGCTGCCGAGTTGGTAGCGGTCAAGCGAGGCGGCGACATCACCTACCACGGCCCCGGACAGCTGGTGGGCTATCCCATCGTCAACGTGTCGAACTCGTCTGGCTGCGAGCGATCACGTGGCCGGCATCCAGCGGCTCGTCCTCGACACGCTTCACGAACTCGGGGTCGCCGATGTCGGCACCCTGCCCGAGTACCCCGGCGTGTGGGTGGGCGTCAGCGGGCCCGACCCGCGCAAGATCTGCGCCATCGGTGTGCGTCTAGCGCACCGTCGCACCATGCACGGCTTCGCACTCAACGTGAACCCCGACATGCGCTACCTGCGCGAGTACATCGTGCCCTGTGGCATCGCCCACAGGCCGGTCACCTCGCTCGCCGAGGAGGGCGTGCAGGTATCAATGGCCACGGTCGTCGACATCGTCGCCCGCCGAGCCGCGCAGCTGTGGGCGAGTGGCCAGATCGAACGTCAGGACATCGCATGGAAGCTGAGGCCCGACGACCTCGCGCCCTTCTCTCGCGGTGCAGGGCCCGGTTCGGCTGTGCGCAGTGCCGGCGACCATGGGGTCGGTGGCGTTGCGCCACCTCTTGCTCGCGCGGCGGCAAGGTTGCAGCAGGCCGGAGTGGTCGAGGGGTTGGCCGTCACCACCCGCAAACCGGAATGGCTGAGACCCAAGGTGGTGCACGGCACTGGTGTGCTGTCGCTGAGGCAGACGGTGCAGCGCCACGGACTGACCACCGTGTGCCAGGAGGCAGGGTGCCCCAACCTCAGCGACTGCTGGGGCGATGGCACGGCCACCTTCATGGTGCTCGGTGAGAGGTGCACTCGCGCATGCGGCTTCTGCCTGGTCGATACCGACAAGCCGGCACCACCGGCGACAGACGAGCCCAAGAGGGTGGCGGCCGCCGTTGCCGAGATGGGACTGGACCACGCCGTGATAACGATGGTGGCGCGCGACGACCTGGCCGACGGCGGGATGGCCCATGTTGCGGAGTGCGTCGCGGCCATCCGTGAAGCCAGACCGGCCACCACGATCGAGACCCTCGTCAGCGATGCGCACGGCGACGCCGATGCCCTCGGTCTGCTGTTCGCTGCCCGACCCGACGTGTTCAACCACAACGTCGAGACCGTGGCCCGCCTTCAGCGCGCCGTTCGGCCCAGCGCCGGTTACGCGCGCAGCCTCGGCGTACTCGCCATGGCGAAGCAGGCCGGTCTCACGACGAAGAGCGGCTTCATGGTCGGCCTCGGCGAATCCGTCGGCGAAGTCGAGGGTCTGCTGGCCGACCTGGCCGGCGTCGGGGTAGACATCGTCACCATCGGTCAGTACCTGAGGCCCACGTCGAACCACCTGCCGGTGGCGCGTTGGGCCGAGCCCGCCGAGTTCGACAACTGGAAGGCGGTCGGTGAGGGCATGGGCATCGGCCACGTCGAGGCCGCCCCACTCACCCGCAGCAGCTATCACGCCAAGCAGGCCGTGCAGGCGGTGCAGGGGGTGCAGGCGGTGCAGGCCGTCGCCGGCACCTGACATCCGAGCGCCAGCTGACCGTCCGAGTGGTACCTGACCATCCGAGTGGCTGCGTGCACCACGGTGAGGCGCTGGCACTCGGATGCCTGAGACGCGAGCCAGGCTCAGTCGCCGGTGCGGAACGACATGACCGGCGAAGTCACCCACACCCGTACCTGTGTGCCACGGGCGGGAAGCGCCGAGACGCTGGGAACTTTGGTCTACCGCCCTCCGGGCTGACGGGTCAGGGGGCCTCGGGCGGCGTGCCGTCGGGAATGCGCTCGACCGCGCCAGCGTCGCCAAGCAGCAGCCCGAGCGCCTCGCGACTTCACTTTCCACTCGCCGGCGCCCAGCGGGCGCCAGAACACGCGGCCGTCCGGGTTGAGGCGGACGTGTGCCAGCGTGTCAGCTGTTCCGCGCTCGCGAACCTTCCAGGTTCCGATCATGGTCGTCCCCAGAAAGTACCTACGTGACCCCTGCGGCTATCGGGTGGCGTGTGCGCGCAATAGGTGAGCGAGGCACTCTGTGAGCTTTCGCGCGGTGGGCACGTGGAGGAACTCGTTGGGTCCATGGGCGTTGGAACCCGGGCCGAGCACGCCGGTGATGACGAACTGAGCCTCGGGGAACAGCTTTCCGAGCATCCCCATGAACGGGATGGACCCGCCCTCACCGAACGCTCGAGTTGGGAGACCGAAGCCGACGGTGCTGGCCTCGTCGAGTGCCTCCTGCAACCATGGGGCGAAGGGGGGAGCGTTCCAACCGGGCCCGCTGTGACCATCCAGGAACTGCACCCGCGCTCCGTAGGGTGGATCGTCGGTGAGGCAGCGTTCGATCGCGGCGAGTGCCGCCTCCCCGTCGCAGGTGGGTGGCAGCCGAACGCTGAGGCGCAGGGTGGTGTGGGGGCGCAGCACGTTGCCGGCGAGTTCCACTGGGGGTATGCCGTCGACTCCGGTGATGCTGAGTGACGGCTTCCACGTGCGCGCTAGTAGCTGCTCGGTGGGGTCGGTCACCATCGGATGCGCGCCCTCGACGAAGGGGAAGTGGCCGCCGATGACGAAATCGGCTGAGGTGTCGCCGGCCTGCAGGCGGCGATCGGCCGGAATCTCGCTGTGCAGCTCTGGCAGCCTCAGCTCACCAGTGGCGCTGTCTTCCAAGCGGTCGAGCAGCATGCGGGCGATGCGGAACGACGACGGCACCACGCCGCTTGCCTCGCCGCTGTGCACGCCTTCGCGTCAGGATGTCGACCCTCAGGTCGCCACCCACCAGGCCGCGCAGCGAGGTGGTCACCCACATGCGCTCGTGGTCGAGGCAACCCGAGTCGAGGCACAGCACGAGCGACGGTGAGCCGATGCGATCGTGGAGCGTGTGCAGATAGGCGGGCAGGTCGGGGCTGCCGCTCTCCTCGCTGGCCTCGATCAACACGATGAGGCGCGAGTGCGGTGTGCCGGCCAGCTGGGCAGCTTCGATGGCGAGCAGTGAGGCGAACGCGGCGTAGCCGTCGTCGGCGCCACCGCGGCCGTACAGACGATCGCCGTCCAGCACCGGCTTCCACGGGCCCAGGTCGTCGCGCCAGCCGGTCATCTCCGGCTGCTTGTCGCAGTGGCCGTAGAGCATCACGGTGTCGTCCGCCGGGCCACCGTTGAACGCCGGCACCTCGGCAACGATCAGTGGGCTGCGCCCGGGCAGCTCGTGCACCTCCACGGAGAGGCCTGCGATGGCTCGCGCCGCGCACCAGGCGCGGATCATCTCGGTGGCGCGGTCCTGGTGGCCGTTGGCCTTCCAGTCGGGGTCGTACGCCTGCGATACGCATGGGATACGGATGTATTCGTGCAGCATCGGCAGCACGTCGTGCGCCCACACGTCGCCGACGTGGGCGGCGATGGTGCCGGCTATCGAGTCGGTAGGCGAGGCGGTGCTCATCGGCGCACCGGCTCAATGCGCTCGAGTACCCGTCCGGCTTCGGCCGGCAGGACCGGGAGTTGGATGTCGACTGGATCGGTGAGACGCGTACTCAGTGCCATCCAGCGAACCGTACCCCCTCCCCACCCACCCCCATCCGAGTGCTGGGTGACCATCCGAGTGGCACCCGACCATCCGAGTGGCACCCGACCATCCGAGTGCGGGCGCGCACCCCGGTGGGCCGCTGACACTCGGATGGGTGGTGCCGGGGCCGGCCGCGAACCGGCACGGCGTCGATATGGTGCGACTCGGCTTTCCCCATGAGACCCACCGACCCAACGAGGTTGCGATGAAGATGTTCTCTGTGGAAGTCCTTGCCTACTTCCGTACCCATCACGGCATGGCCACCCATGCCGCGCTCACGCGAGCGGGTTTGAGCCGACGACAACGACACGCTGCCGTGGAGGCAGGGGTGCTCGAGCAGATGTACGAGCGAGTGGTGCACCTCGCGTCGACCCCGCTCACGCTGGAAGCTCGCTGTGCGGCCCTGTCGATGGCGTACCCCCGCGGTTTCGTCACCGGTCCGTCGGGAGGACGGTTGATGGGCCTGCGTCGAATGCCTCGAAAGTCCAACGCCTCATACTGTGTGCCTCACGGGGCTCACATCGGGCCGTTTCCCTACGTCGACCTGCGGCAGAGCACCAAGATCCCGTCGAGCCACGTAGTCGTTCGAGCCGATGGCATCCGCATCGCCAGCGGTGCTCGCTTGGCGTTCGACCTGGCGGCTGACCTCACAGACCTCGATCACCAGTCCGTCGTCGAGCAGTTGCTCAATGACGGCAAGTGCACCATGACAACGCTCGGTGCCATCGGCCGCGTGCTTGCCCACCCGGCGCGGCCCGGTTCCGTCCGGTTCATGGCCACCCTTCTTTCCCGCTCGGGTAGGCCTGCCGACTCGCACCCGGAAGTACTCATCGCAGCGGGGCTCCGTAAGCGGGGGGTGCCAGTCGTCACCCAGGTTGAGCCTCTGCTGCTGCCAGGTGGAGCGCGGATCACGCTCGACATGGCTGTGCCGGCGGCGAGGTGGGGAGTGGAGATCGACGTGCACCCAGATCACCTTCTGCTGTCCGGTACGAGCCGCGACAAGCGTCGCGATCGCCGCTGCCACCTCGTCGGATGGCAGGTTGAGCGCGTGTCCGAGGTCGACCTGTTCGACATCGACGCGATCTGCGACGAGCTTGCGGAGCTGTACCGGGCCAGGTGTGAGTTTCTCGGCGTCGCCGCCTAGCCGAGCACCCATGAGGGTATCCGAGTGTCAGCGGCCCGCCGGGGGGCACGCGGGCACTCGGACGGTTGCCTGACACTCGGACGGTCGCCTGGCACTCGGATGGGTTAGGGGGTGGGGTAGGGGCCGGGGCGGCGGAAGAACCGGCGGTGCCACCGGCGGGGGGTGAACGCGATGGCGCGAGGTTCGTCTTCGAACATCCACCGGACGAAGTTGCGGCGGGTGAAGTCATTGAGCCCTACCACCCAAACGGCGCCCCGAGCGAGGAGGGGTCGGGCGAGGAGTCGGGTGAGCAGCTTCGACATGCGGTGGTCGGCGAGGAGCTCTCGCTTCACCGCCTTCTCGTAAGCCGCGCCTGGGTCGTGGGGTGTGGAAAGGATGGCCTCGGCGGCGAGACGTCCGGTGAGCAAAGCCTGCCCGATGCCCTCCCCGGTCATCACATCGGTGGCCCGGGCGGCATCGCCCACGAACAACACCCGCCCGGCGGAGAGCGCGGCTCGGTCGATCGAGGCCGGGATCGGCCAAGCGGCGCTCCGGTCTTCGAGCTCGACATCGGGACCGAGGGCGGCAGCGATGTGGGGACGCTTCAGCAGCCCTGCCCACAGCTGGTTCACGTCGTGGCCGCTGCGGGTGCCGTCGCGGATCACGCCGAACCCGATGTTCGCCCTGCCACCCGGCAGCGGAAAGCTCCACGCGTAGCCGGGCAGCAGGTCGGGTTCGAACCACACGTAGAGCCGGTCGGCCGCCGGCCCGGTGACGTGGCGCGCATACTGGCGGATGGCGTGCCACTCGCCCCGGTAGCCGGCTTCGTTCAGCCCGAGCAACCTGCGGGTGGTCGACCACATCCCGTCGGCGGCGATCACGTAGCGAGCGCGCACCGTACCGAGGCCCTCCAGCGAGGCATCGACGTGGCCAGTGTGCGGTGTGACCGCGACCAGCCGCACATCCCTCGATCACCTTCGCCCCGGCGTCGCGTGCCAGCCCCAGCAGCGCGGCATCGAGTTCGCGTCGCGGTGCCGTGGCAGCGAACAGGCCGTCAGGCGGCATCGGCAAGCAGACCTCGCGGCCGCTGGGGGAACTCAGCCAGGCGGCCTCGACGCTCGCTCCAGCTCGGCACCATGTCGGGTTGGAGGCCGATGGGCTCGAGTTCCCTCAGAGCCAGGGTGGTGAGACCGTCGCCGCAGCACTTGTCGCGAGGGAACAGGGCCTTGTCGATGATCGTCACCGACATCCCGCCACGGGCCAACCACACCGCGGCGGAAGTGCCTGCCGGGCCCGCTCCCACCACGAGCACATCTGTGTGCAGGGCGGTCGGCTGGTCCACGGCCCCACAGGCTACGGCCCGGCTCGGGGTCATGTCGGCTCGACTCGGGGTACCCCGACCCCTTTAGGATGCGGTGGGGTGGGGCCAGTGGGCTCCCTGGAGCTTCGTGAGGTAGAGATGAGCAGACTCTGTGAAGGCCGCGTAGCCATCGTCACTGGCGCCGGTCGGGGTATCGGGCGCGAGCACGCCCTCAGCCTGGCGGCGCACGGTGCCAAGGTCGTCGTCAACGACCTCGGCGGCAACATCGACGGCAGCGGCGGCGACCTCTCCCCTGCCGAACAGGTGGTCCAGGAGATCAAGGGCATGGGAGGCGAAGCCGTCGCCAACGGAGACAGTGTGTCGTCGTGGGAAGGCTCGCAGCGCCTGATCAACACCGCGGTGGAGACCTTCGGGGATCTCCATGTGCTGGTCAACAATGCCGGCATCCTGCGTGACCGGGTGCTGGCGAACATGACCGAGGAGGAATGGGACGCGGTCATCAACGTGCACCTGAAGGGAACCTTCGCCCCCAGCCACTGGGCGGCCGCATATTGGCGCGAGCAGACCAAGGCCGGCAAGCCGGTGTCGGGTCGCATCATCAACACCACCTCGGTGAGCGGCATCTACGGCAATCCCGGCCAGACCAACTATGGGGCTGCCAAGGCAGGCATCGCCTCGTTCAGCATCATCGCCGCCCTCGAGCTCGCCCGCTACGGCGTCACAGTCAACGCTGTTGGCCCGGTGGCCCTCACCCGCATGACCGAGGGCCTCGGCCCGGCTCCGGAGACCGACGAGGAGCGCGAGGCCCGCTCGCCGCGCTGGATCGCCCCGATTGTCACCTGGCTCGCCAGCGACGAAGCCGCCGGAGTCACCGGTCGAATCTTCGAGGCGAGCGGCCAGCTACTGGCAGTCGCCGAGGGTTGGGTGCGCGGCCCGCGCCACGCTCCCGTCGACGATCCCACCCAGCTCGGGCCGATCGTCGCCGATCTGCTGGCCGCGGCCCGCCCGAACTCGGGGATGAACGGCGAGCCCGGCGGCCCGCCCCAGCCGCGCTGACATTCGACATCACGGCAAATCGACATCACAGACAGTCGACATCACAAAAGGAAACCGAACCATGCCTCTCAACCCTGAATCCGTAGGCGCCACCGGCAGCCCCCGGAGCATCTCCTGGAAGTCAAAGGACGCCCTGCTCTACGCAGTCGGGATCGGTGCTGGTCAAGCCGAGCTGGCGTTCTCCACCGAGAACACCCAGAACACACCCCAACTGGTCTACCCGACGTTCGCCGTCGTGGCCGGCTCCGACGCACCGCTCAGCGGTACAAGCGCGATGGCGCAGATCGGTTCGTTCAACATGGCGATGCTGGTGCATGGCTCGCAGGCGATCACCTTGTACCGGCCGATCCCGGTCGCCGCCGAGGCCACCGCCAAGGACAAGGTCGTGGCGATGTACGACAAGGGCAAGGCCGCCGTGGTGGTCATCGAGAACGAGGTCAACCTCGCCAGCGGTGAGCCCCTGTGGAGCTCGGTCTCGTCGATGTTCATCCGTGGCGAGGGCGGCTGGGGCGGCGAGCGTGGCCCCAGCGGTCCCCAGAACGAGCCCCCCGCCGACCGCGCCCCGGACCACGAAGTGACCATGCAGACCTCTCCCGACCAGGCCTTCGTCTACCGGCTCTCCGGTGACCGCAACCCCTTGCACACCGACCCGTCGTTCGCTGCGCTCGGTGGCTTCGACCGGCCGATCCTGCACGGCCTGTGCACTTACGGCTTCACCGGTCGGGCCCTGCTGAGGGAGCTCGCCGACAACGACGTCACCCGCTTCCACCACGTCGGGGGTCGCTTCTCTTCGCCGGTGATGCCCGGTGACGCCCTCACCGTGCGCATGTGGCGCACCGGCACGGATGGCGATGGTAAGAGCACCGCTGTGTTCACCACCTCGGTCGGCGACAGGGTGGTCTTCGATCAGGGTCTGGTCCGCTTCGGCTGAACCGTCTGGCGTGGGCGATGGTGACGTTCGTCAGTTGGTCAGAGGGTCAGAGGGTCAGAAGCTGATCCACAGCTTCGGCCAACGGCACGTCACGTCGCTCGCCGGTGCGGCGGTCCTTGATTTCGACCAGGCCGTCTGCGAGGCCGCGGCCGACAACGATGATGGTCGGCACACCGATCAGTTCGGCATCGTTGAACTTGACCCCGGGTGACACCCCGGTGCGGTCGTCGAGCAGAACCCTCAGCCCGGCCCGTTCACAGTTCGCCGCGAGCTCCTCGGCTGCGGGGAGTTGGGGGTCGGTGGGCTTGCCGGTGGCGACTATGTGGACGTCGGCGGGCGCCACCTCGCGAGGCCACACGAGGCCCTTGTCGTCGCAGTTGAGCTCCGCGATCGCCGCCACGGAACGTGACACGCCGATGCCGTAGGAGCCCATCGTGACCACGCGGGTCTTGCCGTGTTCGTCGAGGACCGTGAGCCCCAGAGCTTCGGCGTACTTGCGGCCGAGCTGGAAGATGTGGCCGATCTCGATGCCGCGGGCGATCTCGAGGGGCGAGCCGCACTGGGGGCAAGGGTCGCCGCCGTGCACCTCGGCCGCTTCGATGATCCCGTCGGGGGTGAAGTCGCGGCCGCTGACCAGGTTCATCACGTGCTTGCCGGGCAGATCGGCCCCGGTGATCCAGGCGGTGCCGTCGACGATGCGCGGGTCCACCAGGTAGAGGATGCCTGCCGGTTTGTCGGATCCGAGGGCGCCCGGCCCGATGTAGCCCTTGGCGAGGTGGGGGTTGGCGGCGAAGTCGGTGTCGTCGAAGGCCTCGATGTCGTCGGGTGCCAGGTGGGCCTCGAGCCTCTTCAGGTCGACCTCGCGGTCGCCGGGCACGCCGATGGCGAGGATCGACCTCGATCCGTCGGGGTGCTTGAGCTTCACCACCAGGTTCTTGAGGGTGTCGGCTGCGGTCCACGCCCGATCGGGGCGGTTCAGATCGGCCCGAGCGTTGAACAGGTCGACCAAGGTGTCGATGGTCGGGGTGTCGGGGGTGTCGACCACAGCGGCTTCGGGTAGGCCCTGGAACGCGACCGTCGGCGACGGCTGAACGTGCACCGCCTCGGTGTTCGAGGCGTAGTCGCACGAACTGCAGTGCACATAGGTGTCCTCACCGATGGGCATAGGGGCGAGGAACTCCTCGCTTGCCGAGCCACCCATGGCGCCGCTCATCGCCGACACGATGACGTAGGGCATGCCGAGGCGTTCGAAGGTGCGTTGGTAGGCGACCCGGTGCTTGTCGTAGCTGGCCTGCAGGCCGGCCTCGTCGATGTCGAAGCTGTAGGAGTCCTTCATCGAGAACTCGCGGCCGCGCAACAGGCCGGCGCGCGGCCGGGCCTCGTCGCGGAACTTGTTCTGGATCTGGTAGATGACCAGGGGGAGGTCCTTGTAGCTGCTGTACAGGTCCTTGACCAGGAGGGTGAACATCTCCTCGTGGGTGGGGGCGAGAAGGAAGTCGGCGCCGCGTCGGTCTTTCAGGCGGAACAGGTTCTCTCCGTAGTCCACCCAGCGGCCGGTGGCCTCGTAGGGGTCCTTGGGCAACAGGGCCGGGAAGTGGACTTCTTGGAAGCCCTCGCGGTCCATCTCCTCACGCACGATGCGCTCGACGTTGCGATAGACGATCCAGCCGAGCGGTAGCCAGGTGAAGCCGCCGGGGGCGGCGCGGCGGATGTAGCCGGCACGCACCAGCAACCTGTGGCTGGCCACCTCGGCATCGGCGGGGTCCTCACGTAGCGTGCGCAGGAACAGCGTCGACATTCGGAGCACTTGTTCACCTCGATCTTGGGCCCGCGGCGGGGCCATGTCGGCCCGAACACTACCGGCAGCCCGATATACTCGACCGGTCCTTTGAAGTTCGACGAACCGAAGGCGTGGGCTCCATCGGGCTCACGCCTTCTTTCACTACTCGGCCCAGTTGGGTCGGTACAAGACCCGGGAGAGGAGAGATTCGATGTCCGACAACGGCACCATCGACAAGGTGCGCACCCTCGTGGCACCGATCATCGCCGACCTCCACCTGGATCTTTACGACCTCGAGTTCCGTGGGGGCACTCTGAGGGTAACCCTCGACACCCCCGTGGGCAGTGTCGGAGGTGTGAATCTCGACACGATCGCCCTGGCCACCCGCCTGATCGGCCGGGAACTGGACCACCACGACCCTGTGCCTGGCCACTACACCCTCGAGATCTCCAGCCCCGGTCTGGAGCGCACTCTGCGCACCCCCGCCCACTTCCAGCGCGAGATCGGTAAGACCTTGGCTATCCGCCTGCGCGACACCGGTGCCGAAACGCGCCGGGTGCAGGGCGTACTGGTCGCCGCCACCGACACCGAGGCCACGGTGAAGCTCGACGAGCCCGACGCCGACGGAATCGACGAGCGCACCATCGCCTATGGCCAGATCGATCGGGCCCGCACCATGTTCGTGTGGGGTCCCGCCCCCAAGCCTGGCGGCAAGCCGGTGGGCGGAACGGCGAAGAAGAAGGCTCCGGCGCGCTCCACCGGGCCGACGCCGGCAACGCGTCGCCCGCGGCGCGAGGAGAACCAGAGGGCCTCAGGGCCCGCCACCGAGAAGGAGTCCTGAGATGAGCAACCTCGACACGAGCGAAGCCATCAAGATGCTCGCCAATGAGAAGAACATCTCCGTCGATACTCTCCTGCACGTGCTTGCCGACGCGCTCGCATTCGCCTACAAGCGCCGCCAGGGTGCGGCCGCCGAGGTGGAGGTGTCGATCGACCCGCAGACGATGGAGTTCAGCTTCACCGCCTACGACGTGAACGACGACGGCGAGTGGGTGAACCCGCGCGACGACACCCCCCGGCGCGAAGAGATGGGGCGCATCGCTGCGCAGACCTTCCGCCAGGTGATGAGTCAGAAGATCCGCGAGGCCGAGCGCGACCGCAAGTTCGAGGAGTACGCCAACCGCGAGGGCGACATCGTCACGGGCATCATCCAGCAGGCCGACGACCGCTACACCCTGCTCGACCTCGGTCGGGTGGAGAGCCTGCTGCCCAAGGCCGAGCAGGTGCCCTTCGAACGTCCGGTGCCGGGCGACCGGGTGAAGGCCTACATCGTCGAGGTGCGCAAGACGGTGAAGGGTCCCCAGATCGTCGTCAGCCGCACCCACCCCGGCCTGATCAAGCGCCTCTTCGAGCTCGAAGTACCCGAGATCGCCGACGGCATCGTCGAGATCAAGGCCTGCGCCCGCGAACCAGGTCATCGCACCAAGATCGCCGTGTGGAGCAACGACCACAATGTCGACCCCGTCGGCGCCTGCGTCGGCGCCCGCGGCGGTCGCGTACGCATGGTCGTCAACGAACTGCGCGGCGAGAAGATCGACATCGTCCCCTTCAGCGAGGACCTGGCCGACTTCGTCGCCAAGGCGCTGTCGCCGGCCAAGGTCAAGGAGGTCATCATCAGCGACGACCTCACCCAGGCCGACGTGATCGTGCCCGACCATCAGCTCAGCCTCGCCATCGGCAAGGAGGGCCAGAACGCCCGCCTCGCCGCCCGGCTCACCGGTGTGCGGATCGACATCCGTGGGGAGAGCCAGCCCGACGAAGTGCTCGACGACGCCGATTACGAAGAAGGCGAGTGGGTAGCAAAACCCCGAGACGGGCACCATGGAGTGGCATGCGGCCGACGGCTCGGTTGTCACCCAGGAGCAGTACGAACAGGGTGGCGCAGCCCCCGAGGTGGAAGAGGGTGGTGGCGACGCCTGACACTCTTGATGCACCTCTGCGCACCTGCGTGGGTTGTCGCCGCCGGCGCCCACAGTCCGAACTGGTCAGGTGTGCGATGGGTCCCGATGGTCCTGTCGTCGGCCGCACCGCCCCGGGCAGGGGCGCTTGGCTGTGCTCGGTCGACTGTCTTGCTGTGGCGACCAGCCGCAAGGGCCTCGACCGTGCGCTTAGGCGACCTGTGCCCAACGAGGCGCTGGCCGCGTTGCGGATCGCATTCGAAGGCGTTATCTCCAAAGTGGAAGAATTGCCGACTGCCGGAGCTCGCTCCGGCCTTACGGTGCCGATGAAAGGCTGACAAGGGTTTGGCGAAGAACATCAGGGTGCACGAGCTCGCCAAAGAGCTCGGAATGATGAACGCGGAGATGATGACGCTCTGCGAGGCGATGGGTGTCGGAGTGAAGAGCCACTCGTCGACGCTCATCGAGGCGCAGGCCGATCGTCTTCGTCGTCGCGCCGAGCGCGATGGTCTGACGCGTCCAGAGCAGCCTGAAGAGCCAAAGCCGGTAAAGAAAGCAGCCAAGAAGGCTGCTCCGAAGGCCGAGGCGCAGGGTGAGGCCACCGAAGTTGGGGCCGCAAAGCCGGCGAAGAAGGTTGCCAAGAAGGCTGCCGCCCCCGACGAAGTCGTAGAGGCAACCTCCCCGCCGCCTGAGGTGCCGATCGTCGAGACACCAACCCCGACCCCTGCACCGCCTGGCGCGGTGCCGGCACCGGTGTCGGCACCGGCTCCCGAGCCGACCCCCGAGCCGACCCCCGTGGTCGAGGCACCCTCACCACCCGAGGTCGTCGCACCGGCCCCGCCAGCGGAGCCTGCTTCGCCTGCGGAACCTGCCCCGGCGCGCATCACGAGTGTGCGCCCCACACCGAGTGAGGCTCCTCGCGTCAGCTCTGCCCGCCCTGCGGCCCCACCGGCCTCGCCGCCGTCCGCGCCCTCACCGCCTCCCGCCCGTCCGGCCAGCAACCGCGGCTCCTGCTCCCGTTGCGCCCCGCCCTGCGGCAACTCCTGCGGCAACTCCCCAGGCACCTTCTCGCCCTGCCGGCCCTCCGCCGGGGCGGCCGACCTCGACCTCGGGCAGGCCGATCCCGCCACCGCCCGGCGCCGGCCGTCCGACCTCGGCCTCGGGCAAGCCCATCCCGCCTCCCCCGGGTGGTCCTCGTCCTCCCGCCCGCACCTCCGCTCCCGGTGGGCCGGCTGGTGCTGGCGGCCCGCGCCCCGGTGGCGGCTACTCGGCCCGTCCGGGTGGCCCCGGTGGCCCGCGCCCTGGTGGGCCTGGTGGGCCCGGTGGGCCGCGCCCGGGTGGCTTCACGCCGCGTCCTGGCGGCGGCTTCGCCCCCCGTCCGGGTGGTCCCGGTGGGCCCGGTGGCCCCGGTGGGCCTGGCGGTGCTCGTCCTGGTGGTGGCCCTGGCAGCGGCCCGGGCGGTCGTCCCAGCGGTCAGCGTCGTGCTCCTCGCAAGAAGAGCCGTGCCCGTCGCCGTCGCGACTTCGACGAGATGCAGCCGAACTACTCGTCGAGCTACACCCCCAACAGCGCTCCTGTGCCCGAGGGCACGATCATCGTCGAGCGCGGTGTGTCGGCGCAGGAGTTTGCCCCCAAGCTCAACCGCACTGCCGCCGACGTCATCCGCTTCCTGCTCCAGAACGGCGAGATGGTCACCGCGACGATGACCCTCACCGACGAGCAGATGGAGCTCTTCGGCCTCGAGGTCGGTGCCGACCTACTTCTCGTCGAGCCCGGCCAGCAAGAGGAGATGGAGCTCCAGGCTCTGTTCGACGACAGCGACGACGAAGACGAGACCCTGCAGATGTCCCGGGCGCCCGTCATCACCGTCATGGGGCACGTCGACCACGGCAAGACCACCCTGCTCGATCGCATCCGCAACGCCAACGTCGTCGCTGGCGAAGCCGGTGGCATCACCCAGCACATCGGCGCCTACATGGTCGATGTCGACGGGCGCAAGATCACCTTCCTCGACACCCCCGGCCACGCTGCGTTCACCAAGATGCGTGCTCGCGGCGCCCAGGTCACCGACATCGTGGTGCTTGTGGTAGCGGCCGACGACGGGGTCATGCCCCAGACCATCGAGGCCATCAACCATGCCCGCGCCGCCGAGGTGCCGATCGTCGTGGCGTTGAACAAGATCGACAAGGAGAACGCCGATCCTCAGCGCGTGCTCAGCCAGTTGGCCGAGTACGAGCTGGTCCCCGAGAGCTGGGGTGGCGACACCATCGTCGTCGAGATGTCTGCTCAACAGAACCTGGGCATCGACGACTTGCTCGAGCAACTGGCCGCCGTTGCCGAGGTCGAAGAGCTCACCGCTAACCCCACCGGTCGCGCCAAGGGCGTCGTGCTCGAGGCGAACCTCGATGTCGGCCGTGGCCCGGTGGCCACCATCCTCGTCGACAAGGGCGAGCTCAAGGTCGGTGACCCAATCGTGGCTGGTGGCGCTTGGGGTCGGGTGAGGGCGATGATCGACGACAAGGGCAACCCGGTCACATCTGCCGGCCCCAGCACCCCGGTGCAGGTGCTCGGTCTGCAGAGCGTCCCCAACGCCGGCGACGAGTTCCGCAGCAGCGACAACGAGAAGACAGCTCGCACGGTGGCCGAGGCCCGCGAGCAGCGTCAGCGCCTGAAGGCCCAGCGCGGCGATGCCCGTGTCCAAAAGGGTGTGAAGCTGGAAGACATCTTCAGCCAGATCCAGGCGGGCGAGGTCGCCACCCTCAACCTGGTGCTGAAGGCCGACGTGCAGGGCTCGCTCGAAGCCGTCACCGAGTCGCTGCGCCGCCTGGAGCGCGACGAAGTGAAGCTGGCCTTCGTGCACCGTGCCGTTGGCGGCATCACCGAGAACGACATCAGCCTCGCTGCCACCACCAACGCCACCCTCATCGGCTTCAACGTTCGCCCGGATCGCAAGGCACGCGAGATGGCCGACGTCGAGGGCGTCGAGATCCGTACCTACGAGATCATCTACAAGCTGCTCGAGGACATCGAGAGGGCCATGGTGGGCATGCTCGCCCCCGAGTTCGAAGAGGTCGTCACCGGCGAGGCCGAGGTGCGCGAGATCTTCCGGGTGCCGCGGATCGGTGCAATCGCCGGCTGCTTTGTGCGCAGCGGCACGATCACTCGCGGCTCCAAGGTCCGCTTCCTGCGCGACGGCACGATCATCTGGAAGGGCAGCATCCAGTCGCTGAAGCGCTTCAAGGAAGACGCCCGCGAGGTGCGCGAGGGCTTCGAGTGCGGTGTCGGCCTCAGCGACTTCCAGGACCTCAAGCCTGGTGACCTGATCGAGACCTTCGAAGAACGCGAGATCGCCCGGGTCTGACGCGGGAGGTTCTGAGCATGGCCGATCTGGAGTTCTTCTTCGACCCTGTATGCCCCTGGGCGTGGATCACTTCGCGCTGGGTCACCGAAGTGCAACAGCACCGTGGCTACGACGTGGTGTGGAGGTTCGCTTCGTTGGCGGTCATCAACGAGGAGAGCGACGCCGACAGCCCCCACGAAGAAAGGCGCGCCATCTTCGCCGCCGGCCTTGCGGCACTTCGGGTGATGGACGAGGTTCGCCTGCGGCACTCCAACGCGGAGGTTGCGTCTCTGTACACCGAGGTTGGCACACTCGCCCACAAGGATCATCGCCGTTCCGAGTTGGTGGCCGATCCGGTGAGCTTCCTGCAGGAGGTGCTCGCCAGGGCGGGCCTACCAATCGGATATGCGGTCGAAGCGAACAACATTGCCCACGACGACGCCATTCGCGAGAGCACTGAACTGGCGCTCGATCGCGCTGGCAGCGGTCTCGGCACGCCCATCCTCACTTTCAGGCCCGGCCGGCCCGATGAGGGCAGCTTCTTCGGTCCAGTCATCGCCACCATCCCTCGTGGTGAATCGGCGGCGCAACTGTGGGATGCGGTAGAGCTGATCGCCACCACCGGCGGCATGGTCGAGCTGAAGCGCGCCAACAAGGCCAAGCCTCACTTCGACTGACCCTCTTGTCAGAACACGTGGTTGATGGAAACATGGGTGGTTCGTGAACGGGGTTCCGAACGCCTGGGGGTGAGGTCAGTGGTCATCAAGGGTCCTATACCCGGCACGCCGATAACCGTCGTCAAGCCGACGCTCCCTGCACCGATTCTGCCGGTAGCGGCACCAACTCGGTCGGCACCGGTCGCTCCTGCACCGCCGCCACCGCCACCGCCGATCGTCAGGGCTACACCGGTGGTGGAGCCTGTATTGCCCCAGCTCTACCTGGAGATCAAGGACGAGCCAGCCGAACCCGCGGCCGGCGAGACTGACAAGGCCGACGAGACCGACACGGCTGAAGGGTCCCATTCGGTGCCTTCGACGGAGGTGGAAGGCGAGGCCGTCTCCGTGCGCGACCAGGCCATCGCCGCTTTGCGTGGGGCCGGGTTCTTCGACCGGCCGATAATCGGCCGGTCACCAGAGGAGCTCAGCGACGAGGATCTCAACGAGTCGCTCGCCGAGCTAGCCCGACGTAGCCTCGTGTCAGAGGTCACCGGCGCCAACATCCGCGACGTCAAGGATGCGGACTTCGGCAATCTCCTCAACACCACCCAGCATCAGGTGATCGAAGACGTTCTCGGAATACCCCTCGACGCTCTCACGCCGGTGGGGAAGGCTCTGGTCGAGGCCGAAATTCGCGACACCACAGGAACATCCAGCGAGATGTTCAGGGACCTCGTCGATGATCTGGCCGCAGGCACGAACGATGCCGGCTTCATTCGCCCCACCGACGGATGGGGCACGGGAGCTGCAGCTGGGGCGACGATCGTCGGCGACGGCACCAGCGGAGGCAGCAGCAGCGGAGGCGGCGGTGGAGACAGCGATGAAGGTTCCGACGAGGGTTCCTCGGGTGGAGGAGGGAGCAGCGGCACCGGCGCCACCGGTGGTTTGGATCTCGGGTTCGAGCCCTCAGACAGGTTCGCACCCATCGACGGCGACGACGATTCGAGCGAGTCGACCGCAGCGCCGGAAAGCGGTTCGGGCGGAGGCTCTGGTGGTGGCTCCGATGACTCCGGCGACGAGCAGGTCGGCACCTCCTTCGTTGGTGCGATCGATGGCGAGGAGGGTGGCACCACCTACGTCTACTTCGAACGCGACGACGGCAGCGTCTATGTCGAGGGGAGCGACGGTTCGGTGCGCGAGGCGACGCCCGAGGAGCAGAATCTCTACGGCTCGGGCGGTGAAGCGACGGACGATGACGACGACGATGACGACAGCTCGAGCGACGACGACAGCTCGAGTGGCGACGCGGGGGATTCGGGGCCGAGCACCGAGTTCACTCCCAATGAGGATGGTGTGAACCTTGGTGATCCGTTCGGTCTCCTGCCTGAGCGACAGATCGTGTTCGAGGACGACGGAGCCACCGACCCCACCGACGACGGAGGCAACGGCGGTGCAGTCGATTCTGGTTACGTGCGCCCCATGCCCGATGTGTCCCAACCCGTGGCGCAGGACACCCGTTACGTTGACCTGCGCAACCTGACTTTCTCACCTCCCGACGACGGAGTGACAGACCCTGTCGACAGCGTGGCCACCTTCTCTGCCATCGACGACGCCGCCAGCGCAGCGTTCGCGGCATTCGATGCCCCCACGTTCGCCGCCCGCTCGTTCGAGGGCGAGTCCGACGACGCCGACGACGCCGACGACGCCGACGACGCTGCGACAGACGACGACGGGCAGGACTCCGGAATCCCTGGCTTCGGCTGAGGTTCAGAGCCACCCTCGCCTCGGTAGGGTTGCTGTCGTGAGCCGACCCCGCCGCAGCCCCGCCCCCTCGACCCATCGCTACCCGCGCACCGCGCGGCTCAGCGAGTCGCTGCGCGAAGTTCTCGCCGACGAGCTCACCCGCATCGACGACGAGAGGCTCTGCTTGGTGAGCATCACCTCCATCGATGTCGACTCGGAGATGAACCGGGCAACGGTGTTCTACGACTCCCTTGGCGGCCCCGATGGCGACCCGGAGATCCTCGAGGCCTTCGCTTCCCACCGGGTGAGGTTGCAGGGTTCCATAGGCCGACAGGTGAGGTCGAAGAAGACCCCGATCCTCTCGTTCCGGCCCGATGAGGTCATCCGCACCGCCGAGCGGATCGAGCGCATCCTTCACGCCGACGACACCCTGCCCGAGCGCCCCGAGTCGGCCGACGAGTCGGGTCCCGCCGATGGTGCGGCGTAGACCGCCAACTGTCCACGGCCTGGTGGTGGTCGACAAGCCTGCGGGTGTCACCAGCCACGATGTCGTGGGCATGCTGCGCCGGCGTTTCGGCGAGCGCCAGGTGGGCCACGCCGGCACCCTGGACCCCGACGCCACGGGGGTGCTGCTGGTGGGTGTCGGTCGAGCCACCCGCCTCATGAGGTTCCTCACCGACCTTGGTAAGACCTACACCGGTCAGGTCGTCTTCGGCTCCACCACTGACTCCCTCGACAGCACGGGGCAGGTCACGGCAACTTTCGACATGACGGGTCTGCAACCCGAGACGGTGAGAGATGCTGTGGTCGATCACCTCACCGGGCCGATCGAGCAGATACCCCCTATGGTCAGCGCGGTGAGGGTCGGGGGGCGGCGCCTCCATGAGCTGGCTCGGGAGGGCATCGAGGTTGAACGTGCCCGCCGCCCGGTGACGATCCACCGCTTCGACATCACCCCCACGGCGGACCCCCTCGTCTACGACATCGAGGTGCACTGCTCGAAGGGCACCTACATCCGCACCCTCGCCGACGACCTCGGGCGTCTGTGTGGTGGGGGTGCCCACCTTCGTGGCCTGCGTCGCATTGCCGTGGGCAGCTTCACCGTCGCCGAGGCTGAGCCGCCTGACACTGCCTGCCTGCTCAGCCTGCCTACGGCCGTGCGCGATTACGAGTGGGTGACCGTCGATGCGGAAACGGCGGCCATGGTGAGTCAGGGCCGGGTGCTGCCGCGCTTCGAGGGCAAGGGTCCATGGGCCGTTCTCGACCCCGATGGCGAGTTACTGGCCATGTACGAACCCTTCCGTTCCGCCGAGGCCAAGCCGGCGGTGGTAGTGGTCGGCTGACCGTGCGGCGCTAGCGTTTCTGGCCGTGCGAGTAATCACCGATGTCGCTGTGGCACCCTGGTCGGGGGAGCGCGCCGTGGTCACCATAGGTTTTTACGACGGGGTTCACCGAGGGCACCAGGCCGTCATCGCCGAGGTCCGCCGCCGTGCCGCCGAGATGGGTGCCAAATCGGCAGTTGTCACCTTCGATCGGCATCCGGCCTCGATCGTTCGCCCCGAGTCGGCACCCGCCCTACTCACCGATCTCCCCCAGAAGCTGGAGCTGTTGGCCGCCACCGGCGTCGACGCCACGGTGGTGGTGCGCTTCGACGAAGCCCAGTCGCAGGAGGAACCGGTGAACTTCGCCAGGCGGGTGCTGGTCGAGTGCCTCGCCGCGTCGGCAGTCATCGTCGGCGAGGACTTTCACTTCGGTCGCGGTCGCCACGGCAATGTGGCCACCCTGCGCGAGCTTGGAGCGGTCAGCGATTTCGAGGTGTATCCGATGGAGCTCGTCGCCCGCCACGACGGGCCCGATGAGCCGGTGAGCTCGACTGCGATCCGTAGGGCCATGGCCGGCGGCGAGGTCGAACTCGCCGCTGCCATGCTCGGTCATCCCTTCGAGGCCCGTGGCGTTGTGGTCAGCGGCGACCATCGCGGCGTGCAGCTCGGGTTTCCCACGGCCAACGTCGAGGTGCCCAATTCGATCTGCCTGCCGGCCGATGGGGTTTACGCCGGCTGGTTCCACCGCCCCGACGGCAGCCTTCATGCATGCGCCATCAACCTCGGTCGGCGCCCCACGTTCTACGAGCACGCCGATCACTCCCTGCTCGAGGCCCACCTCCTCGACTTCGACGGCGACCTCTATGGCGAGTCCGTCCGGGTGCAGTTCACCAACTTCTTGCGCAGTGAGCGCAAGTTCGACGGCATCGATGCTCTGGTGGTGCAGCTCAAGCTCGACGTCGAGCACGCTCGCGCTGTTCTGAGGGGCTGAAGCGCCTCAGCGGCGGTTCGTGACCGGCAGAGCCGGTGTCACCCCTCCGCCGGCCAGATCAGCAGGCCGGTGTCGTCGTAAACACCACCGAGCACCCCTGTGTCATACATTGTGTCGATCACCGGCACGAGCCCGTCGAAGAGGCCGATGCCGGCGTAAGTGGTGACTTCGTCGAGCAGGAGGTCGGGCAGCGGAATCCCCAGGGGGGCCTCGGCGGTGACCGATTGGGCGATCAGCCGCGACTCGACGGCCCAGCGCGCCGTCTCTCCCTCAGCCGACAGGTACATCGCGTTCTCGCCGGCATTGATCGCAGCGACGGCGATCGCCGCGGCACCTTCGGGGTCGGCGACAGCATCGGCGAGGCCGCGCATCGTGGCCCTCATGAAGTCCTGCGCCGCGGTGGGGTGCTCGGTGAGGAAGGTCGTGTTGGTGTAGACGATGCCGAAGCTGCCGGGCACGTCGTAGTCGCTCGGGTCATAGAGCTTGAACGGCACCCCGGCGGCCTCGAGCTGGAGTGGCTCGTTGCTCTTGTAGCCGGGGAAGCCGACGATCTCGGGTGCCTCGATGTGTGCCAGGGGGTCGTAGCCGTCGAGCAGAACGGTCTCGTAGTCCTCGCCCTCGATCAGGCCCTCGAGGGCCAGCATGGCCTTCACCGACGGGGTGATCGCTCCCTTGACGCCGATCTTGCGGCCCTCCACATCGGCGAGCGTGGGCACCTCGCCGTCCTTGGTGATGAGCGCATCGATGCCGGTGCGGCCCTCCACGGCCAGGGCCACGAAGCCGGCGTCGTTGGAGCCGGCAAAGTCGACCATCTCGCTGAAAGAGCCACCAGAGGAGAACTGGGCGTCGTTGGCGGCGATGAGGGGGTAGTTGTCGACCGAGAAGCTCGGCTTCAGCTCGACGTCGAGGCACAGATCCTCGTAGTAGCCCTTGGCATCGGCCACGACCACGTCGACGATGGAGGCCGTCGCGGCGAAGTCGAAACTCGACAGGTAGGTGATCGTGCCGGCGGCCCTGTTGGCCTCGCAGCGTTCGGCCGCGAATGGCTCGCCTGCCACCACGTCGAGAGTGGCCGGCACACTGTCGCCGGGCACCGAGTCGTTGATGTCGGTGGTCGACACGGGACTGGCGATCGTGGGGTCGTCGTCACCGCTGCATCCGGTCAGCAGACCGGCGGTGACGATGAGCAGTGAGGTGGCACGGCGACGGATCATTTGGGCTGGTCCCTCTCGGTCTGTGGACATCGTCAGCCTACCGAGGGGTGTTCGATGGGCTACAAACGGCTAATCGCGCTCGCTGGTGTCGATGGCGTCGAAGAGAGCCAGCACGTTTGCAGCCCCGATGCCCACCCGATGGCCGGTACGGGAGATGAAGCTGAGCTGAAGACCGGTAGCCGGATCGTCGGCGGCGAAGAACTGTTCGTGGCCGTCGGCGTCTACCACCACCTCGGTGAGCAGGGGCGCGCCGGCGTCGGCGAGACAGGCGCGCGCGTAGCCGGCGTTGAGCACCTCGAGGGCGACATGTTGCACCCCGCCGCCGTGGGTGGACAGGTAATGGGCCACAGCCGGTGAGGCGTCGGGGCCGACGAGCACAAACGTGACGCCTCCTGCTGCTACGGCGGCGATCCCGGGGTGGGCGTTGGCCAACTCCGCCTCGTGGAAACCGAATGTCTGCAACATCGACTCCTTGGCGGCTGCGAGGTCGTGAACGGCCACCACCACATGGTCGACCCGGCTGGTGACGGTGTCGATCCCCGAGCGACCCCCCGCGTCGGCCTGCTTGTCGGGCGCCGGGTCGGGTCGACGCCCGGCCACCTCGATGCGATGGGTTTCGGTGAGCAGGACCCGGAAGAGTTGCTCGGCGAAGTCGGCGTCGACGCCGGCTTCTATCGCCTCCTGCCGGCGCGACGTGACGACGTCGCGGACCCTCGTCGGCTGGATGACGGGGGTGTCGGCATCCTGCTTGACCGACGCGACCTCGCGGCACACAGCGAGGCGCTCCGCAACGATGGCAATCAGAGCAGAGTCGAGCTGGTCGATGCGGCTGCGCAGCCGGCCAAGGTCCGTGCCGGCCAGGGGGGGGTTGACGGGTTCGGCCATCGCGTGCACGGTACCGCGTCGGTGCCGGATCAGCCCGGTTGCGACCTCTGGACGGCGTGCCAGTGGAGTGCTGTGCGCTGGATGAGGGAGAGGACCAGCAGCCCGGTGACGCCGAGGATGGCCATCGCGAACACAGCGGCCCACAGGGCGGCGGAGCCGCTTGGTTGGGTGGCGGCCCGGCGGCCGATCGCGCCGATGCCCTCGTTGGAGAAGTTGGCGCCCTCGACGTAGTACGACGCGGCGAGTGCCAGACCGATGTTGAAGCGAGCGGTGGTGAACAGGGTCGGTGCGGCAGCCGGCAGACGGAGCCTGCGCATGACCTCCCACCTGGTGGCGTCGACCGAGTGCAGCAGCTCGAGGCTGGCCGGTTCGACGCTACGCATGCCGTCGACCGTGGCGAACACGAAAGCGGGTGTACAAACCAGGGTGACCAGGAACACTGCCGGAGGATTGCCCGCCCCGAGCCACAAGACGATCGAGGTGACGTAGGCGAACCAGGGTGCTACCTGGACGAGGGTCAGCACTGGCTGTACAGCCTGCTCGAGGAACGGACTCGACGCCATCGCCGCGCCCACCACGAGGCTGATCGACAGGGCAAGGGCCAGGCCGAACCCAGCGTGCTGGACGGTGATCAATCCCGCCGAGGTGAAGTCGCCACGGAAGTTCCACAGGTGGCGAACGGCCACCGAAGGGGGGCGGAGGATGAACTTACGTACCTCGAAGACGCGCACGAGCATTTCCCACAGCCCGAGGAACACGGCAATGCCCACCAGTGGGGCGACGATCCGT
>CAVPRT010000003.1:0-761536 GCA_963707925.1 uncultured Acidimicrobiales bacterium
CGTCATATTGCTAGCGAACGCCTCCAAGATGTCGTACATCTGTGAACCGGCCGCCGTGCCACCCATCGCATCCAAATACATCCGCTCGCCGGCGATGTTGAGATGGGCGCGCCGTTCACGATGGGCCCGGTCGTGATCGCGGTGGGCGCATCGGCATCAGCAGCCGGCCGCCCAACGCTGCAAGAACAACACATAATCATCGAAATCCAACAGTGACGCCTGACCCACCAGTTCGGCCTCACCAGCAGCGAGATGCTCACCGACACGAGGGTTCGCGACCACCCGCCAACACATGCAACTGGGCGACACCCAACTCGCCGCGCCGCCGCCCCGACAGCCGCCGGCAACTTGGCGAACATTCGCCCCACCCTCACAAACCCGGCCGCCTCAGCCCCAGACCAGTTGCACGCCGCCCTACCCCACGCCTTCACCGTGCGGTGACCGTCAGCCACGAACGCACACGCCTCGTCGACCCTTTGCACCAGAGTCGCCAACGCCGTCTCCGCCTCGCGACGGGCACCATCGAGCACCCGCGCCACCGCCTCCAACTCCCGGGAGACATCGCCCGAATCTCCTCAACACCCGGCAACAGTCCGGCGAACTCATGTACGCATCATCGCAAAGGGGTGTGACACAGTTACCCGTCAGCGTCGGGCGACCATCGTGTTCCTTGCGTCTTCGTCGCGGATGCGTGCCGCAAAGGCGGCCGCCACCAGGGCCATGGCGACGGCGGCGCCAAACGCCCAGCGCATACCGCTCAGGGCGTCGCCCATCTCTTGCGGTCCGATGTTGTGAGCCAGTGCACCATGGGAGGCCAGAATGCTGGCGAGGATCGCGATTCCGAAGGACACACCCACCTGCCTCTGGGTGGAGAACAGGGACGAGGCCCGACCATTCTGCGCCGGGGTGATGGTGGCGTAGGCAGCCGCCTGCATCGGCACGAAGGCGAAGCCCATGCACAGGCCGCGAAGCAGCATCATGCCGCGGATCAGCCACAGGTCTGTTCCGAGGGTGAGCCGGGTGAACCAGACGATGGTGATCGCCGCGCCGACGAAGGCGCCGGTCATCAGCCGGCGAGGTCCAACCGTCATGTAGAGACGCCCGGCGATGACCGACGATACCATCACCCCGAGCGCCTGGGGGAAGGTGGTGAGTCCGCTCTCGAAGGGCTGCATCCCGCGCGAGGTTCTGGAGGTAGAGGGGCATGATGAAGGTGCCGCCGAGGAAGCTGGCCATCGAGAAGAAGCTCACCAGGTTGCACTGGCGGAACAGACGGTTGCCCAGCAGCCTGAGATCGAGCATCGGGTTGGGCACCCTCAGCTCCCACCACGCAGTGGCTATCGCACACAGGGCGCCGATCCCCGCGGTGAGGAGCACCACGTTCGAGGTCCACCCCTTGCGGGGCCCTTCGCTGAGAGCGAACACCAAGAGGGCGAGGGCACCGGCGGAGAAGACGAAACCTGGGGCGTCGAAACCGCCAGCGGTCGGCTCTCGGTGCTCACGCAGGAAGCGGTGACCGAACCACAACGCGACGATGGCGATGGGCACGTTGACGAGGAAGATCCACCTCCAGTCGAACTTCTCGGTGATGAAGCCGCCGATCACCGGCCCCAGCGCCGGCGCGATCAGGGTGGGCACCATCACCACCGTCGATGCCTTGGCCCTTTCTGCCGGAGGAAAGGAGCGGAAGAGCATCGCGATACCGACGGGGGCGAGCATGCCACCACCGACGCCCTGCACCACCCGGAAGGCGATGAGCTGGCCGATGGTCTGGGCCATGCCGCACAACAGCGAACCCATGGTGAAGGCACCAAGAGCGAACATGAAGACGCGCTTGGTGCCGAAGCGGTCACCGAGCCAGCCACTGGTGGGGATCCACACGGCCAGGCTGAGTGTGTAACCCAGCACCACCCACTCGACATCGGTGGTGCGCAGTTCCTCGCCCATCATCGGCAGGGCGACGTTGACGATCGTGCTGTCGAGGATGTCGAGGAACAGAGCCGACGCGTAGACCACGGCGACGATCCACTTGTACTGCACCGTCCTGCCGAAGATCTCGACGAGATCATCCGACTCGGTCGATGGCGCCGCACTCGTCACACGGCGACGGTACTGCTAACACCGTCGCCGGAGCGCAGTCGGGGATGCCCACGGCGCGGGCCCGGTCGGCATCTCTGTCGGTACGATCAATCAGGTCATGACGGCACTCGAAGATTGCAGCTGGGGTGCGTTCACCGAGCAAGGCCCGTGGACGCTCGAGAAGGCCTCCCTCCGCTGGCGCCCACCGGCGGATCGCCTGCGTGCCGCTGCCCGGGCCGAGGTGCCGCAGCTGACCAGAGCGACCAAGATCCCCCCCGGGCGCAGGGTGGTAAAGGTCGTTGCGACTCTCTCCGCCGCCGTGGTGCCGTGGCTGTGGCGCAAGCGTCGCGGCCGTTACCCGACGCCCGAGTCCAGCCGCGCCGAGATCTCGCTGAAACTGCGCATCGCTGCCGAGAAGTTGGGCCCCACCTACATCAAGCTCGGCCAGATCATCTCCAGCGGCGAGGGCCTGTTCCCCGCCGAGCTGGTGGGCGAGTTCAAGAAGTGCCGCGACCAGGTTCCGGCCGAGCCCTTCGACATCGTGCGCAGCGTCGTCGAGGCCGACCTCGGCGCCCGTCTGGAAGACGTGTTCGCCAGCTTCGATCGCAAACCTCTGGCGGCGGCGTCGATCGCCCAGGTCCACGCCGCAACCCTGCTCACCGGCGAGGACGTGGTGGTGAAGGTGCAGCGCCAAGCGGTGGCTTCGCTCGTGCGCCGCGACCTCAGGGCGATGGCCTGGCTGGCGCCCCTTCCTCGTCGGTCGCATACCCATCACCTCGCTGGCCAACCCGCCCGCCCTCGTCGAACTGTTCGCCGAGACCATCGTCGAAGAGCTCGACTTCCGCATGGAGGCCGCCAACATGGTCGACATCGCGGCCATGCTGCACGAGCTGGGCAACCAGGGCTACGTGGTGCCACGCCCCCACCCCACCCTGGTCACGCCGTCGGGTGCTGGTGATGCAGAGGGTGCAGGGGTTCAACTTCGACGACGTCGTGGGCATGAAGGACGCCGGTATCGACACCCACGAGGTGGTCCGCACGGCGATGGTGGCCCTCATGGAGGGCTCGATGGTCTATGGCGTGTTCCACGGCGACCTCCACGGTGGCAACCTCTTCGTCCTGCCAGATGGCCGCACTGCGCTTCTCGACTTCGGCATCGTCGGCCGCCTCTCGGACCCACGACGCCTGGCGTTCCTGAGGATGATGCTCGCCGCGACCACCAACGATGTGAAGGGTCAGGTGGCTGCGATGCGCGACCTCGGCGCCCTTCCCGCCGACACGGACCTCGATGCCGTGATCGCCGACCTCCGCCTCGATCAGCCCACCATCGACCCCACCACACTCACCGGCGAGGAACTGGTCACAGAAGTGCAGAGGATGGTCAAGGCCCTCCTCGGCTATGGCGCCCGCTTGCCCAAGGAGCTGATGCTGTTCGTCAAGAACATGGTCTTCCTCGATGGGGCGATGGCCAGGCTGGCACCGGACCTCGACCTCCTCGCCGAGATCACCAAGATCTCGATGATGTTCGCCGAGCGCCATGGCGAGCGGATCGGTCGCGAGCTGGGCATCGACCACACCTCGATCGAGATCAATGTCGACGGCCTCAAGGCAGGCATCGGTCTCGACGACGCCATCGATTCACTCACCTACCGCGAGCTGCAAGCCCGACGCGAGCTGATCCAAAAGAGGATGCGCGACCACGTCGGCCGGTGATCGCCACCGGAGCTGAGGGGGCGCTACCGTCGCACGGATGCGTCTGGTGATCGCCCTCTGCTCCGTCGACTACGCCGGTCGCCTCGACGCCCACCTTCCGGCGGCCATCCGCCTGGTGATGGTGAAGGCCGACGGCTGTGTGGCGATCCATGCCGATGGCGGCGCGTACAAGCCGCTGAACTGGATGAACGCGCCCAACACGCTGGCCGATCACGGTGACCACTGGGTGGTCGTGAACCCCAAGGGCGAGCAGCTCACCATCCACCTCCACGAAGTGCTCCACGACACGGCCCACGAACTGGGTGACGATCCGGGCCTGCAGAAGGACGGAGTCGAGGCCCACCTGCAGGAGTTGCTCGCCGCTTCGCCCCACGCCATCGAGGAGGGTCTCACCCTGGTGAGGCGCGAGTACCCGACGGCCATCGGGCCGATCGACCTCGTGTGCCGCGACGTCGATGGGCAGGTGGTGGCAGTCGAGGTCAAGCGCAGGGGCGAGATCGACGGCGTCGAGCAACTTGCTCGCTACATCGAGAGGCTCCACCTCGACTCCTCGCTCGGATCGGTCCGCGGCGTGTTCGTTGCCCAGGTCGTCAAGCCCCAGGCCCGGGTGTTGGCCGAGGCCCGCGGCTTTCGGGTCGTGGTGGTCGACTACGACGACCTGCGCGGCATGGCGCCCGACGACCTGCGCCTGTTCTGAACCCCACCCGCCGGTAGCGTCGGGATGATGCGTGCCATCCGCGGGTTCGTGCAGCACTACGAGTGGGGCGACCGCGAGGCCATCCCCCACCTGCTCGGCCTGCCCCCCGATGGCCGCCCATGGGCCGAGTGGTGGCTGGGCACCCATCATGCCGGCCCGGCGACCATGCTCGGCGGGCAACCCCTGGCCGACTCCACCGGCGAACTGCCCTTCCTGTTGAAGGTGCTCTCAGCTGCCGAGCCGCTCTCCTTGCAGACCCACCCCGACGAGCCCACGGCTCGCGCCGGGTTCGCACGCGAGCAGGCGCAGGGCATCTCCTTCACCGACCCTCGCCGCGTCTACTGCGACCCCTACGCCAAGCCCGAGCTGCTCTGTGCCCTCACCCCCTTCGACGCGATCAGCGGCTTCCGCCCGGTCGCGGCCACCGAGGTGCTGTTGGAGGGCGTAGGCGCCCACCACCTGGCTTCACTGCTCCACGACCAGGGACTTGCTCATACCGTCACCGCCCTGTATCGCAGCGAGGTCGACATCGACCCCGTGGTGCAGGCGTGCGCCACCCACTCCTCGGCTGAGGCCCGATTGGTGAGCGATCTGAACCGGCTCTACCCCGGCGACCCCAGCGTGGTCGTGACCCTGTTCCTCAACAGGGTTTCACTACAGCCGGGTGATGCCCTGTTCCTCGGGCCGGGCAACCTGCATGCCTACCTGCGCGGCACGGGTGTAGAGGTCATGGGCGCCAGCGACAATGTCGTGCGCGGCGGGCTCACCGTGAAGCACGTCGATGTTGCGGAGCTGTTGAGCATCCTCAGCTTCGAGCCGTTGCCCGATCCGGTGGTGAGGCCCATCGAGACCCATCCCGGTTGCTGGCGCTACCCCACACCCAAGGCGCCTTTCGAGCTGTGGCGCTTCGACGTCGCCGGGTCCATGCCCCACCTTGCGACCGGCCACGAGCTGGTGGTTTGCACCGCAGGCGATGCCGGGCCCCTGCACCACGGCGAAGCTGCCTACCTCGCCCCCGGCGAGTCCGTCGTGTTCGAGGGACCGAGCACGGTCTTCTTGGTCAGAGCCGGATTACAGCATCGAGAGCAAGGTCCAACAGGTGGCCGCGGGCGCCCTGCTGCTTGTCCCAGTGGCGATGATCCCACTCCCCGGCGCTGACGTCGTCGCCCGCGTAAAGCAGCTGGGCGTAGGAGGCACCGCGAAACGCCGCACAGGCGAACATCGCCGCCACCTCCATGTCTACGGCTAGACAGCCCTGCTCCCGCCTACGGGCCACCTTGGCCGGTGTCTCGCGGAAGAAGGCGTCGGTGGTCCACACCAAACCCCTGTCGTGGGGCACCCCGGCCTCGGTGAGCACGTCGTCGATCGCGGCCAAGGCTCGCGGGTGGGGAGCCACCTCGGTGTCGGCCGGCGCGTAGTGGTAGCTGGTGCCCTCGTCGCGCACAGCGCCGGTGGGCACGATGACATGACCGACATCGAAACCGGACTTGACGATGCCGGCACCCCCACAACCGATGATGTGAGTAGCCCCGAGGGCGATCACCACCTCGAGCGAGGTGACCGCGGCCGGCGCGCCCACCCCGGGGCAGACGAGAGCCACCGCCTCTCCGCGGTGCTCAATGACCCAGATCGGGTGGTCGCCGTGCTCGAACGGCACATGGTGGATCGGCTCGAGGCCCGCAGTGCGCTCGCGCACGACATTGCCGAACCAGCACATCACGGCCAGACGGGGAAACCCGAGGCGCGGTGGGTGGATGCTCGGGTTGATCACCGCGTAGGGCGAGGGATCGAACTCCAGCAGGGGGATCACGTGGGGGATCAACTCAGCAGTCCGGTCACTCGCTGCCGACGGTACGACGGATCTCGACGATCTTCTCCTGGGCGTGGTTGACGTCGTCGCCCTTCTCCTCGAGCAGGGCACGGCGATCCTTGGTCGCCTCGCGCTCGGCCAGGGCAGTGTCGGCGCGAGCGATGGCCGCCTCGACACCGTGCTCGTTGATGAACTCGGCCCACTCCACCAGGGCGTCGACCATGTCCTCCTCCTTCACCACGGCGACGTTGCGGCCCCTCACGAAGAGGTGGCCGCGCTTGTTGCCGGCAGCGATGCCGAGGTCGGCCTCGCGGGCCTCACCGGGGCCGTTGACCACACAACCCATCACCGCCACCTGCAGGGGCAGCTTGCGGTCACCGAAGGCCTGCATCGCCCGGTTGGCGATGTCGATGACATCGACCTCGGCACGACCACACGAAGGGCAGGCGATGAGGTCCACGTTCTTGCGCTCGCGCAGGCCGAGCGCCTCGAGCAACTGCCGCCCGGCGCGGGCTTCCTCGACCGGGTCGGCGGTGAGGCTGTAGCGGATGGTGTCGCCGATGCCTTCCAGCAGAAGGGTGGCGATGCCGGCGGTGGCCTTCACCAAACCCGCCGGTGGTGGCCCTGCCTCGGTGACGCCGAGGTGCAAGGGGGAGTCGGTGGCCTCGCTGAGCTGACGGTAGGCCTCTACCATCAGGGGCACGTTCGAGGCCTTGACGCTGATCTTGTAGTCGTGGAAGTCGACCTCCTCGAAGAAGGCGATCTCGGCGAGGGCGCTCTCGACCATGGCCTCGGGGGCGAGGCCGCCGTACTTCTCGTACAGGGCTGGATCGAGCGACCCACCGTTGACTCCGATGCGGATCGACAGCCCGCGGTCCTTGGCCTCGGCCGCCACGGCCTTGATGTGCTCCGGCCGGCGAATGTTGCCCGGGTTCAGGCGTAGCCCTTGCACCCCGGCCTCCATCGCCGCCAGAGCCATCTTGTACTGATGGTGGATGTCGGCGATTACGGGCAGGGGTGAACGAGGCACGATCTGGGCCAGGCCCTCGGCCGCCTCGGTCTCGTTGCAGGTGCACCTCACGATGTCGCACCCCGCCGCGGCAAGGGCGTAGATCTGTTGCAGGGTGCCCTCGACATCGGCCGTCTTGGTGGTGGTCATCGACTGCACCGTCACCGGGGTGCCGCCACCCACCGGCACCTTGCCCACATGGATGAGGCGCGTCGTGCGTCGTTGGAAGCTCACGGTCACCAGTGTGCCAGGCAGCGGGACCGAGGGCTCGCTACAGCTTCACCGTGTCGAGGTACAGACCGGTGAGGAACATGAAGGCAAGGAGGGCAACGGTGATGGACACGACCGGCATCAGCTTGGCGACATCGGCGAAGTAGCGCTTGCCCTTCCGCTCGCGCAGGCGCTCGTAGATGGCGATGGCTGCATGACCACCATCGAGGGGCAGAAGGGGGAACATGTTGAACACGCCCACGGAGATGTTGACTGCGGCCAGGAGGCTGAGGATGCCGGCCCAGCCGTCGAAGTCGCCTGCGTCGTCGCTGAGCCTGGCCGCCCCGACCACCGTGGCCGGCCGCGAACTGATGTCGTCGTTGGTGCCCACCAGGTGACCCCAAACATTGATCGGGTTGACCACCTTGGCGATGCCCACCACAGCCTGCCCGACTCCGGTGAACATGTCTCTCGGGCCGTGACTGAACGCCCCACCCCACGTCTGGGATACGCGATCGACCGAGCTACTGCGGACACCGAGGTAACCAAGGACCTCCCCCTCGGCGGCGCTGGGGTGCTGCACCAGGGTCGCCTCCAATTGGGCGGGGGCACCCTGGCGGAGGACGTCGAGGGTGACGACGGTGCCCGGCGGGGTGTCGCCCAGCAACCCACGGAAGGCATCGGCGGTGGCGACCTCCTGCCCGTCGATGGCCACCACGATGTCGTCCTCCATTACGCCGGCAAGGGCCGCCGGAGAACCGGCAACGACCTCAGCGATGGTGACCCTGCCGGACTCCTGCACCCGACCGGCGAGGCCGTACACACTGATGATGGTGACGAAGGCGATGATCACATGCATCGCTGAGCCGGCAGTGATGACCCACATGCGCTTCGGGAAGCTCTGCTGCCGATAGGTGAAGGCCTCGTCGGCCTCGGGCACGCCGTCGAGGTTGTTCATGCCGATGATGCGCACGAAGGCACCGAGGGGCAGTGCCCTCAGGCCGTATTCGATGCCGTCACGGTGAAATGACCAGACCCTCGGGCCAAACCCGATGAAGAACTGGGTGACCCTCATGCCGCTGCGACGCGCAGTCCAGTAGTGGCCCAACTCGTGAAGCAGGACCGACACGAGGAGGCCGACGACGAACACCAGAGCCCACGGACTGGTAACGCCGAGCACGGCGAAGAGAGCCAGCCAGGCGCCTATGCCGACGAGCTGCACCCACCAGGTGGGCCGTTCGTCGGGTGGGTTCTCGGTGACCGAGCCGCCAGCCGCCATCTCGTTTTGGAACCGTTCGATGCGGGTGCTCATCGGCGAAGAACCTCCTGGGCCACTACCCGGGCGCGGGCGTCGGCGGCGATGATGTCGTCGACGGTGTTATCGGGACCTGGTTCGTATTCCTGCAGCGCGGCGTCGTTGACATCGGCGATCTGTGCCCAACGGATCCGGCCGGCGAGGAAAGCATCGACCGCCACCTCGTTGGCTGCGCTGAGCCAGGCCGGCGCTGTGCCACCGACCCTGCCGGCCTGATAGGCGAGCGAAAGGCAACGAAATGTCGCCGTGTCGGGCGCGCCGAAGTCGAGGCGTTCGAGGCGGGCCCAGTCGATACGCCCGAAAGGGGTGCCGATGCGTGCCGGGTAGGCCAGCGCGTAGCCGATGGGCAGGCGCATATCGGGCAGGCTGAGCTGGGCGATGGTGCAGCCGTCGGTGAACTCGACCATCGAGTGGACGATGCTCTGGGGGTGGACCACCACCTCGATGTGGTCGTAAGGCGTGCCGAACAGCTCATGGGCCTCGATGACCTCGAGCCCCTTGTTCATCAGGGTGCTGGAGTCGATTGTGATCTTCGGGCCCATCTTCCATGTCGGGTGGGCCAGTGCTTGTTCGACACCCACGTCGGCCAATTCGGCAAGGCTGCGGCCACGAAAGGGTCCACCGCTGGCAGTGAGCACGATCCGCGCCACCTCCCTGTCCGGGTCGACAGACGAGCGCAGACACTGGTGCACCGCGCAGTGCTCGCTGTCGACCGGCACAAGATGGGCGCCGGGTGTGGCGCGAAGGGGCTGCACCACCGGACCGGCAGCGATGAGGCTCTCCTTGTTGGCCAGGGCAAGCCTCTTGCCGGCCCCCAGGGTGCGCACCGTGACCGGCAGGCCGGCGAAGCCGACCACCGCGTTGACCACCACATCGGCCACGTCCACCAGGTCGGCGAGATCGCCGACCACCTCGGCGAAGGGCAGTGCCGCTGCGACCTCGGCCCGGCGGGCGGGATCTGCCACCGCCACCAGCTTGGGCCGGAACTCGAGGGCCTGGCTCACGAGCACGTCGACCGATGAGCCGACGCCCAGGGCGACGACCTCGTAGCGCCCCTTCTCCGCACGCACGACATCGAGGGTCTGGGTGCCGATGGAGCCGGAACACCCGGCGATGGCGACGCGGACTGAGGTCATGGAAGGACGAGTCTCGCAGCCCCGAGCGGCAGCTGCACCGCGAGGCCGGATGTGACCTCTGCTACTTGGTGGCCCAGGGCTGGAGGTAGACGAGCAGGTAGTAGGCGGCCGGCATGGCGAACAGGAAGCCGTCGAAGCGGTCGAGGACGCCTCCGTGGCCCTTGACTATCGAGCCGAAGTCTTTGACGTCGAGGTTGCGCTTGAACATGCTCTCGGTGAGGTCGCCGATCGGAGCGGCAATGGCCACCACGAGGCCCAGCAGGAGAAGATCGGCGGTGCTGTTCCAGGTCGTGGACTTGTCGGTGAGCCCGACGATGAACATCGCACCCAGACTGAGGATGGTGCCGCCGACGACTCCTTCGATGGTCTTGCTGGGGCTGATCCAGGACTTCAGCGGCGTCCGGCCGACGGAGCTACCCACGAAAAGGGCACCGACGTCGTTGGCCACCACGGCGATGGCCACTAGGCACAAGGTGTCGGTGCCGACATTGCTGCTCAACCCATCGGGCGTGAACGCGGTGAAGTTGGACAGAGCGACTATGGCCGCGCCGAACGAGCCGAGCACGCCGATCCAGACCACGCCGAGCGTGCTGATGGCCATGTTCGGCATCGGGTTGCTCTCCAGCCCGGACGAGCCGATGAAGCTCACCGCCAACGCCGCGAATGTGAGCACCAAGACCAGAGGCAGAGCCTCTAACCCGTAGTGGTAGACGGCCACGGGTGCCGCCACACAGGCGACGATGCCGGGCACGGAAGCCGGCTGATAACCCTTCTCGCGCACCCGATCGAAGAACTCGACCGCGGCGAGACCGAGAACGAGGACGACGATCACTCCCACAGCCCATGGCTTGTACCTGAGAGCGAGAATGAACACTGCGGCGATGCCGAGACCCACCGCCACGGCTGTGGGCATGTCGCGCCCACCGCTGCCACTGGCCGGCTTGGCATTGGCGGTACGACCGGGTTGACCGGGTTGACCGGGGCGCACAGGGCGGCCCCTGGTGCCAGCCTCGCTCGGCCGCCCGCGCCTACCCGTGGGCATCGGGCGCGCCATGCTGCCATCGGTGGGGTCGGTACCGATGGTGATCCGCCCGGGCTCGCGCCTCACAGGTGCGGACTCGTCGCGCGTCGCCGCGATGGGCTCGTCGAACAGGTCGGACTCGGGCTCCTCGAAAACGGGCGACAGGCCGGTGATGTCGTCGAGACCACCGTCGTCGTCGCTGGAGCGCTCGTCGCGCCAGGAGGGCGACTTCCCGGAGAAGGTCGACCACACATCGAGGTCGTCGGTGGATTCTCCGCCCTGGCTGAGAACGCTCGGGATCTCACCCGTTGGTGGCTGGGTCCAGTGAGGCAGAGGCCCCGTATCGCCGTCGCCGAAGGAGATGCCCCCGGTGGCAGGGTCGTCGGCCTCGCCGCCGAACAGCGGTGGGCCGAAATCGTCGTCCTCGTCGTCGCGCTTGCGGCGCCACGGATCGTCGGTCATGCCGTTCCTCCTCGATCGGGTTCGATCAGACTTCGAGCAGTTCGTGCTCTTTGCGCCCGAGGGCCTTGTCGATCAGCTCGACGTGGTCGTGAGTGATCTTCTCCATCTCTTTCTCGGCGCGCTCGAGCTCGTCGACCGAGATCTCGCTCACCTTTTCGGCAGCTTCGAGGTGCTTGCGCGCGTCGCGACGAATATTGCGCACGGCGACCCTGCCGTCTTCTGCCATGTGCTTGACGACCTTCACGTACTCCTTGCGGCGCTCCTCGGTGAGAGGCGGGAAGTTGAGCCGGATGACGACACCGTCGTTGCTCGGGTTGATGCCGAGATCGCTGTCGCGGATTGCCTTCTCGATGGCTGCCAGCGAGGCGCGATCGTGAGGCTTCACTACCAGTTGCCTGGCCTCGGGCACCTGGAAACCGGCCAACTGCTGCAAGGGCACATGAGAACCGTAGTAGTCGACGGAGAGCTTCTCGACCAGGGCGGGGGCGGCACGCCCCGTGCGGATCGTGGTGAACAGGCTCTGCACGTGCTCGACGGCCTTCTCCATCTTGTCGATGGCCTCGAGGATCGTATCTTCGGTCACTGTTCCATCGTACCGATGATCGGTACCTGCCCGCGTGCATCCACGACCGGACGGGTTCGCCGGTCAGCGATTGGAGTCAGCGATCACAGATGATCGTGCCAACCGGACCGCCGCGCATGACGGCCTCCAGCGCACCGGGTGCCGACATGTCGAAGACGACGATGGGGATCTTGTTGTCGCGACAGAAGGCGACCGCCGTGGCATCCATCACCTTGAGCTCCTTGGTCATGACCTCGATGTAGCTCACCTCGTCGTACTTCGTGGCATTGGGCACCAGGCGGGGGTCGGCGTCGTAGACCCCGTCGACCCCGGAATGGGTGCCCTTGAGAAGCGCCTCGGCGTCGATCTCGGCCGCGCGCAGCGCCGCCGCTGTATCGGTGGTGAAGAACGGGTTGCCGGTTCCGGCGGCGAAGATGACCACCCGGCCCTTCTCCAGATGGCGCATCGCCCGGCGGCGGATGTAGGGCTCGGCGATGCGGGGCATCTCGATGGCGCTCTGCACTCGAGTGTCCTGGCCGGCACGCTCAAGGGCATCCTGCAATGCCAACGCGTTCATGACCGTGCCGAGCATGCCGATGTGATCACTCTGGGTGGCGTCCATGCCCTTCATCGCCCCCTGGCGGCCACGCCAGAAGTTGCCACCACCGACCACGACGGTTACGTCGACACCCATCTCTCGGACGGCAACGATGTCGCGGGCGGTGAGATCGAGGGTGTCACCGTCGAGCCCCTGGCCGGACTTGCCGGCCAATGCCTCGCCCGACGGCTTGAAGACGATCCGCTTCCACCGTGGCGAGGTCAATGTGGTCACCCGATCTCGACCTGGGCGAAGCAGACGATGCCGGCGGAGCCGATGATCTGCTTCACGGATTGCTTGTCGTCCTTGGCATAGGCCTGTTCGAGCAGGGCTACATCCTTGAAGAAACCATTGATGCGGCCCTCGACGATCTTGGGCAGGGCGGCCTCGGGTTTGCCCTCATTGCGGCTGAGCGCCTCGAGGGTGGCCCTTTCGTGGGCGACCACTTCGGCCGGCACATCGTCGCGAGTGAGGTACTTCGGCCTGGCGAAGGCGATGTGCACGGCGATGTCGTGGGCCAGTTCGGTGCCGGCGCCACTCATCTCTACGAGCACACAGTTCACACCGCGTCCGCCCTGGTTGTGCACATAGCTCTCCAGCACGTTGCCGGTCGCGGCCTCTATGCGCACGACCTCGCCGAGCTCGATCTTCTCCTTGAGCGTGATCTTGAGGGTCTCCATCTCGCTGCTGCGCTCGGCGACGGCGGCTTCACCCTTGGCGATCACCAAACGCGCCAGGGTGTCGGCCTCGGCCTTGAACTGTTCGCTCCCGGCGACGAAGTCCGTCTCGCACTTCAGCTTGACGATGGCCCCGACGTTGCCCTCGACGACAAGGGCGACGACGCCCTGGGTGTTCTCGCGTTCGTCGCGCTTCGCGCTGGCGGCCAAGCCCTTCTCGCGGAGCCACTGCTTGGAGGCTTCCATGTCGCCCTCGTTGGCCTCGAGAGCCTTCTTCGCGTCCATCATCCCGGCACCGGTGGCCTGACGGAGCGCCTGTACGTCCTTGGCGGTGAATTGCATCGGGTTCAGCTCTCTGCGGGGGTCTCGGCGGGGGTCTCGGCGACCGGCTCCTCGGCGGGAGTCTCGGCGACCGGCTCCTCGGCGGGAGTCTCGGCCGCAACCGGCTCCTCAGCGACCGGCTCCTCGGCGGCCGGCTCGGCCATCGAGGCCGCCAGGCGTGCTTCACGATCGGCTTGGGCGGCGGCGGCCTGACGGCGGGCGTCGGCCTGGGCGGCGCCGAACGCGGCCTCGTCCTCGGCGCTGCGCTTGGGCGGTGCCGCCTGGTTGTTGCGCTTGGCGGCGACGTAGCGACCTTCGAGCACGGCCTCGGCCACCACATGGCACATGAGGGCGTTGGCGCGGATGGCATCGTCGTTGCCCGGGATGGGGTACTGGATGACATCGGGGTCGACGTTGGTGTCCACCACGGCGATCACGGGGATTCCGAGCTTGTTGGCCTCGGTGACCGCGATGTGCTCCTTCTTGGTGTCGAGGATGAACACCGCGTCGGGACGCTTGTTGAGGCCGCGGATGCCGCCGAGGTTCTTCTGCAGCTTCTCCAGCTCACGGGTGAGAAGAAGGGCTTCCTTCTTCGGCATCGCCTCGAACTCGCCGGCGGCGCGCATGCGCTCGTACTCCTGCATCTTGGCGACGCGCTTGGAGATCGTCTCGAAGTTGGTGAGCATCCCGCCGAGCCAGCGCTCGTTGATGTAGGGCATGTCGCACTTGGCCGAGTAGTCGCGGACGGGGTCCTGAGCCTGCTTCTTGGTTCCGATGAACAAGACGGTGCCGCCCTTGGCGGCGAGGTCGCGGATGAAGCCGTAAGCAGTCTCGACGCGAGACATGGTCTGGTCGAGGTCGATGATGTAGATGCCGTTGCGCTCACCGAAGATGAACCTCTTCATCTTCGGGTTCCAGCGGCGGGTCTGGTGCCCGAAGTGAACCCCGGCCTCGAGCATCTGGCGCATCGTGATGACAGCCATGGTGATTTCTCCTCCTCCTGCGGTTGAGGTGCACCAGCCCGGGCGCCGAAGCGACCGCAGGAGGGCTGGTGCCTGTGGAATCGGTTCGCCACCTTGACGGACCGTCGAGAGAGGTTATCGCCCCGAACCTCACGACCCACAGCCCTCCCAACCCTCACGGGTCTGCTGGGCAGATCAGGCGTGGTGGCGGGCCCGCCCTTGCCACTCCCCCATCGGTGGGCACGAGACGCGGCCTACCCTGCCAACGCCCGAGCAAGGGGGTGGGGTCCAGGTAGGTGTCGCCGTCGCGTAGGCCGAAGTGCAGCCAGGTCAAGGCCAGGCCCACCGGCTGGCCTGCGACCACGGCCTGGCCGCTGGACACGAGATCCTGCTGAAGGTTGCCGTAGGTGGTTCGCAGCCCGTCGACGTGGAGCACCACCACATAGAGCACGCCGGCCACCTGCCCGGCGAACGAGACAGTGCCCGACGCCACGGCCCTCACCAGGGTGCCGGGCTGGACCACATAACCCACGCCGCGGTGGCCCGCGGCAGTAGGTGCAGGCCGGCTGGCGGTAGGGCTCGGCGATGTCGGCCACAACTGGCGGGGACCAGCAGCCCCCGGTGACCGAGGCGAACAGCAGGGCCAGGGAGGCGATCACCGTTCCGCCGGACTTGCGCGGCGACTACGACCCGACTCGGTCAGGCGACGCCGGAGGCCGACAGGCGAGCGCGCAGGTGAAGCACCGCCTTGGTGTGGATCTGAGACACCCGACTCTCGGTGACACCAAGCACGGTGCCGATCTCGGCGAGGGTGAGCCCTTCGTCGTAGTAGAGCGCCAGAACCATCTTCTCTCTCTCCGGGAGGCGGCGCACCTCTCCCTTCACCAGGCGGCGCACCTCGCTCTCCTCCACCAGAGCAGCGGGCGAGTCGGGCACGTCGCCGGTGAGGGGTCGGGGCTCGGCCCCGGCCACCAGGGCCCGGTCCAGCGGGCCAACGGTCGTGGAGGCGATCGATTTCAACCATTTGCGGAACTCGGGGTCGGTGATCTTGAGGTGAGCGGCCAGTTCCTCGTCGGTGGGCGCCCGACCATGACGCCCCTCCAGCTCGGTGAACGCGCTTTCGACCTCGCGGGCACGGCTGCGCACCGAGCGGGGCACCCAGTCGAGGGCGCGCAGACCGTCGAAGACTGCGCCACGGATGCGCGGGACGGCGAAGGTCTCGAACTTCACCCCGCGCGCCGGATCGAAGCGTTCGACGGCATCGATGAGACCGAACACCCCTGCGCTCACCAGGTCGCCGGAGTCGACGCTGCTGGGCAAGCCCGCACCGACACGACCGGCGACAAACTTCACCAGGGGTGAGTAGTGGACGATCAGCCGATCTCGCGCCCAGGGGTCGCGTTGGTCGAACCAGCGCTGCCAGATCTGGTCGAGGTCGATTTCGCGTCTCATGCTCGGGGGTGTGATTCTGCGTAGGCCTCGCGGAGGCGGTGGTTGCTGATGTGGGTGTACCTCTGGGTCGTGGCAACATCGGCGTGGCCCAACAACTCTTGCACGGCGCGCAGGTCTGCACCGCCATCGAGGAGGTGGGTGGCGAAGGTGTGCCGCAAGGCGTGGGGATGGGTGGGGCACGGCGAACGGCGGTCCAGGATGCGCCGCACATCACGGGGAGCCAGGCGGTGGCCGCGCTCGTTGGCGAACAGGGCGGCTCCGGCATCGGCTGCGACCGCCTCGTGACGAACTTCAATCCAGGCGCGCAGGGCCTGGACCGCGGGCACCCCCAGGGGAACACGCCTCTGCTTGGCCCCCTTGCCCCACACCGAGGCAGCACCGGCGGCGAGGTCGAGGGCATCGATGTCGAGACCACACAACTCGCCCACCCGCAGCCCGCTGCCGTACAGCACTTCGAGCACGGCGTCGTCGCGCAGCCGGCGCCAGTGAGGCTCGTCGTCGGGGGTGGGCCCGTCGAGCATGATGTGCAGATCCCCGTGGTCGAGCACACGCGGCAAGCGGCCCTCACCCGTAGGCGCCCGCAGTGCCACCGCAGGATCCGTGACCACCAGGCCGGCGCGACGCAGGTAGGCGAAGTAGCGCCGTAGGGCCGAAACCTTGCGGGCGATGGTGCGCTTGGCGAACTGGCGTGTCGTGAGCCATGCCACGTAGCGACGCAGAAGGAGGCGATCCACGGCCTCAGGCGCAGTAACCCCGCCACGATCGGCCCACTCGACAAAGCCATCGATGTCGCCCACGTAAGCCGCGACAGTGTTGGCCGCGCTGCTGGTGAGCGACCCGGCAAACCCGTCGAGTTGCCATTGCGCGGCAGAGCGCGGCGACGGCGTGGGGGCGGCACGGTTGGGCATCGTGCCCCAGGGTATTCGGTAGCGCTCACCGGAGGGGGGAGCCCACGCACTCGAACCACCCGTCAGTTTCGGCGACCCACCCCGCCTGCTCGAGTCTGGCCAACCCCATGGCCGCCTCGACCATGCTCAGATCACACGCCAGCGCGACCCCATCGATGGTGCGTGGCTCCACCCGGAGTTCTTTGTAGAGGGCGATGTCGTCGATGCGTGGACGGGGTCGCTGATCCACTACCTCGAACGCAGACCGGAAGGGCTCCAACGCCAGGCAGGTGAGCACGTCGAGGGCGTCTATGGCCGGTGCCGCACCATCGCGCAAGAGATTGTTGGTGCCCCCTGAGGCCCGATTGCTGGGTGGCCCGGGCACGGCCATCAGGGGTACTCCCCTCTCGAGCGCCTCGGAGGCCGTGATGAGGGAGCCTCCGCGCTCGCGCGATTCGACGACGACGACAACCTCGGAAAGGGCGGCGACGATGCGGTTGCGCAGAGGGAACCGGTAGGCGTCGGGCCGGGTGCCAGGTGGGGCCTCACTGAGCAGAAGCCCACAGTTGGCGACCGCCGCCCAGAGATCGGAATGCTCTCGCGGGTAGATGACGTCGAGCCCGGAAGCGACGATGCCTACCGGACGGCCCTCCCCCTCGGCCGCCAGCACCGCCCGGTGGGCGACGCCGTCGATGCCCCTGGCGAGGCCGGACAGGATGTGCACGCCCGCTGCGGCGAGGTCGCCGGCGATGCTCCGGGCTGTTTCGCGGCCGGCGGCAGTGGCGTTGCGCGTGCCCACCATGGCCACTCGCCGGCCCCCGAGAAGGGAGAGGTCTCCCTTGGCGAACAGGACCGGTGGTGCCAAGCGGTCGTCGAGCAGAGCGGCCGGGTACCGAGGCCCACCGTGGGACATGACCTCGATGCCGAGGTGGCAACACCTTGCCCACACCAGCGCAGGCTCCCGGGATTCGGCGCTGCGCTGCCAGGCAGCACGGACTCCGGGCTGGGTAGCCACCTTCGCGATCAGCCCGGTGGCCGGGGCCCTGCCGAGCACCACCGCCCATGCCTGCTCGGGATCGTGGTTGCGTAGCAGAGCCCCGAGCCGGTGCAGCGACATCTCCTCCAGACCGGCCAGCGCTGCCGCGTAGGCCTCGGGCGGCGGGGCGCTCATGCTGCCCGGTCCCGCGAGGTGACGCTGAGCCTCACGCGCAGCTGTAGCGCCAACACGACGTGCTCGTCGAGCACGAGCTCACCGGCCCCTTCGAGGTCCGCGATGGTGCGGGCCACACGCCTCACCCGGTGGTAACCGCGGCCGGTCAGCTTCTCCGCCTCGAGCTGGTCGCGCAGCCTGACCCTCGCCTCGGGATGCAGAGGAGCCAGAGCGTCGATGCTGCCCGCGGGTATGGCCGAGTTGAGCATGCCGATGCGATCGATGGACCTCTGGCGGGCGGCCGCCACCCTTTGGGCGACCACGACCGTGGGTTCGCCGCCGCCACCGGCGAGGAGGTCGTCGACCCCCGGGCGGGCGACGCCGACGCGGAGATCGAAACGATCGAGGAGGGGACCAGAGAGGCGTCGCAGGTAGCGCAGTCGGGCACCGTCGTCGCACTCGCATGAACCCGGCGCCCCACCCCCGCAGGGGCACGGGTTGGTGGCGGCAACCAACAGGAAGCGGGCCGGCAGAGTAGCGCTGGCCCTTGCCCTGGCCAGGCGGATGACCCCCTCCTCGAGGGGTTGGCGCAGCCCGTCGAGCACGACTGGGGCGAACTCGCCGAGCTCGTCGAGGAACAGGACCCCGCCGTGGGCGAGGCTGATCTCGCCTGGCCTGAGGGTGGCGCTGCCCCCACCGACCAGCGACACCATCGAGCTGCTGTGGTGGGGAGCGCGAAACGGCGCCCGGCGGACCAGCCCACCCGCGGGCAGGCTCACCCCGGCCGCCGAATGGACCATCGTGGCCTGCAGCGAAATGTCGGGGGCAAGGGGAGGCAGGAGACCGACGATGCGCTGGGCGAGCATCGTCTTGCCCGAACCAGGTGGACCGACCAGGAGAAGGTGGTGCCCGCCGGCGGCGGCGACCTCGAGCGCCAGACGCGCGGCGCCCTGCCCCCTGACGTCGGCGAGGTCTGGTGGTGGGGGCTCTTCGTCGACGAGCTCTTCGTCGGGCGGGTGAGGCCATGGAGCTTCGGCGTTGAGGGCGTCGACCACCTCGCGCAGGGTGCTACCCACCTTCACCCCATCGCCGACCACGCCCTGGGCCTCACGAAAGCCCGTAGCCGCGACCACCGGTGTCGCCGGCTGCATCGCCGCCACCATCGGAGCGATGCCCGGGACACGACGCATCGTGCCGTCGAGGCCGAGCTCGCCGACGAAACCGAGGCCGTCGATGGAGTCGACAGGAACCTGCCCGTTGGCGGCAAGGAACCCGATCGCGATCGGCAGGTCGAGCCCGGACCCGCCCTTGCGCTGGTTCGAGGGCGCAAGGTTCACCGTGACCCGGCACGAGGGCCACAGCAGACCGCTGGACAGCACAGCTGCGCGCACCCTGTCGCGCGACTCTCGGCACGCTTCGTCGGGGAGGCCGACGATCTGGAAGGCCGGCAACCCGGTGGCGACGTGCACCTCGACGGTGACAGGGCGGCCCTCCACCCCGAGCAAGGTGGCAGAACGAACAGCGGCGAGCACGGCGCCTCCTCCAGCGATGGTGGCGCAGCGGCGCCACACGGACGGTTGGAGGGAACGAGACCCGGTTCCCCGACGGCTTGAGCGCACCATATCGCCGGGGTGTGACATGGCAACCTCGCCGCAGTGACCTGCGCGACCTACGGGTACCTGAGAGAATCAGCACATGCGGTCACCATCGGCGGGCTCCCTCGCGGCACCAGTCATGGTGGCTGCGCTGGCGGCACTGACTGCGCTGGCTGTGGGCCTGTCCTCCTGCGACTCCGACTCCTCCCCCGCCGGCGAGGGCGCCTACTGCACCGAGGTCGGCGACCACCTGGCCGACCTCAACTCCCCGGTCATCACCTCGACCGACGACGTGGACAAGGTGATCGCGTCGTGGCGCGCCGTCGCCGATGCCGCTCCGCTGGCGATCGAGGCCGAATGGGCCACCGTCATCGCCAGCCTGGAGACCGCCGCCACCGTCGACCCCACCGACCCGGCCTCGTTGGCGGAGGTCGCCGAGACGGCCAGGGCCAGCGAGCCGGCGGCGAACAGGGTGATCGACTACACCTTCCAGCTGTGCAACGCGACGATCGGCGGGGTTGCACCAGTGACAACGACTCCGGCAGGGGTGCCGCCCACCGAATCGACCACAGGGCCGCCCACTTCGGGGTAGCTGGACCGACGTCAGTTGATCTCGCCGCGGCGGACGATCACCTTGTCGACCAGGCCGTAGGCCTTGGCCTCTTCGGCGGTGAACCAGCGGTCGCGCTCACTGTCGGCCTGGATCTTCTCGAGCGGCTGGCCGGAGTGGTGGGCGATCAGCTCGGCCATGCGCCGCTTGGTGTAGGCGAGCTGTTCGGCCTGGATGGCGATGTCGGTGGCCTGGCCACGTAGGCCGGCCAGAGGCTGATGCATCATGATGCGGGCGTTGGGCAGGGTGTAGCGCTTGCCATCTTTACCGGCGGTGAGCAGGAACTGGCCCATGCTGGCCGCCATACCCATGCACACCGTGGCCACGTCGCAGGAGACGAACTGCATCGTGTCGTAGATGGCCATGCCGGCAGTGACCGAGCCACCGGGGCTGTTGATGTACAGCCAGATGTCGGTGTTGGAGTCCTCACCCTCGAGGTAGAGGAGCTGGGCGCAGATCTGGTTGGCGATGTCGTCGTTGACATCGGTGCCGAGCATGATCACCCGGTTCTTCAACAGCCGGTTGAACACATCGAGGCGGGGATCCATGCCGATGTCGAGGGCCATCGGTCGGGTGGTGTCGCTCATGGGTGCAACGCTACCGTCGGTGGTGCCCGCGATGCGGCCCTGCGTCTCGTCCCCGGACCTGGCCACTGCCTCACCGTTCCGACAACCGACGGAGATCACCATGACAGACCTGCCGTTCCACCCGAACGCCGACGAGCTGCTGGCCCACAACGTCGCCTACACCGAGCAGTTCGCCGATCAAGATCTGTCTCTTCGCCCCCGCCGACGCCTGGCGATCGTCGCCTGTATGGACAGCCGCATGGACATCTTCCAGATGCTCGGCCTTTCACACGGCGACGCCCACGTCATCCGCAATGCCGGCGGGGTGGTAACCGACGACGTGGTCCGCTCCCTCGTCGTGTCGCAGAGGTCCTTGGGCACACGAGAGATCCTGCTCGTGCACCACACCGACTGTGGCCTTCAGTCGATCAACGAGGATGCGCTTCAAGGCCGAGCTCGAGGCCGAAGTGGGCATCAAGCCGTGGTGGGCGCTCGAGTCGTTCAGCGACCCCTACACCGACACCCGCCAGAGCATCAACCGCCTGCGCCACAGTCCCTTCGTGCAGCACAAGGACTTCGTCCGCGGCTTCGTCTACGACGTCACCGACGGCCGGCTGAACGAGGTTCTGGCCGACTGACGCGACCCCCGGGGTCAAAGGGGTAACAGCGGACCCAGGGCGTCGAGGTGCAGCACGGGAGCACCCTCGGTCTCGGCCAGGGCTAGATCGATGCTGGCCACCAAGCGCCACTCTCCGTCGCCCGCCGGGTCGCTGATCGTCTGGGTGACCATCCACCGACCCGGTTCCTCGACCAGGGTGAACCGGCTCGCCGACCGGGCGTCGGAGTCGGTCAGGATGCAGTCGTACTCCGCCCAGTAGGGCGCCATCGCCTCGGCGAGCTGATGCTCGCTCCACCCGCTGCGCTCGGCGAGCGCCGCGTACCCACGCGCCGCCAGCAGATCGACCCAGCCGAACGCCGCAGTGCGTACTGCCGTGCGCCAGGCCGGAGGCGGCCAGACCCGGGCCGCCGCGGGAGAGTCGGGGGCGAGGTGGTCGTGGACCGGCTGGCCGGCGAGGCGGGCCCACTCGTCGAGCAGGGTGGCATCGGTGGAGCGAATCAGGGCGCCCAGCCACTCGATGACATCCTCGAGCGCCGGCGGTGTAGGCGTCGTCGGGCAGGGATCTGTCGAGGGTGCGCCAGGCGTCGGTCAGGTAGCGCAGCACCAGCCCCTCACTGCGCTCCAGCCGGTAGCGGCGAACGAAGGTGGCGAAGCTGTCGCCGCCTTCGAGCATCTCGCGCAGGATCGACTTCGGCGATGGGCCTTCGGCGATCCACGGGTGGTGCTGGCGGTAAGTGGTGATGCAGGTGTCGAGCAGTTCGGCCAGCGGCTTGGGCCAGGTGATGCCCTCCAGCCTCTCGATGCGCTCCTCGTAGGGCACGCCTTCGGCCTTGAGCCGGGCGACCTCGGCTGCCTTCGCCGCGTTCTGCTGGGCATAGAGGACCTGGCGAGGGTCGTCGAGCACCGACTCGACAACGCTCACCACGTCGAGCAGGTAGGTGGGCTCGCTCTGGTCGAGGGTGGCCACCACTTCGATGGCGAAGGGCATGAGCGGCGCCGAGAACCTCAGCGTCGCCCTCTCGTCTTGGCCCTCGACGAAGGATCCGACCCTCACCCCGACGCAGCGACCATCGGAGCCGCGCAACCTCTCGGCCACGCCGGCCGCCTCGAGGCTGCGATACACGGCGATCGCCTTCTTCTTGTGCAGGCGACGGCGTGGTGCGGGGTCGTGGTTGGTGCGCAACAGGTGCTTCAAGGCGTTGGGGCCGTCGGGGCGGGAGAGAACGCCGGCCACGAGGTCCGGGGTCACCCGGAACCGCGGCGTGAGCGGCTCGGGCCGGCCGTCGACGAGGCGCTGCATCGTTGCTTCGTCGTAGTGCACGAAACCCTCGGGAGCGCGAGCCTTGGTGGCCTTACGGCGCGCCTTGGGGTCGTCGCCGGCGCGCGAGAGCGCCCTCGCGTTCTCGATCACGTGGTCCGGCGCCTGCACCCATACATGACCATCGGGATCGAAGCCGGGCCGGCCCGCCCTGCCAGCCAACTGGTGGAACTCGCGCACGGTGAACACCCTCACCCGGGAGCCGTCGAACTTGGTGAGCGCGGTCATAAGCACGGTGCGGATGGGGATGTTGACGCCCACGCCGAGGGTGTCGGTGCCACAGATGACGGGCAGCAGCCCCTCCCCGGCCAGCTTCTCCACCAGACGGCGGTAACGGGGCAGCATGCCGGCGTGGTGCACCCCCACCCCGTTGCGGAGCAGCCGGTCCAGGGTCTCGCCGAAGCCGCGCGCCATGCGCACCCCCTGCAGGGCGGCGACGATCGCCTCGCGTTGGGCGCGGGTGGTGACCTTCAAGCTCACCAGGCTCTGGGCACGTTCGATTGCCGTCGCCTGGGTGGAGTGCACGACGTACACCGGGCTGAGCCCGTCGTTCACTGCGTCGAGCACACTGTCGGCCACCGAGGTCATCCTCCACTGGTGGTACAGCGGGGTGGGCCTGTGCACCGAAGTCACTTCGGCCACCGGTCGGCCCGAGCGCTCGGCGAGGTCGGTGACGATCGCCGACATGTCGCCCAGGGTCGCCGAGGCGAGCAGCATCTGGCAGTTGGTGAGCTCCAGCAGGGGCACCTGCCACGCCCAGCCCCGGTCGTGCTCGCCGTAGTAGTGGAACTCGTCGAGGCAGGCGAACCCGAAATCGCTCGTCGGTCCGGTGGAGAGAGCGTGGTTGGCCAGCACTTCGGCCGTGCACACCAGCACCTCCGCATCGGAGTTGATGGCCGCGTCGCCGGTGGCTAGGCCGACCCGGTGGGCGCCGAGCATGCCTACCAGGTCGAAAAACTTCTCCGCGACCAGAGCCTTGATCGGCGCGGTCCACACCGCCCGGCGACCGTCGTTGAGAGCCAGCAACACGCCGGCGACGGCGACCAGGCTCTTCCCCGAACCGGTGGGCGTGGCCAGCACCACATGATCACCGGCGGCGAGGGCGAGAGCCGCTTCCTCCTGTTGGGGATAGAGGGGCCGGCCGCTTTCGGCAGCCCAGGTGGCGAACGCGTCGAGCACGTCCTCGGGGTCGCTACCGACGGGAGGCAGGAGGTCGGCGAGTGTGCTCATCGTCCACCCAGTGTGCCCCGAACCCGCGCCCAACCTGTCGTGGGCGGCTTCAGCAGCGGATCCCGCTGAAAACGACTGCGACCCTTTCGTTGGCGGTCACCTTCTCTGGACCGTCCCTCAGCAGGGCCAGCAGGCCGGCCAGGCCGGCGGTGCCGGTGTGACTGGCATCGATGCCGGTGGTGGCGCACCCCACGGAGTTGGCCTCCAGCACATCGGCCTCACCCACGACCACCGGTGAGCCATTGCTGTCGGCCATCGCCCCGAGCACGGGCAACCAGTCGTAGGTCTCGTCGTCGAGGATCCCGTCGGCCGCCGAGGAGCCGACCTGCTCCCACGGCCACATGCATTCGGCCCAGTGGGAACCAGCCCCCTTCTGTCCGCCCAGCGCCCCGGACCTCTGCCAGGCACGGGCGAGGGGCGCACAAGCCTCGGTCTGCACGGCATGGAACCGGGGGCTGATACCGCCCATCCGGAACCCGGCGGCCAGACAGGCAGCGAACGCTCCCCCACCGACCTGCACGAAAAGTCGATCTAAGGGCGGTCCTTCGACGGTCTCCTCCATGTGGCGGGCCATCTCCCAACCGATGGTGCGGCCTCCATCGAGGCACCAGGCGTTCTCCGGGCCCTGCACGCTGAACGGCACCGCCCCGGCGGCGACGGACTCGCGGAACCGATGCAGGCTCGGGTCGCCCGGTGGGTCCGCCGGCCGGCGGGGGCACTCCACCACCTCGGCCCCGAGCTCTCTAAGCCTGCTCATCACCTTGGGGTTCGCCGAGGCAGGCACGAAGACCAGGAGAGGCCACGCCACGGAAGACGCGAGTGTGGCGGCGGCCAGGGCGGCGTTGCCGCACGAGGCGATGGCGAGAGGTGGCCGGTCGGCCGCTTCCACCCACGGTGCCAGACCGGAGGTCTCGGCGGCCCTCAGGTGGAGGAGGATGGTGAACAGGTGGCGGGCCTTGTGGCTGCCTGCCACGTTGTGGGTCTCGTCTTTCACCCACACCCCTCCGTCGGAGGTGAACCCGAGCTCATAGCTCAGCGAGTCGGCCCGTTCGAAGGGTGTGACGACGAAGCCGGTGCCCTCCACATCTGCCACCTGGGCGTCGAGTTCGGCCACCATCGCCTGTCGGGCGGCCTCAGTGAGCCCGTTGGCCGCAGCGAAGCCGTCCCATGCCAGGTAGCGACGAAAGGCGAGAAAGGGGTTGGCCTCCCCGCCGGGCCTCAAGGGAGTGATGCCCTGCACGAGCTGCAGCACATGGTGCCGATCGGCGTCCGACGAATTCGGGCAACGCCAGGTGAAGGGCACGGCGATGTCGACCGACGCGCCGCAGACGGCGCACTTCCATCCGGCGATCAGGGGGCGATCGAGCACGCGGAGCCCGGCCTTCAGCCCGCCGCGACGTGGGCGTTGAACTCGGTGATCATCTCGTCCCACAGGGCCAGGTGGGGGCGCAGGTCGTGCCAGAACGGCTGGTGGCGCCGGGCCTCGAAGAGTTCGAACGGGGTGCCCTGCTGCTCGACCCAGGTGTAGTAGCCGAGGTTGAAGATGCGGTTGCGGTCGCGTTCGGTGAGCTCGATCGTGTGGGCGGTGGTGACGTTGGCGAGGTGCTCGCCCCACACCTGGGCGGCGTCGAGGTTGCTGAAGCCACCGCCGAAGTCGCGGGCGGTGATCTTGGAGTACTCGCTGGGGTAGAGGGCCGCCCCATCGGTGGCGACGGTGACGATCGCGTCGTCGGCCCCGAGCCCGAGGAGCTTCGCCGTGCTGATCGCGGCGAGCACGTTGCAGATGCTCGACAGACCGAAGTGCACCAGGGTGTCGAGCACGCTCTGGGGCACGCCCTGCCTGTCGGCCATGTATCGCCGGCCGTCGTCGCTGTTGAACATCGCGTAGAGCTGGTCGGTGCTCTTGTCGCTGACGGCTACCAACACGTCGGTGTTCATCACGTTGTGGATCAGGGGGATGTGCTTGTCGCCGATGCCCTGGATGTTGTGCTCGCCGAAGCCGTTCTCGAGCATCGTCGGGCACTCCAGCGCCTCGACGGCGACGACGTGCGAGCCGTACTCGCTCTTCAACCGATCCCCTGCGGCGATGGTGCCGGCCGAGCCGGTGGCGCTGACGAACGCGGCCAGGCTGAGGTCGCGCCCGCTCGACCCTCGCACGTGCTCGAAGACGTGGCCGAGAGCGCGGCCGGTGATCTCGTAGTGGCCGAGGTGGTTCCCGAACTCGCAGAACTGGTTGAAGATGAAGTTGGACGGATCCTGCGCAAGCAAGTTGCAGGCGTCGTAGATCTCCTTGACATTGCTCTCCGTGCCGACGGTGCGCACGATGTCGTCCGCTGGGTCCTCGCACCAGCGTTCGAGCCAGTCGAAACGCTCCTGGCTCATGCCCGCCGGAAGGATGGCCACCCCACGCGAAGCCATGATCCGGCTGATCGCGATTCCACCGCGGGCGTAGTTGCCGGTGCTCGGCCAGACGGCCCGATGGTGGGTGGGGTCGAACTGGCCGGTGACGACCCGTGGAGCGAGACAGGCGTAAGCGGCGAGCACCTTGTGGGCAGCGATCATCGGGAAGCGATCACCGAAGACGACGATGATCGGGCTCTCGACGCCGGTGAGCGAAGGGGGCAGCACCACATGGTCGGGAACGGACACGGTGTTGCCCGCCAGGTCGTTGTACCAGTGCACCCGCCACAGGTTGCGGGCATCGGGGCCGTTCGGGTCGGCGTCGCCCACGTGGGCCGGGTCGATGCCACTCGGTTCGGCCAGTTGGGCGAAGGTGGGTAGCACGATGCCCCGTTCGCGGAAGCGGCGGACGCCGTTGGCGAGCGACACCTCATCGACCACCCGGTCGGCCAAGCCGAACTGGTTCTCGAGGGCATCGGCGATGGGGCCGGATGACATCGTCATGGTCGACACTCTCTCAATTCGGGGCCCCCATCGCACGCCACTCCATTTTCCGTACCAAACATCCGGAAATCGGTAAGGTGATCCTATGTCCCCGGTGTCCACCGACCTTTCAGGCGCCAAGCGCCGCATCATCGAACGGCTCAAGCGCACCGACACGATCACCGCTCCGCAGCTGGCCGCCGAGTTCGGCCTCACCGACACCGCCATCCGTCAGCACCTCGAAGTGCTCGAGGCGGCCGAACTGGTGGAACGCACATCGGCACCGGCGGTGGGGCGCGGCCGTCCACCCGTGCGCTGGCGGCTCACCGACGCCTCCTCATCCTTGTTCGCCGACCGGCACGCAGATCTCACCGTCGAACTGATCGCCTGCATCCGTGCCGCACTCGGCGAAGAGGCCCTCGAAAAAGTGGTGCAGACCCGGGCCGAGCGTCAACTGGTCAACTACCGCGCCGCCCTCGAAGGCGCGTCCGATCTGACCGAGCGGATCAGGCGCCTCGCCGATATTCGCAATACCGCTGGCTACGAAGCCGAGGTGGTCGCTCACGGGGATCACCTGACCCTGGTCGAGCATCACTGCCCCATTCGCTGCGCTGCCGAGGCATGCGCCAGCCTGTGCCACGCCGAGCTGAACCTCTACGAAGACGTCCTCGGCCCCGAGGTGTTAGTCGAACGCGACCAGCACTTGCTCGGTGGCGACCGGCGCTGCACCTACAGCTTCAAGCTCGCCTAGCCGCACTTCTGCCGGGCCCTTGGCGGAGGGCCACTAGGTTTCAACCATGGCTGACTTCCTCCTCGGCGGGTTGATCGATCCGGTCGCCCACCAGCGCACCGACAAGAGCGTCGTGCTGCCCAGCAGCGACTTCACCACCCACGGGGTGATCGTCGGCATGACCGGCTCGGGCAAGACCGGCCTCGGCATCGTGCTCATCGAGGAAGCCTTGGCCGCCGGCATACCGACCCTGCTCATCGACCCCAAGGGGGACCTGACCAACCTCTGCCTTACCTTCCCGACCCTCGCCGCAACCGACTTCGAACCGTGGGTCAACGAGGGTGATGCAGCCAAGGCCGGCCAGTCGGTGGCCGACTTCGCCGCCGCCCAGGCCAAGGTCTGGGCCGAGGGTCTGGCCGGCTGGGGTGTCGCACCCGAACGCATCGCCGCCCTGCGCGCCGGTGCCGAGTTCACCATCTACACACCGGGCTCGGGTGCCGGTGTGGGCATCAACATCGTCGGCTCGCTGGCCGCCCCCGGCGGTGAGGTCGACGCCGAGATCGTCGGCGACGAGATCGAGGGGTTCGTCAGCGGGCTGCTGTCCCTCGTGGACATCGAGTCGGATCCGCTGAGTAGCCGCGAGCACATCTTGCTCAGCAATCTCATCCTCTTCGAGTGGTCGGCGGGGCGTAGCCTCGACCTTCCCACCCTGGTGGGCATGGTGCAGCAGCCGCCGATCCGCAAGCTGGGCGTGTTCGATCTCGACCAATTCTTCCCGCCGAAGGACCGCCTGGCGTTCGCGATGAGGCTCAACGGTCTGCTCGCCTCACCCTCGTTCGGGGCGTGGATCAAAGGCCCCGCGCTCGACATCGACTCCATGCTGCACACCCCCGACGGCAGGCCGCGTTGCGCCATCGTCACCACGGCCCACCTCAGCGACCAGGAACGCCAGTTCGCCACCACCCTCATCCTCAGCAAGCTGGTCACCTGGATGCGCAAGCAGAGCGGCACCACCGACCTGCGTGCGCTCCTCTACATGGACGAGGTGGCCGGGTACTTGCCGCCCACCGCGATGCCGCCCACCAAGAAGCCGATCATGACCCTGCTCAAGCAGGCCCGGGCCTTCGGTGTGGGGGTCGTGCTCAGCACCCAGAACCCGGTCGACGTCGATTACAAGGCCATCTCCAACGCCGGCACATGGATGATCGGCCGGCTGCAGACCGACCGGGACAAGCAACGCCTCCTCGACGGGATGAGCGCCGCCGCCGGCGGGGTCGACGTACAGGCCGTCGGCGACACGATCAGTGGCCTGGCCAAGCGTGAGTTCGTGCTGCGCCGGGCCGGCAAGGACAAGCCCGAGGTGTTCACCACCCGCTGGGCGATGAGCTACCTGCGCGGCCCCCTCACCCGCGACCAGATCGCCACCCTGATGGCCGACCACAAGTCGGCCGCTGCCACCCCTGGGGCGGGAGCCCCGGTCGAGGCCGCACCGGCTGCCGCCTCAGAGGCAGAGGCAGCGACAGCGGCCATACACACGCCCGCTATCGCCCACGACGAATCGCCGGTGATGCCCGAAGTTGCCGACGGGGTGCCTGTGCGCTGGGCCGACATCGCCTCACCGTGGCTAGCTGAGGTCGGCGGCGATTCCCGCGGCACCCGCTGGGAGGCAGGCATAGTCGCTCGTGTCGCCCTGCGCTTCGACGACGACAAGGCGGACCTGGTCCACGACGAGGAGTTCGAAGCGGTGCTCTTCCCCTTGGGCGAAACGGTCGACGCCAGCCGCGCCGTCGCGGCCGATTACGACGACCGTGACCTTCGGACCGAACCACCGGCCCAGGCCACCTACCGCTTCACCTCCGCCCCGATGAAGAACAAGACCTTCTTCTCCCGCGTCGAGCGTGACCTGATCGACCACCTGGCGCGCAGCCGCAACATCGAGATCCAGGTGAACAGGGAGCTCAAGCTCTACAGCCGTCCCGGCGAGACCGCCGACGCGTTCGGCCAGCGCTGCTATCAGGCCGCCGATGCCAAGGCCGACGACGAGACTGCCAAGCTCCGCGACAAGTACCAGACCAAGCTGGCCTCCCTGCAGACCCAGTTGCAGGCGACCAACGACCGGGCCGAGGTGCTCGAAGCCGAGCGTAGGGGTAAGCGCAACGAGGAGGTCTTCTCCACCGCCGGGTCGATACTCGGTGGCCTCTTGGGCGGCCGCAAGTCGCGCGGCGGGCTGCTCGGCTCGGTGCTCGGCAAGGCCGGTGGTGTGGCCGGGCGGCGCGGTCGGTCCGATGCCGCGGGCCGACGCGTGGAGGCCGCCGAGAACAAGATCCAGCTGATCCACCAACAGATGGAGGAGCTCGAGGCCGACCTGGCCGACGACGTGACCGAGATCGATGCCAAGTGGATGGCGACGGCGAAGAACACGTCCACGATGACAGTGTCGCCCGAACGCAGCGATGTGAGGGTCACCCAACTCGCCCTGGTCTGGATTCCCGTGGCGTGACGCGGGCCTAATGTGCACCCCGTGGCGGTGTTGGCGATCGACCAGGGGACATCGGCCACCAAGGCCATCATCGTCGGCGACGAGGGCGAGGTCTTGGGGTTGGCGGAGGCGGCGATCGACGTCAGGGCCACGCCCGACGGAGGGGTGGTGCTCGACCCGGAGCAGATGTGGACGAGCGTCATCGCTGCTGGAGAGCAAGCGTGGACGGCGGCGGGGCGACCGACCCTGACCGCGATCGGGCTGGGCAACCAGGGTGAGACGGTGCTCGCCTGGGACCGCCTCACCGGAAAGCCCCAGGGCCCGGCGATCGTGTGGCAGGACCGCCGGTCGAGCATCGTCTGCGACCGGCTCGCCGAGCACACGACCCGGCTCGCCGAGATCACCGGGCTTGAGCTCGACCCCTACTTCGTCGCGCCGAAGCTGGTCTGGCTGGGCGAACAGATGGCAGCCGACCTGACCGCCACCACCGTCATCACCACCACGGACACCTGGCTGCTCCACCGGCTGTGCGGCAACTTCGTCACCGACGTCGCCACTGCCGGGCGCACCCTTCTGCTCGACCTCGACACCGGCGAGTGGAGCCCTGAGGCGTGCTCCATCTTCGGCATCGACCCGGCCACCCTGCCCCGGGTGGCCGGCAACGCCGAAGCCCTTGGCACGACGTCGGCGTTCGGCGGCTCGGTGCCGGTCACCGGAGCCTGCGTGGACCAGCAGGCGGCCCTGTTCGCCGAGGCCTGCCACACCGCTGGTGAGGCGAAGTGCACTTACGGCACGGGCGCGTTCATGCTGGCCTGCACCGGCACCACACCGACCCGCTCGGCGAACGGGCTTGTGGGCTGCCCGGCGTGGAGGCTGGGCGACGAGCTGACCTGGTGCCTCGACGGTCAGGTGTACACGGTGGGCGCCGCAGTGAGCTGGCTGATCGACATCGGCGTCATGACCGAACCGGCGGACCTCGACCGTCTCGGTGGCAGCGTCGCCGACTCGGCGGGCACCACCTTCGTGCCCGCCCTCGCCGGGCTGGCGGCGCCGTGGTGGAAGCCGCATGCCAGGGCAGCGTTCACCGGCCTGTCGCTGGGTACCGAGCGCGGCCACCTCGTGCGTGCGGCCATCGACGGCATCGCCGCCCAGGTGGCGTTGCTGGCCCAGGCGGCCGGGCGGGATCTCGGTGCCCCCCTCACCCGTCTGCGTGTCGACGGCGGCCTCACCCGCAGCGCCACCCTGCTCCAGGTTCAGGCAGACCTACTCCAGTGCCCGGTCGAGGTTTACCCGGCCGCCCACGCCACCGCTCTCGGTGTCGCCGCCTTCGCCGCGATCGGCGCGGGCGTTGCTGTGGGTGTGCCCCCTGGGCTCCCAGTGCGGTCATCGAACCATCGATCTCGCCGGTTCAGGCGGCAGAACGACTCGCCGCGTGGCAAGCGGTAGCCGACGCGACGATGGACCGATGACCGAGACGACGTTCGATGTCGCCGTGGTGGGGGGCGGGGTGGTCGGCTGCGCCGTCGCCCGGCTCCTCAGCCACCATCAGTTGAGAGTGGTTCTGCTCGAGGCGAACGGCGACGTGGGCGCCGGCACGAGCAAGGCCAACACCGCCATCCTCCACACCGGTTTCGACGCCACCCCCGGTTCGGTCGAGGCCCGCCTGGTGGCGAGGGGCTACGCCCTGCTGAGCGCGTATGCCCCGGCCGCAGGCATCTCCATCGAGGAGACCGGCGCCGTGCTGGTGGCATGGGACGACGAGCAGAACGCCAACCTGGCGAGGCTCGCCGACAAGGCCCGGGCCAACGGCTACATCCACGCCGAGCTGGTCGACACGGTCACGGCGCGGTCCTCGAGCCCCACCTCGGTCCCGGGGTCACCGGCGCGATGGTGGTGCCCCACGAGCACATCATCGACCCGTGGAGCACGCCCATCGCCTTCGCCACCGAGGCCGTCACCAACGGCTCCACCCTGTTGACGAACTTCCGTGTGACGAGCTGCGAGGTGGGCGACGAGGTCACCACCCTGACTTCGACCGACGGTCGGAGGGTGAAGACCCGGTTCGTGGTCAATGCCGCCGGTCTGCACGGCGACACGGTGCACCGGGCGTTCGGCTTCGACGGGTTCACCGTGAGCCCCCGCCGTGGCGAGCTGATCGTGTTCGACAAGCTCGCCCGGCCCCTCCTGCGCCGCACCATCCTTCCGGTGCCCACTTCCCACACCAAGGGGGTGCTGGTCGCACCGACCGTGTTCGGCAACGTGATGGTCGGGCCGACGGCCGACGACATCCAGGACCGGGCCGCCACTGGGAGCACCCGCTCCGGTGTCGCCGGCCTGCTGGAGAAGTGCCGCCGCATCATTCCCGACCTGCTCGACGAGGAGGTCACCGCGGTCTACGCCGGCCTCCGCGCGGCCACGGAGCACAGCGACTACCAGCTTTCCGCCGATGGGGGCGCACGTTATGTATGCCTCGGAGGCATCCGCTCCACCGGGCTCACCGCGTCGATGGCGCTCGCCGAGGAGGCGTTGGCGATGCTGACGGCCATCGGTCTCGAGGCCGCGTCGAAGGTGGACGACGAACTCGCGAGCGTGAGGCTGACGCCGCTAGGCGAGGCCGGCGAACGCCCCTATCAGCTCGGGGGCGACGTGGTGTGCCACTGCGAGCGGGTCACCGCGGCCGAGATCGAGGCGGCCGTCACCTCACCCGTCCCGGCGGTTGATCTCGACGGCCTTCGTCGCCGCACCCGTGCCCTCGCCGGACGCTGCCAGGGCTTCTACTGCTCGGCTGAGGTCTGTGCCCATGCGGCTGCGTTCACCGATCGGCCGATGAGCGATTGGATGGGTGTGACGTGACCTCCGCCGACGTCGTCATCGTCGGTGCCGGCCCGGCCGGCCTGGCCGCCGCTACCGAGCTGCGCCGTCGGGGTGCGGGTCGGGTGGTGGTCTACGAACGCGAGCTCCAGGCGGGCGGCGCGCCCCGCCACACGTCTCACTGGGGCTACCCGGTCCGCGACGGCTACAGGGTCACCACCGGCCCCCGCTACGCGGCCCATCTTGTGCGCCTGGCCGAGAGGGCGGGGGTGGAGCTCGAGGTCGGCCGCACCGTGCAATCCTTCGCCGGTGGGGTGGTGACAACCACGGGCGCCCAAGGACCCGAGTCGGTCACGGCGCGGGCTGTGGTGCTGGCCACCGGTGTAAGGGAACGGCCGCGCGCTGCCCGATTGGTGCCCGGCGACCGGCCTGCCGGGGTGCTCACCACCGGGGCGTTGCAGCAGTTCACCGCCCTCCACCACCAAAGGGTGGGCCGGCGCGCCGTCGTTGTCGGGGCCGAGCACGTCAGCTTCTCGGCAGTGATGACACTGCGCCACGCCGGCTGCGAGGTGGCGGCGATGGTCACCCCTCTCCCCGCCACCAGAGCTATGGCTTGCTCGCCCTGGCCTCTGTCCGCCTCCACCGGGTGCCGGTGCTCACCGGGGCCGAAGTGGCCGGGATCGTCGGGCGCAAGCGGGTGGAGGCCGTGCTACTCGGCGATGGAGGGCGCATCGACTGCGACACCGTCGTGTTCACCGGCGACTGGATCCCCGACCACGAGTTGGCCCGGCGTGGCGGCTTGAGGATGCTCCCCGTTGCCAGGGCGCCGGTGGTCGACCCGGCTTTCCGCACCGAGCAGAGCGGGGTGTTCGCCATCGGCAACCTGGTTCACCCGGCCGAGACCGCCGACATGTGCTTCCGCGACGGCCGTGCCGCTGCGGTGAGCATCACCGACTGGCTGACGATCGGCCACTGGCCGGCCGGCGTGGAGCCGCTTACGGCGGAGACGCCTATCGCCTGGGCAGGACACACCGCCAAGGGGATCACCGCCAGGGTGAGCGACTTCGTCGGCGGCCGCGTCGAGGTGTGCGTGGGCGACGAGGTGCGACACCGCACCAGGGCGCGCACCTGGGTGCCCAACCGCGCCATCCATCTACCTGGGGTTCCGGGGGCCACCACGGTGCGCCTTGTTCCCTAGACTCGGGGCGCCACGCGGGCGTGGCGGAACAGGCAGACGCGCGGGGTTTAGGTCCCCGTTCCGAAAGGAGTGAGGGTTCGAATCCCTCCGCCCGCACCAGGTTTTCGTGGAACCGCGGTCGTTGATCCGCCACGTGCGCAAGGACTCATCTGGCACGGCATCGTCAACGTGATTGGCCGGTTGCCAGCTCCCAGTCGATTGGGGCTCCGGCTTCCTGCACGTCGCGCCGGAACGTCTGCACATGGAACGTCAGGTCGGCGTCGATCGGGGCGAACTCCGACTCGTAGATCGCGATGGCGAAGTAGGTGCCGCTGACCTGTGCGGCGACGCGCTGGTCGATGGGCTGGAAATTGCTGTCGGACGTGAACGTAGAACCGTCGGGCTCGACCGCGGCGAACAACTCGAAGCCGCCCACTCGGGCGATTCCGCTGTTGCCGTCCGGTTTCGGCGTCGCCCCGGCGTCGGGCAGCAGGTCGATCCCGAGCGACAGCTGCACCTGCTCCGGTGGCCCACCGAGCTCGGCGATGATCATCGTGAAGGGGTCACCTCCGCAGTCGCCACGCAGCACCCCGACCCGCAAGAACTCGAGGGCGGGGTCGTCGCTGTTCAGCGGAGCCGGAGTGTCGCCGGGGTTCGGGCCACGAGTTGTCTCGAAGTCGGCGAACAGCAACTCCCACGCCTCTTCCTCTGATGCCGAACTCGGAACCGGCAGGCAGAAGGCGTCGGTGATGGCGCGCAGGTCGGGCGAGACCGGGGTGATGACCGGCGCCACAGTGGTGACGACGGGTGGCTCCGTCGTCGGGGCGACCGTCGTGGTGGCCGCAATCGTGGTGGCGGGTGCGACTGTGGAGGTAGTGGTGGGTGCCGGTGAGTTGGACGGGCCGTCGTCGCCGCCGTCACGGAGCACGAGGATGAGGATGGTGATGATCACCACCACGGCGATCACCAACCCAAGGCAGCCGAACTTCCTTGGACGGCGAAAGTCGTCGCCCCATGGAAACCACGGTGGCAACGGCGGCAGGCAGCCCTGCTTGCAAGGGCAGGTGGGCAGGCACGGGCACGCCCCACGGCGGCACGCCTGTCTACCTTCGGGGCAGGCGCACTCACGCGGCTGGGGGCAGGTCGGACAGTTGTCGGAAGCCATGAGCGGGCACCTTCCGTCGATTTGCGCAGCAAGCCTTGCACACCCGGGGTGGCGGTCCGTCCCGATGCCTGTTCGTGTGCAGGTGAACCGCCACTGTCGACGCTACAGATGGTGCACTGCTCACGCTCTGGATGGGCCATCCTGGTGGGGTGCTCGTCGACGTCCAGTTCAGCTCCGCCCACAACGACTGGCCTCGCTTGCGCGACGCGGTTTTGCAGGCCGAGGCCGAGGGCCACGACACCACCTGGGTGTTCGACCACTTCGACGGGGCCATGCTGAGGGGTGACCGACCCCTGCTCGAGTGTTTCACCCTATTGGGAGCGATGGCAGCGGCCACCACCACCATCGGGCTCGGAACACTGGTGGTGAACGTCGCCAACCGTCACCGGGCCGTGACGGCGGCGGCGGCATCGAGCGTGCAGCGCATCAGCGACGGCCGGCTCCACCTCGGCATAGGCGCCGGCGGTGGGCCTGACAGTCCTTGGGCTCGGGAGCATCGCGAGCGGGGCATCGCCCTCGAACCCGACCTCTCACGCCGTTACCAGGCTGTGGTGCTCCAGATCGAGGCGCTCCGCGAGGTCGAGCCGATGCCCGTGATCGTCGGCGTCAACAGCACCGCCCTGGCCCGCATCGCCGGCCGGTTCGCCGACGGGGTGAACGTCGGCCTGCTCCATCCCTCGGCCGCCGACTTCATCGCTGCGGCCCGCGAGGAGGCCGGTGACCATCCCTTCGAGGTGAGTGCGTGGTGTTCCGCGGACTATGTCGAGGGCCACCAGGTGGCCGAAGCGATGCAAGTGGACCGGCTGGTGCTCACCCGTCTCGAGGCGCTCGGCGACTGAGACCGCTCAACCGGTACGCACGTCGACCAGTGCCGGAAATGCCCGCTTCAACGCCGGTGCCACCGTGCGCCCGATCGTGTCGCCGGTGAGGGAGCAGCCATGACAGGCGCCCGACATCCTCAGCGTCACCGACGTCGAGTCGACGGCGATCACCTCGATCGACCCGCCGTGCATCGCGGTGATCGGCCCGGCCGCCACGGCCACCACCTTCTGAACCTCGGCGACCGACGGAATGCGATCCACGATCAGCGTCGACGGTCCACGGGACAGCAACCACTCCGCCCGCCTACCCAGTTCGGCGACGAGCTCGTCGTTCACCATGCCGACGAGCGCAGCCCAGTCGTCGGCATCGGCGGCGCTCACCTCCACCGCATCGGCCGGGACGATCACGTCGACCAGACGACCTTCGGCCAGCAACGCGCCCATCACCGATCCGACCGGTGGTTCCGCCCTCCGGCCCACGTGCGCCCCGAGTGCCGGCTCGTGCACCACCCACCGGAGCACAGCGGGGTCGGGTGTGCGCTCGATGTGCACCACCGGTTGGCCGAACTCAGGTGACGACATGTACCACCAGCCGCGCGATGAGGGCTCCGACGTAGGCGAGCACGAACATCGACCCGAAGGCGATGCCCGGCCAGCGCCACGAGTTCGTCTCCCGTCTAAGCACCGCCACCGTGGAGAAGCACTGCAGGGCGTAGACGAAGAAGATCAGGATCGCGGCGACGGTTGCCGCGTCGTAGACCTTGTCGCCGTCGTCGTCGCGCAGTTCGCGGAGCCGGTCGGGCAGTGCGTCCTCACTGTCGGCCGCAGTGCTCAGGGCGAGGGTGCTCACGAAGACCTCGCGCGCGGCGAGGCTGCCGATCACGGCGATGTTGGTGCGCCAGTCGAACCCGAGGGGGTCGAAGACCGGGCCGAGCCCCTTGCCCGCGTAGCCGGCGATGCTGTGCTCGAGCTCATAGCTGGCGGCCTCGGGCTCGGTGAGCCCCGCCGGCGCCGAGGTGAAGGAGATGTTGAGCAGCAACCACAGGACCAGAGAGCTGGCGAGGATGATCGTGCCCGCCTTGCGGATGAAGGACCACGCGCCCTCCCACGTCTGCAGCAGCACGGCCTTCAGGGTGGGCCGACGATAGGGCGGCAGCTCCATCACCACCGGCGCAGCCGACCCCGAAAGGGCGAACATGTTCAACACGCCGGCGTAGAGCAAACCCGATAACGCCCCGAGGAAGTACAGCCCGAACAGGACCAGCCCCTGAGTCTTCACCGGCCCGAGCACCGGGTTGTTGGGCACGAAGGCCGAGATCAGCAGGGTGAACACCGGCAGGCGGGCGGAACAGGTCATCAACGGGGCGGCCATCATCGTCGCGATGCGCCGCCTCTCGCTGGGGATCGTGCGAGTGGACAAGATTCCAGGGATCGCGCACGCGAACGAGGACAGCATCGACACGAAGCTGCGCCCTTCGAGACCGAAGCGGGCCATCAACCGGTCGGCGAGGAAGGACGCGCGAGCCAGATAGCCGACCTTCTCCAGCAGGGTGATGATCAAGAACAGGAGGGTGATCTGGGGAAGGAACACCAGCACCCCGCCCACACCGGCGATCGCCCCATCGCCGATCAGCTCGCCGAACCACCCGGGGATGGCATCTTTCACTGCCCCGGCAAGGTCGGCGAACACCCCATTTAGGGCATCGATGATGGGTGCGGCAAGGGTGAAGATCGCCTGGAAGAAGGCCAGCATCACCACCAGGAACACGAGCACACCCCAAACGGGGTGGAGCAGAACGGCGTCGACGCGTCGCGTGCGGCGGTCCGGCCCCGGCGCCTTGAACGCCGAGCGAAGCACCGAGTCCACCCAAGCCGACCGCCCGGCTCCATCCGAGGGTGGTTCCAGCACGGGACGGGACCACGATTCAGGATCGGCGAACAGCTCGCGTACTCCGTCGAGACCGATGCCGCGATGGCCGATGACGCCGACCACCGGGATACCGAGCGCGGCCGACAACTTCTCGAGATCGACGGAACCACCGCGGGCGGCGAGTTCGTCGACCATGGTAACGATGAGGCAGGTGGGCAGGCCGAGGCGCAACAGGTCCGCCACGAACAGCATCGAGCGCTCGAGGGTCGAGGCATCGGCCACCACGGCCAGCGCATCGGGCCGGTCCACGCCGGGGATCAGCCCCCGCAGCGCATCGGTCACGATCTGCTCGTCGGGGCTGATCGCATCGAGCCCGTAAGTGCCCGGCAGGTCGACGAGGGTGATCCCCCGCTCGGCTAGCTGCACCGTGCCCTCCCGACGGCTGACGGTTACGCCCGGGTAGTTGGCGGTCTTCGCTCTCAGCCCGGTGAGGGCGTTGAACATCGTCGTCTTGCCCGCATTGGGGCTGCCGACAATGGCGAGGTGGAGATCACCCTCCTTACCGGATGAGGCTCCATCGGGTTCACAGTGCGACATCATCCACCTCGACCAGTTGGGCGTCGACCCGCCTCACCGCGAGGCGTGCCTGGCGCACCTCGTAGATCGTCGGGTCGCCCAACGGGGCCCTCCGTTCGACACCCACCACCGTGCCGGCGATGATGCCGAGATCCTCCAGACGGCGACCCTGGCCGTGATCGCCGGCAACGACGGAGGTGACCTTCATGCGGGTCCCGACCGGCGCGTCGCAGAGCTTCATCGCAGCCATCCCTGCTCCGCCGATCCGCTATTCCGCCTCATGTTAAGCGAGCCTAACACCTTGATCGGCCGTCTTGCCAACCGCTGCGTGGCACGATTCTCCCCCATGGACGTGAATGAGCTGTCGACCCCAGCGCTGGTGATCGACGCCGACCTGCTCGAGCACAACCTTGCCGCGATGGGCGCGGCCCGGCCGGGGGCATCACTGCGGCCCCACATCAAGGCCCACAAGTGCACTTCCCTCGCCACCCAGCAACGCCGCCACGGTCACACGACGTTCACCTGCGCCACCCCACGCGAGGTACTGGGGATGGCCGCCGCAGGCCTGGGCGACGACCTCTTGCTGGCGAACGAGGTTCTCGACCGGCGACGCCTGGCATCGCTCGCCTCGGCCCAACAGCACGCCCGGATCACGATCGCCGTCGATTCGGCGGAGACGATCGACGCGGCCGCCACCGCCGGGTTGCGCGAGGTGCTGATCGACGTCGACGTCGGTCTGCCGCGGTGCGGGTGCCGACCCGACGAAGCAGGCCACCTGGCCGACCTGGCGCGCTCGCGCGGCCTCGCCGTGAGAGGCGTGATGGGCTACGAGGGCCACCTGATGATGGTCGCCGACCACGACCAGCAGAGGCTCGACGTCGAAGCGGCGATGGACCGCCTCCTCGCCGCCCACGCCGAAGTTGGGGGCGACGTGATCAGCGCCGGCGGCACCGGCACCTACCGCTTCCACGACCGGGTCACCGAGGTGCAGGCGGGCAGCTACGCGCTGATGGACACCCAGTACGCCACCCTCGGTCTGCCCTTCCGCCAGGCCTGCTGGGTGATCGGCACGGTGATCGCCACGACACCGAAGTACGCGGTGGCCGATGTCGGCCTGAAGGCGATGGCCATGGACCACGGCAACCCCACCGTCGAGACCCTCGACGGAAACGGGGCCGACGCGTGGTTCCTCAGCGACGAACACGTCACCTTCGTTCCCCACACAGGCGTGGCCGCGGTCGGCGACCGCATCCACGTCATCCCCGCTCACATCGACCCCACCATGGCACTCCACGAGACGGCGTGGCTTGTTAGCGGTCACGAGGTGATCGAACCCTGGCCGATCGACCTCCGCGGCTGGTGACGCTCTCGACCGGTTGAACGAGACGTGTATCAGCGCTCGCTCATGGCGTGCACGAGGGCGGTGAACGCACGGCCGCGGTGGGAGACGGCGTTCTTCTCCTCCTCCGACATCTCGCTGAAGGTCCGCCCGCCACCCTCCATCGGGATGAACACCGGGTCGTAACCGAAGCCCCGGTCGCCACGCTCCCTCGTGGCGATCACTCCCTCGCACACCCCGTCCACCACCAAGGCGCTGCCGTCGGGCCACACCACCGTCACCACGGTGCGAAAGCGGGCACCACGGTTGGCGACACCGTCGAGCTGACACAGGAGCTTCGCCCGATTCTCGGCGTAGGTCGCGTCGGGGCCGGCGTAGTAGGCGGTGTCCACGCCGGGGGCACCGTTCAGGGCGTCGACGAACAGACCGGTGTCGTCGCTCACGGCCGGCAGACCGGTGGCGCGGCACACCGCCTCGGCCTTGAGCCGGGCGTTGCCCTCCAGCGTGCCGGCGTCTTCGACGACCTCGGGTATGTCGAAGGGACGCGGCAGCGAGTTCCACCAACCCGTCGAGGATGGCCTCGATCTCGGCCGTCTTGTGAGGGTTCGCCGTGGCGCAGACCAGCCGGGGCCGATCGCCGCGTACGTTCACCGCCCGAGCGCCCTCGGGCTCGGCGGCGATGCGACCTGTTCCGCCTGCAGGGCGATGATCTCGGCCAGACCCTTGGTGGCGAGGCCGAGCATCGACTCGAGTTCGCTGCGGCTGAAGGCCTGCCCCTCGGCCGTGCCCTGCACCTCCACGAAGCGGGCCTCGGAGTCGGGCTGACCGAGCACCACCACGTTCATGTCGACCTCGGCGGTGGAGTCCTCGACGTAGGGCAGGTCGAGCACCGGCACCCCACCGACGATGCCGACACTGATGGCCGCGCAGTAGGAGTGGAGGGGGTGCTGCTTGATCGCCTTGTTCTGCACCAGGCGGGTGAGCGCGTCGTGGAGCGCCAGGTAGCCACCGCAGATGCTGGCGGTACGGGTGCCTCCGTCGGCTTGGAGCACGTCGCAGTCGACGATCACCTGCCTCTCGCCGAGCAGCTTCATGTCGCACGCGGCCCTCAGGGATCGGCCGATCAGCCTCTGGATCTCCACTGTCCGCCCGCTCTGCTTGCCCTTGGCCGCCTCGCGATCGATGCGCTCCGGCGACGCACCGGGCAGCATCGAGTACTCGGCCGTCACCCAGCCCTTGCCGCTGTTCTTCATCCAGCGGGGCACGTCCTCGTCGATGCTCGCGGTGCACAGAACGCGGGTCTTGCCGAAGGTGACCAGCACACTGCCGGCAGCCATCTCGGTGTAGTCGCGCTCGAAGCTGATCGGGCGCAGTTGGTCAGCGGCGCGGCCGTCGGGACGGGGCATGGTGGTCTCCTCTGTATCGATTGTTCGATGGTTCGGCGGTTCGTTCAGGCATGGTGCCACTGTTCGGCGTTGCTCAGCTCGGGCCCGAGCAGACGTCCGCCGAGGTCGGCGAACCACGAGATGTCTCCGCTCGACAAGAAGCGATGCCGGGCAGGCTCGCCATCGGGAGTGCGGAGCAGCCCGGCCGCGCCCAGCTCTGCGCATGCGGCAATCGCTGTCTCGTCGGCGCTGCTCACGAGGGTGACCCCGGGGCCCATCACGTCGCTGATCACCCGGGCCAGGTAGGGGTAGTGGGTGCAGCCGAGGAGAAGGCAGTCCACGTTGGCGTCCTTCACCGGAGCGAGGAGGCGCTCGGCGAGGATGGTGATCTCCTCTCCGCTGGTCTGGCCGCGCTCGACGAATTCGACGAACCCCGGGCAGGCAGCCGACGTGAGGTGCACGTCGGCATCGGTGGCTGCCACCGCACGGTCATAGGCGCCCGAGCCGATGGTGCCCACCGTGCCGATCACGCCCACCTCACCCCTGGTAGTGGTGCGCACGAGGGCCCGGGCACCAGGTTCGATGACGTCGATCACCGGCACCGGAAGCTCTGCCCGAAGCTGGTCGATCGCTGCCGCCGACGCGGTGTTGCAGGCCACGATGACAGCCTTGGCGTCGTGGTCCTCGACAAGGCTCCAAGCGAGCTGGAGGGCGAACTCGCGGACCTCGTCCTGGGGTCGCGGCCCGTAGGGGTAGCGGCCGGTGTCGCCGATGTAGACGAGGTGCTCGTTGGGTAGGAGGTCGATCAGGGCGCGGGCCACGGTGAGCCCGCCGAACCCACTGTCGAACATCCCGATGGGCCGGTCCACTCGGTGAAGGCTAACGGCGGCCATCCAGATGACAGCTCGCAACACACCGCCGACGACCTGCCCTCTTCGCCTACGCTCAGCCGGGTGAAGCCAGCCCGGTCCTCGGCCGTCTGAGCGGATGCTCCTCGCCACCCTGCTCTCCCTCGGCGCGGCTGTGCTGCATGCCGCGTGGAACCTGGTCGCCAAGCGCGCCGAGGGTGACCTCTACCTGGTGCTGTGGGCCCAGTTCTTCGTCGCCGGGGTGCTCGCCGTCCCCTTCTTGGTGGTCAACCATCTGGTGTGGGGCATGCCCGCGCAAGGCTATATGTGGGCAGCGTTCAGCGGGGCGGTTCATCTGCCCTACGTGTGGCTGCTCGCCCGGGCCTACACGATCGGCGACTTCTCGATCAGCTACCCCATCGCCCGCGGTGGCGGTGCCGCGCTGGCGGCGATCGGCGGGGTGGTGTTCCTGTCGGATCATCTGCGACCCGCCGAGATCGTCGGCATCGGCCGTGGTCGTACTCGGCCTCGCCCTGCTCGCCTACGGGGCCAGCGGTCCTGGTCTGGCGATGGCCCTTCTGGTGGCCACGACGGTGGCCGCCTACACCCTGTTCGACGCCAAGGGCGCGAGGGTGACCGAGAGCGTCGCCTACGTGTTCGCCACCTTCGTGGCGGCGCCGCACTCGAACACGATCTTCGCTCTCGCCACCGGACGCCGCCGCGAGATGGAGGCGATGCTCCGGGTGAACTGGAAGAGGGCCGTCTCCACCGGTGCCGGCTTCTCTGGTCACCTACGGCTTGGTGCTGGTGGCGGTGCAGCACGCGACTGTGGGCTATGTCACCGCACTGCGCGAATCGAGCGTGGTGCTGGCCGCGCTCGCCGGGTGGAAGCTGTTGGGCGAGGGCGATCACCGACGACGCCTGACCTCGGCGGGGATCGTGTTGGCCGGCCTGCTGGTGCTCGTGCTCGGCCCCGGCTGAGCCGCCGGTCAGCGGCCGCGCCGCCGTCAGAAGTAGATGACCTTCTCCGCCTTGAGCTCGGCCTCGTCGAGGTCGTCGGTGTAGGCGCCGGTGCTGAGGTACTTCCATCCACCGTCGGCGACGATGAACACGATGCACCCCGCTTCGATCTCCGATGCCACCTTCGCCGCGCCCGCCAGGGCGGCGCCCGAGGAGATGCCGGCGAACACGCCGCACTCGTTCACCAGGCGACGGGTCCACTCCAGGCTCTCGCGGGGGCGCACGACTCGCTTGCGGTCGAGCAGGTCGAAGCCGTGCCAGGTCTCGAACAGGGGCGGGATGAAGCCGTCGTCGAGGTTGCGCAGGCCCTCCACCCTCTCGCCGAGCGGCGGCTCGACGGCGATCACCTGGATGCCCGGGTTGCTGCTCCTTCAGGTAGCGGCCCGTGCCCATCAGCGTGCCGCTGGTGCCGAGCCCGGAGACGAAGTGGGTGATCTCGGGGCAGTCGCGCCAGATCTCCGGGCCCGGTGCCCTCGTAGTGCGCCATCGGGTTGGCGTCGTTGCCGTACTGGTAGAGCAGGCACCACTCGGGGTGTTGGGCGGCGATCTCGTGGGCCCTCTTCACCGCCCCGTTGCTGCCCTCCTCGCCGGGGGTGAGGATGACCTCGGCGCCGTAGACCTCGAGCATCTGGCGGCGTTCGATGGTGACGCTGGCCGGCATCAGGATCTTGATCGGGTGGCCCTTGATGCGGGCGATGGCGGCGAGGGCGATGCCGGTGTTGCCCGACGACGGCTCGACAATGGTCTGGCCGGGGCGTCAGCAGGCCGTCCTTCTCCGCCTGCTCGATCATCTGCTTGGCGATGCGGTCCTTCACCGACCCGAACGGGTTCTGGCTCTCCAGCTTGGCGATGATGCGCACGTCGGGGTTCGGCGACAGCACGCTGACGTCGATCATCGGTGTGTTGCCGATCTGGTCGAGCACGCTCTCGTTGATCACCACTGGGACCCTCCTGGAAACCGCCTGGACGACCGGCTGCCAAGGCCGAGTAGTCCGATCAGCTCGATCAGGATTCTAGGACGGGTTCCTCGGTGATCGTGCCGTCGACTATCCGGTAACTGCGGGTCTCGGGGGTCTCGCGCTTGAGGCCGACGATCACGTAGTGCCAGCCCGGGTCCGGTGCCTGGGCCACGTCGGTGGGGCTCGGGTAGGGCTCGGTATGGGTGTGGCTATGGAACACGCCGATCACCTCGAGGCCGTCGTCTTCGGCCCTCCGCTCTGCGACCAGCAGTTCCTTGGGCGGGATCGTGTAGACCCGAGCCGAGGCCGCCTCGTTGGTACACGGCACGAAGCGGTGCACGGCGGACCCCGTGCCCACCAGCAGACCGCACGCTTCGAGGGGGTAGCCACCGATGGCATGGGCGACCATCTCGGCAAAGACCTCGGCCGGGAAGGCCAACCCGGTGGGACCGGTGAGCTCTATGGGGTCGGCGGGGTCGGCGGGGTCGGCGGGCATCGCCTCGGAAGGGTACCGCTACCCTGGGATCTCCCATGGCCCCCCACCGCGACCGCACCAATCCAGGGCAGCGCAAGCTGATCGCCAGCAACCGTCGGGCGCGTCACCACTACGAGATCGTCGACTCGATTCGAGGCCGGCATCGTGCTCACCGGAAGCGAGGTGAAGTCGCTGCGCGAGGGGCACGCCCAGCTGGCCGACTCGTTCGCCCGGGTCATCCGCGGGCAGATGTGGCTCGACGGGGTGCACATCCCGCCCTACCAGTTCGCCAAGGGGTTCGGCTCCCACGAGCCGGACCGGTCGCGCAAGCTCCTGCTCCACGGGCGAGAGATCGAGCGCCTCGACCACCAGATGGCCACCGAGCAACTCAGCTTGGTGCCCCTCGCCCTCTACTTCAAGGACGGCCGGGTGAAGGTCGAGCTCGGCCTCGGCCGCGGCCGCCGCAAGACCGACAAGCGCCAGGCGATGGCCGGAACGCGACTCCAAGTTGGAGATCGCCAAAGCGATGGTGCATCGCGCCAAGGGGCGCGTCCGATGGGCACCACCCAACTCGCCCTGGTGCGCCCACCGAGCCCCCGCCTGGCCGAAGGATTGGTCACCCACCTCGAACGTCAGCCGGTTGACGCGGCTCTGGCCGTGGAGCAGTGGCATGGCTATGTGGCCGCTTTGCATGCCAACGGATGGCAGACCGTGGAGGTCGCTGCCGCGCCCGACTGCCCCGATTCCGCCTTCGTGGAGGACACTATGGTGGTCTTCGGCGACACCGCTGTACTGGCCCGCCCGGGGGCCGACGAGCGCCGGCCGGAGGTGGCCGGTGCTGCGGCCGCTGTGGAGGCGCTCGGGTACCGGCTGCGTACCCATCGCCGCACCCGGCACTCTCGACGGTGGCGACGTGCTGAAGGTCGGCGACACCATCTATGTCGGGCTCGGCGGCCGCACCAACGCCGAGGGCATCGCCCAACTTGCCGCGGCGTTCGAGCCTCTCGGGGCGAAGGTGGTGACGGTGCCGATTACCAAGGTCCTGCACCTCAAGTCGGCAGTCACCGCACTCCCCGACGGCACGATCATCGGCTGGGAACCCGTCGTCGACGACCCGTCGATCTTCCCCTCCTTCCTCGCCATGCCCGAGGAGGGCGGCGCCCATGTGGTGGTGCTCGGCGACCACCGCCTCCTGATGTCGGCCGGCTGCCCTCAGAGTGCCGAGCTGCTGCGCACCCGGGGCTACGAGGTGGTCGAGGTCGACATCGGCGAGTTCGTCAAGCTCGAGGGCTGCGTCACCTGCCTGTCGGTGCGCCTCCGGCGACGGGTAGGGTGATCACGTACACAAACAGCGGGGCTGACAGGTTTCGACGTCAGAGTCGTCTGTTCGTGCGTGCGACCCGAGTTGCTCAGACTCGCTAAACGGGGCAAACCAAAGAATTGCCGAAGACGCAGTTCGCTCTCGCCGCCTGATCCTCAGGTGAGTGAAGAGACATCGTGACCAGAAATGGCGCACGGGGCCGATCCACCGCAGCCCGGCAACAGAAGCGGGGGATGACAGCGGAAAAGACTGCTGGCGTCGGGAAAGACCGATGACTCGCCGGAAAGACGACGCGTGGGCCAACGGGTAAAACCGAGGGCCATCCGACCCGCCGGTCTCCCTGCGTCAGGGAGAGAGTCGGGAATGGTCGTAGCACGTCCGTTCGGTGCCTGATGGACGGGGGTTCGATTCCCCCCAGCTCCACGCAGATTTCGGCGCATATGTCCTGCTCAGGGCATATGCGTCTTCTTTGTACGGAGGACGCAGGACGGAATCGGAACGGATGACAGCATGAGGCCGTCTGTGTGCTGTCCCGGTTCATAGTGGACATGTTGGCTCCGGTTGGTGTGTTCCAGTTCGGGGACTGGCTCCTGTAGCTGGGCGACAGTGGTTCCGGTAGCTGTGTTACGCGTCAGACGGTGCATCGCTGGCTGCGCCGCTACGCGGCGAAGGGTTTGGCCGGTCTGGCGGATGGGACGGCGAAGCCGTTGTCGTGTCCGCATCAGATGTCGCCGGTGGTGGAAGCCCGGATCGTGGAGTTGCGCCAGTTGCATCCGGGGTGGGGTCCGCGGACGTTGTTGTTCCGGTTGGAGGCTGAGCGGGTGGTGCCGATGCCCAGCACCGCCAGCAGTTCGAGGTCGTCGGGCCGCATGCTGTCGCTCGCTTGGACGAGGTAGCCGTTCTGTCGCTCCTGCCGTCGAGGCGCCTGGCCAAGACTCGATGGCGCTTGGACATTGGAGCAGTGGTGGCATCGGTCGATGTATTCGAAGAAGCGCTTGAGGGGTCGATCTTGATGGAGGTCGACCTCGGCGACCCCGCGTTGCTCGAAGAGTTCACGCCGCCTTCCTGGGTTGGGCCTGACGTCACACGAACCGAGCGCTTCACCGGCGGCGAGCTGGCAGGTCTCTCGTTCCAGGATCTCGCCGCCGACATCTCACTTGCCCTGACCTGCAGACCCCACCCACCGAGGGTGCGCGACTTCCGGAGATTCACCCGATCACGAGTGGGATTATGCGGTGCAGCATCAGGGCCGCGATGTTGCGGGCGTCGGACAGTGCGACTCGGGATTCCGTGCGCCGTTATCGAGTGCGCACGCAAGGCAACTTGCGATCTACGGTGGGGCAAGCTAACTTGTGGGCGTGGATGCGCCGCTCATCGCTCCCAGCGCCCGCAACCACGGCATCCCCGACACCGACATGATCCACGCCTTCAACAATCCCGTCTTCGTCGACGAACTCGACGACGGCCTCACGATGTTCGTCGGCGCGGACACCGCCGCCAACCTGCTCGAGGTCGGTGTCGTCGACACCAACGACGGGCCGATCATCGTTCACGCCATGCCCGCCCGACCGAAGTACCTGAGGTGACCGCCATGCCCCGCACCGCCCAAGAGATCCTCGATCACGCCGACGAACTCGCCGCCCGTTTCGAAGCGCACGAGCCCGGCGATGATGTTCACGATGCCGCCGAGCTTCGGCTCGTCCGGGAGGCGTTCCTTGCCCGCGCGGACGCGGAACGTGCGCTCGGTGATTCCGTCGTTCGTGCCCGGCACAACGGGCACTCCTGGGCATCGATCGGAGCGATGGTCGGAACCTCAGGTGAGGCAGCACGCCAGCGCTACGCCCAATCCGTCAACGCCTCGTAGCAACGCAAATCGACCGGGATTATCTCGCGTCACGGAAGGGCCGCTATGTACGTGATCGGGAGGGCGCGTCCTGGCGTTCTTGGGCGTCGGTACCGGGCGCTGCATGGCCCCAGGAGTCTGTCGCTCGGCACGCGGGTCACCGGGCCGGCGGGCGGTGGCATGGCGTGCGTCTCAGATGGTGATGACGGTCTTGCTTCGTCCGTGCCCCTCGTCGGCGTCGCGTAGTGCCACGGGGGTGGCGATCAGCGGGTAGGTGGTGTTGATGACCAGTTCGATCTCGCCGTTCTCGATGAGCTCCTTCAGGAACAGCAGGTCGGCACGTCCTGCGACGGACATCGGGGCGCGATACTCCGACGAACGAATGTGCCCCGTTCGGCGGTCGGGTGCGGGGACGTTAGGCTCTGCTCCGTACCGCCTGGTTGGGTGCATGCTGGAGCTGAGGAGGTGGTCATGTCGCGTCAGCGGGTGAGGGTGTGGAATGCGGTGGTGTGGGCTGTGGTCATGCTGGCTGTTGCGGTCGTACTCAAGGGCGTCGACGGGTCGGTGTTCGTAGGTGCCTTGCTGGCGTTGATCGTCGGGGCGGCGGGTACCGATGCACTGCTTGTCCGTGCACTCCCCCCGGATGAGTCGCCTGGGCCGGGTTCCGACGGGGAACACTGATAAGCATGTCGCCGGGACCGGTTCGGCACCTGCAGCGGGTTGGCGGGGCGCGTCCACCTGGCGTTGTCGACATCGACCCTGGCGGGGACCGGACCATCGAGTGGTTGTTGGCGGGTGATCCGTCGGTGCGGTGGCAGGTTATGAGGGATCTGCTCGGCCGACCCGAGGATCAGGTGGCGGTCGAGCGTGCCCGGGTGGCCACCGAGGGGTGGGGTGCACGGCTCCTCGCTGCCCAGGACCCGGACGGGGGCTGGGCCGGCGCCCTGTACAGCCCGAAGTGGACATCGACGACGTACACCCTGCTGCTGCTGGAACGACTCGGCCTGGAACGGGGTGATGCTCGGGCGCTGGCGGGGTGTCGGCAGCTGTGGGAGGGTGCGCGCTGGTATGGCGGCGGCTTGACCCTCGCCAAGTCGATCCGGGAACCCGAGACGTGCATCACCGGGATGCTGGTGTTGTTGGCCGCGGCGTTCGGTCACCCGGACCCGCGTGTGGATCCGACGGCGGAGTGGTTGGTGGGCGAGCAGCTCGCCGATGGTGGCTGGAACTGCGAGTCCATCCGCCGTGGCTCGAGTCACGGGTCGTTCCACACGTCGATCACGGTGTTGGAGGCGCTGTCGGCATACGAGCGAGGTGGGGGTTCGGTTCCCGTCTCATCGGCGATGGTCGCGGGCCGGGAGTTCTTCCTCGATCACCGCCTCTACCGGTCGCATCGGACTGGTGAGGTGGTCGATCGGGCGTTCGCACGGTTCCCGTTCCCACCGCAGTGGCACTTCGACGTCATGCGCGGCCTGGAGCACTTCCGTGTAGCCGGGGCCGACCGCGACGGGCGTCTCGAAGAGGCCGTCGAGGAGGTCCGCCGGGCGAGACGAGCCGATGGCAGGTGGCCGATGTATCGGCCGTATCCGGGCCGCTACTGGTTTGCGCTCGAAGCGCGTGGGGCGAGCCGCTGGTCGACGCTGCGGGCCATGCGCGTGCTGACGTGGTGGGACGAACCGAGTCGGCGATGACACCGGATCCCAGGGTGATCGAATGGATCCTTGCGTCCCCGGAGCCGGCGGCTCGTTGGATCGTGTACGCCCACCTACTCGACGGCCCGGACCATGTCGGGCCCGCCGCCGCTGCGCACAACGCGGTCCTGAACGACCCGGCCACCGCCGAGCTGATCGCCCGTCTTCCGGAGTGGAACAGCGTCGCCGAGATCTCTGGGCATCAACACCCGGCGTTCGCGCCGAACCTCCTCGGACTGCTCGCCGACATGGGCGTCGCCGGTGGCGACGACGAGCGGATCGAATACCTCCTCGACTCCATGCTCGACCACCAGCTGGCCGACGGGCGCTTCGCAATGTGTTCAACGAGCCGAGTCGCACCCGAGGGTGGGTGGGGGTCGCTGCTGTGCGACACCCACGCGATCACCGAGGTTCTGCTGCGCTTCGGTCGCGGCGACGACCCGCGTGTGGCGCGGGCGATGCAGACCACGCTCGACGATCTGGCCGGCACGGCCCAAGGGCTGGCATGGCCGTGCCGCCCCGACGAAGTGAGCGGCCTCCGTGGGCCTGGCCGCAAGCACGACCTGTGCCCCCAGGCAACCCTCGAGGCGCTTCGCATTTGGTCGCATGTGCCGACCCCCCAGCGACCTGGCGAGCTGGGCGAGGTGGCTCGGGTCCCGTTGCACGTCTGGCGATCGCGGGGAGATGAGAAGCCGTACATGTTCGGTCACGGTTCAGGGTTCAAGACGGTCAAGTGGCCCACGACCTGGTACGACATCCACGGGGTCCTCGACACCCTCGGCCGGTACCCGACGTTGTGGAGAGGGCCTGCGGCCGATCCGGCGGATCGCCGTGCGCTGGCCGAGCTTGTCGCTTGCCTGATCGCGTACAACGTCGCCGACGACGGGACCGTCACGCCACGGTCGTGTTACCGGGGCTTCGAGGACTACTCGTTCGGTCAGAAGCAGCGGCCATCACCGTTCGCCACGGCGCGCGTCCTGCGGGTGCTGCATCGGTTCGACGATCTGTGCGACGAAGCCGCTGCGGTTGATGTCACCGCGCTGACCAGCTCCAAGGGCGGTACCGGCACGGCCCGCCCACCGAAGCCGCAGCGGCGAGAGCGCAGCACCCGATGACGCCAGGCGCGCACCCGGACCCGGGCAGGTTCACCTCGACACGATCATCGGACGCCTACACCGCAGCGCCGGCCGGGCCGGCGCGGGCCACGATCGCGGTGCTGCATGCCTGGTGGGGCCTGACCGAGGTCGTGACCGGTGTCTGCGATGACCTCGCCGAGCTGGGCTACGTCGCCGTCGCCCCCGACCTCTACGCTGGGAAGCTGGCGGCAACGCCCGAGGAGGCCGCCGCGCTGCGGGCACGGAAGCGGTCGACACCGATGTGGCGGCAGATCGTCGGCGTCGTCGAGCAGGCGCGCGCCACACACGGGGCCATGGCAGTCGGCCAGATCGGGTTCTCGATGGGTGGCCACTGGGCGCTGTGGTTGGCAAAGCAGTCGAGACCTGAGATCCCCCCGATCTCGGCCACCACGGTGTTCTACGCGACCAGAGCAGGTGACTTCTCGACCAGCGGGTCTGCGTTCCAGTTCCATCTCGCCGAGACCGACCCGTTCGTCAGCGACAAGGCGATCATCCGGCAGGAGCATCAGCTGCGAACTGCCGGCCTCGACGTCGAGTTCCACCGCTACCCGAGCACCAGCCACTGGTTCTTCGAGTGGGACCGACCCGACGCCTACGATCCGCAAGCGGCCCGCCTCGCCTGGGAACGCACCGTCGGATTCCTCGGTCGGCATCTCCCGTGAGCGCGTGGGCCGCAGCGACGCCGGTGTGCGGGAAACCAGGGAGCGGCGCGCGGCGTCGAACAACCATGAGACGTCGGGTGTCGTTGTTCGGAATGGTTGTCACGATCGGGCTGTTGGCTGCGCTGACCGGGTGTGGCTACGACAGCGATCGACCAGCGACATCGGATGCGGGTGGTCCCACCACCTCGCGGGACTCATACGACCGCGCGTCGTTGCGTTGCTCCGCAGGTTGCTCCGCACAGCCCTGAGCGAAGGGAGCGCTACCCGATCTACCAGGTGGTTTGCTCCATTCGCGTCTCAACTCCCGGATTCCCCCCAGCTCCACTTTCCTTGACAATGCCCTCTGACCTCGCCTAATACACGAGGTCACGAGGGCGGCGGATTCCCCCGAGTAACTGAGCAACGCTCTGACCAGGAGAATTGCAGCGGAGATGGACGGGGGAATCCCGGGGTGCCACTCCCCCAGCATCCGAGCGGCAACCGCAAAGTCCGAGGCAAGCAAGGATCGACTGCCGGCGAGGGCCGCAAAAGGGGCTCTACGCGATGAGGTGTGGGGTGGTGTGAGGTTGGGTCCTGGTTGATTGGGATCCACCAGCGCGGCCAAGGGCCTCGCCATTCTGCAGATGTCTGACGTCTGCTGAAGGAGAGACCCTTGTCCATGAATCACGGTAGCGACGACGCGACCGGTGCTCGTCGGGATGGCCGGACTGGTCGTGCGCGCGCGAGGTGCTGCGCGACGGCGAGTGGTGGCTGTTGGTGGAGACCGAGGCTGATCGGGCGTGGTGCCCGTCGTGTGGGGTGCGTGCGATCGGTCATGGCCGAAAGCGCGCACAGGTGCGGGATCTGCCGATCGCGGGGACGCCGACGGTGTTGGTGTTCGCCCGGCGCCGTTGGCTGTGCGGCGAAACACTGTGCCCGATGCGCACATGGTCCGAGCATGTCGACGCGATCGCTCCACGGGCGTCGTTGACCGGGCGGGCGCGGTGCCGGTTGGCCGAGATGGTGAACGTCGACGGGTTCTCGATCGCCGCGGCGGCAGCAGAGTTCGGAGTCGGTTGGCACACCGCCCAGGCGGCGGTCGCCGAGTACACGGACCCTGTGGTTGATGACCCGGCCCGGCTTGATGGTGTGGTCGGGATCGGGGTCGACGAGAAGCGGTTCTTGAACGCCACCGCCGAGCATCGCACCGTGTTCACGACCCAGATCGTCGACTTGGACCGGCATCGGCTGTTGGACGTGATCGAGGGCCGTTCCAGGGACGTGCTCGCCAGCTGGCTGGCCGCCCGCGGCCCCGACTGGTGTAACCGGATCACCCTGGCCACGTTGGACCCCGCCGCCGGCTACCGGGCAGCGCTCGTCGAGCGGCTGCCGAACGCGGTGCGAGTGGTCGATCACTTCCATGCGATCAAGCTCGCCAACTCGGCCATCGACGACACCCGCCGCCGCGTACAGCAGACCACGATGCAACATCGCGGCCACAAGGGCGACCCGCTCTACCGCGGTCGGCGGGTGTTCCTCACCGGTTTCGAGCGGCTCTCCCCGGAGCGGATCGCGTGGATGTTCGAGCTGCTCGCCCAAGGCGATCCCGACGGCGAGGTCGGTGCCACGATCCTCGCTAAAGAACTCTTGCGCGAGGTCTACGCCTCCGTCGACCTCGCGGCACGCACGGCGACGGCTGATCTTGTTCTTCCAACACTGCGCCGATGCCGGCATCCCCGAGCTGACCCGCCTCGCCAAGACCATCGACCGCTGGCGCGACGAGGTCCTCGCCTACCACCACACCAGCCGAGCTTCGAACGGCCGCGTCGAGAACGTCCACATGCTCGCCGAGAAGATCCGCCGCAACGCCCACGGATTCGCCAACCACACCCACTACCGCCGCCGACTCATCGGCTGCCTCGGCATCAAATGGACTACCATCCCCACTCGCAGAATCCGAGGCCGCCAACCACACTCAGTCGCGTAGAGCCGCAAAAGGGCGGATGAGGACACGCCGACGACGAAATGCAGCGAAGTGTCACGGCTGCCGTGTGGCATTTCGACGATGCCGGCCCTCCGCTGGCCATTTCGTAGTACGATTTTGGCATGTGGAGATCCATCGATCGGCTCGGCGCCACGGCGTTGATGACGGCGACATCAGCCATGCCATGCCGATGAGACCGAAGTACCGAAAGCTGCTCGAACCATGACGACCCCAAGAACTTCGAACGGACGCACCATCACCGACGCCGACATCGAAGCCCTGGCCGACGAGGCCGAACGCGGTTACGACCCCGCCGAACTCGTCGCCCGACGTGGCAAGCGCGGACGACCCACCCTCGGCGGCGCGGGACCTGCAACCGTCGAATCCGTCCGCCTCGACCCCGAGCTCAACAACCAGATCGCAGCACGCGCCGAACAAGACGGCGTCACCACATCCGACGTCATCCGCGAAGCACTCCGCCGCTACCTCCACGCCAACTGAAGAGCACTGGCGGCGAAGTTCGCGGTCGGCTTCGACGATCTGACCGAGGCGTTCGGCCGCAGGCATCATCATCTCTCGGGCCGACGGGCCGGGTTGGACGGTCCCAAGGGGAGAGTCCCTCGCCATCAACCGGGAACGTCCGGGGATCGACGCTATGGTCCGTCTGATGAAGCTTCGTCCAATGCTCCAGGTCCGCGATGTCGCGACATCGAGTAAGTGGTACCAGACAACGATCGGTCTCCGCTCCGGACACGGTGGCGACGAGTTCGAGATGCTGTTCGCTGGCGACGACTTCGTCCTGCAACTCCACCGCCTCGACGCACACGAACACGGCCTCCTCCAAGCCGATCCCGACGGGCCCCGGGCGCGGGCGTCTCGCTCTGGTTCGAAGCAAAAGACCGCGATGCCTTTGACTCGCTGATCGGTCGCGCTCGCATCGCCGGAACCACGATTGCAGAGGAACCCAACTGGAACCCGCTCGCCCACCATCACGAGGCGACACTGATCGATCCCGACGGCTACGTCGTCATCGTCAACACCCCGTTCGATCGGACCGCCTGACCGCGCCGAACGGTTCGCCGGTAGTGGCGTGGACGATGCGGATCTCGAGGCCTTTGACTCGCATGCCGACGCGGCCGCTGCTGATGCGATCGTGGCGGACGCGAAACTCGGTGTCGAGCTGTGCCTGGAGTCCTTCTGTCGGACCCGGAGTTTGACAAGTCGCGTGCACGATCTGCTCCCCACCAGTTGCGCTGATCAACCGGCGGACTCGCCCTGGGTGTACAGGTTGGGCTGCCAGATCGACCACTCGAGCGGCGACTGCGGTGCCGAGTAGAAGTCGAGATATCGCCACAGATCCCGATCGGCATCGCCGAGGTCGCGGAGGCCGCCGACGTTCGCGACAGCCAGCAGGGTCTGTGCCACGTTGTCGTTCGCATTGGTCGTCGCTGACGAGGTGGCAACGTTCGCCACCAGCCGGTTGTCGTTCTCCCGGGCGAAGATCACGCGCACCGTCGGCCCGTTGCCGTACCAGAGCATGAACGCCTGGTAATGAGGGAAGGTGACCTCGGCGGTGGCCCCCGGGGCAACGGAACCCGACGTCATCGTTGTGCCCGACCACAGCGAATAGGCCAGATTGATCGACCCGGAGTTGAACACGGCGAGCACCCGGTTCTTGCTGGGAACGCCGGTGTCGCGGATGCCGCCCACTCCGGCGACTTCACTCAACGTCGTCACCGCGGAGTCCGCCATGAGCGCCGTCGGTGCTGCCTGTGTGATCACGCTTGCGAAGAGTTGGCCATCGTTCTCCCTGGCGAACACCCAGGCCGACATACTCGACGAAGGCCGGGCAATGGAGAGAGAGAACGAGGTGTAGTGCGGAATGTCGATCTGCGCCGAGCCGTTCACCGGCACCTCTCCCTGGCGGTAGGTGCCGCCATACCAGATGGCCCACTCGACGACCTGACCGTTGGAGTACACGGTGAGCTTTGCGTCGTTCACGCCACTCCCGCTGTCGCGGACACCGCCGAGGCCGGCAACGTTGACGAGCGTCTCCGCCACGGTGTTGGAGAGCGAAGCCTTTGCGGTCGACGGCACCGGCACAGTGCTGAAGCCCCACCCGGTGTAGCTGCCGAACAGGAAGCCTCCCGCTTGGTGCCGACCAAGACCCAGAACGGCAAAGCCCGCCGGGATCTGCTGGATCCGGTGGTTCATCTCTACGGCCTGGAGCGCCTTGCGCACCTCGACGCAGTCACCGGTCGTGATCGCCAAGCCTGATGGCGGGCTGACACCGACCAGAATTGAACATCCTTGGTTCACGGCGTCGTACAGGGCGTTGTAATTCGCTCCCGAGGTAAGCAGGTTGGCCTGCGCCTCGTAATACACGCGCGTCATCTTCGACAGCCCGATCCCCTTCACGGTCACCCCGTTGAAGGTGTTGGTCTCGGTCGTGCCGATGAGATACGCAGCCTTGTTGTTCACTCCGCTGTTGAAGTGGACCCCGCCGTTGTCGCATGAGTCGACGAAATAGTTCGGGCTGGTGAGCCGGTCTGCCGATCGGACCGTCGGTTGGTAACCGACGGCATTGCAGCTGAACGTCACCGGATAGGAACCCGGATCGGACATGCTACGGGAGGCTCCACTCGGTCGGTCCTCACCAAATAGCCACCGCACAGCTGTGGTGTCGTTGCCGCGTCCGTTGGACTGATCGATCGCCTCTCCCCACAGGTCGGAGAACGATTCGTTGATCGCCCCCGAAGATCCGCTGTAGGTGAGGTTCGACTCGAACTGGGTAACGCCGTGGGTCAGCTCGTGCGCGGTGATGTCGTCGACGCCAAAACCCTGCCCGTAGAACACTTCTGTCGAGGACCAGTAGGCGTTGCTGTAGGGACACGGATATCGCGGAGGGCAGTACCGCACCGTCTGGACGATGGTGCTGCCGGTGCCGGAGACGCCATCGCGTCGGTGCTGGTTCCAATACCAGCTCCACACGTCAGAGGCGCTGGCATACACCGTGTTCGCCTCAGTGACCGTTGACGCTGCGCCACCCTCGGTGCGCACTTGGGTCACCGTCGCCGAGTTGTTGGCGTCGTTGACCACGCGGCTGAGGGCGACGTCGACGAGGTTGAACGAGAACACCACCTTGTCGGCACCGGCGTCGACGTACACCTGCTGATCGATCGGACCGCCGGGCAGTTGCACGCCGACTCGCCATGTCAGCACCTCCTGGCTGTCCGAGGCGGGAGCATCGGTCGACAGCTTCGGGCTGAAGATCGCCAGCGTCGGGGCCTCAGACACCTTCAGTTCGGCTTCCTCCACACCATGGGTAAGCGCCGTGTCGGCGAGTGCGGTGGCCGCCGCAACATCAGCGCCGATCTTCGGCGACGCAGCCACGGCGGGCGATGGGAGCACTTCGCCGGTCACCGACAGCACGCGCCCCTCCGGACTGATCTGCACGATCAGCTCGCCGGACAACACCGGGATGGTCCCCACCATCTGCTGGAATCGCACCACAGCCCGCTCATCGGGCGTGACCTCGGAACTCGCCGTCGACAGCTCTTCCTTCTGATCCTTCAAACCGAACAACGAGCCGCACTGGGCGAGATAGCTGCGAGCGATCTCCTCGGGCGACCCACCACCCACCGGCATGTCGAGCGGCGACGCGATCGTTGCCCCCACGTACCGTATGGTGCCGATGCTCTCATGATACGAGAGGGCGGACGCCCCCTTCACACAGGCACTCGTGTCCACGGTCGGTGGCGGAGCGTACGACGGACCTGATGTGGTCACGTAACTGGTCGAGGTGGAGCCAGGCATCGTCCCGCCACTCGTCGACGTGGAGCCGAGCACTGTCACCTGAGTCGGACCCGTCGCCGTGCCGTTGCCCGATTCTGTCGGGCTGCACGCGGCGAACAGCGCCGACACAGTCGCGACAGCAAACCATCCGTACCGACGCATGACGACCTCCTCAACGGCGACTAATCGCCTATAGGTCGACCGTGTCCCGTCGAGGCTCGGACCGCAAGGGTCAAAGGTCGGTTCGCGGATGTCGAGAGTATCTTGCCGACACGCGCCCGGCGCTCATCCTCGAAGCCATCGGCACCGAGTGCTCCGATTTGTGCGAGATTCAAACGGGACAGAATTGAACAGGAGCGGGTCACCGACCCCTGGCGGAGCACGATGAAAGCGACGCTGCCTTCCCACGACCCGCTGGGTCGCGGAAGAGGGCCGTTGACCGGGCTCGTCGACTGGAGCGGCGGGCGATGATCGACATGACACCCGGCAACAGGGCCGCTGAGCTGCGGCATCGCCGGCTGCAAGACCGACGATTCGAACGGGCCTACCGAAGGCTTGAACCTGCTCGTCAAAGACGTCAAGCGTGCCGGCCGGTTCAGTTGACGCTCGCGACTTCATCGCGCGAGGATTCGCCGGTGGTCAGCCGCACTTGGGAATGTCGCGGCCAGCAGGAGAGTCTGGGTCGGTTTTCGTCGTCGAAGGTCCGGCAGCTCGGATGACTCGCTCCACGTCCAGCTCGGGCTCGACATCGCGCCTGTCACTGATGACAACGGTGTGCGCGTGTTCGGTTCTCTTCGCTCCTCTACTCGTCTTCGCCCTTCATGGACGCGGCCACCCCACCGAGAACCGCGCCTCGGCCGAGTTCACCGGCCTCTCACGCGGCTGGCACTCAATTGGCGCATTCGGCGAATTTGTCGCCGACCGTATGCCACTTCGGACCACAGCCGTCCGCCTGGACGCACTTGTTGACGAACGCGTCTTCAACGAGGATCCCGCTTTCGGGGGCAGCGCCAGTCCCCGTGTGATCCGCGGTGATGAGGGGTTCCTCTTTCTCGCTGACGCCATCGAAAACGCCTGCGCACCTGCCGCGCCACCGGAATCGAGCGCGGCCAATTTCGCCGATCTGGCTCGGCTCATCTCCGCATCGGGACGAGATCTGGTCACGATGGTCGCGCCGGATAAGAGCACGATTCACGACGAACTCCTGCCTCAGCATTTCGCGCACCGCGAGTGCTTCGAGATGTACACGGCCAAGTTGTGGGCGGAGCTAGACGAAGCTCGAATCGACGGATTCATCAACCTTCGGAGTGCTCTCCGGGATGAAAGTCAGACGAGCCGCGAGCCCCTCTACCTGCGCAAGGACAGCCACTGGGACTCCGCTGGCTCGTTGGTGGCGTTGCGAGCGACGATCGATCACTTCGCTCCTGGACTGTGGGATGAAGCCGAAGTGCAATACCAAGGCCTTGACCGTTACACCGGCGACCTCACCGGCCTGCAGGGACGTCCGCAGGAAGACGACGCACCGACGTTTGCCGTCATTCGGCCAGACGTCACCAGCGTCTCGGTGGAGGTGATCGACGAGCTCGAGGGCGGCGTCAACCGTCGGTTCATCAACACTGCTCCCCCTGGCCGCCTGATTCCTGGCCGCACGGTGATGTTCCTCGACTCATTCGGTCTGGTTGCGCTGGCGCAGATCGTGCCCTTCTTCGAAGACCTGACCATCGTCAGGCTGGCCGACTACGAGCCGACCAAGTTCCTCGACCTAATTCAAGTTGCTGACCGTGTTTGGATTCTGAGCGCTGAGCGCTTTTTGGCCAACAGACTTGAGCTCGAAATCGGGTCAAAAGCCTTTCGGGATGTGCTGCACACCCAGCTGCAGCGAGTCAACTGAACAGATGGTCTTCTCCGATCCGGTTTTCGTCTTCTTCTTCCTGCCCCTCTGTCTCACTACGTACTGGGCAGGTGGCTGGCGACGCCGAAACCTGTTGTTGTGCGCTTTGGGTGCCACCTTCTACATGTGGGAAGGCGGGGCGCTCATCTTGCTATTGGGGACCACGGTCACGGTCAACTACCTGGCCGCCAAGTCGTTGGGGGTGCTCCGAGCCACCGACCCTGCGTCCGGAAAGTGGCTCCTTCGTGCCACGGTGACCGCGGACCTCGTATCACTTGGCATCTGGAAGTACGGAGGATTCGCAGCGGGCCAGAGCGCTCGGCTGCTTCGTGCCATCGGAGTAGAGGCAACGTGGTCACTCAACCTTCTGTTGCCGATTGCAATCAGCTTTTATACTTTCCAGTGCATCAGCTACGTCGTCGACTCCTGGCGCGGTACCGCGCAGCCAGCTCCACGTTTGATCGACTTCGCGGCCTACATCCTCCTGTTCCCTCACCTAATCGCCGGCCCCATCGTTCGCTACGCGGACATCGAAGATCATTTGCTGGCGGTTCCTCACCAGCGATTGAACGACTTCGCCATGGGGGCTCCTCGCTTCTTCTGGGGGCTTGCCAAGAAGGTTCTGATTGCCGACCAGGTGAGCGGCATCGTCAATCAAGTCTTCGCACTACCTGATACCCGCATCACTACGTCTGTGGCGTGGATCGGGGTGCTGACCTATGCCATTCAGATCTACTTCGACTTCTCCGGCTACTCGGACATGGCCATCGGGCTCGCAAGAATGTTCGGCTTCGTCTTCCCGGAAAACTTCAACCGTCCGTACAGCTCGATCTCCGTCACCGACTTCTGGCGACGCTGGCACATCTCGCTCTCTTCCTGGTTCAGAGACTACGTGTACATTCCGCTGGGCGGGAACCGAGGCGGTAGCGGGCGAACCTACCTGAACTTGTCCATCGTCTTCCTTCTCACCGGAATGTGGCACGGTGCCGACTGGACATTCCTCGTCTGGGGTGCCTTCCATGGCCTCTGCCTCATCGTCGAGCGCCTGACCGGGGTGGCCACGTGGGCTGCAACTCGATTCACCGTGGTGCGGCGATTGGTTACATTCACACTCGTCTGCATCGGGTGGGCGATGTTTCGTGCAGTGGACTTCGCTCATGGCGTTGTCTTGGTCCGCTCGCTGATCACCCCCAACGGCGCAGGAGTCCCCGAAGTGGTCACGGAGGCATTGACCAATCAAAGGCTGATATGGCTCGCGATCGGTTGTGTCGTCCTAGTGATGCCCACATGGTGCAGGCCGGGCTATTACTTGTCGGTCGGGACATCCCCGAGGGCAGGCCTGGCTCGGTTTGCGACAGTCGCCATCCTCGGGCCGCTTGTCGGCATCTATGTTCTCTCCAGCACGTTCAGCCCCTTCTTGTACTTCAAGTTCTAGTCCCCACCGTCCACGAGCCTGGGGTGGGCTGAGGGCTCTACGCGTTGGACGAAGCGCTCGAGAGCGAGGCCGCCTGCAACGTGGCCGGGACGTTGCTCGCCAACACCCCCGCGTGGTCTTCGAAACCTTTTCCGCTTCGCTGCATCCAGATCTTCCGTCGTCGTACTTCCTGACGACACAACAGTCCAGCTGCGCGTCGGCGTGGCCCTCCCCCAATCAAACCTGGAGTACATGTCATGAGAACAAGGAAAGCATCGACCACCTTTGTTGCCGCCGGTCTGGCGTTCTAGAACTGACGAAGGTTTTTCACAGGCGGGTCCCCGTCAGTTGTGTTCTCGAGGGTCGACGGTTGGAGGGGATCTCGCCGTCGAGGACGGCGTCCGAGTGTGTGCATACCGTCCGAGTGTGTGCGTACCCCCCGGTGGGCGGCTGGCACTCGGACGGGACGCCGGCACTCGGATGGTTGGCGGACACTCGGATGGTTGGCGGGACGGTTCGGCTGAGTGTTCGGAGGCTTCGGCAGGGCGGGCGGGTCAGCCGATCAGTGAGGATGCCAGCGCGCGCCACTCGTCGACCGGCAGCGCGCGGCGGGTCGGCGGTGAGCACCTGGACGCAGACATGGTCGGCACCCGCATCGCGGTGTGCCTGTACACGTGTAGCGATGGCGGCCTCGTCACCCCAGACCACGAGCGCGTCGACGAGACGGTCGCTGCCTCCGTTCGCGATGTCGTCGTCGGTGAACCCCTGCCGCTTCCAGTTGTTCGCATAGTTGGGCAGGCCGAGGTAAGTGGCGAGGTGCAGGCGTGCGATCTCGCGAGCCCTCGTCGCCTCGGTCTCGAGCACGACGCCCTGCTCACTCGCCACGAGCCCGTCGCCGATGCCGGCGCGTGCCTTGGCGGTCAGCTCCGGCGTGACGAGGTACGGGTGTGTGCCTGCGCTGCGAGCCTTCGCTAGTTCGAGCATCTTCGGCCCGAGCGCGGCGATCACTCGGTCGTCGACCGCGAGCGGAGTTGACGCCGAGTCGAGGCCGTCGAGGTAGGCGGCCATCACCTCGATCGGCTTGGTGTAGGTGCCGGGCGAGTTGACATGGTCGATCAAGGGACGGTGGCTGATGCCGATGCCGCAGAGGTAGCGGGCCCCATGCTCAGCGGTGAGGCGGGCGTGCTCGGCCGCAGTCTCCTCGGGCGCGTGCATCCAGACGTTGAGAATGCCCGTGGCGATCGTGACCGTCGACGTGGCGCCGAGGAGGTTGGCGAGCGGGGTCCAGAGGTCGCCACCGACATCGGGGATCCACAGTGCCGAGTAGCCGAGCGATTCGAGCTCGACGACCGCGGCGGCCGTGGCGGCTGGATCGCCGTAGCGCAACGTGCTGCTCCATATGCCGGTTCCGGTCAGACGAGTCTTCATGCGAGGAGTATTCCAGCGCTCACGCCCGAGCGTTGTGTCGAGGTGGCGGCTGCAGGAGTAAGCGACGCCCCTTTGGCCTCCGACAACATTTCTTCCTTCGTTGCATCCAGATCTCTCATCGCCGTCGTACTTCATCATGAAACAACAGTCCGGTCCCGCTTCGGCGTGGCCCAACCCCCAACGAATGTGGAGTACATGTCATGAGAACAAGGAAAGCATCGACCACCTTTGTCGCCGCCGGTCTGGCGTCGATTCTGCTGTTGACGGCATGCGGCGACGACGAGCAGGACTCGGCGACCACCGCACCCGCAGCGGCCGCTGAAACCACGATGGCTGCTGAAACCACGATGGCCCATGAAACCACGATGGCCCCGATGGCGGAAGAGCCAGGCACGATCGTCGATGTTGCCGTCGGCGCCGGTGACTTCACCGTCCTCGTTGCGGCCGTCACCGCGGCGGGTCTGGTCGAAACTCTCAGCGGGCCCGGTCCGTTCACCGTCTTCGCCCCGACCGATGAGGCGTTTGCGGAAGCGCTGGAGGCCCTCGACATGACGGCCGAGCAGCTGCTTGCCGACACCGAAACACTGACAACGATCCTCACTTATCACGTTGTGTCCGGCAAGGTGCTGGCTGCCGACGTGGTGACATTGGATGGTCAGGACGTGGCGACGGTTGCTGGTCCGACCGTGAAAGTGACGATCGACGGCTCGACCGTGATGATCAACGATGCGACAGTCACCGCCGTCGACATCATGGCCTCGAACGGGGTCATCCACGTGATCGACAAGGTGCTCCTGCCCCCGAGTTGATCGCCACTTGTTCACCGCAGCGCCGGCTCCTTCGGGGGCCGGCGCTGCGTAAGGCGATGGAGCGCGCCGCCTCTATCCATCGTCGATACAGTCAAGGCGTGCCCGACAGGACGGCGAGCGTTCATGAACGCAATGAGTTGGAATTGTCGTTTGCCGGCGGAGGTGACTCCGCCGTGCGCAGCGCGTACGACCGATACGGGTCTCTCGTGTACACGTTCTGCCGACGCACGGTCGGGCATCACGACGCTGCCGAAGTCACCCAGGACGTGTTCGTCGCTGCTTGGCGTTCGCAGGGCTCATACGATTCCAATCGTGGCGGGCTCGGCAGCTGGCTTATGGCGATCGCACGCAACAAGGTGATCGATCACTTACGTCGTCAGGGTCGCCAACCGGAGATCGACCCAGACACCGACGGTGCAGAGATAGCCGGTGTTCGAACCGACGAGGTAGGGATGGTCGCCGATCGCATGTTGCTCACAGAGGCTCTCAGCGAGCTGGCGCCGCGACCCCGCCGAGTTGTCGAACTGGCCTACTTCCACGACCTGACCCACGAACAGATCGCTGAGAAGACCCACCTGCCACTCGGCACGGTGAAGAGCGACATGCGCCGCAGCCTTCCGATGCTGCAACGTGCCCTCGCAGGACGTACGAACCGAGACACCGATGAATGACGACTCGCTACAAGAACCCGACGCTGCCGACATGCAGATGCTGAAGTCGATCGCCAGCCAGGTGACCGACGAGGACTTCGAGCGCGACGATCCCCCCGCAGAGCTGTGGGCGGCGATCGCGACTGAAATGGATCGCCCGGTGAACCAAGTTGTCACCCTGCGACGGCCACATCATCGAGCCTGGCTCGGCGTCGCCGCCGCCTTAGTCCTCGGCCTGGTCATCACTGGAGGACTGCTCCTATCGGCGCGCGATGGCGACAACGTCGTGGCATCAACAGTTCTCACCAACGAAGGGCTGAGCCCACTCGGTGCGGAATCCTCGGGCAACGCCGAGATCATTCGGCGGGGAGACTCGTACTGGCTGCATCTCGACCTGAGCAATGTGCCCGACGAACCCACGAGCTACGTCGAGGTGTGGCTCATCGATCGCCAGGTCGAGGGCATGATCTCGTTGGGCCCCTTCCACGGCGATGGCGACTACGTCATCCCGTCAGGCGTCGATCCGGCGGAGTATCCGATCGTCGACGTGTCGATCGAGCCTGCGGATGGCGTGCCCACGCACAGCGGGGTCAGCATCGTGCGCGGCGTGGCGGGCTCCTGACGACTCATCGGGTGCTGCCTGAACGCGCCCGAACTGAACCGGCCTGTCTCCTGCATCAGGTCCGGGGTGGGTGTGGGGATGCAGCCGAACACCGGTGGCGGCTGGACCTATTCTGGGCGGACCCTGACGAAGGGATGCAGATGACATCGGTCGTACGCAACTGGTGTGGGCTGGCGCTGATCTCGATCGTCGCTGCCTGCGGTTCGGCAGCACCCTCGAGCACGCCGCCGTCGTCCAACGAGCCTTCGGCCACGTCCACGTCGGCCACTCCCCCACCCCAGCACCGGGTCGACATCGTCGACGGTATGTTCGTCGACAGCGCCAGCGGTGCACCCTTCATCGTCAGGGGAGTCAACTACTTCCGGATCGAGGACGGTCGAGACCGGGTGGTCGATCCCTCCTACTTCGACGCCGGACGCACCGCCGCCGACTTCGCGATCCTTGCCGGGCTCGGTTTCAACACGGTGCGGATCTTCCTCGACAGCTGCGGCTGCATCGCCAAGCCATCCGCCACCGGCCTGAGAGGCGACACCCTCGACGTGATCACCACGATCATCGGGCTGGCCGCGGACCACAGGTTGGAGCTGATCCTCACCTCCAACGACCTGCCCGACGAGGGCGGCTACCGCGCGATCTCGAATCGTGCCAACTCCGAGCAGTTCCCCGGGTACCGCAACACCGACTTCCTCACCGGCGACGGCCACGAGGCGATGCGCACATACTGGGACGATCTCTTGGCGGGTCTGGTGGAACGGGACGCCGCGTTCGAGGCCGTCCTCGGCTGGTCGATCCTCAACGAGCAATGGGTGTTCACCGACATGCCACCCCTGTCTCTATCGACCGGCACGGTCGCGACGGCGACCGGCAGCTACGACCTGGGCGACCCAGAGCAGAGACGGGTGATGGTGGTCGACTCCATCAGGGAGATGATCGCCGGGGTGGCCGAAGTGATCCGATCCCATGACCCCTACGGCCTGGTGACGATGGGGTTCTTCACACCCCAGTTCCCTAACCCGACCGGGATCGGCGGCACCTGGCACGTGGACACCGCTCCCCTGGTGGTCGACTCCGAACTCGACTTCTTCGATTTCCACGCCTACCCCGGCCAGGAAATCTCGATCGAGCAGATGGCCGAGAACTTCGGGGTCGGCAACGACAAGCCGGTGGTCATGGGCGAAGTGGGGGCATTCGTCGACCTCTACCCGACAGCCGAGGAGGCGGCGCTGGCCGTGCAGGACTGGATCGCCCGTTCTTGTGCGGTGGGGTTCGACGGATGGGTGTACTGGGGCTATCTGAGGGCGCCGCTCGCCGACGCGACGTGGGCCCTGACTGACTCCGACCTCATCCAGGAGGCCCTCGCCCCCAACAACCAGCCCGACCCGTGCGTGCCCACCCTGACCGACCCTGACCTGGCGGCGGGCCGGACCGCGTCGGCGAGCCAGTTCCTGCCCGAGGAGCCACCCGAAAGGGCGGTCGACGGCAGCCCGGACACCCAGTGGAGTTCTGGAGCCGACGCCCCTCAGTGGATCGAGATCGACGTCGGTGGGGTGACCGTCGGGCGGGTCCGCCTGACAGTGAGCCAGTGGCCGGCGGGGCGCACGGTCCACGAGGTGGGAGTGCTCACCGGCGGCAACCTCCAGGTCGTCCACACCTTCGACGGCGAGACCGCATTCGGCGATGTGCTGGAGGTGATCTTCGACGAGCCGATCCCCGAGGTGGAGGCGATCCGGATCACCACCCTTCTCAGCCCGTCGTGGGCAGCGTGGTCGGAGATCGAGATGTTCGCGTCGTGACCGACGCCGGCAGGCGGTAGGGGGCGAGTCAGACCTTGCGGACGGTGACGGGGATGCCGGTCATGTGGGCCTGGCTGCTCAGCGGTTCGTAGCTGCCGGGGCCGCTGGGGAGCAGGACGTTGGGGTTCGTGCCGGGGTGCTCGAAAGCGACGCGCAGGCGCGGGCTGGCCGTGTGGCCCCAGCCATGGACCATCGACACGACGCCGGCCATCAGCTCGTCGTCGATGGCGACAGCGGTGACGATCTCGCCATGATCACTCGTTACCAGAACGCTGTCGCCGTCGACGAGCCCCAGCGACTCGGCATCGGCGGGGCTGACGCACACGGGGTTGGATGTACGCCCGCGCCGCTTCATCGCGCGGCAAGTTGGCGTACCACGTGTTGTGCATCCACGGGTCCCGACAGTGGATCAGGCGCAGTCCGTCGCTGCTGCCCTCCGCCTCGGTGAACAGGTCGCGACAGCGGCTGATGGCATCGTCGAACGACAGCGGACAGCAGTCGACGCGGCCGTCAAGGGTGCAGACCTGCTTGTCGAAGAACTCGCCGGGCATTGGCGGCGCGAGCACCACCGGCTCGCCGCCGGCCTGGAGGTCGGCGAGCTCGATCCCCGCTGCCGCGCTGCAGCATGTGGCGCCACTTCGACCACGGGTCCGGCATCTCGTCGTCGAGGATCGACGTCTCGCCGAGCTCCCTCAGTAGGCGGTGAGCGATCCACCACTCCGGCATGCGGTCGTGAGCCGGCGCCACTACCGCCGGCGTGTATTGGGCGAATGGGCGGGCGCTCGTGCCGATGTTGACGATGTTGAGATCGTCGCGCTCGTACATGTCGGTGCACGGCAACACGAGATGGGCGAACTCGGCGGTGGCGCTCGGGTAGATGTCGATCACGACGAGCAACTCGAGCTGCTCGAACGCCTTGGTCAAGCGCTCCTGGCCGGCGATCGACAGAAGAGGGTTACCGGCGACGACGATCATCGCCCTCATCGGCGCGGCGCTGTCGAGGATGGCATCGGCCATCAGCGTGCCGGGCATCGCTCCCCTGCGCAGGCGTCCGAATTCGGTGTCGATGTACGCCTGCTCGGGGACACCGGCGCCGGCCTTGGCATTGGCGTAGAAGCCGTCGCTCTTGAGGTTGCCGCCCTCGACGTCGAGGCGCCCGGTGACGAACGACAGCATGTGGACGAGCCAGTAGGCGAGGGTGCCCTGACGGCCCATGTTGATCCCGGTCGACGCATGGACCGACGCCCGCGGTGTGGCGACCCAGGCGGCCGCTAGCTCGCGGATGACGTCGGCGTCGATCCCGGTCACGGTCGCGACCCGATCGGCCGGGTAGTCGGCCAGGAACGCTCTCAACTCCTCGACGCGGGTGCCGTGGCGGGCGATGAGGCCGGCGTCGAAACCGCCGAGCAGGTCCACTTCGTGGAGCAGAGCGGCGAGGAACCAGACGTCGGTGTCCGGCCTGATCATGATGGTGTCGCCGACACCCTTGTCGGGTGTCTCGATGCGCCGAGGGTTGACGAACACGATGCGCGCCCCCCGGGCCGACGCCCGGCGCAGCTCACCGAGCACGTTGGGGATCGAGTAGAAGCTCGCCTGGGACACCCGCGGGTTCTCGCCGATCACCAGACACAGGTCGGTGTGTTCGAGGTCGGGAATCGGGTGCACCGTGGACGTGCCGAAGACGGCCTCGCTGGCGACGAACTTGTTGGCGCAGTCCTGGGTGCCCGACGAGAAGGTTCGGCTCACGCCGAGCGCCCTCAGCAAGGGCGCAATGTGCAGAGAGGCCAGAGCGTTGAACGCCGTCGGGTTGCCGATGTACGCGCCGACCGCGCCTGGGCCGTACTCAGCGGTGATCGCCCGGAAGCGGGCGGCCGTGTGGGCCATCGCCTCATCCCAGGAGATCGTCGACCACGCGCCGTCGACCGCCCGGATCATGGGATGGTCGAGCCGGTCCGGGTCGTGGTTGACGTCGACCCCGGCGAGACCCTTGTGGCAGGCAAACCCCTTGGTGACAGGATGCTCGCGATCCGGCGTGAGCTTCACCAGCCGCCCTTCGTCTAAGTGGGCGACGAGGCCGCACGAGGGCTCACAGATTCGACAGAAGGTGCGTACTGTCTCCGTCTCCCCCATGGGTCCACTCCCCGTTCAGCCGGCAGGGAGGATGAGCGTCTGGGTCTCGAGGTAACCCTCGAGACCTTCGGGTCCCATCTCGCGGCCGATCCCCGACTGCTTGAAGCCGCCGAACGGGTTCTTGAGATCGAGCGTCGTACCCGAGTTGATGGCGAAGGCACCGGTGCGTACCCGCTTGCCGATTTCAACACCGTGGGCGACGTCCGACGTCCACACCGAACCCGAAAGGCCGTAGTCCGAGTCGTTCGCGATCCTCACGGCGTCATCTTCGCTGTCATAGGGAATCACCGAGAGCACGGGACCGAAGATCTCCTCGCGTGCGATCTGCATCTGGTTGTTGACGTCGGCGAACAGGGTCGGCTCGACATACCAGCCATGTGGCAGATCCTTCGGCCGGCCGCCTCCGCACACAAGACGAGCACCCTCGCCGACACCGGCGTTGATGAAGCCCAAGACCCGGGTGCGTTGACGCTCGGCCACGAGGGGGCCGATGAACGTATCGGCCTCTGCGGGGTCGCCGACCTTCGCCGCGGAGATGGCCGCAGCCAGCGCGTCGACAACCTCCCCGTACCGACCACGCGGCGCGAGCACCCTCGTCTGGGCGAGGCATGTCTGGCCGTTGTTCATGAACGCTGCCGGAAGTAGCTGCGGGATCGCCACGTCGAGGTTGGCGTCGTCGAGGATGATCGATGCGGACTTGCCGCCGAGTTCGAGAGTGCAGCGCTTGAGTTGCTCACCACAGATGGCGCCGACGCGACGGCCGACGGCGGTGCTGCCGGTGAACGACACCTTGTCGATACCGGGGTGCCGAACGAGCACTTCGCTCATCTCGCGATCGGCGGTGATGATGCTCACTACACCCTCGGGTAGGCCGACCGAGTCCAGCACATCGGCGAGTAGGTACCCCGTGAGCGGCGTCTCGGGCGCCGACTTGATGATCATCGTCGAGCCGGAAGCCAGGCAGGCGCCGAGCTTCATCGAGATGATGAACAGGGGGACGTTCCACGGCACGATTCCGGCGCAGACACCGACCGGATGCTTGACCACCTTGCACGGCCCCATCAGGCCAGGGCGACCCTCCTCGAAGGCGAACGTGTCGACGAGCCCGGCGAAGCCGTCGAACACCATCGATGCCGCAAACACCTGACCCATCATCGCGAAGCTTGCCGGTGAGCCCATTTCGGACGTCACGGTTTCGGCGAACTCCTGCGCCCGCGTCTGGATCGCCGTGGTGATGGCGCGAATGACCTGAGCCCGCTCTGCCGGCGAGGTGTGGGGCCACGGGCCCTCGTCGAAGGCCTTGCGGGCGGCGGCGACGGCAAGATCGATGTCTGCGCTGCTCGCTTCGGGAACTGTGGCTATGACCTCTTCCGTGTGCGGCGACACGACCTTGATCGTGCTGGAGCCCGACGAGGGCACCCACTTGCCGCCGATGTACAGAGTGTCCTTGGTGATGGTCATTGGGTTCCTTGTTCGATCGGGCCGGCTGGGGCTGCGGCCAATATAGACGCAGCGCTCATCGCACTCGTTGGCGGAACAAGCCGGTGAACCCCTATCCGCTCGGCGGCCTCAGGTGGAACCGAGGATGGTTGTGGTCGGTCCGTTCGGTGGCCAGACGGGCGTAGGCAGCGGCAACCGGTCGCGGTGCCCGCTCTGCGTCGAACAGGCCGACCTCGGTGACCTCGCCGACGGGCACGGTGAGCATCGTGTGCCAGTCCACCTGGTCGCCCCGGCTGTACCAACACAGCCCGTGCGCCGGCAGGCCGTCGCTACGCAGGCGGTCGATCGCGGCGGCCAGGCGCTCCAGCCAGGTGACTCCATCGGCAACGGACAGACCGAGGTTCGACGTCTCTGCCACCCAGAAGGGGCGGCGATAGCGGGCGTACCAGTTCCGGGCCTCGTGCTCGTAGGCAGCGATCCGCTCATCGATCGTCAGCGGCTCGGCCCTTTGGCCGTGGAGAGTCACACTGACCGGGTAGAAGTCGTGGCCGGCGATCACCCTCTCGTGCTTCCCGGCCAGGCTGTTGATCCGCGACAGCACGACCCCGTCGACCAGGTCCGCTACATCGGCAACTTCTGCTCGGGGTGCGACACCGAAGTGGAGGTCCCAGACGAGCTGCTCCAGGGCGCGGGCCTCGGCTGCAGCGACTTCGTCGGCGGGGGTTGCAGCTATATGGCACCCGAAACCCTCGGCGCCGATCCACCAACCTGCCCGGTCGGCGTCGATGAGGGCGAGCGCCTCGAGGTTGGCGAGGGTCACATGGGCGAGCGCGGTCATGTAGTCGGCGCGCGTCGACCGGCGATCGTTCCAGATGCCGAGATGGCCGGAGCACATCGCGGTGATCATCGGCTCGTTGACCGGGGTGAAGAGCATCGGCTCCGGGTAGCGGGCGAGAAAGGCCGTGATATAGCTCAGGAAACCGCTCACCCACGAAGGTTCACAGAACCCCGCGTAGTGGTCCGGCAACCCGAAGTGGCACAGGTCGACCACCGGCTCGAGCCGGTGGCGCTTGCACGCTTCGAGGGCACGGTCCCACAGGGTCCAGTCATACTCCCCCGGCCGTGGCTCGGCGAGCCTCCACGGCATCCCGTAGCGCCACAGCTTCACTCCGAGGCCCGCCACCGCAGCGAGGTCCTCATCCTGCCGGTCCAGGTGCCCGCTGGCCGCCATCTCGTCGACCCTCACCACCGAACCCGCATGGAGAACCAGCGGATCGGATGCCTCCTCGCCACATGCGACGGCGAAGTCGGGAAAGGAGCGCACCTGGTCAACCATCACTACATCCTGCCCCACCCGCCTCTTCGAGGGTGTCGGTCCGGTTCAGGGGCGGCGCAGGGAGCGCTCGAAAAGCTTCTTGGCCTCGGCAGCGAACAGCACGAGGCTGGCTAGCCCGAGACAGACCATCCAATCACCCAGCGACAAGGGAGTGGTGTCGAAGGCATCGTTGAAGAACCCGACGTGCACGGCGGCTACCTGAAGCGCCGCGGACAGGGCGACTGCCCCCCACAGGTAGTAGTTGGTGAAGAGGTGATTGAACGCGCTCACCCGGTCCGAGCGGGCATTGAAAGCGTTGAACAGTTGGGCGAAGACGAGGGTGGTGAAGGCCATCGTGCGGGCTTCGACTATGTCGCCGGACCCGCCAAGGATGCCCCCATCGAGGCGGAGGTCCAGCGCGGCCAGCGTGACCACGGCCATGACCCCTCCCACCCAGGCGATGCCGATCCACATCTTGGTATCTACGACATGGTCCGAGATGCGGCGTGGTGGCCTGCTCATGACGTCGCCGCGTGGAGGATCCACTCCCATCGCCAGCGCTGGTGCGGCGTCGGTGAGCAGGTTGATCCACAGGATCTGAGAGGCGAGTAGGGGAACGGCAATCGCACCGCCAGCGGCCTCCAATCCGAGAGCACCTGCCAGTACGACACCGAAGAACATCGTCATCACTTCGCCGATGTTGGACGACAGCAGGAAGCGCAGGAAGCTACGGATGTTGGCGAATATCGACCGGCCTTCGCGCACGGCGGCGATGATCGTGGCGATGTTGTCGTCGGCCAGGATCATGTCGGCCGCTTCCTTCGTGACGTCGGTGCCCGAAATACCCATCGCAATACCGATGTCGGCCGACTTCAGCGCCGGGGCATCGTTCACGCCGTCACCGGTCACGGCCACGATCTCTCCGTCGGCCCGAAGAGCCCGCACGATACGCAGCTTGTGCTCCGGCGCCGCCCTTGCGAACACCGAGACATCGCGGACGGCTGTTCTAAGCGCCGCATCATCGAGCTCTTCGATCTCCATACCCGACAGGACCTTGCCGGCACTGTCGGTGATCCCCAGATCGACGGCGATCCGCGCCGCCGTTCGCGGATGATCACCGGTGATCATCATGATCCGGATGCCTGCATCACGGGCGTCGGCGATGGCTGCCCTGGCTTCCTCACGCGGCGGGTCGATGATGCCCACCATTCCGAGGTAGACGAGTTCGTGCTCGAGGGCCTCGTCCTGGGGAGGCGGTACCCGATCGGTCAGGGGCCGGTAGGCCACCGCCAGGGTGCGCAGGGCGAGGTCGGCGAGTCGGTCGACCGTGGCCAGCAGCTCACCTCGTCGCTCGATGGACAGGGGCACGATCTCCCCTGCCACCCTCTCATGGGTGCACCGCCCGATCAGCACGTCGGGGGCACCCTTGGTGACCACCGCGATGCGACCCTCGCGGGTGACATCGGCCTCGAGGGTGGTCATCAGCTTGCGTTCCGAAGTGAAGGGAATCTCCCCGACCCGTTCGAAGCGTTCCTTGCGGGTGTCGGTCAGCCCGACCTTGGCCTCGGCCACCAGAAAGGCGGCCTCGGTTGGATCGCCCTGGATCTCCCACACCCCGCCCTTCTCGCTAAGCACCGCGTCGTTGGCCAGGCTGCCACCGACGAGCACGAATCGCACCTCGTCGAGGAGCAGGGGATCGTCGAGGGGGCGTCCGTCGACGTGGAGCCCACCCTCTGGCTGGTAACCGGTGCCGGAGACCTCCACCTCGCCGGACCCGGTGACGATCCTCTCGATGGTCATCTCGTTTCTGGTCAGGGTTCCCGTCTTGTCCGAACAGACCACCGATGCCGACCCCAGAGTCTCCACCGAGGACAACCTCTTGACGATCGCGTTCTGGCGGGCCATGCGCTGCACCCCGAGCGCGAGCATCACCGACAGCACGGCCGGCAGCCCTTCCGGTACTGCTGCCACCGCCAACGACACCCCGACCAAAAGGACGTCGACGACGTCGGAGGCCTTCTCGATATCGGCGGTGAGCAGGATCGCTCCCACTACGACCAGGGCGATGACGATCACCGCCAGGCCGAGCATGCGCCCGACGTGATCCACCTCTTTCTGCAAAGGGGTGCGTTCATCGTCCGTGGAACCCAAGAGACGAGCGACCTTGCCCATCTCGGTGCCCATTCCGGTCGCCGTCACGATCGCCTTCCCCCGACCACGGGTGACGGCGGTGCCACTGAACACCATGTTCGACCGATCACCCAGCGCCACCGGTCCGCTGATGGTCGCGAGGTCCTTCAGCACCGAAGCGCTCTCCCCGGTCAAGGAGGCCTCGGCCACGGTCAGCGACGCCGCCTCGACGAGCCGACCGTCGGCGCCGACGGCGTCACCTTCGGCCAGCAGGAGAACATCACCGGGAACGAGATCGACCGACGGCACCCTCGTCTCCGAGCCGTCACGTAAGACCCGAGCTGACGCTGCGACCATCTTCTGCAAGGCGGCGACCGCGTGCTCAGCGCGGGCCTCCTGCACATAGCCGAGTACGGCGTTGATGACGATGATCGCGAGGATCACGATCACCTCGAAGGGCACTTCCTCCGCCCCTTCCAGCAACCAGGCGGCGAAGGAAACAACCACTGCGCCGATCAACAGGTAGATCAAGGGGTCGGCGAACTGGGTGAGGAACTTCCTCCACGCCGGTACGACTACTGCGGCCTCAAGCTGGTTGGACCCATAGATGGCACGGCGGGTGACCACCTCGGCCGAGCTCAGCCCGATACGCGCGTCGATGCCCAACTCGTCCGCCACGGTCGCGGCATCACGGTGCCACGCTTCAGCCATCGGTTGGACCTCCGGGCTCGACTCGTCTCCACCGGGCTGCATCGGCCCAGTCTGTCAAACGGGCGGGTAGGTCATGGAGCGCCGTACCGGTCGAAGCGATCATCTTTCGCGGATCAACCGATCCTCATCCATTCGCGCTCAACTCGGCCGCCTTCGGTGCCGATGGAAAACCCATGGTGGAGCTAGGGGCAGCCGGTGACCACAACTGGTCAGCCCGCGCCCTCACCGCCCTGGACCGATCCGAAAGCACGGCCACCATCCTGCTCGACGGATCGTTCGCCATCCGCTGGGCCAGCGGCTCGTGGAGCCGCATCTTTGGCCACGACCCCGTCGGCAGCCGAGCCTTCGACCTGATCCACGCCGAGGACATCGAGCACACGATGGCCGTGCTCCTCCACAACCACGATTTTCACCATCTCTATTCGCCGCGGTATCGAGCAAGCCCCATCGCCGCGAACCGAAGTTCGTATCCGCCACGCCGACGGCCACTGGCTAACGTGCCTCTCCAGGATCACGAACCATCTCGACGACCGAGACGTCGGCGCCCTGATGGTGCACGTCGAACTGGTCACCGACCAATCGGCACTCCCCCACGCCATCGACCTCGTGGCCAGCGGGGCTCCGGTGGAGCAGGCTCTCCTGGCGATCCTCGGTTACATGGCTCACGACGTCGTCCGCCACGATCACTCGGCGATAGCAGTGGTCTGGTTCGACGGTGAGGGCCGGCGCCATGTGACAACCACTGTCTCACCGGAGATCTCCTCGATCCTGTTCTCGGCCGAGTTGTCTGCGCTACCGCGGAATCCTGGTCGGGTCACCACCCTCGACGTGGCGGATCTGGAGCGAGGGCCAGCACGAAGGTGTGCCGAGGATCTCGGTCTCGCGTGCCTGTGGAAGATCTCGCTCGGCGAGACCGACGACCAGCTCGCCCGTGTGCTCTTCTGGTCGAGCGACATGGTCACCCCCGATCTTCGGCCCCAATCTCATTTCGCCCTCGGGTGTGATGTGATCCGCCTCGCCCTACGCGAGCGTCGCCGAGCGGAGGAGATGCACCTCAACTCGATCACCGATCCCTTGACGGGTGTGTTCAACCGCAGGGGTCTGCACGAGGCATTCGCGCGGCTCGCCTCATCGACCCCCACCATCGGTGCCCTGTTCATCGAGATCGACCGCTTCAAGGAGCTTGTCGAAACCTGGGGGCCTGCCGTGGGTGACCAGCTGTTGACCGAGGTGGCGTCACGACTCGACGGGGTCTGCCGCACGACCGATGTCGTGGCTCGGATGGCCAGCGACGAGTTCGTCATCCTCTGCGCCAATGTCGAGCCGGAGGCCTTGTCCGCGATCCTTTGCCGCGTCGAGGCGGTGTTCGCCGAGCCCGTGCTCACCGAAGCGGGTCCGGTAGACGTGAGCGGAAGGGTGGGTTTCGGATCCGCCTCGCGGGGACAGGGGCCAGCGGATCAGCTCCGCGACACTGATGACGCCCTCTATGCGATGAAGAGACGAGCCCGGGCCGGGGTCTGACACCCCTCCCCTGGCTCCCCTACCCGGCACCCCTACTGGGCGAGTGAGTGCTCGACCATCTCGGCGAGTTCGGCACGGGCCCGCGCCACGCCGAACGCACCGTGCCGATGGGGCAGTCCAGAACCTCGCCGGCCTCGGCGTAGCTGAGCCCCAATACCTGGGTGAGGACGAACGCCTCGCGTCGATCAGGGTCCAGGTTCTCGAACATGTCACTCATCGGATCCGGTGTCGACTCGAAGACGTCGGACGAGTGGGCGCTGATCTTGTCGATCAGGCGGCGAGACCTCTGCCGGCGGCGCACGTCGTCGGCGCACACCCGGCGGGCGATGGAGAGCAGCCAGACCTGCACCGGCGACTCGAACCTGTACGAGGGAAGAGACTTGATCCCCCTCAAGTAGGTGTCCTGCACCAGGTCGTCGACGGCGCCCGGGGAACCCAGCGCTGTGCAAAGCCGCCAGACCGCCGGTTGGGTGGCCCTGACCAGCGCAGCCAAGGCGACATCGTCGCCTTCGAGTGCAGCCTCGGCATAGGCGCGCAGCGGATCCGGACCTTCCACGTCTCCATCATGCCCTGCCGGAGTGCCAACTCCCAAGAAGGTGGGAACCAATCCGACCCTTCGAGCGACTCCAATACCGTGACATGCGATCATTGGCAGTCCGCCATCTCGGCGCTCGCCGACGGCGAGGACCCCGGGGTAGAGCCCCGCCTGCTCGATGCCCACCTCGCTACGTGCGGGTCGTGCCGAGCGTTCCGGTCCTTCACCGAAGCCAATCTCGGACGCACGCGAATCCAGCTCACACCGGAGATGCCCGACCTGTCGCGCCGGGTGGTGAAGCTCAACCGTCTCGCCGACCGGGCCAGTCGATGGGGTGTCCTGAGGGCGATGCTGGCCGTGGCGGCGCTCGAGGTGATCATCTTCTCTCTACGCGCCTTGGTGTTGGGCCAGGGGGAAGACTCGTCCGTCCACGCCGCCCGCCACCTCGGAGCGTTCACCGTCGCCTACGGCGTGGGGCTGCTGGTGGTGGCCGTACGTCCAGCCCGCGCCCGCACCATGCTGCCGGTGGCGATCGTGCTCGCCGGTGCTCTGGCCATCACCGCCCTCATCGACATGGTGAACGGAGAGGTTCCCCTGGTTGCCGAGGCCACCCACCTACCGGAGCTGATCAGCGTGATCCTGGTGTGGCTGCTCGCCATCCCTTCGCCCCGACGCGCCGAGCGTGGCTCGGTTCGCAAGGTCGGGTTGCGGGCCGTCAACACCGAAGAAGCGCCAGGCCCGTTCCGCGCAGCAGGCGACGGCTGACACCGTCTTCCCCAGCTCCCTAGTTGACGAAGCGATCGTGGCCTGCCCAGTAGGGCGCTCTCAGGTCCTTCTTGAGCACCTTCATCGCCCCCGACAGGGGCAGGGGCTCGGCACGGAACTCGATGCTCTTGGGCACCTTGTAGCCGGCGATCCACTGGCGGGAATGGGCGATCAGCTCCGCCTCGGTGGCGGTGGCTCCCGGCTTGAGCACGACGATCGCGTGCACGGCCTCGCCCCACTTATCGCTAGGGATGCCGATGACAGCCACCTGGGCGACCGAGGGATGCCCGGCGAGAGAGTTCTCGACCTCGGTGCTGTAGACGTTCTCGCCACCGGTGACGATCATGTCCTTCACCCGGTCGACAAGGAAGAGGTAGCCGTCGCTGTCGAGGAATCCGGCATCGCCGCTGTGGTACCACCCGCCGCGGAACGCCTCTGCCGTCGTAGCGGGGCTGTTCCAGTAGCCGATCATGTAATTGCCGGCCTGTACACACACCTCCCCGACTTCGCCGGGCTCGAGCCGGTTCCCCGCTTCGTCCTGGATGCTCATTACAACTCCGTGGAACGGCATCCCGGCGGAGAGCAGGAGCTTGCCACCCTCACGGTGCTCCTTCGGGCCCAGCATGCTGAGGGCGCTGCTGGCCTCGGTCATGCCGTATGCCTGCCAGATGTTCGTCTCGGGGTAGAGGGCGAGCACCTTCTCGAGAAGGGCCTGGGGCATGGGTGACGCTCCGTACACCAGGTCGGTGAAGCTGCCAAGGCCGGCCGGAGTGAACTCGGGATGGCCCATGACGAGGCCGATCATCGTCGGCACCATCACCGTGATGGTGGGCTTGTAGAGATCCACCGCGGCCATCACCGCCTTCGGATCGAACAGGGGCACGATCACCGAGTGGGCACCGACGGCCGGCCCGCCGAGTACGCCGAACATCGATGCCGCGTGGAACATCGGCGTCTGCACCAGGTTGACCGTGTCGCGACCGAGGTGGAGTGTCATCATCACGTGGTAGGCGTTGAGGATTTCGGCGCGCTGGTCGAGCAGCACCCCCTTGGGTAACCCGGTGGTGCCACCGGTGTACATCAGCACCACTGGGTCGGTCTCCTCACCCTCGTCGGGGATGGTGGGTGCGGACGCCGCCAGAAGGTCGTCCAAGGTGACAGTGTGGGGCACATCGCCCTGGCCGATGAGGACGACGTGCTCGAGACCCGCGGCCTCCTTGACCTTGTCGATCAGGCCGGCGAAGAAGGCGTCGACGAAACACACCTTGGTACCCGAGTCGCGCAACACATAGGTGAGCTCCGCCGGCGCGAACCTCAGGTTCAAGGGGTTGATCACACCCCCGCCGAGGAAGGCCGCGTGGTACAGCTCGAGATACTCGGTCGAGTTGAGGGTCATGACCGCGAAACGATCGCCGCGCCCCACACCGAGACTCCGCAGGCCTCCGATGAGCCCGCTCACCCGGCGGAGGTGCTCGGCGAAGGTGGTGGAGAAACCGGTGCCCACATTGGTGGCACAGGGCCGATCTGCGTTGCGCTCCACCGCCGGGAGGATCAAACGGTGGTAGACGAGTTCTTTCATCAGACGTGACGATAATGCTTCTTTCAAACCCGGAGGACCGATGAGCCAGCCCAGCCCCTCAACCCTGCCCTCTCGTGCCCGCGTCGTTGTCATCGGCGGTGGGGTGATCGGTACTTCCATCGCCTATCACCTCGGCCATCTCGGCTGGACCGACACGGTCCTGGTGGAACGGGACCAGCTCACCTCGGGCACCACCTGGCATGCCGCAGGGCTGATGGTCACGTTCGGCTCCACGTCGGAGACCTCGACCGAGCTGCGCAAGTACACCCGCGACCTCGTACTCGCGGCTGGAGGCCGAGACCGGTCTGGCGACCGGCTTCAAGCCGGTCGGGTTCATCGAACTGGCCGCCGATGAGGGTCGCCTGGAGGAGTACCGCCGGGTGAGCACGTTCAACCGCTACTGCGGCGTCGACGTGCACGAGTTGTCGGCCCGCGAGGTGGCCGACATGTTCCCCCTGGCGCGCACCGACGACCTGCTGGCCGGCTTCTACGTCGCCGACGACGGGCGGGTGAACCCGGTCGACGTCACGATGTCGCTCGCCAAAGGGGCGCCGCCAGACCGGTGTCACCATCGCCCAGGGCGTGACGGTTACCGACGTCGTGGTGAAGAGACGGCGCTGTGGCAGCCGTGGTCACCGATCACGGCACGATCGAGTGCGAGTACGTGGTCAACGCCGCGGGCATGTGGGCCCGGCAGCTCGGCGCCCTGTCGGGGGTATCCATCCCCCTCCAGGCGGCCGAGCACTACTACCTGATCACCGAACAGATGGAAGGGCTCGACCCGTCCTGGCCGGTCATCGAGGACCCGGCCAACTTACGGCTACTACCGCGAGGAGGTCGGCGGGCTGATGATCGGCCTGTTCGAGCCGGTGTGCGCCCCGTGGAAGGTGGAGGGCAATCCCTGCCGACTCTTCGTTCACCTCACTCCAACCGGACTGGGACCGTATGGGGCCCTACGTCGAAGCGGCGATGAGCCGCGTGCCGGCCTCGTTCGACACCGGTATCCGCACCTTCTTCTGCGGTCCGGAGAGCTTCACCCCCGACCTCCAACCGATCGTCGGGCCGGCACCGGAGGTGCGCAACTACTTCGTCGCCGCCGGCCTGAACTCGATCGGCATCCTCACCGGCGGCGGCCTCGGCCGGCTGGTGGCGCACTGGATCGTCGACGGCGACCCCGGCGCCGATGTCACCGGCATGCACCCTGCCCGCCTGCAGCCCTACCAGGCCAACCCCGAGTACCGCCGCACCCGCACGGTCGAGTCGCTGGGCATGGTTTACCAGTGCCACTACCCGAACCGCTCCCTGCTGACGGCACGAGGGGCGAAGCTGTCACCCCTTCACGGCCGGTTGGTGGAGCACGGCGCTCACTTCAAGGACGTCAGCGGGTGGGAGGGCGCCGACTGGTTCGCCGGGCCTGGCGAGGTGGCCGATCCCGGACCACTCACCTGGGGGCGCCCCGCCTTCTGGACGCGCTGGGAGGCCGAGCACCGGGCCTGCCGCGAAGGCGTGATCCTGATGGACATGAGCTTCATGTCCAAGTTCCGCGTCGCAGGGACGCGACGCCGGCTCCGTGCTCGATCACCTGTCGACCAATTCGGTGGACGGTGCAGCGGGACAGATCACCTACACCCAGTGGCTCAACGAACGGGGCCTGCTCGAAGCCGACCTCACGGTCACGAAGCTCGACGATCAGTCCTTCCTCGTTGTGGCCACCGATACCGCCCACCGCCACGTCGAGGCTCAGCTGAAGCGGGCCATCGGCCACGCCCATGCCTTCGTCACCGACGTCACCTCCGCTTACGCCCAGATCAATGTGCAGGGGCCCCTGTCGCGTTCCTTGCTGGGGCAACTCACGACGGTCGACCTCTCCAACGAGACGTTCCCGTTCCGCTCGGCAGCGGAGATCGATCTCGGGTTCGCCCGGGTGCTGTGCGTGCGCATCACCTATCTGGGCGAGTTGGGCTACGAGCTCTACGTGCCTGCCGAGCAGGCAGTCCACGTCCACGACCTGCTGGTAGAGGCAGGACCCGACTTCGGCATCCGTCACGCCGGGCTGAAGGCTCTTGCCAGCCTGCGATTGGAGAAGGGCTACCGCGACTACGGGCACGACATCGACAACACCGACGGACCCCTGGAGGCAGGCCTGGGCTTCGCCCTCGCCCTCGACAAGCCTGGCGGCTTCGTCGGGCGCGATGCCGTGCTGGCACGCAAGGCGGCGGGACCACTCACCCGGCGCCTCGTGTCGGTGAGGCTGCTCGATCCCGAACCCCTCCTCTATCACGCCGAGGTCCTGAGACGCGACGGTGCGGCCGTCGGCTACATCCGGGCCGGCTCCTACGGACACACGGTCGGCGGTGCGGTGGGCTTGGCGATGGTGGAGGGCAGGGGCGAACCCGTCACCCCAGCGTGGCTGGCCGAAGGTTCGTGGACAGTGGAGATCAACGGCGCCGAGTACCCCGCCGCAGTGTCGCTGCGACCCCTCTACGACCCCGACAATGCCCGCATCCGAGTGCCTGGCGACCGTCCGAGTGCCTGCTGACCGTCCGAGTGCGGGCTGACCGTCCGAGTGCGGGCGTGCCCCCCGGCGGGCCTCTGTCACTCGGATGCGAAAGTTGGCAGGCCCTCAGACCTTACGCAGGACCAGGCTGCCGATGCTGTAGCCGGCACCGAAGCTGCACAGCACACCCAGGTCGCCGCTCGTCAGGTCATCACGGTGGAGGTGGAAGGCGATCACCGAGCCGGCCGACGAGGTGTTGGCATAGCGATCGAGGATGACCGGGGCCTCGTTCTGGTCTGGCACCCGACCGAGCAGGCCCTTGCCGATCAGCTGGTTCATCTTCAAGTTGGCCTGGTGCAACCAGAAGCGGCTCACGTCGGACGCCTCGATCGCCAGGTGGGCGAGCTGGGCGGCGACGTGCTTCACCACCAGAGGCACGACCTCCTTGAACACCTGCTGGCCACGCTGACGAAAGACCAGTTCGAAGGGATCGCGTTGACCGTCCTCGCACGGGTTCAAGAACCCGAAGTCGTTACGGATGCTGTTGGAGAACTTGGTCGCCAGGCTGGAGCCCAACACCTGCCACTGCTCCCCGGCTAAGGCGTCGGCGGCCCGTTCCAGCACAACGGCTGTGCAGGCATCGCCGAAGATGAAGTGATGGTCGCGCAGGGAGAAGTTGTTGTGGCCGCTGGTGATCTCGGGGTGGACCACCAGCACACAGCTTGCCGAGCCGTTGATCAGGGCGTCGGAGGCGGCCTGCATCGAGAAGGTTGCCGACGAGCAGGCCACGTTCATGTCGTACGCCCACCCACCGGCGCCGATCGCGTGCTGGACCTCGATCGCCACAGCCGGGTAGGGGCGCTGTAGGTTCGAACAGCCGACGATGATGCAGTCCACCTCGTCGGCTCGCCGCCCGGCGTGGGCCAACGCCTCGCGGACCGCCGGCAACGCCATCTCGGCCTGCACGCCCAGCTCGTCCTCGCCGCGCAGGGGAAGGTGGGGGCGCAGCCGTTCGGGGTCGAGGATGCCGCTCTTCTCCATCACGAACCGGCTCTTGATCCCCGAGGCCTTCTCGATGAACTCGGCGTCGGGCAGGGCACGGGCCTGCAGCTCGCCGCTGTCGATACCAGCCTGGTTCTCCTCGTTCCAGCGGTTGACCTCCACCGCCAGCGATGCCGCCAGCTCCTCGTTGCTGATGGAGTGGGGCGGAGTGAACAACCCGCTACCGGAGATGACGACGCTCGGCTGCACGACCACCGACCTTACCTGTGGGCATGGCCCGGCCCCTGCCCGGACCTGCCCGGACTTAAATGACCAGCCCTGCCTGTGACCGACTGCACGAGGCACTCGGTTACCACTGCCCTATCGTTGAGTGACCCCAAACGGAAGAAGGCACCGTGGACATCGAGAGCGACGGTGACGTCGGCACTGTTACCGACGGAGGCTTCGCCGCGCTCGGCCTGCGCCCCGAGCTGCTGCGCTCACTCGAGGGGCTCGGCTACGAAGAGCCCACGCCGATCCAACGCGAGACCATCCCCCACCTCCTCCAGGGCCACGACCTCCTCGGTCAGGCGGCCACCGGCACCGGCAAGACCGCGGCTTTCGCCCTGCCGGCGCTGCAGATGGTGGAAGGCCCGGCGGCCCATCCCCTCACCCTCGTCCTGGTTCCCACCCGTGAGCTGGCGATGCAGGTCAGCGAGGCCTTCTTCCGCTACGGCCGCGACCTCGGGGCCAAGTGCGTACCCGTGTACGGCGGGCAACCGATCTTCCGTCAGCTTCAAGCCCTCGACCGAGGTGTGCACACCGTCGTCGGCACCCCGGGGCGCGTGATCGACCACATCGGTCGGGGCTCGCTGCCACTCGATGCGATCAAGCTGGTCGTGCTCGACGAGGCCGACGAGATGCTCGACATGGGCTTCGCCGACGACATCGAGAGCATCCTCGACGCCATCCCCGGCAGTCATCAGACGGTGATGTTCTCGGCCACCATGCCGCCGCGCATCAGCTCCATCGCCAAGCGCCACCTCACCGACGCGGTGCGTATCAACGTCAGCCGCGGCGACGCCATGGCCAGCAAGGGCAAGGTCCGCCAGGTCGCCTACGTGGTGCCCCGTGCCCACAAGCCGGTCGCCCTCGGCCGCGTCCTCGACATCGAGGCACCCGGCGGTGCCTTGGTGTTCTGCCGCACCCGCACCGAAGTGGACCAGCTGACCGAAACGATGAACGCCCGCGGCTACCGCGCTGAAGCGCTTCACGGCGGCATGGACCAAGCCCAACGCGACCGGGTGATGAGCCGCCTCCGCGACGGCACTGCGGATCTCCTGGTCGCCACCGACGTAGCGGCTCGCGGCCTCGACGTCGACACCCTCACCCACGTGGTCAACTACGACGTGCCTTCGGCACCCGAGAGTTATGTGCACCGCATCGGCCGCGTCGGCCGGGCAGGCCGAGAAGGTGTCGCCATCACCCTGGCCGAGCCGCGCGAGCAACGCCTGCTGCACAACATCGAGCACCTCACCAAGCAGACGATCACCATCGAGAAGGTGCCCTCCGTGGCGGACCTGCGCGCCGCCCAGCTCGAGCAGACGGTGCTGGCCATCCGCGAATCGTTGGCCGCAGAGGATCTCGACGAATACCACCCCGTGCTCCACGCCCTTAGGGGTGACGGCGATCCGCGGTCGATTGCCCTGGCAGCCATCCGTCTCTATCACGAGGCCGCCGGCAACACCATCGACGAGAACGAGATCCCCGACCTGTCCCTGCGCCAGGAGCGCAAGTTCGAGCCACGCCCCGATCGCGGTGACCACCGCGGCGAGCGCGGTGAGCGCGGCAAGCCGGCCGACACCGGCTTCGTCTACGTCGGCCTCGGCCGAAAGTTCGGGATTCGCCCCGGCGACCTGGTGGGGGCCATAGCCAACGAGACCAACCTCGAGGGCCGCCAGATCGGTCCGATCCGCATCACCGACATGAATTCGGTGGTCGGTGTGCCCGAAAACCGGGTCGACGACGTCATCGAGGCACTGCGCAAGACCACCCTCAAGGGGCGCACTCCCACCGTCCGACGCTATGTCGATGACGGCGGAACACCCGACAAGCAGGGTCACCGAGGCAAGCGCCCCACCGGCTACGACTCCGCCAAGCCCTACGCCAAACGACCCAGTCAGCCCAGCTCGCCCAGCTGATAGGCGAACTCACGATCCCGGTCGTGTAGCCGGGCGCCACGGGAAGGTCGGTGCCCTGCGCTCGAGGAAGGCAGCGACCCCCTCGGTGAGTTCGCCCGAAGCCGCCACCTCATGGTTCCACGTGTCGGCCATGGCCGAGGGAACGGAACCGCGTTCGAGTACCGCCGCCACCATCTCCTTGGTCGCAGCCTGGGTGAGCAAGGAGCGCTGGGTCAGGGTGTCCGCCAGTTCGCTCAAGCGTGCTTCGACCTCCTGCGGTGTAAGGAGTTCGTCGACCAGGCCGATGCGGTGAGCCTCTGCGGCATCGACGAGGTCGCCGCTGAACAGAAGCCGCTTGGCGGCCGGCCCGATCAGCCTCACCAGCCTCTCCAGCGAAGCGGGTGGGTAGACGAGGCCCAGCTTTGCCGGGGTGATCCCGAATCGCGAGCCGTGCACCGCGAGGCGTAGGTCGCAGTCGATAGCCAGCGCCGCACCACCACCGATGCAATCACCCTGAACCACGGCGATCGTAGGCTTGGGCAGGGTTGCCAGTGCGTTCTCCGCGGCCATGTTGACGTCGATGAAGCTCGGTACGCCCGGAGCCCGCTCGGCAAGGAGCTCGGTGATGTCGGCTCCGGCGCAGAAGTGGTCGCCCTCGCCGCGCAGCACCACCACCCTCACCATGGGGTCGTGGGCCAGCCGGTGACACCCGGCTTCGATCGCCACCCACATGTCGTAGGTGACTGCGTTCCTCTTGCCGGCGCGCTCGAGGGTGATGGTCCCCACCGCCCCAGCGACACTCACGGCAACATCGGATGTGGGGCTCATCCGCGCACCTGCACCTCGAACTCGGCAAGGCGGGCGAGGAACCGGGCGGGGTCCACGAGATGGGGGTAGTGGCCGTGGTCGGGCCACACCTCCACCGACGCAGTGGGAATCAGGGAGCTGAGCCATTCCGCGTAGCCCGGCCCCGGGTCGTCGCCGTGGATGGCCAGGTAGGGCACGGTGATGCCGGCGACCATCGCCTCGACCATCGAATCGAGCTCGGCCTCGGTGGACCTCAACACGCTCGCCCAGGTGCCGAGGACAACCTCTTGATCGACGCGCGAGTGACTCAGGATGCGAGCTTGCTCGGCGGCGGGCAAGGGTCCGTTCATCGCGGCGAACACGGCGTCGATCGTCTGCCTGAACGTGGCGTCGTCGCCCCTCAGCAGGGGTTCGATGGATACAAGCGCTTCCTTGAACCCCGACAACCTCAGTGGTTGGTCGATGTTGACCACAGCAGCGCATGGGCACTCTGCGGCGTAGGCGGTGGCCACGATCCCGCCGAGAGAGTGGCCGACGATGATCGGGTCGGAGAATCCAAGGGACTGGGCTGTCTCGATGACGTCGGAGGCGTAGCTTGCCGGGTCGTAAGGGTCGCACGACTCGCTGTCGCCGTGACCGCGGAGATCGACGGCAAGGACTCGATGGTGCTCCGCCAAGGGGTGAAGCAGGGGATGCCACACCTGGCGGCTCTGGGTGATCCCATGGATCAACACCAGTTCGGGTGCGTCGTGACGACCGATCAGTTCGTGGGCGAGCAGCATGGTTCGAGGCTAGGCGAGTGGCGTGGGCGGATGAGAGGAAACGAGATCCCAAGGCCGAAGGCCGAGCCCAGCTAGATTCGGTGCTACCCCCGACACAAGGAGTCATGTCAGATGAAGCGCTCAATTGCCATTGCCGCTGGGCTTGCGGCCACCCTCGCCATGGTTGCCTGCGGCGACGACGACGAAGGCGGCAGCGGATCGAGCAGTGACTACTGCACCTTGATCGTGAGCTTCCAGGAAAAGAGCGATGTCGTCGACGACGTCCTCAGCTCGAGCGACTCCGGCCCTGCCGACGTCGAGGAGGCGATGAACGCCGTCAAGCCGATGATCGCCCAGCTCCAGTCGGCGGCGCCGGCCGAGATCAAGGCCGATGTTGAGACGATGGCTGTTGCCACTATGAGGATGATCGAGATCTTCGAACAGTACGACTACGACTTCATGGCCCTTTCCACCGCACCGGAGGTCGCGGAACTCGAGGATCTGACCAACAACACCGATATCGAGGCCGCGTCGGACCGACTCAACGACTACGAAGAGACGACCTGCGGCATCGCCCCCGAGAGCTGAACGGCACCGCTGTAATCGGTTACGATTGTCGTAGCTAATCACTACGACAATCGGAACCACCATGACAACTCTCTCCGATCAAGCCCGCCGTCATCTCTGGATGCACTTCACCCGCCTCGGCTCCTTCGCCGATCAAGAGGTGCCGGTGATCGCCCGCGGCGAGGGCTGCTACGTCTACGACCAACACGGCAAGCGCTACCTCGATGGGCTGTCCGGCCTGTTCACGGTTCAGGTCGGACACGGCCGCAAGGAGCTCGCCGAGGCGGCGGCCCGCCAGAGCGAGACCCTCGGCTACTTCCCGGTGTGGTCCTTCGCCCACGAGCCGGCGATCACCCTCGCGACCCGCCTCGCCTCGATATGCCCCCGGTGATCTGAACCGGGTGTTCTTCACCCCCAGCGGCGGCGACGCGGTCGAGACTGCGATCAAGTTCGCCCGCCAGTACTGGAAGCTGATGGGCCAACCGATGAAGCACAAGGTCGTCTCCCGCTACCTCTCCTACCACGGCACTTCGATGGGTGCCCTCAGCCTCACCGGCGTGCCGTCGATCAAGGCCCCGTTCGAACCCCTGATGCCCGGGGCGATCAAGATCCAGACCCCCTACCGCTACCGCTGCAACGACTGCTCGGGACACGACGCCTGCACCCTGCGCTGCGCCGACGACCTGGCGATGCGCATCGAGATGGAAGGCCCCGAGACCGTGGCCGCAGTGTTCATGGAGCCGGTGCAGAACACCGGCGGGGCCTTCACCCCACCCGACGGCTACTGGGCAGCGGGTTCGCGAGATCTGCGACAAGTACGGAGTGCTTCTCGTCAGCGACGAGGTCATCGCCGCCTTCGGCCGCTTCGGCGAGATGTTCGGCAGCATCCGCTACGGCTACCAACCGGACCTGATCACCTTCGCCAAGGGTGCCACCAGCGGATACGCCGCCCTCGGCGGGCTGATCGTCAGCGACAGACTCGCCGAGCCATTCCTGGCCGACACCAACGTGTTCTTGCAGGGCCAGACCTTCGGCGCCCACCCGGTGGCGTCCGCGGTCGCCAACGCCAACCTCGACATCTTCGAGCGCGAGGACCTCTGCGGCCATGTGCGCGCCAACGAGGCCCGCTTCAAGCAGCTCATCGAGGGGCTGCTCGACATCCCACTGGTGGGCGACGTGCGCGGCGACGGCTACTTCCTGGCCATCGAGTTGGTGCCCGACAAGGCCTCACGCGGCGTGTTCACCGCTGAGCAGAGCGAGTGGTTGCTGCGCGACTACCTGTCACCTCGCCTGTACGACGCCGGGCTGATCTGTCGCGCCGACGACCGCGGCGAGCCGGTGATCACCCTGTCACCACCTCTCATCGCCGGCGAGGAGGAGTTCGCCTTCATCGAGGCCGTTCTGCGCCGCAACCTCATCGACGCCAGCCGCGAGTTCGCCCTCCAGGAGGGACGGTGAGCCAGGCGCCGGCAAAGGCGCCCCACCTCGACGACACGGACAGGGCGATCATCGAGCTGCTCCAAGCCGATGGGCGCATGCCCTTCACCCGTGTCGGAGCAGAAGTTGGACTCACCGAAGGAGCCATCCGCCAAAGGGTGCAGCGCCTCACCGACGCAGGCGTGATGCAGATCGTTGCCGTAACCGACCCGATGTCGCTCGGCATGCGCCGGGTGGCGATGATCGGGGCGCGGGTCACCGGTGATGCCGAGTCGACCGCAGCAGCCCTCTCCGCAATGACCGAGGTCGAGTACCTCGTGGCTACCACCGGCCGGTACGACTTGATGTTCGAGGTGGTCGCCGACGACGACGCCCACCTGATGCGCCTAATGTCGCAGCTCCGCAGTCGCAACGACATCGTCGAGGCCGAAGCCTTCGTCTGCCTCAAGCTCTTCAAGCAGACCTTCAGCTGGGGCGCCCACTGACCACCTCCACGAGGGTTTGTTGTCGAGGGCTGCGAGACTCAGGACGATGAGTCCCGTCTACGTCCATCCGGAGGTTGCCGAGGCGGTTGCCGCCGGCATGCCGGTCGTCGCTCTCGAGAGCACGATCATCAGCCACGGCATGCCCTTCCCCCAGAACTTCGACATGGCGACGGAGGTGGAAGGCATCGTCCGCGCCGGTGGTGCTGTGCCCGCCACGGTCGCCGTCCTCGACGGGAGATGCCACGTCGGCCTCACACCGGAGCAGCTGCACCACTTGGCAACTGTGGGCGGGGTGCACAAGGCCACCACCCGCGACCTGCCGTGGCTGGTGGCCACAGGGGCCACCGGCGCGACAACCGTCGCCGCCACCATGCGGCTCGCTGCCCTGGCCGGCATCCGCGTGTTCGCCACGGGCGGCATCGGCGGCGTGCACCGTGGGGCAGCGAACACGCTTCGACATCTCCGCCGACCTCACCGAACTCGCGATCACTCCCGTCGCGGTCGTGTCGGCCGGGGTGAAGAGCATCCTCGACATCGGCCTCACCCTCGAGAGGCTGGAGACCCTCGGTGTACCGGTCGTGGTGAACGGCAGCGACGAGTTCCCCTCCTTCTACAGCCGCACCAGCGGCCATGCCGCGCCGCGTCGCGTCGACGGGCCCCCCGCATCTCGCCCGCGTCATGCACGCCACGTGGGATCAACTCGGACTGTCAACGGGCATCAACATCGCCAACCCGATACCGGCGGCCGACGAGATCCCCGCCTCAGAGATCGGGGCGGTGATCGACGACGCCCTCGCCGACCTTACGGAGAGGGGCATCACCGGCCAGGACGTCACCCCCTTCCTGTTGAAGAGGGTGGTCGAGCGCACCGGCGGCCGCAGCCTGATCGCCAACCTCGCCCTCGTGCGCAACAACGCTGCCACTGCCGCAGAGGTGGCCGTCGAGTACGCGAGGCTCAGGGCATGAGACGACTCGCTGCGATCACGTGTTCTCTGTTGCTGCTGACTGCCTGCTCCGACGACCCCGGCGGCGATGCCTCATCAGCGACCGCGCCTGCGGTAACCGGAACCGATGCCGGGACGCCAGACACCGGCTCACCGACGACCGACTCACCCACCACGGTGCCGGCCACCAGCGTGCCCGATGTCCAGCGACCGGCGACCATAGATGAACTGCTCTCCATCGGCCGGCCGATAGTCCTGGCCCACACCGCCGGCGAGGACGAGTATCCGGCAAGCACAATGTTCGGGTTCAGCGAGAGCGTCGAGGCCGGGGTGGACATGCTCGACATGAACGTGATGCTCACCGCAGATGGCGTACTAGTGGTGCAGCACGACGACGATGTCGATCGCACCACGAACGGCACCGGCGCTGTCGGCGACCTCACCTACGACGAGATCTCCGCCCTCGACAACGCCTACTGGTTCACACCCGACTGCGGTCCCTGCACCGACCGACCCGACGACGAGTACGTGTACCGGGGGGTCCGCACCGGCGATCGACCGATACCCGAGGGCTACAACCCCGAGGACTTCACCATCCCCCTCTTCCGCGACGTGGTCGAGAGGTTCCCCGACATCCCTCTCAACGTCGAGATCAAGGGTGAAGGTGATCCCGCTAGGGCGGCGGCCGAGGTACTCGCAGCGGAGCTCGAAGAGCTCGGCCGGTCCGCAGCCACCGTGGTGGCGTCGTTCGAGGACGACATCGTCACCTACTTCCATCAGCTCGCGCCCGACGTCGAGATCTCACCCGGGCTCGACGCCCTCACCGCCTGGGTGCTCGAGCGCACTCCCCTTCCCGAGGGCATGCGCATTCTTCAGCTCCCTCCCGAGTACTCGGGCCTCGAGGTCATCACCGGGCAGCTGGTCGTCGATTCGACTGCTGCGGGCTACCCGATCTGGGTGTGGCCCAACGATCGCTCCCTCGAAGAACCCCGCCTCCTACACGGACTTCCTCTCCCAGGGCATCGTCGGGCTGAACATCAACTTCCCCGGGCAGGGCGTCGAGGCCGTGAGACAGTTCGTGGCAAGCTCCGCCTCGACCTCGGGTGTGGTGGCAGCACCCTCTGCCGGGTGTGGCGTCGCTGAACCCACCGGCCCAGGCGAGTCCACCATCAGCTTCACCGGCGCAGGCCAGGACGGCATCTATGTGCGCCACCTACCACCCGCCTACGACAGCACCACACCCTTGCCGCTGGTGATCGATCTCCACGGCTGGTCAGAACCGGCCGAAGTTCACCTGGCCTTCTCCGGTCTCGCCACCTACGGCGACGACCACCGCTTCGTCACCCTCGTTCCAGACATCACCCGTCCGGTGCCCCGCTGGGATACCGCCGTCGACGGTGCCGACATCAAGTGGATCGTGGCCCTGCTCGACGAGGCCGAGGCGACACTGTGCCTGGATACCAATCGCATCTTCGTCGCCGGCATGTCGAACGGGGCGATGATGACTTCTGCGATCGCGTGCTCACTCGATGATCGCATCGCCGCCGTCGCACCAGTTGCCGGCGTTCGCGACATGGATGGCTGCAACCCGGCGCGCGCCGTGCCGATCATGGCCTTCCACGGCACCGCCGACCGGTTCCTCTCCTTCGAGGGTGGTCTGGGTCCCGCCGTCGCGGCCCTGCCCAATCCCGATGGCACCGGCACCCTGGGTACCGACGTGATCGCCCTCGACGGCGACGCCCCCTCGGTGCCCGAGGTGATGGGCGCCTGGGCCTCGCGGAATGGTTGCACCGATGCGGACCCCGAGGAGGTTCCTGTTGCCGACGACGTAACCAGGCTGACATGGGACTGCCCAACCACCGGCGAGACCGTGCTGTACCGCATCGAGGGTGGAGGCCACACCTGGCCCGGCAGCGAGTTCGGCACGATGATCGTCGACATGGTCGGCGCAACAACCCAGAATCTCAGCGCCAACCAGGTGATGTGGCAGTTCTTCCTGCTCCATCCCCTCGGCGCGGACTGACCTCAGGCGGATCGGCCCTCTGCCACCGCCGCCAGCCGCCGGAGTGTTTCCTCCATGCCGCGACGGTTGTAGTCAGGGCGATCTCCCACCCCGACAACGATGCTGGTGATCTTGGCCATGAGGGTGGCGCGGTGGTCGTCCCAGTACTCGGTCACCACGGTGGCTCCGTCGGTCGGGGTGAAGCGATAGCCCCAGCGAGCCACCTTCCACGGACCACCGGTCACGTCGAAGGCGAACTCCTTCGCCGGCTCGGCAATCACGACCGTGACCAGTGTGGTCCACCGTCTCCAACCCTTACGATTGCGGCCCCTGAACCGGGCACCCACAACCGGCGCGGTCGCTCCCTTTACCCACTTGCCGCCACAGTTCTCCGGCGACCACTCACCCATGCGGGGCAGATCACTGATCAGGTCGTAGAGGCGTTCGGCGGGAGCGGCGATGGTGAGGGACGCTTCTTCATGTTCCATCTGGCTATCTGAACAGATCGCGGGCAGGGTCGCGCAAGACCGGCGCGATCGTGGCGGTTTCGTCGGGCTCCCAGATGTGCCCGCGGATGACCGCTACCGGCACCCTCGACAGATTGCCCTTCACCAGTTCGGCGGCCCCGGCCAGTTCATCGGCGTTGCACAATGCCTGCACCTGGAACTCGTGGCCATGAGGGTCGACCTGACCGATGTAGCTGAGGATCGGCTGCATGCCGGCAATGCCGATGGCGATGTCGGTCTGGCCTTCCCGCCATGCCCTACCGAAGGTGTCGCTGACGATCACCGCAGCATCGACCCCGGCAGCGCGCAAGCCGGCGCGAATAGCTCGCGCCGAGGCATCGGGGTCCACCGGCAGCAGCACAGCCCGGTCGTGGGCGCCACTGGACGACTGGTCGACTCCGCTGTTGGCGCACACGAAACCATGGTGGGTCTCGGTGATCAGGATCGGACCGACCTGGCGCACGACGCGCTTCGCCTCCCTCAACACGATCTCGGTCACCCGCGGATCCTTGCCCCACTTGGCCGACCACTCGCGGGCGAATGCCGACGGCTCGACCTCGCCCAGCTCGATCGTGCGGCCCTCCGCTTTGGACACGATCTTGGAGGTGACCACGACCACGTCGCCATCGGCGAGAGGGGTTTCGGCCGACATGGTCGCGGAGATGATGGCGGCAGCGAGATCGGCTCCCCTCTCGATCTCGGGTAGTCCGGCGACGCCGAAGATCTGGAGCATGGTCCGGACCGTATCAGCACCCCGAAACAGCCCCCATGTCGCGCCCGATCATCCTGTGATGCGTGTGCGCACGCGACACGTGCGCTTGTGAACGGGGTGGGGGCGGGGTGCGGGGGGTCCGTAGAGTGGCGGACATGGTCTCCGAGCTGTTCGATCCCTCTGCCTGGCGCGAAGTGCCCGGCTTCGACTTCGACGACATCACCTACCACCGTGCGGTCGAACACGGCACGGTGCGGATCGCCTTCAACCGGCCCGAGGTCCGCAACGCCTTCCGCCCGCGCACCGTCGACCAGCTCTACGCCGCGCTCGACCACGCACGGATGAGCACCGACGTCGGGTGCGTCCTGCTGACCGGCAACGGCCCCTCCCCCAAGGACGGGGTCTGGGCCTTCTGCAGCGGCGGCGACCAGCGCATCCGCGGCAAGGACGGCTACAAGTACACCACGGAGGATGACTCCGGCAAGGTCGGGGAAACAGAGGACACGGTGCAGGCCGGGCGTGCTGGGCGGCTCCACATCCTCGAGGTGCAGAGGCTGATCCGCTTCATGCCAAAGGTGGTCATCTGCGTCGTACCCGGCTGGGCCGCCGGTGGCGGTCACAGCCTTCACGCGGTGGCCGACCTCACCCTCGCCAGCCGCGAGCACGCCCGCTTCAAGCAGACCGACGCCGATGTGGCCAGCTTCGACGGGGGCTTCGGAAGCGCCTACCTTGCCCGCCAGGTCGGCCAGAAGTTCGCCCGCGAGATCTTCTTCCTCGGGCGCGAGTACAGCGCCGACGACGCCCACCGAATGGGCACGGTCAACGCCGTCGTCGCCCACGCCGATCTCGAGCGCGAGGCCCTGCAGTGGGCGAAGGAGATCAACGGCAAGAGTCCAACCGCGCAGCGAATGCTCAAGTTCAGCTTCAACCTCATCGACGACGGGCTGGTGGGTCAGCAGATCTTCGCCGGCGAGGCCACCCGCCTCGCCTACGGGACCGATGAAGCCCAGGAGGGCAGGATGAGCTTCCTCGACAAGCGCGCACCCGACTGGAGCCCGTTCCCCTGGGCCTACTGAGCCGATGATCATCATCGAGGATCCCGACGACCCTCGGGTGGCGATGTTCCGCCTCAACGAACGCGGCCTCACCAACCGCCCCCAGCGCCGGGTCGACGAGGGGGGCGGTCTGTTCATGGCCGAAGGTGACCTGGTGGTCGAGAGAGCACTCGATGCCGGATGCATCCCCGTGCTCGCCCTGGTCGACCGTGATCGCCCGCCGGCGGTTGTCGATCGCCTGGCGCAGCACGGATCCGTCTATGCCGGAGGCGACCGGCTCCGCGCCGCGGTCACCAAGCTGGGCATGCCCTACGACGTCGTGGCTCTCTTCGAGCGCCCGCCGCGCACTACGGAGGCTCGGCTGGCGGCCGAAGCCACCCGGCTGATCCTGGTCGAGGCCGTCGACAACCCAGCGAACATCGGCAGCATCGTGCGCAACGCCCTAGGACTCGGGTGGCACGGGCTGATCATCGACACCACCAGTGCCGACCCACTCGCCCGGCGGGCCCTTCGCGTCTCGATGGGTCAGGCCCTGCACCTGCCCCACGCCAGGGCTACAGATCTACCCAGCACCGCCGAAGCGTTGAAGGTGCAGGGCTGGACGGTGTGTGCCCTGACACCCTCGCCCGATGCCATGCCACTCGATGCCGTGCCACCAGAGGTCTTGACACGCAACGCGAAGGTGGCGCTCGTCGTGGGTAGTGAAAGGGCTGGGTTGACCGCCGCAATGCTGGAGGCGGCTACCTACAGGGTGTGTATCCCAATGCACTCTGGCGTGGACTCCTTGAACGCGGCGGCGGCCACCGCAGTGGCCTGCTGGCACCTACGCCCCCGGTGATCGCGCCCAGTTGGATGAGGCTGTCAGTCCGCAGGGCGGAAGATGCGCACAGGGCCGAGGTCGGCGACGCGGGCCACCAGTGGGGTGCGGCCATCACAAGGGTCGAGAATGACGAACTCGTGGGTAGCGAGCAGCACGAGGGTCGTCGTGGGATCGCCGTCGAGATCGATCTCGATCACGTCGCCGGTACGCATCCGTTCTGCAACCAGGTTCATCTGTCTTCCTCCACGTTCGATGTCGATAAGTGCGACGGGCTCTCCCGTAAACCCGTCGCTGCCATTCGATCGGCACCCGGTGTGAGGAACTTTACGAAAACTTCGGAGATTCGTAAGAAGGAAAGATGTTTGGCAGACCGTCACTGACCTTCGCCGGGAACTCGGGCGCCCTCTTTTCGAGGAAGCTCTTGATTCCTTCAGCAGCGTCGGGAGTACGGCCCCGCTCGTAGACACCCCTCGAGTCCACCCGGTGGGCGTCCATCGGGTGCGATGCGCCGAGCATGCGCCACAGCATCTGGCGGGTGAGCGCGACGCTCACCGGCGCGGCGTTGTCGGCGATCTCGGCAGCGATCGCCCGCGCCGCAGGCATGAGGTCGTCGGGTGCGTGGACGCTGCGCACCAGGCCACCCGCCAGGGCCTCGGACGCAGGGAACACCCGACCGGAGTAGCACCACTCGGCTGCCTGGCTGATGCCGACCAGACGCGGCAGGAACCACGATGAGCAGGCCTCGGGCACGATTCCCCGGCGAGCGAAGACGAACCCGAACCTGGCGTTCTCGCTGGCCAGGCGAATGTCCATCGGCAGGGTCATGGTGACGCCCACACCAACCGCGGCACCATTGATCGCGCCGATCACGGGCTTGATGCAGTCGAAGATCCGCAGGGTGAGCACGCCTCCACCGTCGCGGGGCACACCGGCGTCAGCCTTGGGTTCACTCCCGTCGTAATTGAACGTGTCGGCACCACCGGCGAGGTCCGCGCCGGCGCAGAACCCACGCCCCGCACCGGTGACGATTACAGCCCTCACGTCGTCGTCGGCGTCGATGCGGTCGAAGGCATCGAGCACCTCGACGCCCATCGTGGCAGTGAAGGCATTCAGCTTGTCGGGACGGTTGAGGGTAAGGGTCGCGATGTGGTCGCTGACCTCGTAGCTGATCTGGCGGTAGTCCATCCAGCGACCCTATTCGCTAGACGTCGAGGAACTTGCTAGCGGCGAGCAGGGAGCCGACGGCACCGACGAGGCCCCCGAAAAGCATCATCCCCACCCACACGGTGATCGGGTAGCCGTCGGTGACCACCATTGCGGCGAGCCCCGAGTCGGGGTCGAAGCCGCGCACGGCGTCGGTCCAAGAGTTGTTGGTGACCATCATCAACAGGCCGCCGGTGAACCCGCCGACAAGACCCTGCAACAAACCCTCGAGCATGAACGGCAGGCGGATGAACCAGTTGGTGGCCCCCACCAACTTCATCACCTCGATCTCCCGGCGGCGGGCGAACATGGCCGTGCGGATGGTGTTCCAGATCAGGACCACCGACACCAAGAGGAGCAGGATCGACAGGCCGAACACCCACACACCGATGATGCCTCTCAACTGGCCAAGCGTCTCCACCGCTTCGTCGGGCGTCTGCACGTCGATCACGTTGGGCAGTTGGGAGAACGAGTCGCCGAGGGATCGCAGCACTTCGCCACTGTCCTTGTCGATCGGCTTGACCTTGAAGTTGGAGGGGATCTTCGGCATCAGCTGCTCGAGAGTGTCCGGGTCGCCGGCAAAGAGGACGTTGGCCTCCTTGGTGGCGCATGCCTCGTCGCAGTAGATCGACCGACTCGACGACAGTGTCCAGGGAGGCAAGTTCCTGGCGGATGAGCTCCACCTCAGGATCACCGTCGACGTGACCGTGCTCGACGTAGACGATCATCTCCACGCCGCCCGACCACTCGCTGAGCTGGTTGTCGAAGCCGCGCTGAATCAAGAAGCTCATGCCCGAACATGAACAAGCGAGACGGTCGACGGTGATGACCGCGGCAACGGTGAGGGTCATGTTGCGCGAGAGGCTCGCCCACATCTCGCGGAAGATGTAGCGGATGCGGGAGATCATTCGTAGACCCCTCGGGCCTGGTCGCGCACGATGACGCCACGGTCGAGTTGGATGACCCGCTTGCGCATCATGTTGACGATGCGCTGGTCGTGGGTTGCCATCACCACCGTGGTGCCGGTCTTGTTGATCCGGTCGAGCAGGCGCATGATGCCCTCGCCGGTGGCGGGATCGAGGTTGCCGGTGGGCTCGTCGGCCAACAGGATCAGCGGCCGGTTGACGAAGGCCCGGGCGATCGACACGCGCTGCTGCTCACCACCGGACAGTTGGTGCGGGCAAGCGCTCCTGCTTGCCGCCGAGACCCACGAGGTCGAGCACGGCCGGCACCTGTTGGCGGATGACGTGACGGGGCCGACCGATGACCTCGAGGGCGAAGGCGACGTTCTCGAACACGGTCTTGTTGGCGAGCAGCTTGTAGTCCTGGAAGATGTTGCCGATGTTGCGTCGCAGGTGGGGCACCTTGCTGTCGGGCATCTCGTTGATGTTGCGCCCGGCCACCCACACGGCACCCTTCTCGGGGCGCTCCTCGCGGTTCATCAAGCGCAACAGGGTGCTCTTACCCGAACCGGACGGGCCGACGAGGAACACGAACTCGGCCTTGGCGACGTCGAAGCTGGCGTCGCGAAGGGCCGTGACATCGGTGGAGTAGATCTTGGTGACGTTCTCGAGTCGAATCATGGGCGTGTCGTTCGTTCAGGGGTGATCCGCCGCCCCGTCCTCAACCGGGGAAACGGTACTGCACTCATTCGGCCTCGCGGCGTCGCCACCGCAGGTAGCCCTCGATGAACTCGTCGATGTCGCCGTCGAGCACGGCATCGACCTGGCTCGTCTCGACCTCGGTGCGCAGGTCCTTCACCATCTGGTACGGCTGCAACACGTAGGAGCGGATCTGGCTACCCCATCCCACCTGGGCCTGGCGACCGGCGATGCGGGCCAGCTCCGCCTCGTGCTCCTCTTCGATCTTGGCTGCCACCATCGCCTTCAGGCGGTTCATCGCCTTCTCCCGGTTCTGGAGCTGGCTGCGCTCCTCCTGGCTGGCGGACACCAGGCCTGTGGGCTCGTGGATCAGCCGCACCGCCGACGAGGTCTTGTTGACGTGCTGGCCACCGGCGCCGCTGGCGCGGAAGACCTCCATGCGCACATCGGCCTCGTTGATCTCGACGTCGGGCGCATCCATCACCGGCCACACCTGCACCGCGGCAAAGCTGGTCTGGCGGCGACCCTGGTTGTCGAAGGGGCTGATGCGCACCAAGCGATGGGTACCGCGTTCGCTGGTCATGAGGCCATAGGCGTAGCGACCGGTGATCGTGAACTCGGCCGACAAGATGCCGGCCTCGGTTCCCTGGCTGATCTCGTCGACCTCGACGGTGAACCCGCGGCGCTCGGCCCAACGCGAGTACATGCGCAGCAGCATCTCGCTCCAGTCCTGGGCGTCGACGCCACCGTCCTTGGCGTTGATCTGCACGATGCAGTCGGCCTCGTCGTGTTCGCCGGTGAACAGGCTGCGCAGGTCGAGCTGGCGAAGCTGGTCGTCGATCGACTTGGTGGCGGCAGCGATGTCGGCCTCTTGGCTTTCGTCGTCGAGCTCACGCGCCATCTCGTGCAGCAGTTCGACGTCTTCGAGCTCTCGGCTCATCGAATCGAAGGTGTCGAGGTCGCCCTTGACGTTCGCGTACTCGGTGTTGACCCTCTTCGCCAGCTCTTGGTCGTCCCACAGGTCGGGCCGCGCCACCTCCATCTCCAGCTCGGCGAGACGCGCCCGGCCGGCGCCTATCTTCAGGTAGCCCTCAGCCTCGCCGAGGCGGCGACGGAGGTCCTTCAGGTCGTCGGTGAAATCACGCATGGATCGGTCGGCCGGTGGCGGTCACGGGTGGCGCCGTGGCACATCTTGAACTTCTTGCCGCTACCACACGGGCAGGGGGCGTTGCGCGGCGTCTTCGCCCAGTCGTCCTTCACCACGGTGGTCTGCTTGTGTGGGGTGGCCATCTTCGCCGCTGCCGCGGCCGCCGCCTCGGGCAGCTCACCGGCGGCAGCCATCTGTCGGGCGGCGGCGGCGATGCCGTCGGTGAAGGTGTTCTCGCTCGAGCTCTGTTGCAGGTTCTGCACGGTCTGCTGGGGGGCATCCTTGCGTACCACCTGCACGTGCATCACGTACTTGACGAAGTCCTGGGCGATGCCCTTCATCAGCGACCCGAACATCTCGAAACCCTCACGCTGCCATTCGGTGAGCGGATCCTTCTGACCCATCGCCCGCAGGTTGATGCCCTCCTGGAGGTAGTCCATCTCCTCGAGGTGCTCGCGCCAGCGTTGGTCGATGATGCGCAACATCACCTGGCGCTCGACATCGCGCATCACCACGGGGGTGAGCTCGGCCTCGCGCTTCTCGTAGTAGGCCTTGGCATCGGTCATGACGAGGTCGAAGATGTCGTCGGCGTCGTCGAACTTGGCCAGCGCCGGCTCGCTGATCTCGTTCGGCCAGTACGTCTTCAGCTCCTTGGCGAGACCGTCGAGATCCCACTCGTCGGGCGCTTCGCTGACGCAGTGGGTGTCGATGAGCGCGTCGACGGCGTCAGAGAGGTATTCGATGGCGGCGGCCTTGAGGTCCGCACCCTGAAGGATCTGGTCGCGTCGCGCGTAGATCACCTTGCGCTGCTCGTTCATCACCTCGTCGTACTTGAGCACGTTCTTGCGGATCTCGGCGTTGCGTTGCTCGACCGTGGTCTGCGCCCTCTCGATGGCCTTGGTCACCATCTTGGCCTCGATGGCTTCGTCGTCGGGAAGGGCACGGCTCATCACCCAGCTCAGCGCACCGGTGGCGAACAACCTCATCAGCTCGTCGTCGAGGCTGAGGTAGAAGCGGCTCTCCCCCGGATCGCCCTGACGGCCCGAGCGGCCACGCAACTGGTTGTCGATGCGTCGGCTCTCGTGGCGTTCGGTACCGAGCACGTAGAGACCGCCGAGGGCGCGCACCTTGTCGCCTTCCTCCTGGCACCTGGCCTTGACCTGACTGAGCAGCTCGCCGTAGCGGGCGAACGCCTTGGCGCGCTCCTCGCGGAACTCCTCGGGCATCTGGTCGAGAGGCATCGGCAGGGCGAAGTCGTCGACCATCACCGCCGGGTCGATACCTTCCTTGAGGGTTTCGTGGCGGGCCAGCCCCTCGGGGTTGCCGCCGAGGAGGATGTCGACGCCACGACCGGCCATGTTGGTAGAGACCGTGACGGCATGGAGGCGACCGGCCTGGGCGACGATCTGTGCCTCACGGGTGTGCTGCTTGGCGTTGAGCACCTCGTGGTCGATGCCCTGCTTGGTGAGCTCACGGGAGAGGTACTCGCTCTTTTCGACGCTGATCGTGCCGACCAGCACAGGCTGACCCCTGAGGTTCTTCTCGGTGATGTCGTCGACGACCGCCCGGAACTTGGCTGCTTCGCTCTTGTAGATCAGATCGGGCTGGTCGACGCGACCCACCGGACGGTTGGTGGGGATCGGTACGACCTGAAGCTCGTAGGTGTTGGCCAGTTCGGCGGCCTCGGTCTGGGCCGTGCCGGTCATGCCGGCGAGCTTGTCGTACATGCGGAAGTAGTTCTGCAGGGTGATCGTGGCGAGGGTCTGGTTCTCTTCTTTGATCTTGACGCCCTCTTTGGCTTCGACGGCCTGATGGATGCCCTCGCTCCAGCGGCGGCCCTCGAGCACACGACCGGTGAACTCGTCGACGATCTTCACCTCGCCGTTGGAGATGATGTAGTCCTTGTCGCGCTTGTAGAGCTCCTTGGCCTTCAGCGCCACCTGCATCTGGTGCACCAGGTTCTGCTGCACCTCGTCGTAGAGGTTCTCGATGCCCAGGGCCTGCTCGACCTTGTCGATGCCCGCCTCGAGGGGCACCACCACGCGCTTGTCTTCCTCCACCTCGTAGTCCACATCGCGCTTCAGGGAGCGCACGATGCTGGCAAAGCGGTAGTAGAGCTTGGCGGCGTCGGCCACGCGGCCGCTGATGATCAGGGGGGTGCGGGCCTCGTCGATGAGGATGCTGTCGACCTCGTCGACGATGGCGAAGTTGTGGCCACGCTGGACCTTTGTCGTCGAGCCGGCCGGCCATGTTGTCGCGGCAGGTAGTCGAACCCGAACTCGTTGTTGGTGCCGTAGGTGATGTCGGCGGCGTAGTTGAGCCTCTTCTCGGCGGGGCGCTCCTTGAAGCCGGGGATGATCAGCCCGACTTCGAGACCCATCCAGTTGTGGATCCGGCCCATCCACTCGGCGTGGAAACGGGCAAGGTAGTCGTTGACCGTGACCAGGTGCACGCCCTTGCCGCCGAGCCCGTTGAGGTAGGCGGGCAGGGTGCTGACAAGGGTCTTGCCCTCTCCGGTCTTCATCTCGGCCACCCAGCCGAAATGGAGGGCGGCGCCGCCCATCAGCTGGACGTCGAAGTGGCGCTGGCCGATTACCCGGCTGGCGGCTTCGCGCATCACAGCGAAGGCCTCGATGAGAAGGTCGTCGAGCGTCTCCCCGCGGTCGATGCGGTTGCGGAACTCGTCCGTCTTGGCCCTCAGGGCCTCGTCGGACAGCGCCTTGACAGCGGCTTCGAGGGCGTTGATGTCGGGGACGAGGCCTTCGAGGGCCTTGAGCTTCTTGCCTTCACCAGCGCGGAGGATGCGATCGAGGATGCCCATGCGGGTTCCGATCCTACCGGTGGGGCTGCACCGAGCCTTGCCATGCCAAGCCCGCTTAATGGGCGCGAAACACCGCCACCGCAGTCGAACGGGCGCGCAACCCCGTCACAACTGCGGGTTTCGACAGGGCGCGAGAGGCCGTCACTCTAAAGTCGTCACAGTCGGGACTGCGCCAACCCGACTGGCGGTCACTCAGCTGGCCCGGGCGAGGTCGTCGCGGTGGCCGACGCACCGCCCTATTGGACGGCGTGGCGGCAGCGGCGATGCACGTCACCTCGGCCACCCCTGCCCGGAGCAGGGCCTGCCTGGCGCCGCGCATGGTGGCACCGGTGGTGACCACGTCGTCGACAACCAGGACCCTCAACCCGGCCCGGGGGGCGCGAACACGGAAGTCGCGGACCGTTGAGCCGTTCTGATCGCGAGCGGCCCGTCTGGGGCGCCCCGTGAGTGCGGTAAAGAAGCCGCCGGCAGGGAACCCTGAGCTCGCGAGCCACCGCCCGGGCCAGCAGCTCGGCCTGGTCGTAGCCACGTTCACGGGCCCTCGACGGCCCTGTTGGCGCCCATGTGACGAGGTCCACCCGACCCGGCCTCAGCCGGCGCACCATCAGCCTCGCCACCAGGCGGGCCACCCCGCGGCGGTTGCGGTACTTCAAGCCCAGCACCACCTGGCGGGCAACTCCCTCGAAGGGAAGGGCAGCCACAACCGGTTGGCCGTCGACCGGCGACGGTGCACTGACGAGGGCGAACCGGCAGCGGTGGCATAGCAGATCACCGGGCTGGTTGCAGCCGGCGCATGCGGTGGTGAAGATCATGGTGCAACTAGTACCAGGAGGGTGCCACGGGGTTTCAGGTAGCTTCGCCCGGTGTTCCTACCCCTGCCCAGCGACCGGCTCGTCCAACGGTTCGTCCGCTGCATCGCCGGCCTCGCCCTGTTCGGCCTGGGCATCTGCATGTTTCTCGCCTCCGACCTCGGCGTCGCCCCGTGGGACGTGCTCCACCTCGGAATCGAGAACAAGACAGGCATCCCCGTTGGCATCGTGATCGAGATCACGGGCGTACTGATCCTCCTGATGTGGATCCCGCTGCGCCAACGCATGGGGTGGGGCACGGCTCTCAACGCGATCGAAATCGGCTTGGTGGTACTCCTCCTCGCCGACCACCTCCCCCACACCGACCTACTTCTCCTGCGCTTTTCATACCTGGCCGGCGGTCTGGTCAGCATCGGTGTCGGGTCGGGTTTCTACATCGGCTCAGGCCTTGGCTCGGGCCCGCGCGATGGTCTGATGCTCGGGCTGGCAGAGCGCGGCTTCAGTGTCAGCCGGGCACGCACCGCCATCGAGATCGCTGTGCTGGCCACCGGTATCGCCCTCGGTGGTTCGGTGGGAGTGGGCACCGCCGTATTCACCTTCGGAATCGGTCCGATGGTGCAGTTCTTCCTGCCCCGGTTACGGCTCCGCGGCGACAGCACTGTCCTCGCCACCGCCCACTAGCCCCGATCCGCTATTTGGGACGATCGAGCCCCAGAACCCGCCGCTAGTAGCGGTAGTGCTCCGGCTTGAAGGGGCCGCCGGGGTCGATGCCGAGGTAGTCGGCCTGCTCGTCGGTGAGCTTGGTGAGCTTCACGCCGAGGGCCTCGAGGTGGAGTGCTGCCACCCTCTCGTCGAGCCTCTTGGGGAGCACGTACACACCCAGCGGGTACTGGGCGGTGTTGGCGAACAACTCCATCTGGGCGATGACCTGGTTGCTGAACGAACAGCTCATCACGAAGCTGGGATGACCGGTGGCACAGCCGAGGTTGACCAAGCGACCCTCGGCCAGCACGATGACCGCGTGCCCGTCGGCGGAAAGTCCACAGGTCGGTGCCGGGCTTGAGCTGATCGCGAGTGGCGCCGCTGCGGGCGAGGCCGGCCATGTCGATCTCGCTGTCGAAGTGGCCGATGTTGCACACGATGGCGTTGTGCTTCATCGCAGCCATGTGCTCGGCGGTGATGATGTGGTCGTTGCCGGTGGCCGAGACGAAGATGTCGGCGCTGCCGACGACATCTTCCAGCACAGTCACCTGGTAGCCCTCCATCGCCGCCTGCAGGGCGTTGATCGGGTCGATCTCGGTGATGACGACCCGCGAGCCCTGGCCCCTCAGCGCCTGGGCGCAGCCCTTGCCCACGTCTCCGTAACCGCACACCACGGCCACCTTGCCGGCGAGCATGACGTCGGTGGCCCGACAGATTGCGTCGACCAGTGAGTGACGGCAGCCGTAAAGGTTGTCGAACTTGCTCTTGGTGACCGAGTCGTTGACATTGATCGCCGGGAACAACAGCTCGCCGCGTTCGTGCATCTTGTAGAGCCGCATCACGCCGGTTGTGGTCTCCTCGGTGACCCCCTTGATCCCGGCAGCAAGGCGGGTCCACTTGGTGGGATCGGTCCTGAGGCTGCGCTGCAGGAGGCCGAGCACGATGGCGAACTCGGCGTTCGAGGCGGTGGTGGGATCGGGCACCTCACCGCTCTTTTCGAACTCGACGCCCTTGTGAACGAGAAGGGTGGCGTCGCCGCCGTCGTCGAGGATCATGTTCGGGCCGTCACCGCCTCCGGGGCCGCTGTCGGGCCAGGTGATCATCTGATCGGTGCACCACCAGTATTCCTCCAGCGTCTCGCCCTTCCAGGCGAACACCGGCACCCCCTTGGGATCCTCCGGCGTGCCCTCAGGGCCAACCACGACGGCAGCCGCGGCGTGGTCCTGAGTGGAGAAGATGTTGCAGCTCGCCCAGCGCACCTCGGCGCCCAGCTCCACCAAGGTCTCGATGAGCACAGCGGTCTGGATGGTCATGTGCAGGCTGCCGGAGATGCGGGCACCCTTCAACGGCTTGAGTGGGCCGTACTCCTTGCGCAGAGCCCTGAGGCCCGGCATCTCGTGCTCGGCAAGGTGGATCTCCTTGCGCCCGAAGGGGGCGAGGGAGAGATCGGCTACGCGGTAATCACGGCGCGCGGCGAAAGACATGGCGGTTCCTCCAACGGGATGGCAGCGGGATGACTAGTCGATGGCAATCAGGACTGGAACCGGGCCGGTGCCAGCTGGCAGCCCTCTGATCAGCCCGAGCAAATCCAGCCTAGGGCGTCAGTCGGCCAGCACCACTGCGCTGACGTCGAGCAAGTAGTGCGCATACCCGGCGGCGTTGAACACTCGCACCCTGTACTGGCCGTCACTGCTGTACTTCGCCACGACCATGTTGGGTACCGGGACGGATTCGTAGCTGTTCAGGTTGGACACCACGGGCCGGGTCGCCACGTCGCTCGGGTACACGGTGAGATAGCTCTGCACACCCACGGTCGGGTACTGGCGGCTGAGCGAGGCATTGGTGAGGTTGCCGAGCAGGGCCGCTTGGTTGCCCACCGCTGTGCCGCCGATGTTGACGCTCGAGGCGAAGGCGGCGAAGCTCCAGTCCTCACCTTGCCCTGGCCCGAGAGCCACGTTCCCGAAGGCCGCCTCGCGGGTGTCGAAGGCACGGAACGGTGCCCCCAGCGGAATGACCCGGCCGGCCCGGGTGGACTCGGCGGCACCCGTCTGCAGGTAGCCCATGACGTCGACGATGAGATTGGTGTTGCCGAACTTGTTGTAGAGATGGATGGCCCCATCGGCGCCGACTGGCACCATCACCAAGCTGGCCTGTACCCGCCCAGCAGCAACGTTGAGGTTGGATGTGGTGGGCGATCCCACCGGCGCGATGGGGAGCACCGACACCCAGGTGCCGGCGGTGGGCGCCACCGCAGTGACGTTCACCAGCGCACCCACCACGGAAGAATCGGAGGGCACGATGATGCCGCCGCCGAGGACGGAGGCCCCGCGAAACGGGACCCTCAGCCGTCCGTCGGGCCCAAGAGGGGCGGCTCCGACGCGGGTGTCGACGATGCGGCCAGGGCTGACCACCACGAGGCGAGCGCCTCGCTCGTCGGCGAAGTTGTCGGGTGTACCCGCGTTGTATGCACTGGTGGAGAACCAGCCGGACACGTCGACGATCACTTCGGCCGTACCGGCAGATGCTCCCCAGATCTCAACCGTGAGCATGCCGCCGCTGCCGGCGGCGACTATCGCCATATTGGGCACAGTCTGCCCGGCGGCAAAGTTGAGCACCGACGACAAGCTGGGCGAACCGGTGGGGTAGACGGCCAGCCAGCCCGCTCTGGTAGGAGCGTCGATCGTGATGTTGATGGTGACGGCGAGTACGTCGGGGGCGGAGGCCGGCACACCCCCGAGCCCGAGAAGTTGGATGTCGAACGTGGGCCTGCTGGGGCCCATCGCCTTGGATCCGGGGACCCCGGCGTTGATACCTGGCGGCCTGGAGTCGAAGATACGCGCGGGGGTGAGAGGGTGGAACTCGCCTCCGGCGCACAAGGAGCATGCAGCAGCGACACTTGGGGCCGGTAAGACGGGCGCGGCGACCATGACAGCCACCAACGCGACAGCTGAGAGGATCCGCCTCACGGTTGCTGAGTCCTTCATTGCCACACCGTTTCTCTCGATCAGGTTCTGGTCGCGCCCCCGCAAAAACTACCAGCAGACGTAGCGACGTGGGGATCAGGCCGCGAAGCTGGGCCTGAGGTCACCGGCGGCGATCATCGCGTCGAGGGCCTCGGCCTCGGTGTCCGGTACTGCGATCGCCTCGCCGGGCAGCATCACGGCGATGCCTTCGCGCACGGGGTATCGACGCCTCAGGCGGGGGTTGTAGAGACCGACCTCGTCGCTCACGTAGTAGAGCGGGCCCTTGTCGACCGGGCAGGCAAGTACGGCAAGAAGACGGGAATCGAGTGCCATGGCACCTCCTAGAAAATCGTGATCAGGCTCGTGAATCGTGATCAGGCTAGAGGCTTGTGATCAGGGCGAGAAGTTCGGCAACCCTCTGATCGCAATCGTCGCGGTTGGGAGCCTCGAGGTTGAGCCTCAACAGAGGCTCGGTATTAGAGGGTCGCAGGTTGAACCACCACGGCCCACAATCGACGGTCAGCCCGTCGAGGCGGTCCTGCTGGAACCCGGCGAACTCGGCTGCCACCTTGTCGATCACCACCTGGGTGTCGGCGACGTGGGTGTTGATCTCGCCGCTCGAGGAGTAGCGCTCGAAAGGCTTACGCACCACGGAAAGGTCGGTGTGAGCACGGCTGACTTCGTTGAGCACCAGCAGGCCGGCGATGAGCCCACTGTCGGCACGGAAGTTGTCGAGGAAGTAGTAGTGGGCCGAGTGCTCCCCGCCGAACACGGCTCCGGTCTCGAGCATGCGTTGCTTGATGAAGCTGTGGCCGACCTTGGTGCGCACCGGCACACCTCCGTGCTCGCGGACCACCTCGGGCACGGAGCGGGAACAGATCAGGTTGTGCAAGATGGTGGCACCGGGGTTGGTGCGCAGCACGCCTGCGGCGAGCAGGGCGGTGGTGGTGCGAACCGCTCAGGCCGCGGCCGATCTCGTCGACGACGAACACCCTGTCGGCATCACCATCGAAGGCGAAGCCGACGTCGAACCCGCCGGCCACCACACGGGCCTGGAGGTCGCGCTGGTTGGCGGGCTGCAAGGGGTCGGCGGGATGGTTCGGGAAGGTGCCGTCGAGTTCGCCGTACATCACCTCGAGGGTCACTTGCGGCAGGCGTTCGAAGACCGCCGGAACCACCAGGCCGCCCATACCGTTGGCCGTGTCGGCGACGACCTTGAGGGGCTTGAGCGCAGCAACGTCGATGAACGACACGACATGGTCGGCGAAGGCGGAGAGCAGGTTGCGACTCGTCAGCGAGCCGGCCGAGAGGGCGGGGGCAGGGCCTCGCCCGGCCAGCACTTCGGCGGCATACGCCTTGACCTGGTCGAGACCGGTGTCCTGCCCCACGGGGCGGGCACCACTGAGACAGAACTTCACCCCGTTGTACTGGGCAGGGTTGTGAGAGGCGGTGAACATCGCCCCCGGCAGCGTCGAGGGTGCCAGCGGCGTAGTAGACGAGATCGGTACTGGCGAGGCCGAGGTCGACGACGTCGACACCCTGCTCGAGCACGCCCCGGGCGAAGGCATCGACCAGTTCGGGGCCAGAGGGGCGCATGTCGCGGGCGACGAGCACTCGGCTGGTGCCGCAGAAGCGGGCGAATCCGACGCCGAGCGCATAGGCCACATCGGTGTTGAGTTGGTCGGGGACGGTGCCGCGTACGTCGTACGCCTTGACGATCTCGTCGAGCACCCGGGGGTCGGTGGAGGACATGCGGCGTCACACGCTACCGGGCGCGGTCAGCGGCGTCGTCGGTGAGAACGTCGTCGGTGAGACACGTCCCGTCTCCGTTCGATGCTTCGGGCCGTACCGCAATGCCTTCGGACGCGGTGATGAAGGGGTGCGCGGAACGGTGGCGCACATCACCTCTCACCCGCCAGAAGATCATCAGGGCGATGCCCAAGAAGGTGAGCAGGTAGGCGATTCGGTCCAGCGCCTGGGGTTCGTAGTGCAGGCGCACATGGGTGGAGGTGGGCACCACCACCATCGAGTTGGGTGCGATTCGGTACGGACCTTCGGCACCGTCGACCTCCCAGTTCGGGAAGTAGCTCATCTTCACCAGCACCGGCACGCCGATCTGCGACACGTCGAAGCTGATGTCCTGTTCACCCATGTGGTAGTTGGAGATGGTGATCTCCGGCAGGGGAACCACGTTGATGGTCTCCGCAGGAACGACGATGTCGACCTTGCGCCCCGGGGCCAGGGGCTCGGCACCCACCCGGCGGTCGAGATCGACCTCGACGTCGATGCGCTGCCAGTCGACGGCCCGTCGCTTGCGGGCATCGCCGCCCATTCCTCGGGGTTCTGGAACCAGCTGGTACCGAGCTCGAGGTGGCGCTCGCGCTGATCGCCGGCGCGTTCGGCCACCACCACCGGCTGAACTGTGAGCGGCACCACGACCTCACTGTCGGCCACTTCGATAGACCTTCCACGGGCCGCTCTCGGCCACCAGCACCAACTCACCGCGAGTATCCGCCTGGTCCTTGGCAGCCTGGGTGAAGACCATCAGATACTTGATCCCCAGCTTCTGCAGCATCGGCACGCCCACTGAGGCGTTGTTGTCCGTGTAGCGCAGCTCGCGAACCGGGTTCGAGCTGTTCTGGCTCATCGCCGCGGCCGTGATGAAGTGGTAGGGCGTGGTGCCCGAGGCCTCGAAGAACAACCCCTCCGAGCTGGCGATGCAGCCGTCGGTCCAGTGTGGCAGGAGCATCAGCGCCATCGTCGTGCCGTAGCCGCCGTTGGCACCGTTGACCTCCCACAGCGCCCGGCCGCATCCGTCCGACTCGCCGAGGCCGGCCATCGTGTCCACCAGTGACTTGTACTCGCCGTAGGCGGGACGCCCCTCGTAACCCTCGAAGTTGTAGCGGGTCCAGCCATCGCTGACAGCGTCCTTGGACGAAGGGGTGAGCGTGACCGGGTCCCAGCCGAGGAACCCCCAGGAGTACACGGCCTTGCCGTTCTTCTCCGTCATCCGTGCGCCGGGTACCTCACGGAACAAGAACAGCTCGAAGACGAGTACGGACAGAGCGACCACGGAGGCCGTGACAAGCCCGGTGATCCACACCTCACGGCCGGCCAACTCGCGTCCGCGCATGCCCTTGACGACGAAGTAGACGGTGTCGACTATGCCCACCACCATCAACAACAGCCTGATCAGGTACAAGAAGGGGAGGACGCGTGGGTTCCACAAGAGGCCTATCACCGGCAAGCTGTCCTTGCCGAGGTAGGTGGCGGCCATCAGGGCGAAGCACATGATGCCCAGCCATGCACCGTTGAGGTTGCGTTTGACGACGCTGCTGATGAAGCCGATGAAGGCGAACCCGGAGACCACGATGTCGAAGAAGGTCGGCCAGGGGAAGAACATGTCCCAGAAGCTCTCGCCGCCTCCGTCGGGCTTGCCGTGGTACTTCATGTCGGTCATGAAGTCCTTGTTGAACACGAAGGGCACCGCCCAGAACGAGGCGAGAAGGACGGCAGTGATACCTACCGTGAGCCCATAGACGAAGCGGGTGCGGTCCATCCACACCAGCCAGAGCAAAATCACGGCCAGGGCCACGAACAACATCACCAGGCCGTGAGACAGCATCGCCAGGGCGATGAGGACGGCGGCCTTGTTGCGGTGCTTGCCGGTCTCCAGCCCGCGGGCGAAGAGGCCGAGCCCGAGAATGGCTAGCGACAAGGCGATGGAGAAGGAGAACTCGCCGGCCATCGTGCTCTTGATGTTCCCGCCATAGATGCTGAAGCTCTCGTCGAACAAGAAGGTGAGCGACGCAACTGCCATGAGTTCGGGGACGGGGTAGCGGAAACGGGCCAGACGCCCGAAAGCCCAGCAGCAGAATGGCAGGCTGATGATGCCCACGATGGTGACGATCTTGAACGCGACGCCGTAGGGGAGGACGACGTTCAACAGCACGATCAGCAGGGCCGGCGGCAGCATGTAGAAGATGTAGATGGGCAAGCCGTTGTACCAGTAGTTGCTCCACCCGCTGAGCTGCCAGTGAGGCAGGAGGTGATCGCGCAGGTACGCGGGTGCCATCACGTGGGCACCCATGTCGCCCCCGGTGGGGGTGTTGTCGGTGAACACGAGGTCCAGGTGCACGACCTTCAAGAGCGCGAGGGTGCATCCGACGAGGACTACCAGCGCGGTGAAGTACTGAACGAGACGTTCGGCCGGCCAGGGCGCTCGGAGCCACTCTGTGGGTCGTCTCACTGTCCGGCGCCAGACCCGGCGCCCCAATCGGGGCGGTTGCACTCCCGGCGCGACAAGGTCGTCGGCCGGATCGCTCAGTAGGTCGTCGGTGGGCTGCTCGGTCATGCCGGTGGGCATTGTTCCACGCCCAGGTGGCGCGAACCGGTCACGAGGAGGCCACCAGAGCAAGTCCGGCGGCATTGAAGGCGAGGTGGGCGGCGATGGAGGTGCCGAGCCGGCCTGTGCAGAGCAAGCAGACGCCGAACACCAGCCCGGCGGCAAACAGCCCGGGGTACTCGACCGGCTGGAAGTGGATCAGAGCAAACCAAGCCGCAGCCAGCCCGAGACCGAGTACTCCGCCGAAGCCGGCGGGTGAGGGCACCCTGGATCAGGCCGCGGTAGGCGAGCTCCTCTACCAGAGGTGCACCGACCACGACGACGAGTATCAGCAGAACAATTCCCGCGCCATGGGCACCGTCGTACATGTCGCGCGCCCTCTGCTCGAGCTCTTCGGTCGAGAAGGCCTCCGGCCACGCCCGCCTGAGCGGCCAGTAGACCAAGCGCAGCACGACAAGCTGGGTGAACACCCCAACAGGGATGCCCACCAGATCGATCAAACGAAAACGCAGGTTGTAGTCGGCCACCAGATCGCCCCTGCCGTGACGGCGGCCAAGAGCCCATACGACGGCCACCATCGGCACCCACTGGGCAACGGCCGCGGCGAAGAGCCACACCGGACCGGCCTCGGCCATGGTGTCCGCGCCACTGCTGACAGCGACGGCGGAGGCGACCAGAGCACCGGCGAGCCAGGCGCCTAACCACCCGAACCCTGCATCACCCACCGGCACGCGAGCGACAGGATCGGCTCTGTCGGTGACCCCACGCGTGGAGGAGCTGGCGGGGCAGAGGCACGGAGGGCGAGCTTACCCGACCGACTGGATCAGCCGGCGAGCAGCCGGGCCTCGCCGGCATACACCAGCCGGCGCAGCGATCGGCGGTCCTCCATGCGCCAGCCGTTGGGCACCGACAGGCGCGCCGTGTGCCGTTCGCACAGGTCGTAGCTGTGGGGATCGCGCTCGGCGGAGAGGTCCTCCAGCCAGACGAGAGAGCGCGCGTACTGGAAGGAGAGGGTCGCCACCGCTTGTTGGGCGCATCCGGTACGAGAACACTGCCGACTCATCCCTGCAACCCTAGGGCAAGCACCGCTACCGGTGGTGGACATCACCGATCACACGCACGAGGGTGTGACGGAACCAATAAGGCTCCTCAGCCGTAGGATTGTCGCATGAGCAACCTTCCGCCGCCGCCTCCCCCGCCACCGCCGGGGCGCGGCCAGCACCAGGGTCCTCAGCCTCCCCCGCGTAGCGGCGGCCGCCGGACCCCAGGTGCCGGTTGGCCCAAATGGACTATCCCCGTGCTGCTCGCCGTACTGGTGGGCACCCTCGTTCTCAACCAGGTGTGGCCCAGCGACGAAGGTGAGAAGCTGAGCTACACCGAGTTCATCACCGCAGTGCGCGGCGACTTGGTGAAGGAGTTCACCCTCACCAACGGTTCCAACACCATCTCCGGGGAGCTCGAGGACGGTAGCGAATTCACCACCACCGTGCGCGACAACTTCCCCGACGAGAGCGAACGCGTCTTGCTCGAAGAGCACGATGTCGACTGGAGCACGAAGAGCCCGGAGAGCAACTGGCTGCTCAACTGGGCCAGCATCCTTCTCCCCTTCGCGCTGATCATCGGCTTCCTGGTGTGGATGAACAAGCGTGCCCAGGGGCAGATGGGCAACGTCATGTCCATCGGCCGCAGTCGGGCGAAGGCCTACTCGGCCGACAAGCCGTCCACCACCTTCGCCGACATCGCCGGCTATGTGGGCGTCAAGCAGGAGATCACCGAGGTGGTGGACTTCTTGAAGATGCCCGAGCGGTTCCGTGAGATCGGCGCCAGGGTGCCCAAGGGCATCCTGCTGGTCGGCCCTCCAGGTACGGGCAAGACATTGCTGGCCCGGGCGGTGGCCGGAGAGGCCGGCGTCGGCTTCCTCAGCGTCACCGGCTCGGACTTCATGGAGATGTTCGTCGGCGTCGGAGCCAGCCGGGTCCGCGACCTCTTCCAGCAAGCGCGCAAGCTTGGCCGGGCGATCATCTTCATCGACGAGATCGACTCCATCGGCCGCAAGCGCGGCGCCGGCCTGGGCGGAGGCCACGACGAGCGCGAGCAGACCCTCAACCAGTTGCTCGCCGAGATGGACGGCTTCGAGACCAGCGAGGGCATCGTCATCCTCGCCGCCACCAACCGGCCCGACATCCTCGACCCCGCCCTCCTTCGGCCCGGCCGCTTCGACCGCCAGATCGTCGTTCCTCTGCCGGAGCACGAGGAGAGACTTGCGATCCTGAAGGTGCACAGCCGCGACAAGCACATGGGCCCCGACGTGGACCTCGACACGATGGCCCGCGCTACTCCGGGCATGAGCGGTGCCGACCTCGCCAACCTGGTCAACGAGGCGGCCCTGTTCGCCGTGCGCCGAGGCAGCAAGCAGGTCGAGCGCATCGACTTCGAGAACGCCCGCGACCGAGTGGTCATGGGCGCTCGACGCGAGAGCCTGGTGCTCAGCGCCGAGGAGAAGAGGGCGACGGCCATCCACGAGGGCGGTCACGCGATCCTCACGGTGGTGTTGCCCAACGCTGACCCACTCCACAAGGTCACCATCTTGCCCAGGGGTATGGCGCTGGGTGTCACCTGGAGCCTGCCAGAAGAACGACACACCTACTCCAAGGAGTACTTCGAGGACGTCATCTGCCGGGCGATGGGCGGCCGCGTCGCCGAAAAGATCGTTTTCGGTCACCTCAACTCGGGCGCCGCCAACGATCTCGAGCAGGCCACCGGCATCGCCCGCCGCATGGTGCGCGAGTGGGGCATGAGCGACGCCGTCGGCCCTATGGCCTGGCATGGCCACCAGCAGGTCTTCCTTGGTGAGGATCTGATGACCCAGGGACGAGAGTACAGCGACGAGACCTTGCGCATGATCGACGGCGAAATCGCCCGCATCCTGCGCGAGCAGGAGGCCCGGGCCACTGATCTGCTCGTCAAGTACCGGGCCGCCCTCGACACCGTGGCCGAAGAGCTACTCGAACGCGAGACCATCGACGGCGCCGAGGTGGCCCGCCTCGTTCAGGCGAGCATGGATTCGCCCACCGCCGACATCGAGGTCTGATAACCGGCACGGGCCGCTGATCTACTGGGCCGCTGGGCTACTGGCCGAGTTCAGGTTCCGGGCTGCTACCCGGCAGGCGGGCCTCGGCCACTGATGCCCACAGATCGGTGGCGGTCACCAACCCGACAAAGCCGGCGTGCACCACACCCTGGGCATCGGCGACGACCACGATCGGCACCGCCTCGATTCGGTACTTGAGGTGAAGTTGGCGGTTGGCCGTGAACTCAACATCGACCACCCCCACCTCGGCTGACTCCATCACTTTCGCCTTACGGACCATATCGGCGCACGTATGACACGAAGCGGAGGAGAACACCACCACCAGCCAGGGCTGGGAGCCATCGAAGTCGGCCCGATCCAGTTGGGCCGGCATTGCTTGATGTACCTGGGTGGGCGCAGCAACGTGCTGTCGCCGTCGCAGAACGAGGCCCGCAACCACGGCTACAGCGACCACGGCTGCGGCGATGAAGACCTGCGCCATGATCAGCCCGGCAACGCAAGTGAGCCGGAGCGGCCACGAAGGTCGGGGCGGCGGGGAAGGGCGCGCTCGACAACGATTCGCTGGGTCGACTCGATGATCAGGGGTACGCCCAACGCCGCAGTTTCGTCGGGGATACCGATGGCCACCACACCCGCCGCCGGAAGAGCAACGGCTTCGAGGCCCGGAACCGGAACCTCGCCACCTGGGCCGAGCGCCTTCACCGTGACGGTGCCTTCAACGGCATCGAGGTTGGCGACGACGATCACCGCATCGACCGCCATGTCGGTGCCGATGGCCATGCTCCACCTCTGGTAGCCGAGGAACACCTGGGGCGCACCGAACACGACCGACGTCGCGAACCCCTCGCCGGCACGGCGGGTGATACCCCTCTCGACGACGACACCGTCGGCACTCTGGGTGGAGAACTCGAGGAAATGGCGACCCTCCGGCAGGTTCTCGAAGTCCTCCATCAAGAAGGCGACTACCCGCCCGGCGGGAACGATGTCGCTGCGCGTCGGCACGAAGTCGTCGGCGCTGACACCGAGGACGGTGGCATCCACGGTGACGTCGTGGTCGCTGGGGTTGTAGATGCTATAGCGCTCGAACGCCACGTCGGGGCCGGCCTCGCCGTCGGCGAAGAACCACTCGGGCGACGGAGAGGGTGCGCCCAGGGTGAGAGAAAAACCCTGCCGCTCACCGAGGTAACGCTGGGCGCGGGCCACCACTACCCGTCCGCGGGAAGCGGTGATGTCTGTGGCGAGGACGGCCTCATCCTTGGGCATGTACTGCTCGGAAACGATGACCACGGAGTGACCGGCAACGGCCAAACCCTGGGTCTCTTGAGGCTGACGGCTGCCATCCACTCCCGCAAAGGTGATGTCGAGGATGGCCGGGTCGGGGAAGGGGTTGGTTATGACGAGGTCTTCGCTGCTGTCACCGAAGGTGTAGTTGTCGGCGAAGTACCAGTGGCTCGACGTGCTGTTGGAACACGGGCTGACCGCATAACCATCTGTGTGACCGGCCCTCTGCTCCACGAACCCACCTCCACCGGCGATCTCCACCATCGCCGACACATAGGTGCCCAGGGGCTGTAGTTCTGCCAGATCTGAGATGTGGGTTCCACGCGCCGGCACTTCGATGTCGGCCTCAACCGGCTCGACACCTGGAGCATCGGTGAACACCGTGATGTGGCCGGCAAGGGGGGCATCGCCGGGATTGGCGACAGTGACCGAACCGCCTTCGCCGCCCTCGGTGAGAGGCACACCACCACAGAACCAGGTAGCGCTCAGGAAGTCCGCCTTGGGTACAAACGGCATCGTCGGTGAGCCGAGGGCGGCGAAGTACGGCCGAGTGGCAACGGGAGCCTCGGAGCTGATGGTGGCCGCGAGGAGCCCGACGGGAACGACGACGACGAAGAAGATGGACAGGAGTCGATGGTTCACCGCGGCTCCTCGAGAGGCTCGGCCGGGAGCTCGACCATTGCCGGGAGCTCAACCAGTGATAGCTGAACATCGGGCGAAGGATCGCCCACCGGCTCCGAGAGGTCGGCGACCGTCGTCGTGTCGTCGAGAGACTGGACTATCCGACGACGGCGCAGGAGGACCGAGGGTCGCAGTCGGCTAGCGGCGACGATCAGGGTCAGCCACATCAGCAGTTGGGCGATGACCCACATCGACCTGGACATGGGTGGGTCGTACTCGAGGGTGGCCCGGCCGCCGTCGGTGACATCGAAGGCGAGGGTCGAGCCGAAGGCCCGCCTTGCGTCAACGCTGGCGCCGTCGACCCTCAGGGTCCAACCCGGGTCGAAGGGTACGGCGACGTGAAGGGCGCCCTCAGGCAGGTCTCCGCTGGCCGGCCCCTCGTCGGGTGCTCCGACGGCGAAGGGCGCAGACCCACGAAGGTCCGCCTGGGCGCCGGCCTCGTCGCCGGCGAAGGTACTGGCCTCGGCCCCTTCGGGCGAGAGGGTGGCCCGAGTGGGCGTGTAGGCGGTGTTCTCGTAGACGAGGTAGTTAGGTGGGCTGGTAAGCGGCGCGGCAAGGTCGAGTTGGTCCTCGAGCACGTCGACGAGCCCCTCGGGCGCCGGCAGAGGGTTGGCAATCGAGCCGTTGAAACCGTCTGCCAGTGGCACGACGATGAAGCGGATGCCGTACTGGGCTAGAAGACGGCCACCGCGCAGTGTGACACCGGCGGCCATCTGGCGTAGTGCGTGGGCCACTTCGTTTTCGGCGGCGGTGGGGCGGCCCGCCCAGTAGTCGGCAATCGACAGAGGGCCGTCGTCGGTGATCGCGTAGCCGACCCCGGGCTGGTAGGTCCAGGCAGCCACTGGAATGGCCCGCGGATCGCCGACCCACAGGATTCGGTAGTCGCCCTCCGCAGGGTCTGTGGGGAACTCCGCGTAAACCATCTGCAAGGTGCGCTCGGGCATACGCCACCGACCATTACCGAGAACCGCAACACCGGGCACCACGGCGATGGCGATGGCGACGGCGCTGAGTACGCCCAAGGGCTGGCGCCAGCCGAAGCTGCCCTTGAGCACATCGGTCTCGAAAGCTGCCGCGAGACATCCGGCAGCGAGGGCGATACCCAGACCCACCGGTACGAGCAGAACCCCTGGCTCGGGCATACGTACCGGCAGCGCTGCCCGGTCATCGAGCACAGCGATGGCGCCGAACACAGCCACCAACGAGGCAGCGCGGACAGCCCAGGCGAACCTCCATGAACGGGCCACGAGAGGGGCTGCGAAGACAGGCAGGTAGAAGCCGAGGGCGAGTACCGCGAACCTGCTGCGACCGATGCCGAACTCGGCCAAGGTGGCGAGCCCGAGAGAGCGCGAAGTCGCCACGGGCACGCCCACGATGGACGTCCACCCATCGCTGCCGGCAAGCGATGCCGACCACGGCAGGTTGACGAACAGGCCGACGGCGACGGCGAGGATGCTCATCCCCGCAATGGTCGCGGCGGAGCGCCACCGGGTGCCGACCAAGATGGTGGCCAGCCCGAGGGTGATCCCAGTTACGACCATCACGAAGGCGAATGTGGGAGCGAAGGCGATGGCCGTCGCACACAGCAAGGACAACTGAGCACCGAGGCGCACCCGCCTCTGACGCGACACAGGGTGTACACCGTCGGTGTCGGACCGGGTGTCGTCGGCGAGCGACGAGTCGAGGCCGGCGAGACGGCGCAAGAGGTTCACCGCCAACGGCAGGGCCGCATACACCACCAGCCCACCCCAGCGACCTGCGGACAGGAGTTGAGACGGTAGAGGAAGGAGCCCGTACACAGCCATGGCGACGATCCGGGCGCGGGGTGAGGGGAATACAGCACCCAACCGCCATACAGCGAGCAGGCCGACGAGCACCAGGCCGAGTACGGCAACGGTGTGCAGCAGACCGGCGTGGAACAAGGTGCCCACGCTGCCGAGAGCGATCAGCGCCAACCCGGTGGGGGCCGGGGAATTACTTCCCAGTCCATGACCGGACCACCCCGACGTATAAGCCCTGAGCATGTCGGCCGGGCTGTCGGGGATGAGGAGGAACTCGCCGAATCGGGGAACCCCAGAGGTGATCACCTCGCGGCTGGCAATGACGAACAGAACGACCACGGTGAGCCAGGCGAGCGCCGGTGCCGAACCGGCGGTCTCCCTCCAGCGGCGTTCATCGACGGAGTCGGGATCGGCGACCTGGGTGTCGCGGGAGCGCAGGAAGCTGGTGAGCCTGGCGCTTCCGCTGACCTGAAGGCCGGCGACCTCGGTGTCGGGTACCTGGCGCAGGTGCGCCACCTGACGGCGGCGGGTGATGGTGGCCGGTACGCGCGCCACCAGACCACCAAGCGCGGCCAGGGCGGCCACGGCCTGGCGGAAGCGACCGACGAGGGTACTTGCCACCACTTCGACAACGGTGAAGAGCACCAGTTGGGGCATGACCCAGGCGAGCCTCCGCGTACCGGTGAGGGTGGTCACGCTGCGCATGCGCCCACGAGCCGCGAGGGCTGCGTGGTGAAGGTCCGGTCGGCGATCTATCAGGGCCTCACGGTGGCGGACCCTGGCCGCCGGCACCACAACCACGCGAGCGCCGCTGAGGTGTGCCCGCCAGCAGAGATCGACGTCGTCACCGTGGTATTCGATGGCAGGATCGAAGCCACCGATGGAGCGGAACAGGTCGGCGCGAGCGAGAAGGCAGGCGGAGGGCACCGCGAAGATGTCGCGCACGGCATCGTGCTGCTCCTGGTCGAGCTCACCTGGCTCGACGATCGGGTCGACCTCACCGAAGCGGTCCACGCCGAGGCCGACGTGCTGGAGCCGACGCGGGTGGTCCCAGTCGACCAACTTCGGGCCGACAATGCCCGCGTTGCTGCGGTAGAGCTCCTCCACCAGGATTCGGATGGTGCCCGGCTCGAGAGCGACGTCGTCGTGGAGGAAGCAGAAGAAGCCATTCTCACCCTCGACCAGGTGGAGTACCTCGTTCGCCGTGGCGCCGAAACCGGGGTTCCCATTGACGGCGCGCACGAAGGCACTCGGCACCCGGTCGCTGATGAGGGAGGGTAGGTCGCCGGTCGCGCCGGTGATGAGGAACAGGAACCTGAGGTTGGTGTAGTCCTGACCGGCAAGAGTGTCGAGCACTTCTTCGAACCACGGACCGGGCTCATGAACGACCATCACCGCCACTACGGGCGGAGCGAGCGAGCCGGCGGGTTCCACGAGGGATCGAGGCTAGCGGCGTACCCCACCCCCGACCTGTCACCCCTGGTGGTGATGCTGACGACAGGGATTTGAACTGCTTGCCGCAGTTAGCGCGATGGGCTATCTTGCACGGACCGTACCCAAGCCGGAGGACACCCACGATGGCCAAGCTCCCCGCCTTCCCCGCCTTCGATCTCAGCCGGCTGGACACCGCCCGGCTGAACGAGCTCGACGACATGCTCGTCGCCGTCGCTCGCGATGCCGCCTACATCACCATTGGCTTCAGCGTGCTCGCATTCCAGAGGGCCCAGGTGCACCGCCGCGAACTGGTCGGTTCCGCGCTCAAGCAGGTGCGCAGCATCCTCGATGCGACCCTTTGATCCCTGCCAGGCTGATTAGCGTCAGGCGAAGTAGCCACTGACGTCTACCAGCACATGGGCCGCCGCGCTTGCGGTGATGCACCACCTGCCCGACGCATCATCGGGACTGGCAACGACGTTGGCTGCGTTGGCCCCTGATACGTAGCGGACCATCGACACCTCTGGGACCGGGCTGAGGCAGGGGTGGATCGTGATGAACCCCGCCCCCGCTGGATCGACGGCGGTGACCTCCGCCATCACCGCCCGAAGGGTGCCGGAAGCCGGTAGTCCACCGGACCCGGCGAGGGTGACAGCCCGATCTGCGCCGGCTGCGAAGGCACCGCTCAGACCAGTGCCGATGCGGGAATCGACAGCTCGGAACGGAGGCACCGCGTAGAAGCGAGTCGTCGCCCCGGTGCCGAACCAGCCACTGAGGTCGACGACCACGTGCATCGCGTTGCTGATGTAGACACAGACCTCGCCGGCTCCGTTCAGCGCCACCTCGACATGGTTGGTCACGCTCGAACCGCTGACCGTGTTCAGTGAGCTCACAATCGGCATCGAGGCCGAGCACGGATAGACAGTGACGTAGCCTCCGCCGACGGCATTCGTGGCATGCACCGTGAGCGCCGCTGCCGTCGCCCCCGCCGGAGCGCCGCCGGAACGCACCACCGGGATGCGCACCATCGTGCCCGCAGGCAGCGGTGACTGGGCGAAGCGAGAGTCGTAGAGCCTGGTTGCTGCCATGGGCTCGTAGGAGACACCGGAGTCGGAGTTGTACGACCCGAAGAGGTCGACGACCACCTCCATCGCCACATTGCTGTAGACGCATATCTTTCCTCCGCTGCCGAGCGGCACCACCGCCATACCGGCCACCACCTTGCGGGGCACAGCCTGCACGACGGACACGGTTGGCCTCTCGACACCACATGAGTAGGCGGTGACAAATCCACCCGCTGCCGGCTCGATCGCCGTGATGTTCACGGCTGCGGCAGTGGCAGTGGCCCCCAGGCCGGTGGCGATGACGAGGGTGCACCCGGCACCGAGGGCGCCCCTGCTGGTTCCCAGGCCGATGCGGGTGTCGATAAGGCGTACGGGCTCAAGGGGTGTGTATCGGGCCGCCGGCGCGGCAGTGAGCACCCCCGTGACGGAGGGCGCGGTACGACCGTTGCACCCCGACCCGGCCGCGGTCGCCGGTGCAGTCACCGGCGTCGCAGTAGGCGGGGCAGGAGAGGAAGGCGGGGCCGATCCGTCGTTCACGGTGAACCAGTTCGACTTCAGCCCCATCGCGCTCTTGAAGGCGTCGCCGGTGACGGTGACGGAACCTGCCGAGCCGGTGATCATCAGCGATGTGACCCTGCCACCCCAGTCGCCATAGCCGTTGCGGGCCAGGACGGTGATCGACGTGAAGGTGCCGATGGCCGGGTACTTGGCACTGACCGTCGAGCCGGCAAGGGTGGTGGACCAGGAGTAGTTGGGGTTGAGCGAGGTGTCGTCACCCTCGTCGACAACCGCTGGGAAGGGCAGCAGGCCACCCGTGCCGGGCATCGTCCACCCGCCCGACGACGCGGAGAACATGGTGTAGGCGATCGCTCCAGACGTGTTGCCTACCCGGCGCACGACACCGGCCGTGGCCAGCACGGCGGCGTCGGTGTCCGGGTATTCGACGCGCGTGTAGGCACCCGAAACCGAGGAGCGCACGGCGGCACCCATGTAGTACTGGCACACCAGGTCACAAGTGCGGGCATAGCTGTATCGATTCTCGGCCAGGGCATAGCTGCGTGCCGCAACAGCCTGGGCTTGAAGGGCCTGGGCCCCCCTGCCACCACCGGCCGTGGCCCACGAGGGTGACATCTCCTTGGCGATCACGGCCCTCAGGTAGTGCTCGAGTGGCACCTCGTTGACGGTGCGGTTCCCCCCGGCGGTGTCGTTCACTGCGCGAATGAGGCCTCGGTAGGAGCGCACCTTGCCACCGGGTTCACACACTGCGGCGAGGTCGGCGTAAGAGGTCGCGTTCGAAGAGTCTGCCTGGGTGCGGATGTTCACCTGGCCGGCCACCGAGTCGGCGACGACGGTCCAGCCGGTTGTTGCCGGATCCTCGCCCGCCGAGGGGCACACCTGGGCATCGCTGCGGGCCCACACCCGATAGGTCGACGGGGCGACCTCGCGGGTGAGCACCGACTTCCACGGCCCTCCCGCCACGCCATCGACCTTCAGGCCTCCCGACTCACTGACAACGGCGGTCTGGGCGCCGTCGAGGCTCTGCAAGCGCACAGCGACAACCGTGTCCAGCGGCACGGTTCCGGCGACGGTACCGCCGTAGTAGTGGTCAAGGATCTGGGACGCAGTCCACCCGTGATCAACTGCGTAGCCATAGGCACCCCACTGGCTGAGCCCATAGCCGTGCCCCCACCCGTGACCCGAAAGGCTGAGTCCGGCATCGACCACCCCGGGCGCGAGCACCGGTGCTGCCACCACGGAAGATGACGTAGCAAGCCCGACAAACGTGGGTATAACACCGATCAACACGGCGAACGCGGTGAACCGGCGGCGAATCTTGACCATGTATTGATATCGGCTCGGCGTCGGCCACCCTTTAACCCCAGCGGACCCTTCGAGCCATCCCACGGTCCACCCGCTAGTCTCGACGGCTTGGTGCCCACCTCCGACGAGCAGACCTCGAACCCACGCGTTCCGCTGCCGGAAGGGACGATCCCGGTGGGTATCGGCCTTCTCGTGGCCGGCCTGGCCAGCTTCGCCTTCCTGCGTGTCGGCAAGAACGCCCTCGGGGGTGACGAACCCTTCAGCCCGGTCCTGTCGTTGTGGTTCGCCACCTTCGCCCTCGCTCCAGGTTTCTTCCTCCCCCTGGAACAGGAACTCGGCCGGGCGATCTCGCATCGCCAGGCCATCGGCCAGGGCGGCAGGCCGGTGGTGCGCAAGGTCGTCCAGCTCGGTATCGGCCTCGCCGTGCTGGTGGTCATCATCATGCTCGCCGTCAGCCCACTGATTGCCGACTCTTACTTCGACGGCAACTGGGTGATGCTCGCTGCCCTTGTCGTCGCCTTCGCCAGCTATGCGCCGGTGCATCTGGCGCGTGGCATCACCAGCGGCAGCGGCCGCTTTCGCTCTTACGCAGTGGTGATGGGTGCCGACGGCGCAGTGCGCGTCATGCTCTGCGTTGCCCTCGCAGTGATCGGCATCAAGACCGCCGGACCCTACGGCATCGCTGTTGCGCTCGCTCCCCTGATCGGCTTCTTCTACGTCTTCTCGCGCGGTGACCTGCGCACCGAAGACGGCCCGCCCGCCACGTGGAAAGAGGTCACCCCCAATCTTGGGTGGCTACTTCTCGGCTCGGTCTTCGCTGCCGGGCTGGTCAATGCCGGACCGGTGGCCGCCAACATTTTGAAGGAGCCCAGCGAGAAGCACCTCGTCACCCAGTTCGGCTACGGCGTCCTGCTGTCGCGAATCCCACTGTTCTTGTTCCAGGCCGTGCAGGCGGCCCTGCTCCCACGCCTGTCTCAGCTGGCAGCTCGAAACGAGATCGCCGAGTTTCGCCGCGGCTTCAAGAAGCTGCTGGTGCTGGTCATCGTTGTCGGCGTCGGCGGCACACTCGGGTCCTACGCCTTGGGGCCGTTCGTCATCCGCAAGATGTACGACGCAGAGCTGAGCGGCCGCACGATGGCGATGCTGGCGGTCGGCAGCGCTGCTTACATGGTGGCTCTGGCGCTTGCCCAGGCAGTCATCGCCCTGCGCGGCCATGCCCTTGTCGGCCTCGGGTGGGGCGCCGGCATGATTGCCTTCGTGCTCACCACCTGGCTGAGCAGCGACGACCTCTTCCGCCGGATCGAGTTCGGCCTGGTCGCCTCGTCGGTGGCCTCCCTGATCTCTTTCGCCATCTTCCTGCGCCACAAGCTACGCGCCGGGGTCATCCCGTCCCACGAGTCAGTGATGGACGCGATCACCGACATGCCCTTCGAGACCTGAGACTGCTCGGCTCCGATCGGCTGCCTGATGATCAGCGCCGGGCGGACTCGATCTTCAGATCGTGTTCGACCATCATCTTCACCAGGGTGGAAAAGTCCACCTCTGGTGACCAGCCGAGCTTCTCCCGGGCCTTCGTGGAGTCGCCGATGAGCAGGTCCACTTCGGCCGGACGGAAGAACTTCGGGTCCTGGCGCACATAAGGCCTCCAGTCGTCGATGCCCACCTCGCGAAAGGCTCGGTCGAGAAGGTCGTGGATACTGTGCGTCTGGCCGGTGGAGACGACATAGTCGTCGGGGCCGTCCTGCTGCAGCATCAACCACATCGCCCTCACGTAGTCGCCGGCATAGCCCCAGTCGCGACGGGGCTCGAGGTCGCCCATGACGATCTCGGTCTGGAGGCCCAACTTGATGCGCGCGACGGCGTTGGTGACCTTGCGGGTGACGAACTCGAGACCACGGCGGGGGCCCTCGTGGTTGAACAGGATGCCGCTGCACGCGAAGAGGTCGTAGCTCTCGCGGTAGTTGACCACGATGTCGTGGCCGAACACCTTGGCGCAGCCGTAGGGCGATCGCGGGTGAAACGGGGTGAGCTCGGTCTGCGGCGTCTCGCGCACCTTGCCGAACATCTCGCTACTACTGGCCTGGTAGAAGCGGATCGGATTGTTGCTGGCTCCTCCCACCATGCGCACCGCCTCGAGCATGCGCAGCACCCCGAGCCCGGTGATGTTGGCCGTGAGCTCCGCCTGGTTGAAGCTGAGGGCCACGAAGGAGATCGCTCCGAGGTTGTAGACCTCGTCGGGCTGGGTGTACTCCATCGCCTTCACCAGCGAGGGCAGGTCGGCGAGGTCGCCCGGTATCGGCTCGACGTAGGGGAACTCGTCGCGCATCGAAGTGAACTTGCGGGTTGTTCTGACCCTTCACCATGCCGAACACGTCGTACCCCTTGCCATGGAGGAACTCTGCGAGGTGCTGGCCGTCTTGGCCGGTGATGCCGGTGATGAAAGCGCGGGGCATGCCTGGGGTCTTTCCGCTCGGGGGTCGGGGAAGTCTACGTCCACCCCTCGAAGTGACGTGAAATATCACTGCGACCAGGGGCTAGGCGGAGAACCACCGTCACTTCGCCATCAGGGCGCGAGCGATAGCCTGCCCGGCGGATGAGTGCAGTGAAAGTCGCCTTCGACACCGGGCCACTGCACGGCCCGCGCACCGGCATCGGTCATGCGGTCGAGGCCCTGCACGACGCCCTGGCGGCCCGCGACGACGTCGAGTTGGTCGACTACCTGCTCTCCTTTCGTGCCCGAACCCGGCACGGGGTGGTGAGGTTGCCCCTGCCTGCAGGTTTGGCCCATCGCGCCTGGCGACATGGCTCGCGTCCACGGGTCGACCGCTGGCTGGCAGATACCCAGGTCGTCCATGGCACGAACTATGTGGTGCCGCCTGCCAGGCTCCCCCGCCTGGTCTCGGTCTACGACTGCTGGTTCCTACGCAACCCGGATCGGGCCACACCGACCGTGAGGCGTGCCGGCGAGGTTCTGAGGGCTGCGGTAGGCAGTGGTGCCGTGGTGCACACCAGTTCGGCATGCCACCGAGCGCTGCCGTGCGCGAACTGCTTCCCGGCGCTGCGGTGCACACGGTTCATCTCGGCCCTCTGCCCCTCCCCTCACCAGCGGCCTCACCGCCGATCCCCGAACTGGTCGGCCAACCCTTCGTGGTGGCAATCGGCACCGTGGAACGCCGCAAGAACCTGCCCACCTTGGTGAAGGCCTTCGGCCGGATCGCGGCCGAACATTCCTCTGTGAAACTCGTCCTCGCCGGCGGAAACGGCGACGACCTGGCCGCAACCCGGGCCGCAGTCGACTCCCTCGGTCCGACCATCGCCGCGCGGGTGCTGTTCACCGGTCGCATCAGCGAGCCGGCCCGGTCCTGGCTCTTACACAACGCCGCCGTGCTCGCCTACCCATCGCTCGACGAGGGTTTCGGGTTTCCCCTGCTCGACGCGATGCAGGCCGGCACACCGGTGGTCGCCTCCAACGCGGGCTCGATCCCCGAGGTGGCCGGTGACGCCGCCCTGCTCTGCGACCCACTCGACACAGAAGCCCTCGCCGCCGCCCTCTCTGTCGCCCTCACCGACGACGATGTTCGCTCCCGGCTCGTGGCGCAGGGTGAGCAGCAGTGGCGGCGCTTCTCGTGGACACGCTGCGCCGAGGAGATGGCCGGCCTATACCGTCAGCTCGCAGACGGAAGTGCGCAGGGTCTGCGATGACCATCGCCGTGGTGTGCGGTGGAGTGGGTGCGGCGCGTTTTCTGAGGGCTCTCGCCCACGTGTGGCCGGCCGCCGACACCATCGGCGTGGTGAACACAGGCGACGACACCGTCCTTCACGGGCTGGCCATCTCCCCCGACATCGACACCATCACCTACACCCTCGCCGGCGCGATCGACTCCGAGCGCGGGTGGGGTCTAGGTAACGAGACCTGGACCTCGATGGAGGCGCTGGCTCGTTATGAGGCTGTGAGGCCCCCCGGATCGGCAGCCGCGCCCACTTGGTTCAATCTCGGCGACCGCGACCTGGCCACCCACCTGTACCGCACAGCCCGGTTGGCCGAGGGAGCCACCCTCACCCTTGTGACCGCCGAGATCTGCAGGGCGTGGGGCCTCGCTCAGACTCTTGTGCCGATGAGCGACGAAAGGGTGACCACGATGGTCACCCTGCCCGACGAAGGTATCGAAGTCCCGTTTCAGGAGTACTTCGTCAAGCGCCACCACTCTGTTCCGGTCAGCTCGGTGCGCTTCAGCGGCTGCGCCGAAGCCACCCTCTCCCCCACAGCGCGGGCGGCGCTCGCCGACAGTCGGGCGGTGGTGATCGCCCCCTCCAACCCCCTCGTGTCCATCGGCCCGGTGCGCTCCCTCGCCGGCGTGGATCCGGTGCTCGCCGCCCGACGTGACACCGTTGTAGCTGTCTCGCCGATCATCGGCGGGGAAGCGTTGAAGGGCCCGGCCGCCCGCATGCTGCGCGAACTCGGCCACGAGGCATCGGTGGTCGGGGTGGCCCGCCTCTATGCGCCGATCGCCGGCACCCTGGTGATCGACCCGGTCGACGCTGCTCTGTCATCCGCCATCGAGGCCGAGGGCATGCGGGCAGTCGTCACCCCGAGCATCATGAGCACCCCCGAGATCGGCCGGGAGCTGGCACTCCGCACCCTCGCAGCGGTCGGTATCAGCGCCGGTTGAGGGACCGCAGCCCGATGGCAAGGTCGGTCCACGGTGCCCAGGCGAGGTGGATCCGGGCCCTCGTTGGCGACAACGCGAAGCGGGTCACATCGTGTTCGCGGCGCGGCGACGGTGATGGGGTCCGACCATCGGGGCCGACCATCATCGCCCACAGGTCGCGGATCGATGTGGCAACCCCGGTGCCCACGTTCACCACAAGGCCACCACCCTTCAGGGCAGCCCTCACCAGGGCATCGACGGCGTCGTCGACGTAGAGAAAGTCGCGGGTCTGGCGGCCGTCGCCATACTGCATCGGGGTGATGCGCTCGCCGAGAGCATGGGCGAAGGCAGCCACCACACCTCCGTCGGGTCGCTGGCGGGGACCGTAGAGGTTGGCGACTGCGAGGGCGGTGAACTCGACGTCGTAGTTCTCGCGGTACACGGAGAGCAGGTCCGCGATCGTGCGGCTGATCACGCCGCGCACGCCGACCGGGTTCCACGGCTGGCTCTCCTTCACCGGCTGGTCCCGACCCGGAACCTCGCCATACAGAGCAACCGCCGACAGGGCGACCACCACCTTCACCCCTCCCTGGGCGCGTGCCGCCTCGAGTACGCCCAGCAGGGACCTCATCGTGCCCGCCGCCGAGTGTTCGGCCGGTTTGCCCGGAGGCAACAGACCGAGGTGATAGATCACCTCGGGAGCGCGCATCGCCACCAGCGCGCGGAACTCCACCGCACCAGCGTCGAGGGTGTGGATCTTCAGCTCCCCAGCGGCGGCCCGAGCATCGGCAAGGTTGGCCAGCGAGCCGTGCGAAAGATCATCGACCACGTCGACGACATGCCCCTCGGCGAGGAGGCGATCGGTGAGGTGCGAACCGAGGAACCCGGCGCCACCCACCACCATCACGTTCACGGCACCGTCGGATCGGGTCGCTTCTCACCATCGAGGTGCTCGCCGGGCTCGACGACTCCCTCGGCCCCCACAACACGCTCGTTCAAAACGGCGCCTGCACCGACCCGACCCATCACCACCGAGTCTGTCACCACAGCGCCCTCCCCAACGACGGCGCCCGGGAAGCAGCACCGAACCGCTCACCCGGGCACCTTCGGCCACAACAGCCAAGGGCCCGACCACGGAGCCGATGACCACGGCACTTGCAGCTACCGACGCGTCGGGGTGCACCCCCACGCATAGGTCGTGGCGATGCCGACCGGGGACGAGCAGGTCGAGGTTGGCCTGCAGGTAGAACTCGGGCTGACCGGTATCGATCCAGTAGTCGTCGGTGGGCATCGCGAAAAGGCTGCCGTCGGCAACCATCGCAGGGAAGGTCACCCTCTCGATGGACACCCTCTGCCCCGCCGGGATGCGCTGAAGCGCCGACGGTTCGAGCACATAGGTGCCGGCGTTGATCAGGTTGCTCGGCTCACTGCCCGGCGCCGGCTTCTCGACGAAGCGCTCCACCTTGCCGCCGACATCGAGGGCAACCACGCCGAACGCCGATGGATCGGGGACACCGACCAGGTGGAGGGTGCCCTCCGCCCCCCGCTGGCGGTGAAACGACACGAGCTGAGACACGTCGAGGTCGGTGAGCACGTCGCCGTTGGCGACGATGAAGGTGTCGTCGATGCCTGCCACGTCGGCGGCGAAACGGATGGCCCCCGCCGTGTCGAGCGGTTCGGGTTCGACGGCGTAGCGCAGACCCACACCTGCGCATTCACCGTCGGGAAAGGCGGCGACGAAGGGCTCTGGCTTGAACCCCAGAGCGAGTGTGACCTCCACCACCCCACCGCGGCCGAGGTTGGTGAGGAGCCGCTCGATCATCGGGACATGGCCCAAGGGCAGCATCGGCTTAGGGGTGAGGTTGGTGAGGGGGCGCAGGCGGGTGCCGAAGCCACCGACCAGTACGACCGCGCGCATCAGCCGCCCGTGGTAGGTGCCGTGTCGACGGTCGTTTCAACCGTCGTGTCGCCTGTGGCAGTGCAGCCGTGGTGTCGCCGGGGGTGTCGCCCTCGCCGATGGCCCCGAACTCCTCGAGCTCGCGAGGCAGAGTCGGGCATGGGGATGTCGAAGTCCTTGGGTACGACGGCGATGACGAACACCATGCCAGTGTTGGTGAACCTCAGATTGTCGAAGTCGGTGATCTTGTCGCCGTACCGGCCGGAGGTGAAGTCGTCCCACACCCTCACCTTGATCTGGGCTTCTTTGCCCTCGCACGACGTGCCGTCGAAGACATCATTGGAGTCGATGTCGTAGACGCGGGGGTCGATGCCCTGGCTCTCGGGGAACTCGAGCTTGGAGTCGCTCAGCTTCACCCCGTAGGTGTCGAGGAACACGCCCAGCTTGGCCTTGCGGCCGGTGGCACCGCCTACCTGGGGGTGGTAGTGGATGATGCCGTCGGAGCTCGTACTGCCGGCTCCCAAGGTCTCGGGATCCCCGGTGGACGCATCCTTGTCGAGATCCGCTGGCTGGCCCTCGAGGGTGTACTCGATGTCGCACACACGGAAGCTGTAGGCGATGGCCCACTCGTCGCCCGGCTGGGGGGCGCCAGTCTCTTCGCCGGGCAGAGAAGCCTTGGCATAGGCGACGAGGGCGATCATGACGACCAGCACTACCGCCACCACGGTCGGGAAGGTGGTGCCGCTCTGAGAAGCGGACCCTCTTGCCCTTGCCGCGTGAGGCGAGCTTGGCGACCTTGTTGGCGGAAGATGACGGAGCCACGAGGGAGCGAGGCTATCGCCTCGGCGCACAAAATGCTGTCAGCGGCCCAGGCTGCGCACCAGGCGCTCGTAGGCCGCGGCCACGGAGGAGGGGGATGCCTCGTCCTGGACCCAGCGGCGACCTGCGGCGCCCATCGCCTCGGCGGCCTCGCTGTCCGCAAGCAGGCCGTGGAGGGCGGCGACGAAGGCGGAAAGGTCGTCGGGCGGCACCGCCACCCCGCCCCCGCTGGCAAGGAGCATGCGTGGCACCTCGGTTCCGGGATCGATCGCCGCCAGCACCGGACGCCCCGCAGCGAGGATCGAGTAGGTCTTGGATGGCACGCTCACCCTCCCAAGACCCTTCTTCAGGGGGACCACGTGGATGTCGCCCGTGGCGAGTACCTCAGGGACCCTCTCCTTGGGCTGGTACCCGCTGAAGCGAACGTTGGGTAGCCCCGCGGCCCTCTCCTGCAAGGTGGCCCGCGCCGCTCCGTCGCCGTTGATCAAGAAGGTGGCCTGAGGGGTGACACGGGCTGCGTCGACAACCATCTCCAGAGACTGGGAGAAGCCGACGTTGCCGGCGTAGAGCACCACCGGTTCCTCGCCGATCCCGAGCTCGGTCCTCAGCGGGGTGAGGCGATCCGCAGGCGAGATGAACTCGGTGTCGACGAAGTTGGGGATGACATGGACCCTGCCGCGACGGGAGGGCTTGACCTTGGCGCGGACGTTCTCCGCCAGGTCCTCGCTCAGCACGGTGATCGCGGCCGCCCGTTGATAGCTGACCCGCTCCAGCCAGCGGGCCAGGCCGATGATGCGCGGGTTGGTGATCGCGCCGGTCTCGACGGCGGCATCGGGGAACACGTCCTGGATGTTGAACACCAGCGGTCCCCGCCTCACGAGGTGGGTGACCCAACCCGTGAGCCCCATCGTGAGCGGCGGCGACATGGCGATCACGGCGTCGACCCGGCCGCCCCGGAGGGAGGTGAGCCCGGCGAGGGCACTGAAGCCGACAAACCCCACCGCCCGCCTCGCCAAGTTGCGCTTGTCGCCGCCGGGAAAGGGGTTGACGCGGGTGATCGTGCCCCATTCGGTCCGTTCACGCCTCACCCAGCGGCCATCCCATCCGGGCTCGACCCGGTGCCCCCGGTACCAGGGAAGTGAGGTGACCACGTGGAGCTCGTGGCCCAGGGCAGCCAGCTCGGTGACGATGCGGGTTATCACCTCGCCGGTGGGCGCCGTATCGGGGGCAAAGTGGGGGCAGAGCACGGCCAAGCGGAGAGGGCGTGTGGTGCTAGAGGAGCGTGGGGCGCCGGGGGGATTCATGACCTGTTCAAGGCTCGCGCATAGACCTTCGCCAGAGCGGCTCCGCTGGCAGCGGAGGTGAAATCCGCTGCCCGACGGTGCCCCGCCGCCACAAGCTCTACCCGACGGCGTTGGACCTCGTCGAGCACGTCGGCCCAGGCCTCTCGCTGTAGGGGACGGACCAGACCTGCTTCGCCGACGATCTGGGGCATGCAGGTGGTGTCGGCGCACACAACCGGTGCGCCGAGGGTCATCGCTTCGATGAGTGGGGCGCCGAAACCCTCGTAGCTACTGGGGAACACCATCGCCCACGCCATCGCCAGCAGCCCGTTGCGGTCGGCCTCGGGCACCCGACCGAGGCGGCGAACCCTTGGGTCGGTGCACCCGGTGATCGTTTCCTCGGCACGACCCATGCGCTCCAGTGAGCACCAGACGCAGGGAGGGGTCCGTCCAGTGGTGGCGCATCAGATCGAGCAGGAAGGCGTGGTTCTTGTGGGGGTGGGTAACGGCCGGGTAGACGATGATCGGTCCGTCGCCCAACTGGTAGCGCCGGCGAAGCTCGGCCTCCGGCGTGACCTGCCCGACCAAGGCCGGCTCGATGCCGTGGGGCACGACCATCACCCTGGCCTCATCGACTCCGTAGGCGCTGACAACCGACTGCCTCACGTAGTCGCTCGGCACAGCCACGATCTCGGCCCTGCGCACCGAGCGGGGGATGACAAATTCCAGGTAGGCACGCTTGGAGCGCGAGAAGTACTGGGGATAGGTGCGGAACTGGAGATCGTGAACGGTGAGCACGTAAGGGCGGTGGGCGCGCAGGGGCGCCGTGCCGCCCCCGTGGTGCACCAGCGCCAGGTCGTCGGTGTGCTTGCGCAGCCACGTCGACTCACCCACGATGCGACGCAGCCGACTACTGCTGTCGAAGTCCGGCTCGACCGTGGGCAGGGCGGCGGCGAGCGCAGGATGGGCCTCAGCCAAGCCTCGGGCCATCACCAGCGTCGGAGCCCACTGGGGCTGGGGTTGCTCGGTGAGCCCGAGCAGTTGGCGCACGAGGTATTCCTCCGAGCCGCCCACCCCGCCCGGCACGCACCACAGCAGGTTCACCAATACAGCCGGCAGGCTCAGCCCGCGAGCTCCCGATAGGCGGCAGCGGTGAGCGACGCCGACTCGGCCCAACTACGCCTCTTGGCGCGGGCAAGCCCCTTTGCCTCCAACTCCCTGCGGCGAACGAACGCCTCGTCGATACCGCGGGCGATGTCGGCGGGGTCCTTGGGCTCCACCAGCACGGCCGCCATGCCAGCGGTCTCCTCGGTTGCAGTGCCGCGGCTGGTGACCACCGGTGTGCCCTGGGCCATCGCTTCGAGCACCGGCAGCCCGTAGCCCTCACGCTCGCTCGGATAGCAGAAGACGGACGCCCCGCCATAGAGCCCGGCGAGGTCGGCGGCGGCGACGAAGCCGAGGAACTGCACCCCTTCGGCCCCCTCCACCAGCCCAATCTCGCCCCACCCGTCGGCACCCGCCACCACCAACGGCAAGGGTTCGGGCAGCATCGCTGCCGCAGCCACGAGGCCCTTCAGGTTCTTACGCGGCTCGATGGTGCCGACGAACAGGAGGTACCGCTCGGGCAGGTTGTACAGGTTGCGCACACGGGCGATCTCGTCGGCGCCGGCCCTTTCGGTCTCCACCCCGAGCGGCACGAGCCTCAACCGGTCGGCGCTGATGCCGGCCACCACACAGTCGTCCATCGTCGCCTGGCTACAGCACAGCACAAGATCGGCATGATCCCTGATGTGTCGCAGGCTGCGGTGGAACACCCTCACCCCGTGACGGGTGAAGTGGGATGGCTCGTGCAAGAAGGCGAGATCGTGCAGGGTCACCACTAGCTGGGCGTCGGTGGCACACGGGATGAGAGTTGTCGCGTGGGCGATGTCGACCGGCCCGGTGGCGTGCTCGACCTTCGGCCAGCCGAACCTCAACCACGTCTCGTACAACCAGGGGGAGGCGATGGGGAGGTGGGCAACCGGGATGGTCGGCACCCACGGTTCGGGGGGAAGGCGTCGGTGGCGGCCGGCCACGCCGATGAGCTGAACGTCGTTGTGGGGCCCCAACGCCTCGGCGATGCGCAGCGCGGCCACACCAGTACCACCAGGCACCCGGTGCCAGCACTGCTCGAGGGTGTAGGCCACACGCACGCACCCCATCATGGCCCGCCCGGTCGTAGCATCGTCGCCATGACCAGCTTTTGGCAGAGCCGCAGGGTTGTTGTCACCGGAGGTGCCGGGTTCCTCGGCCGTGTGGTGGTGGCGAAGTTGGAGGCGCTCGGCGCCCAGGTCACCGTTGCCCGCAGCCGCCAGTACGACCTCACCATGCCAGGAGCCGCCGAACTGTTGCTCGCCGACACCTCGCCCAGCCATGTGGTGCACCTCGCTGCCCGGGTCGGTGGGATCGGCTACAACCAGGCCGAACCCGCTCCCCTCTACCTCAGCAATCTGCTGATGGGCACCTACATGATCGAAGCCGCCCGCATGGCCCCGTCGGTGGAGAAGACGGTGTTGTTGGGCACGGTGTGCTCCTACCCGAAGTTCACCCCCGTACCGTTCCGCGAGGAGAGCTTGTGGGATGGCTACCCGGAGGAAACCAACGCCCCCTACGGAATCGCCAAGAAGGCGCACCTCGTCCACGCCCAGGTGAACCACCAGCAGTACGGGCAGCGCTTCGCCTACCTCATCCCCACCAACCTCTACGGCCCCGGCGACAAGTTCCACCCTTCAGTGAGCCATGTCATCCCTGCACGCATCAAACGCTGCGTCGAGGCCAAGGAGCAGGGCGAGGAGAAAATGGACGTGTGGGGCACCGGCCGCGCCAGCCGCGAGTACCTCTACGTCGACGATGCTGCTGAAGCCATCGTGCTCGCCGCTGAACACTACGAAGGCAGTGAGCCGGTGAACCTCGGCACCAACCGCGAGGTCACGATCCGCGAGACCGTCGAGCTCATCGCGACGATGGTCGGCTACGGCGGTGAGCTCGTATGGGACCCCACCAAGCCCGACGGCCAGCCACGTCGAAGGGTCGACCCGAGCCGCGCCGAGATGCACTTTCGGCTGGAAGGCACAGATGCCCTTCGAGGAAGGCCTGAGGAACACCATCGACTGGTACCTGGCCAACCGCGCCGAAGCCGAAAGACCACCGCACTGACGACACCCGATGGGCCACACTGGTGACGTGACCCACCCTGTCTGGCCCCTGTTCGACCTCCGGGTCCGCACGCAGCGCCTCGAACTGCGCTACGTGGACGACGAATTGGCGTGCGCTCTCGCCCTGCTGGCGGCGCAGGGGGTCCACGACCCAGCCTCGATGCCGTTCAGCATCCCCTGGACCGACGTCGAACCGCCCCAGCAGCAGCTCAACACGATGCAGTTCTACTGGCGTTCCCGCGCCGAGCTCTCACCCTCGGCTTGGAACATCAACCTTGCCGTGATCGTCGGCAGTGAGGTCGTCGGCACCACCGCCCTGATCGCCCACGACTTCCCCATCTTGCGCCAGTTCGAGACCGGCTCCTGGCTCGGCCGCGCCCATCAGGGTCGCGGCATCGGCAAGGAGATGCGCGTCGCCACCCTGCAGTTGGGATTCGCCGGCTTCGGCGCCCGGTGGGCCACCACTGGTGCCTGGGCCGACAACGGGCCCTCGCTCGGCGTCACTCACTCTCTCGGCTACGAGCCCCAGGGCTCCCGTCGCTGCAGTGCGCCGGGGCGCAGAAGGCACCCTGCTCGGCTACGAGATGAGCCGCGAGCAGTGGCAGGCATCGGTGAGGCGAGATGACATCGTGCTCGACGGTGTCGAGCCGTGTCTGCCTTTGCTGGGCTTACCTTTGCTGGGCCCGGATGGCGGCTGAGGGTCAGCGCTGGAGGAGGGTGGCGACGGTCTCGGCGAGTGGTTCGCGGAAGTCGCGCAGGGGCGGATAGCCGGCGGCGCTCAGCACCCTGTTGTCGAGGATGCTGTTGGCCGGACGTGGGGCCGGCCGCGTTGGCTGAAGTTCGGCGGTCGTGATCGCGTTCACCATGGCCGGGTCCCTGCCCGCGGCAGCAACGACCTCGCGGGCGAACTCGTACCACGAGACGGCACCCTGGTTGGTGGCGTGGACGACTCCGCTGAGCCGGTCGAGGGCGATGCGGCGCAGCACCACGGCCAGATCCTGGGTGAAGGTTGGGTGGCCCACCTGGTCCGACACGAAGGAGAGCCTGGGGTGCTCGGAGGCCAGGCGTAAGACCGTCTTGACCATGTTGCTGCCGTGCGCACCGCAAACCCATGACGTGCGCACCACCGTCGCTGCGGCGCCCAAAGCCAGTGCTTCTCGCTCACCTGCGAGCTTGCTGATTCCGTAGGCACTCTGAGGGTTCGTGGCATCCCACTCGTGGTAGGGCCGGTCGAGGGTGCCATCGAAGACATAGTCGGTGCTCAGCTGAACGAGGTGCGAACCCGTACGCCGACAGGCCTCGGCCAGCCACCTTACGGAGGTGCCGTTGACGGCGAGAGCCCGGTCGGGGTCGCCCTCGCACTCATCGACCGCGGTCCACGCCGCGCAGTTCACCACCACATCGGGGTTCAGCGAGGTGACGGCACCGAGGACGTCGGACCGTGAGCAGACGTCGAGATGTTGGCGATCGGCGGCGTGAACCTCGTCGCCGGCGGCTTCGCACGTCTGAGCCAGATCGAGGCCAAGCTGCCCGCCGGCGCCGGTGATCAAGACACGCATCTACAGACCCGCTCTCGCCTTGAGCGGCTCCCACCACCAGCGGTTGTCGCGGTACCACGCCACCGTCTCCTCCAGTGACTGCTCGAAGGAGCGCTGCAGCGACCAGCCGAGACCGACGACCTTGTCGATCGTGACCGAGTAGCGGCGGTCGTGACCGAGGCGGTCGGCAACGGGCTCGATGAAGCTCTCGTCGCGGCCGCACAGTTCGAGCAGGGCGTAGGTGAGTTCCCTGTTGGTGAGCTCGTGATGGGCGCCGATGTTGTACACCTCGCCCACCACGCCATGCTGCAGCACCAGATGGGCGGCACGGTTGTGGTCCTCGACATGGATCCAGTCGCGCACATTGCCACCGTCGCCGTAGAGCGGCACCTTGCGACCATCGAGAAGGTTCGTGGTGAACAGCGGGAATCACCTTCTCGGGAAACTGGTAGGGCCCGAAGTTGTTGCTACAGCGGGTGACCACCACCGGCAGCCCGTGGGTGGTGACATAGCTGAGGGCGATGAGGTCGCTACCGGCCTTTGCCGCGCTGTAGGGCGAGCGAGGGGTGAGCTTGTCGGTCTCGCTGAACGAGCCGACATCGATGCTGCCGTAGACCTCGTCGGTGCTGATGTGGAGGAACTTCTGCACTCCGACCTGGCGGGCGACATCGCAGAGCACATTGGTACCGAAGCAGTTGGTGCGCACGAACGAGTAGGGGTCGCTGATGCTGCGGTCGACATGGGTCTCGGCGGCAAAGTGCACCACCGCGTCGTGCCCATCCATGCCGTTCAGTACGGCCTCCTGGTCGCAGATGTCGGCATGCACGAAGCGGCAGCGACGATCGTCGAGCAGGTCGCGGATGCTCTCGAGATTGCCGGCGTAGGTGAGAGCATCGAAGATCGTCACCTCGTCGTCGCCGTTGGCCAGCAGCCAGCGGACGTAGTTGGAGCCGATGAACCCCGCGGCCCCGGTGACGAACAGCTTCATTGGTGCCCCTCAGGTCCTCATCGGCCAGTACGGCCGCCGGTTCGCCGGCAGGTCGGCGCTCAACGGGTTGGTCTGATCGCGCACCGACAAGATGGGGTCGGTGACACCCCAGTCCACCCCGACGACAGGATCGTCCCAGCGCATGCCCAATTCGTCGGCCGGGTTGTAGTAGCCGTCGACCAGGTAGGTCATGACTACGTCGGTGAGGGCCGAGAAGCCGTGAGCCACACCCGGAGGGATGTAAACACCCATGTGGTTGTCGCCGCTGATGTCGAAGGTGTCACTGGCACCGTACGTGGGACCGCCCTCGCGCAAGTCGTGCAGCACGACCCGGATGGTGCCCACCGGGCAGTACCAGTAGTCGGCCTGGTGGAGGTGGTAGTGCAGCCCGACGAGAGCCCCCGCCTGCTTGTTCGACCGGTTGCCCTGCACCATCTCACGAGAGTTGGGGAACCATTCGCGACGGTAGGTCTCGATGAACAGGCCACGCTGGTCGCCGTGGATCGTTGGCTCCACCATGAACACGCCGGCGATGGCGTCGCTCTCTCGTACCTCGGGCATAGTCCCCCAGTATGGCCGTGCCGGCTCAGGGAGCGGGCGGTGCAGGCCCTGCGCCGCGGAAGAAGTCGAGTACCGAGCCGGCGTCGTCGCCGAGTTCGAGCACGGCGTTGCCGTCGACGGTCACGGGCACGACGGGGAGTGAGTACGACACCAGCCCGGCGCCGACCGCCCTGCGCAGCGAACTGCCCGCATCGAAGGGATCGAGGTCGCCGTCGATACGGATCGCTGCCGAGATCGCCCGAACCAGCTCACCCGCACGGAATGGATCGGCCTTCACCTCGGCCACCGCCGTCTGCAAGCTGAGGTCGACGAAGTTCCGTTGCCGGGTCGAACGACCGAGGTCCGAGGTCGGATCCATGCGCCACTCCCCCTCGCGGTACTCCTCGTAGTAGCGGCTGCGGGCGTAGGCGAGGGCCTGGGTGCCGTCGAGGAGGTGACAGCCCGGCTCCGTGATGTTCAACCCGGTGTTGAGGTCGCGGGTCGGGAACCAGAAGCACACCTCCACCCCACCGAGGGCCTCGACGAGGGTCTTGAAGCCGTAGAAGTCGATCTCGACATAGTGATGCACGGGGATGCCGAGGGCCGTCTGAACCGTCTGCACCAGCACTGCCGGGCCGTCGTTGTAGGCGGCATTGATCCGCCTCCTACCGTCATGCCCCGGCACTTCCACGTAGAGGTCGCGGGGGATCGACAGCAGGGCGGCAGTGCCGTCATCTCGGTCGTAGCGCAGCACCATGATCGTGTCGCTGCGGTTGCCGCTGACCCCTCCCGTCTCACCGGTGTTCGGATCACCCGAGCGCCCGGCTGTCGCTGCCCACCAACAGGTAGTTGTCGACCGTGGAACTCGCCGGGCTCAGCGAAGCTGCCACATCGGGCACCCTCTGCACTTCGTCGACCAACTGCCGGGCCTCTACCAGCAGGCCGGCAGTCGCCACGACGCCAGTCACCAGAGCGATACCGAAGAAAGCCGGTAGCCGGCGCCGGCGTGGCAACGGCTTGGTGTCGATGGCCAGCACGACCGACGAGGGTACTGCTCCCCCTTCATCTGGGTGCGGCACCCCAACCCAACTCACTTCACAAGCCCCTGTGGGGCGGGTCTCAGCGGAGGTGGACGACGTCGCCGGTGTCGAAGTGGTGGGTGATGCCGTCGTCGTCGACGACGACGAGGCGACCGTCGGGTTCGACGTCGACCGCGCGACCTTCGATCACCCGATCGGCCAGCTCGACCTTCACCCGCTTGCCCAACGTGGCGAGGTGCTGACGGTAGAGGGGCCACACGTCGGTGGGCAGATCGTCGTAGGCGCGAAGCAGGCCGGCGAGCACGTCGAGGGGGTCGATGCCGACGCCGAGGAACGCGGCCCCCTCGGGTGCCCAGCCGACATTGATGCCGATGCCGACCACAACTGCGGGCCGGTCACCGAATTGGGCCTGGGCGAGGATGCCGGCCAGCTTGGCACCTTCGAGGAGAAGGTCGTTGGGCCACTTCAGATCGGCGTTCACTTCGGCAAGCCGCTTGCATGCGGCGAGCGCCGCCAGGCCGACCCTCTGGGTCAGCACATGGGGCGACCCGGCGAAGTCGCGCAAGAGGAGGGAGGCGAGCAAGTTGACGCCGGGCGGGGCATCCCACCGGCGGTCCAGCCGGCCCCTCCCGGCGGTCTGGTGGAGAGCGACGAGCACAGTGCGATCCGGGGCGCCCTCGACGGAGGCGGCGAGCAGATCGGCGTTGGTGCTACCGGTCTCGGCCACCACATCGACGTACCATCCGGCCGGCCATTCTGCTCGATGAGGTGGCGGTAGGGGTGTCCATTCCGCCAAGATTGCCACCTGTGCTTACCAAGATCCTGATCGCCAACCGTGGAGAGATCGCCGTCCGGGTCATCCGGGCTGCCCGAGAGCTGGGCATCAAGACCGTCGCGGTGTACAGCGAACTCGATCGCAACGCGCTCCATGTGCGCCTCGCCGACGAGGCTTTCGCCCTGGGCGGGCAGACTGCGGCGGAGAGCTACCTCAACACTGAGGCGATCCTCGACGCGATCGAGCAAGAGCGGCGCCGATGGGGTGCACCCCGGCTACGGCTTCTTCAGCGAGAACGCCGACTTCGCGCGGGCGATCACCGCCAAGGGCGTGGCCTTCATCGGTCCGCCGCCGGAGGCGATCGACGAGATGGGCGACAAGGTGAGCAGCCGCAAGGCTGCCCTTCGCGGTGGCGCCCCGATCGTCCCCGGCACCACCGAGTTCGTCGAATCGGTCGACGACATCTTCGCCTTCGGCGCCGAGAACGGCTACCCGCTCGCCATCAAGGCCGCGTTCGGCGGTGGCGGCCGAGGGATGAAGGTGGTCCGCAGCGCCGACGAGGTGCAAGAGGCGATGGACAGCGCCAAGCGTGAGTCGAAGGCGTTCTTCGGCCGCGACGAGATCTACATCGAGCGTTACCTCACCTGGCCCCGCCACGTCGAGGTACAGATCGTCGGCGACCAGCACGGCGACGTGGTGTGGGTCAGCACGCGCGACTGCTCGGCCCAGCGTCGCCACCAGAAGCTGATCGAAGAGGCCCCCGCCTGTCGGCATGGGCCCCGGCGTGGAGGAAGCGATGGGTGAGGCCGCGATCAAGGCGGCAAAGGCCGTCGGCTACTACAACGCCGGAACGGTCGAGTTCATCTACCAGGACGGCGAGTTCTTCTTCCTCGAGATGAACACCCGCCTCCAGGTCGAGCACCCGGTCACTGAGGTGATCACCGGCATCGACCTGGTCGAGTGGCAGATCCGCGTCGCCGGCGGCGAGCCCCTGCCGATGACCCAGGAGCAAGTCGCAGCCCAGCGCCGCGGCCACGGCATCGAAGTTCGGATCAACGCCGAGAACCCGGCGGGCGGCAAGTTCCTGCCGTCGCCCGGCACCATCACCAGGCTCACCGCGCCCGATGGCTTCGGCATCCGCTTCGACGCCGGCTACGAGACCGGCGACACGGTTAGCCAGTACTACGACAACCTCGTCGGCAAGCTCATCGTGTGGGGCAAGGACCGCCCCACCGCGATCGCCCGAACCATCCGCGCTCTCGAGGAGCTGGTAGTCGAGGGGGTGGCCACGACGATTCCTGCCGACCTCGCCATCTTGCGCCACCCGGACTTCCAGGCGATGGAGCACAGCACCAAGTGGGTGGAGGAGAAGCTCGACCTGTCCTCGATCGAGGCCCCCAAGCCACCCGCCCCGACGGAGGGTGACGACACCTCGCTTGTCAGGCGCAGCACGACCGTCGAGGTCAACGGCAAGCGCTTCGACGTCAACATGTGGGTGCCCGACATGCCCCTGGTCGCTTCCGGGGCGGCCAAGGCGAAGAAGCCTGCCCGTAGCTCCGCCAGTCGCGGCGGCGCGGCCGGAGGCATCGGAAGCGGCAATGTCGAAGTGCCGATGCAGGGCACCATCGTCAAGGTGCTCGTCGAGGTCGGCCAGGAGGTCGAGGTCGGTCAGGCGGTGGTGGTGCTCGAGGCGATGAAGATGGAGAACCAGATCACCGCCGAGAAGGCCGGAACGGTCAAGGAGATCAAGGTCACCGCCGGCGACACCGTCGGTGCCGGCGACGTAGTGGTGGTCATCGCCTGATCAGGGGAGTCGGCTGAGCCCCACCAGGGTGCCCGCGGCCTTGTCGTGCAAGCCCTGACGGCGCGGGTCGAACAACGCGAGCAGGTAGACGCCGAGCCCGAGGAACAGACCGACCTGGGGTATGGCGCCGAACGCGGCGGGCACGAGGGCCCTGATCAGGGCGGCGTTGAAGCCGGCCCCACCCCCGTCGAGCACGTGCACCACCCGCGTACCCGCAACCAGCTTTCCGAGGGTGCGGCCCCATCGCCACACCCCAACCGTCTCGTAGACGAGCGCCAGCACGGTGATGGCCACGTTGAACCACTTGCCGGGGTTGTCGGAGATCGCTTCCTCGGGCGAGAAACCGAAGATGGCGAAGCCACCGATCACGAGTCCGGCGAGAAGAGCCTGGTCGATGAGCAGCCCGAGCGCCCTGCGGCCGATCGGGGCGAGGTGCACCCCGGCCGGAACTATCGGGCCCGGGTCGTCGTCGTTTTCCGTGGAGAACATCAGTCAGCGGCTTCGGCGAGGGCCTCGGCCAGCGCCGGGTGTACCAGCAGGCTCTCGACGATGTCGGTGACCTTGAGATTGGCCGTCACGGCCAGGGCGATCACGCTGATCAGCTCCGCAGCATGACGCCCGACGATCGACCCACCGAGCACCACTCCGGTGGCAGGGTCGCTGATGATCTTCACGAAGCCACGCGGGTCGTTGTTGATCAACGCCTTGGGGGTGGCGCTGAAGGGCACCTTGGTGACCCGGATCTTGCGGCCTTCGGCAAATGCCTCGGCCTCGGCCAGGCCGACGTCGGCGATCTCGGGTTCGGTGAAGATCGCACTGGCGGCCTTGTCGTAGTCGAGGTGGCGGTGGGTCACCTTCTGCAGCCCCATGACGTGCTCGGCGACCTTGCGGCCCTGCATGCTGGCCACGCTGCTGAGAGGCAGCTTGCCGCTGACGTCGCCCGCCGCGTAGATGTGGTCGACATTGCTCTGACAGTGATGGTTGATGGTGACGTAGCCGCCTCCGCCCGTCTCGACACCGGCGGCCTCGAGGCCGAGGCCCTCGGTGTTGGGCACCGAGCCGATGGCCAGCACGGCGTGGCTGGCTGCGCGCCATCCGGCCGTCGTCGCAACGCACGACCACTTCGTCGCCGTCACGGTCGATGGACGTCGGCGCGGGCACCTTTCAACAGGCGCACTCCTCGACGCAGGAAGTCGTCTTCGAGAACAGCGGCGACCTCGGGGTCCTTCGTCGGCAGCACCTGTTGACGGCTCACGACCAGGGTCACCTCGGCGCCGAAGCTGGAGAACATGTGCACGAACTCGACACCGGTGACGCCCGAGCCGACCACGGTGATGCTCGTCGGGAAGATGCGCGGCGGGTAGCAGTCGCGGGTGATGAGGATGCGCTCGCCATCGGGCTGGCACCACTCGGGTATGCGGGGGCTGGAGCCGGTGGCCATGAGCACGGCGTCGGCCGCGATCAGCCGGGTGCCGGACTCGGTGGTCACCTCCACTTCCTTTGGCCCCACCATTCGGGCCGAGCCGTGGATCAACTCGACGCCCTGGCTCTCCAGCAGTCGGGTCGTGTTGCCCTGGAGATGGTTCTTGATGTCTTCGATGCGCTCGGTCAGCGCCGTCGATGTCGACCTCGGCCACCTGCTGCTCGAGCCCCATACCGCTCGATCCGCCGGGTGAAGCTCATCGCCCCACCGGTGGCGATCATCGTCTTCGACGGGATGCAGTCCCACAGATGGGCTGCGCCGCCGATGACGTCGCGTTCGATCAGGGTGACCTCGGCGCCGAGCCGGGCGGCATGGGTGGCCGCAGTGTTGCCCGCGGGCCCACCGCCGATGATGACGAAGCGTGTCGACACGGGGAGGAGGCTACAGCGAGCGGTCAACCCTCCGTCCAGCCGTCGCCGGCGAACATCGTGCCCCTCTGACTGGAGCGGGGCCCGGTCCGTCGAGGTGGCGGTGAGCACCGGGTTGGGGCAATACCTCGACGGGTAGGCAAGGGTGTCGCGGGCCTCACCCACCCACTCGAAGTGCATCCCGTCGGGGGTGAGGAAGTTGCCGCCCCAGGCGAAGTTGTGCTTGCGGAAGATACGCACGATGCGACAGTCCATGGCCGGCACGCAGCCCTGACAGTTGGTGGTTGTGTTGATGTCGATCGGCTGGCCCCAGGAGTGCCGCGACACCGTTCCGATGGCCTGGGTGAGGCGCCCGAGCCGAGCCTGGCCGGTGGTGCATCCTCCATAGGTGTTGGTGTTGGCCAGGTCGAGGTGGCCGGCCAGACCCGAGTCGACCACTTCCTGTAAGGCCGCGGCAAGGTCCGCAGAGATGACTCTGTTGCACATCGCCAGGATCCCACCGGGGTAGCGCTCGCGGCTGGGCGGCAGGTAGACGGCCCTCCAGGCAGAACCCACGGCCGTCCATCCGTAGTCGGAGACGTGGGCATAGTCGAGATCGAACTCCCCGAGCAACTGCTTGGTGCGGGCCATGCCGAGGGTCAGGTCGGGGTCGAGCGGATCCCAGCTTCGACGCACCCGAACAGTGTTGTTCCCCGTCAGGCCCTGAACAGAGAGCGCGTGGTCGACCGTCTCCCGGTCGAAGGGTCCGTAGATCAGCACCCGAGTGTCGACGGTGGCGCCGAGCAGGGTCGCCTGGTCGGTGCTCATCAGGATCTCGGTGCCTCCGACCAGATCATCGGGTGCCACCAGGCCGATGGTGAAGCTGATGCTGCCACCCCTGACCGTACGCAGGTCGACGATGTCACCGGGGAGAGCGCCTCTCAGGGTGGCGGTGGTCTGCCCCATCACCACCTGTCCCCGGCTGACCACACCGGCGACGGCACGTCCCATCACGCCCCGGATGGCATCGACGGGTAGGGCGGTGATGCCCATCGGGAATGCCCACCCGGTGCCGCTCGCCTGCTGTACGACTGTGGCGTCGCGGCGCAGCCTGCTGAGACCTATCGAGAAGCCACGACCCACCACCGCTGGTGCCCGGGCCGCTGCTGCTGCGGCAAGGGCCGCTTTGCGCACGGAGGAGCTGAGCTCGCTCGTCTGGTAGATGGAGACGAGATCGACGTCGGGAATAACCGGTTCGGCCAGGGCAGTGGCCGTGGCTGAACCGCTGAGACTGACGACCCCGGTGAGATCGGCGGGCGCAGCCGTGACCCGGTGGACGAAGGGAGTGGCGAGGAAGACCGCGGCGAGGGCTAACTGCGCAGTTCGACGAAGATTCACAGCCCACTTGCCTTTCTTCCTACCGCCCGCGGCCGCAAGCTACCAGCAGCCAAAGGGTGCCGTGTGGGTGGCCGTCGTCCGGTACCGTCAGAGCACTGTGAGCAGCGTCGACAACCCCGAGACCCCCGATCCGGCCCAGGATCACACCCCTGCGATCGGCGGCCTGACGGCTGAGAAGGCAAACCGGTTGGGCAAGCTCGCCGACCTGAGGGCCGCCGGTACCGAGCCATACCCGTACCGTTTCGACCGCACCACCACCCTGGCCGAGCTGCGCGGGCAGTTCGGCGACCTGGCGCCCGGCACGGAGACCGAGCACCAGGTGGCGGTTGCCGGCAGGGTGATGCTGCTGCGCGACTCGGGGAAGCTGGTGTTCGCCACCATGCGCGACCGCGACGGCGAAGTACAACTTTTCGTGTCCAAGGCTGTGGTTGGCGACGCCGCCTTCGACTCGATCAAGGATCTCGACCTCGGTGATTGGGTTGGCGTCCACGGCACGGTGATGACCACTCGCAAGGGCGAGCTGAGCATCAGGGCCGAGAAGCTCGAGCTCCTGTCCAAGGCCATCCGGCCACTCCCCGACAAGTGGCACGGGCTCACCGATACCGACACCCGATTCCGCCAGCGTTACGCCGACCTGATCGTCAACGAAGAGGCCCGCAACGCCTTTCGCGTACGTCACGCGATCATCAGCAGCTTTCGGCGCACCCTCCACGACCGCGACTTCATCGAGGTCGAGACCCCTGTATTGCACGTCGAGGCCGGCGGTGCCCACGCCCGCCCGTTCATCACCCACCACAACGCGCTCGACATGCAGCTCTACCTGCGCATCGCTCTGGAACTGCACCTCAAGCGGCTGATCGTCGGCGGGATGGAGAGGGTGTTCGAGATCGGGCGCATCTTCCGCAACGAGGGCATCAGCACCCGCCACAACCCCGAGTTCACGATGATGGAGCTGTACCAGGCCTTCGCCGACTACAGCGAGATGATCGAGATCACAGAAACCCTCATCACCCGCGCCGCTCTCGATGCCACGGGCTCATCGGTGGTCACAGTGCACCGCCCCGACGGGGGAAACGAGGAGGTCGATCTGGCCCAGCCGTGGCGCAGGGCACGGATGATCGACCTCGTCCGCGACGCCACCGGCGTAGAAGTGCACCCGTCCCAGCCCGTCGATCAGCTTCGCGAGCTGGCGGCCCGCTACGACATACCGGTGAACCCCCTCTGGGGCACCGGAAAGATCATCGAGGAGATCTTCGAGACCACAGCCGAGGCCGCTCTCATCGCGCCGACCTTCGTCACCGGCCACCCGGTCGAGATCTCACCCCTCGCCCGCGTGGACCGCAACGACCCCTTCCTCACCGAACGCTTCGAGCTCTTCGTCGGCGGCCGCGAGCTGGCCAACGGCTACAGCGAGCTCAACGATCCCGTGGAGCAACGCCTGCGCTTCGAGGACGAACAGACGGCGAAGGACGCAGGCGACGCCGAGCGTGGCACGGTCGACGAGGACTATCTGAGGGCGCTCGAGTACGGCCTGCCACCAACGGGGGGTCTCGGCATCGGCATGGACCGCGTGGCCATGCTCATCGCCGGGGTGAGCTCGATCAAGGAGGTCATCCTCTTCCCCACCCTGCGACCCGAGGTGCTCTGACCCCATGGCCGGCGAACGCGAGATCACCGAACCCGTCGACCTGTGCGACAGCCGAGGCCGCCTGAATCCTTCTGCTCGCGGGTGGGCCCGCACACCCCTGCTGAGGGCCAACCTGCGCCGGGCGTGGGGTCGCAAGAAGAGGTGGGACTACTGGTGCGTGAACACCCCCGAGGTCGTGGTCTCCTTCGTTTACGCCGACATCGACTATGCCGGTCTGGCGAACGTGTGGGTGATGGAGCACGCCACCGGCCTCCAGGCCACGGCCGGCGTGCTCGCCCCGCTCGGACGCGGGTTCACCATGCCTGAGCAGGTGTGCACCGGCACCGTCGAGCACCGTGGCAAGGGCTTCACCTTGCTCATCGAGGAGACCGATGCGGGTACCCGGCTGGTCGCCACGGCCGACACCTCGGCCAACGGTCCGATCGCTGTCGACGTCACGGTCGCCAAGCCCGCCGGGCACGAGTCGTTGAACGTAGTCATCCCCTGGAGCGATCGGCGGTTCCAGTTCACCTCGAAGCAGAACGCCCGACCGGCCAACGGCACGGTGAGGGTGGGTGAGCACCGCTGGGATGTCGGCGCCGACGCCTGGGGAGTGCAAGACCTCGGCCGTGGCATCTGGCCCTACTCGAACCGGTGGAACTGGGCGGCAGCGTCGGGCCACTCCACCGACGGCCGCGTCGTCGGCCTCCAGTTCGGTGGCAAGTGGACCGAAGGCACCGGCGCCACCGAGAACGCCCTGTGCATCGACGGCCGGCTCACCAAGATCAGCGACGAACTGGTGTGGGATTACGCCTGGGACGAGCCGATGAAGCCGTGGAGGGTGCGCACCCCCGGCTCCGACCAGGTCGACGTCGTCCTCACCCCCACCTTCGACCGCTACGACATCACCGATGTCAAGGTGGTGAAGATGGAGGTCCACCAGTGCTTCGGTACCTGGGGTGGCCGAGTGGTCGGCGACGACGGGGTGCCGGTGGAGATCGACAGGATCCGCGGTTTCGCCGAAGAGGCGCGCAACCGCTGGTAGCCCTAACCTCGTGGCGAACATCTCAAGAGCAGGCGACCATTCCGAAGGAGACCCACGATGACTGCAGCCTGGGGCCGTGGCCTCGCCACCGTCGCCGCCGACGGCACCGTGCTCGACACCTGGTTCCGTGAACTGGGCCTCGGTATAGAGCCGACACCCGGGTCGTTCGCGGCCTACGCCAAGGCGGAGCGCCACGACGAACTGCGTCAGGTACGCGTCGAGGCGGTTCAGCGCACCATCGACACCGATGCCCCACCAGCCGACGCCGTCGATGCCTACCTGCGCCTTCACCTCTTGTCCCACCGCCGCGTGAAACCCCGCGCTGTCAACCTCGACGGCCTGTTCGGCCTGCTCGCGAATGTCGCCTGGACGAACCTCGGCCCGGTGCCGATCGACGGCATCGAGGAGCTGAGATGGAATCTGCGCGCCGACGGCATGGTGCTCACCGTTCACGGACTCGACAAGTTTCCGCGCATGACCGACTATGTGATCCCCAGCGGGGTGCGTATTGCCGACACCGACAGGGTGCGACTCGGCGCCCACCTCGCCCCGGGTACCACCGTGATGCACGAGGGCTTCGTCAACTTCAATGCCGGCACCCTGGGTACGTCGATGGTCGAGGGTCGCATCTCCGCGGGGGTCATTGTCGGTGACGGCAGCGACATCGGTGGCGGGGCGAGCATCATGGGCACCCTGTCGGGTGGAGGCACCGAGCAGGTCACCATCGGCGAGCGCTGCCTGCTGGGCGCCGAAGCGGGCATCGGTATCAGCCTCGGTGACGAATGTGTGGTGGAAGCCGGGCTCTATGTCACCGCCGGCACGATGGTGGCCGTGCACGGCACCGATGGCGTCGAGGTGGTGAAGGCCCGCCGGCTCAGCGGTCTCGGTGGCCTGCTCTACCGCCGCAACAGCCAGACGGGTGCGGTGGAGGCCCTTCCCCGTTCGGCCAAATGGGCGGGTCTCAACGCCGCCCTGCATGCCAACTGACGAGGGTCGCGGGCGATACAGAGGTCTGGCGACCAACGCTTGTCACCGCCTGTCATACGTCCTAGCATGTACGTATGACGATGATCAGCTTCCGGGTCGACGACGCAGAGGCCGCGGATGCCCAACGATGGGCCGACCAACTCGGCATCGAAAAGTCCGAGCTCCTCCGCGAGGCGCTCCACCGGCACCTTGCTCGCCTGGCTTCCGAAGTCGATGCCAATCGATGGGAGAACTTGCCGCACACCGAGGAGGAGTTGTCACTGGCCCTGGTCGCCGATTGGGGCCCGGCGGATGACTGGGCGGACTGGGCCGATGCACCACGGTGAGATCTGGTTTGCGGCAACGCCCGGAGGCGATCGTCCCGTACTGGTCCTGACCCGCGACCCGGTGGCCGACCGAATCGGAGCGATCGTGGTTGCGGCCCTGACGAAGACCGAGCGAGGGCTGGTCTCCGAGCTGGTTCTCACCGCGCTTGCCGACGGGGTGCCGACAGATTGTGTCGTCAACTTCGACAACATCCACACCATCCGCCGTGACGCCTTCAGGCGCCGAGTCACCAAGCTCTCACCTCGGCGACAGGCCGAGGTTTGTCGCCATCTCCGCGACGCCACCGGCTGCTAGGACCCCCACTGCCGGGCCGGACTCGACCGACGCCTACACCTCGCCAGGCATCCGCTCGCAGCCGACGATGTGATCGTTCACCAGGCCCATCGCCTGCATGAAGGCGTAGATCGTGGTGGGGCCGACGAAGCTCCAGCCGCGCCGCTTGAGATCCTTCGACATCGCCACCGACTCGGGACTCGTGGACGGGATCGACAGCTCCGGCCCGGCCGAGCGGGAAATCGGTGGGGCGCTGTACCTCCACGCGTATTCGCTCAGTGAGCCCACCTCGGCGATCAACTCGAGGGCCCGCCGGGCGTTGTTGACGGTGCTCTCGATCTTGCCCCGGTGACGAACGATGCCGGCATCACCGAGCAGGCGCTCCACATCGGGGGCACCGAAAGCGGCGACCGCCTCGATGTCGAAACCGGCGAACGCGGCACGGAAGTTGTCCCTCTTGCGCAGGATGGTCAGCCACGAGAGGCCGGACTGAAACCCTTCGAGGCAGATCTTCTCGAACAACCGCCGGTCATCGGTGACCGGCCGTCCCCACTCGTTGTCGTGGTAGCTGACATAAAGCGGGTCGTCACCGCACCACCAACAGCGCGTGACACCGTCGGTCCCGGTTCGCAACCTCTCCACGCTCATCACCCGACCGTACCGACTCCGCAGGCGCTCGACATGGCGCCGCTGCTCACCGGTCGGCAATGATCACCGCCGTGATCCACCACTACAAGGCCGCTCGCGCCGAACTCGAAGCACCCGGTTCCCCCTTTGCCATCGGCACCGTCGAGGTCCGCGGCGTTCCCCTCAAGACCTTCGCGGCCGCCCCACCCACGATGAGGGCGGTCTGGGAGCTGTCCGCCGGCTACGCCGACAAGGGCTACCTGGTGTTCGAGGACGAGCACTACACCTATGCCGAGGCCCATGCCCAGGTTCGCAAGCTCGCCACCCACCTGGCCGCCAAGGGGGTGAGCCACGGCGACCGCGTGGCATTGGCCATGCGCAACTACCCCGAGTGGGTCATCGGCTATTGGGCCACCGCCTCACTCGGGGCAGCGGTCGTGGGCATGAACGCCTGGTGGACGCCCCATGAGATGGAGTACGCCCTCGACGACAGCCATCCCAAGGTGCTCATCGTGGACGACGAGCGCTTCGAGCGTGCCTCCCACATCCTCAACGCGGTGAGGGTGCGACTCCCCCATGCGATGCACCTGATCTCAGTGCGCTCCGATCGCGAACTTCCCGACGACGCGACGACGTGGGCCGAGGTGATGGCGACCGACGACCCGCTCACCCTGCCCCAGGCGGACATCGACCCGGACGATGACGTGACGATCTTCTACACCTCGGGCACCACCGGTCTCCCCAAAGGCGCCCAGCTCACCCATCGCGGTTCGGTGGACAACATGCTCGACATCGCCTTCATGGCCACCGCCGTGTCGATGGCCGAGCAGAAGGCCGTCGCCGCCGGAGATCTGCCTGCTCCGCTCTCGGCGCCGGCGACTCCCCCGCCGTCGGTCTTCATGGCGGCCACCCCCCTGTTCCACGTCACCGCCTGCAACTGCCTCCTGCACCCGGCCACGCTCACCGGCGCCAAGCTGGTGCTGATGTACAAGTGGGATGCCGGGCGTGCCCTGGAGCTGATCGAACGCGAGCGGGTCACCAACTTCTCCGGCGTGCCCACGATGGGCCGTGAGCTGCTCATGCACCCCGACTGGGCCAACCGGGACACCTCTTCTCTGCAGGGGATCGCCGGCGGGGGATCGGCCGTGCAGCCGGACCTGGTGAAGAAGATCGCCGGCGCACTGGAGGGCGGCCAGCCGTCGACCGGTTACGGCATGACCGAGACCCATGGCATCATCACCGCCAACTCCTCCCGCTTCTACCTCGCCAAGCCGGCGTCATGTGGCCCAGTGGTGCCGACCCTGGAGTGGAAGCTGGTCGATGAGGACGGCAACGACATCGCCCCCCACCCAGAGGCGATCGGCGTGCTGTGCGTGCGCGGCTCGGTCGTGATCAAGGGCTACCTCAACCGCGCAGAGGCGACGGCCGATTCGATCCAAGACGGTTGGCTGAACACCGGCGACATCGCCCGCATCGACGAGGACGGATGGGTGTTCATCGTCGACCGGGCCAAGGACATGGTCATCCGCGGCGGCGAGAACGTGTACTGCAGCGAGGTCGAGGCCGCGATCTACCACCACGACGCGGTGGTCGAGGCGATCGTCTTCGGCGTGCCCGACGAGAGGCTGGGCGAAGCCGTGGTCGCCGTGATCGTCCTGCGCCCCGATGCCTCACTTACGGCCGACGAGCTCCGGGAGTTCCTGTCCACAGACCTGTCCGCCTACAAGATCCCGTCCAAGGTGTGGTTCCGCGACGAGCCCATCCCGCGCAACGCGAGCGGCAAGTTCCTGAAGCGCGAAGTACGCGACCAGATCCTGGGAAGCTGACATGGCACCTGATCCCAGCGACTTCGCCGGTCTGGTGAGGGCGCGGCGCACCAGCATGCTGGTCGACGGGCAGCGTCCGGTTCCCCGCGACCTCGTGGAGCAGCTGTGCGAGCTGGCCCAGTGGGCACCGAACCACAAGCGCACCTGGCCTTGGCGGTTCGCCCTGTTCGCCGGGCAGGGCAGGGCTCGCCTCGGCGAGGTGATTTCCGCAGCGATGGCAGCACGCGAGGACCCGGCCGACAAGGTGGAGAAGGCCCTCACCAAGTACATGCGCACACCGGCCACACTGGTGGTGGGTGCCGCTCCCGGCGGTACCCCGCAGACCAGCGCCGAGAACCGCGACGCGACGGCTGCCGGCGTGCAGAACATCCTCCTCGCCGCGACCACCCATGGCCTGGCCACCTACTGGAGCTCCTGCCCGAAGGGTGCCAACGATCCGGTGGCGGCCCTGTGCGGTTTCGAGCCCGGCACCCATGTGACTGCGGTCATCTACCTCGGCTGGGCCACCGAAAGCGTCACCGCACCCGACCGGCCACCGGTGAGGATCTCGATCATCGAGTGATGGTCTAGTCCTGAAAGGCGCGTTCCACTGCGGCCCTGGCCAGGTACTTTGCGCTTGCGGCATCCGGAGCGGTGACCGAGAACCACCCGTTCGAAACCTCGACGATCACCTCGTAGACGTCACTGCGCTCGACGCCAATGGCGGCCTCGCCGATGCCAGTGAGCTCCTCCACCTCGACGTCGGTCGACGACGTGACGCCGAGATCGGCCGCCATCCTCGCCCTCACGAGCACCACGTACTCCTCGCCCCCGGCCTCCACCGTGTAGAGGCATGAATCCAGCGATGCGGCGACGAAGTCGATCAGCTCTCCTGCTCCGGCTCCGGCGAAGGTCACCCGGGCGAAGTCGCCCTCTTCGAGCGCCGTGCAGGGGTCGCCACCGAACAAGGTGTCCGACGCCAGAGTGGTTGTGACGTCGGACGGCAAGGTGTCGAGATCTATCGGCAGCAGGGTGCCGGCGTCGGAGGGGCGGGGCAGGGTACCGCCCGACGCCGGCGGCGCCGACGACGACGGGGCGCAGCCCGTGGCCACAGCCATCATCAGTGTGGCGACGACAAGGGCACGACGAAGCACGACGGTGTCAGCGGGGCCGGTAGATGCCGAAGACGTCGCGCAGGGCGTCGCTGACTTCGCCGAGCGTTGCTCCGGCGCGCAGGGCCTTTTTCATCGGGTAGAGCACGTTCTGGGTGCCGCGGGCACAGTCGCGCAGGTCTTCGAGCCGTGCCGCCAGCAGGGCCAAGTCGCGGTCGGCCTTGAAGGCAGCGAGGCGGCGGCGTTGCCCGACCTCCAGTTCAGGGTCCACAGGGAAGAGATCGGGGTCGGGCTCGTTGTCCACCGGGAACATGTTGAGTCCGACGATCACCCTCTCGTCGTCGTCGATGCTCTTCGCATAGGCATAGGCAGCCTCCATGATCTCGTCCTGCTGGAAGCCCGCCTCGATGGCCTCCACCGCTCCGCCCATCTCGTCGATGCGGTGGATGTACTCCCATGCCAGCCTCTCCACCTCGTCGGTGAGCGCCTCGACGAAGTAGCTGCCGCCGAGTGGGTCCGGGGTGTCGGCGATGCCACTCTCGTAGCCGATGATCTGTTGGGTGCGCAGGGCGATGCGTGCGGCCCTCTCGGTGGGCAGGCTCAGCGCCTCGTCGAACCCATTGGTGTGCAGACTCTGGGTTCCACCCATCACCGCCGCCATGCTCTGCACGGCAACGCGCACGATGTTGTTCTCCGGCTGCTGGGCGGTGAGGGTGCTGCCTCCGGTCTGGGTGTGGAAGCGCAGCAGCTTGCTGGCCTCCTTCTGGGCACCGAAGCGCTCCGTCATCAGGCGATACCAGATGCGGCGCGAGGCGCGGAACTTGGCCACCTCTTCAAAGAAGTTGTTGTGGGCGTTCCAGAAGAAGCTGAGACGCGGGGCAAAGGTGTCGATGTCGAGACCGGCGGCGATGGCCGCCTCGACATAGGCGATGCCGTTGGCGATGGTGAAGGCGATCTCCTGCACCGCCGTGCTGCCCGCCTCACGGATGTGGTAGCCGCTGATGCTGATCGTGTTCCACTTCGGCACGTGCTGGGTGCAGTACTCGAAGATGTTGGTGATGATCCGCATGCTCGGCTTGGGCGGGTACACATAGGTGCCGCGGGCGATGTATTCCTTCAACAGGTCGTTCTGGATGGTGCCGCTGATCGCATCGGCCGGCACACCTTGCTCCTCGGCCACCAGTTCGTACATCAGCAGCAGCACGGCGGCGGTGGAGTTGATGGTCATGCTCGTGCTCACCTGGTCCAGGGGCAGGCCGCCGAGCAGGGTGCGCATGTCGTCGAGGGAGTCGATGGCCACACCGACCTTGCCGACCTCGCCTTCGGCACGGGGGTGGTCGCTGTCGTAGCCCATCTGGGTGGGCAGGTCGAACGCGCACGACAGACCGGTCTGGCCGGCCTGCAACAGGAACTTGAACCTCTCGTTGGTGGAGGCCGCCGAGCCGAACCCGGCGTACTGGCGCATCGTCCACAACTTGCCGCGATACATCGTGGGGTACACGCCGCGGGTGTAGGGAGGCTTGCCCGGGTACCCCAGCTGGGTTGCGGGATCCCACCCGGTGAGGTCGTCGGAGGTATAGAGCGCCTTGACCTCTATGCCGCTGTCGGTGCGCTTGTCGTCCTTGCTCATCGGCAGCAAGCGTAGGCCGCGTGCCGGGTCAGCCGGCCATCCACAGCCGCCGCGCCAGGGCGCCGATGAGCACGGGGTGACAGCCGAGCTCAGCCAGGCTGGTTTCGAACGTCGACCAGTAGTCCGAGGGCTCGGGCACGGCGATGCATCTCTCCTTCGGTGGCCATCTCGTCGCGACCATGCCGACGACGCCGCTCGTTGACCGAATCGATCATGTCGGCGCGCCACGCCAGAGAGCCTTCGTCGTCGTTCTCGACAGTGCGCAACGCGGCGACCTGCCGATCCCAGCGACGGCGATCCTCCGCGCTCACAGCCACGGTCTGAGCATAGGCGCCACCAGCCGAGGTCAGTGGCTCTGGCAAGTGGAAGCGGTGATCGCCTTGTGGTGCCGCGAGTAGACGAGCGAGGTCTCGAAGCGGGCCACCTCGGGGCGGGTGGCGAAAGAGTCCATCACCAGGTCTCGCAGATGGTTGCTGTCGCGGACGGCGACATGGACGAGGACGTCGGTGGGGCCGGCGACGTGGGTGACCGACACCACTTCGGGCAGGCCGAGGGCGAAGGCGATGAAGGAGTCGACGTCGTCGCGATGGTGACGCTCGAGGCGCACTGCGACCAGGGCCTGGAGGCCAATGCCGAGTTGCTCGAGATCGACGTCGGCGTGGAACCCGTGGATCACACCGGTGTCTACGAGTCGGCGCACGCGGGTGAGGCACGACGACGGAGCGAGGCCCACGAGACGGGCAAGCTGCTTATTGGCCATCCGACCATCATTCTGCAAACAGTCCAATATCTCTAGATCGATTCGGTCCAGGGTGATCATAACGCCTCGATTTGCTCAAGAATTCGCTGTACGACCGCACCCTATCGGGAGGACACTCATCTGATGAACGAGCCCCCCTGCGACCTCCACCCCGAGACGATGATGCTCGGCCACGGCTACCGACCCGAGTGGTCGGAGGGCTCGTTGAAGCCACCCATCTTCCAGTCGTCGACCTTCGTCTTTCAGACCGCGGCCGAAGGCAAGGCCTACTTCGAGGTCGCCTACGGCCACCGTGGCCAGGAGCCAGGCGAGACCATCGGCCTGATCTACAGCCGTCTCAACAACCCCAACGTGGAGATGCTCGAGGACCGGATGTGCCTGTGGGACGGTGCCGAACGGTCGGCCGCCTTCGAGAGTGGCATGGCTGCGATCTCCACCACCTTGCACACCCACCTGCGGCCCGGCGACGTGGTGCTGCACAGCAACCCCCTGTACGGGGGCACGGACCACCTGATCCGCAAGGTGCTGCCCCTGTTCGGGATCACCGGCGTCGGCTTCGACGTCGATGCGTCCGAGGAGGAGATGCTCGCCATCGCTGAAAAGGCTGGCGCAAACCGGGTGGCGATGGTGTACATCGAGACCCCCGCCAACCCCACCAACGCTCTGTGCGACATCGCCGCCTGCGCCCGCGTCGCTCGTGTCCTGTCCGCGACCCGGCGGGTACCGGTCGTCGTCGACAACACCTACCTCGGTCCCCTGTGGCAGCGACCTCTCCTCCACGGTGCCGACATCGTGCTCTACTCGGCGACCAAGTACATCGGCGGTCACAGCGACGTGATCGCCGGGCTGGCCCTCGGCTCTGCCGAACTGATCGACCCGGTGAGGGTGATGCGCACCTTCTACGGCAGCGTTGCCGGACCGTGGACGGCGTGGCTACTACTGCGCAGCCTGGAGACGATGAAGGTGCGCATGGAGAGCCAGGCAATAGGAGCCAGGCGCGTGGCCGACTTCCTCCGTGACCATCCCAAGGTGGAGAGGGTCTCCTACCTCGGCCACCTCCAGCCCGGCGACCCCGGTCACGACGTCTACCAGCGCCAGTGCCTCGGTGCCGGCGCGATGTTGTCGCTGTGGCTCGACACCGACGAGGCCGGGGCCTTCCGCTTCCTCGACGCCCTGAGCATCGTGCGCCTCGCTGTCAGCCTCGGCAGCACCGAATCGCTGGCCCAGCACCCGGCAACGATGACCCACTGCGACGTACCCGCCGACGAACGCCAACACATGCAGGTCACCGACGGCCTGGTGAGGCTGTCTGTCGGTATCGAGAACCCCGATGACCTGATCGCCGACCTCGCGCGTGCCCTGGCCGCGATATGAACCAGGCGGACGAGGCGATCGATCTCGACACGCTCGAGGCGGTGCAGAAGCGGGTGCTGTGGCTGGCGGTGCGCATGGTCGACCACGCCAACCGAGAGCGACCCTCCGGACTGTGCCACCCGGTGGGCGCGACGCCGAGTTCGCGGTCAAGGTCGGCGGCCACATGGCGTCGAGTGCATCGATGGTGAGCATCATGACGTCGTTGTGGTTCGCCCATCTCGACGGCGCCGACAAGGTCGCCGTCAAGCCCCACGCCTCACCCGTGTTCCACGCGATCAAGTACCTCCAGGGTGAACTCGATCGTTCGCTACCTGTTTCGGCTGCGTGAACGGGGCGGGCTGCAGAGCTACCCGAGCCGCACCAAGGATCCCGATGTTGCCGACTTCTCGACCGGCTCGGTGGGCCTCGGCGTGGTCGCTCCCCTGTTCGCAGCGATGACCCGGCGCTACATCGACGCCCACTTCGAGGAGTCGCCCGCGTGCCCGGTTCATCTCCCTGGTCGGCGACGCCGAACTCGACGAGGGCAACGTGTGGGAGGCGATCGCCGACGCCTCTTTGCAGGGGCTCGGCAACGTGATGTTCGTGGTCGACGCCAACCGCCAGAGCCTCGACCGCGTCATCCCCGGCCAGAAGATCAAGAAGCTGATCGAGTTCTTCGCCGGATCCGGCTGGCACGTCGTCGAGGCCAAGTACGGCAGCCTGCTGCAGGCTGCCTTCGCGATGCGACGGCGGCGATGCCCTGCGGCGCCACATCGACGAGATGAGCAACGAGCGCTACCAGTCGCTGTTCGCCCTGCGCGGCGCCGATCTGCGCCCGGCCTTCCTCGCACGATGCCGACGCGAGCGTCGAGCGCTTCGTGCCGACATCGGCGATGACCGAACTGGTGCGCGCTGGTGCAAAACCTCGGCGGTCACGACCTCGGCCTGCTGCTCGACTCCTACCGAGCGTGCGACGCCGTCACCGACCGGCCGAGCGTGGTGTTCGCCTACACCGTGAAGGGGTGGGGCTTGCCGATCGCCGGCGACCCGCTGAACCACTCAGCGCTGCTGTCGCCGACCCAGATCGACGCGCTCGGAGCCGAACTGGGGCTCGACGCCGAGACGAATGGGATCGCTTCCCCCGAGCGCTCGGCCGCCGGGCGGATGTGCCGAGCGCAGGGGACGAAGTGAACAACGTCGCAGTCCCTCCCCGGCCGCAGCTCACCGTGCCCGAGTCGGTGGGCGGCGGTCATGGGGGCCAAACCGGTCAGCACCCAGGAGATGTTCGGACGGCTGCTCACCGGGCTCGGCGCGGTCGCCGGGCGTGGCGTGAGCGCATGGTCACGCTGTCGCCCGACGTCAGCGTGAGCACCAACCTCGGCGGGTGGATCAACAAGTTCGGCGTGTTCCACCCCGAGCCCCAACCCGACTTCCTCGGCCCCGACCGACTCCTGCGCTGGCAGCAGGGCCCCGAGGGGCGGCACATCGAACTCGGCCTCAGCGAGATGAACCTCTTCCTCGCCCTGCACGCGCTGGGCCTCGGTCACGAGTTGCACGGCGAGCACCTGATCCCGATCGGCACGGTCTACGACCCGTTCGTCTGCCGTGGCCTCGACGCCTTGATCTACGCGCTCTACAACGGTGCCCGGTTCGTCGTGGTCGGCACCCCTGCCGGCATCACCCTCGCGCCCGAAGGTGGAGCCCATCAGAGCACCATCACCCCGTCGATCGGGCTCGAGCTACCCGGCCTCACCTATGCCGAACCGTGCTTCGCCGCCCCGCTCGACTGGCTGCTGTGCGACGGCATCCGCCGACTGGACGCCCCCGACGGCGAGAGCCTGTACCTCCGGCTCTCCACCCGCCCGATCGACCAGGCGCCGTTCGCCTCTGCCCGCGAACGCCTCGGCGAGGAGACCGTGCGCAGCCACGTTCTCGCCGGCGGCTACCGACTGATGGAACCTGCGGCCGAGCCTGATGGGTCCTCCCATGTGATCGTTGCCGCCTGTGGAGCCGTACTGCCCGAGGCTTACCACGCCGCCGCCCTGTTGGAGAGCGAAGGGGTCGCCACGACGGTGCTCGACCTCACCTCGCCCGACCGGCTGTACCGCGAGTGGCGAGGCGAACAACAGGCAGCGGGCACCGATGCCCGGCCGGCACGGCTCGACACCATCCATCTCGCCCGCCTCATCAACCCGGCCGAACGGGGCTCGCCAATCGTCACCGTGCACGATGCGGCCAGCCACTCCCTGGCCTGGCTGGGCTCGGTGTTCGGCCAGAGGGTGCTGCCCGTCGGCGTCGACGCCTTCGGTCAGTCGGGCTCCATTGCGGACCTCTACGAGCTGTTCGGCATGTTGCCCGAACAGATCGCCAACTCCGCCCTCGTCGTTCTCGGCTGAGGCCTAGCCTGGCCGGTGGCCATGCGCACACCCGGCGACTTCTTCCGTACCGCGTCCCCTGAGGCTCTGTTCGTCCTGTCGGGCATCTCCCAGTACACAGGCTCGGTGGTGGCCGTGAACCTCTTCGAGGAGGTCAGGCCGGCGACGGTGGCGTTGTTCCGGGTGATGTCGGCGGCCGCCGTGGTGCTGGTGGTGTCGTGGCGGTCCCAGCGGCGGTGGGACCGGGCTTCGCTGGTCGGCGCCGCCGTGTTCGGCATCGCCACCGCGGCGATGAACCTCTGCTTCTACCTCGCCATCGACCGCCTGCCGCTGGGCAAGAGCGTGGTGCTCGAGTTCATCGGGCCGGTCGCCGTTGCCGCTGCTTTCACCCGCACCCGCCGCAACACGGTGGCCCTCCTGCTCGCCGCCTCAGGGGTGGCCATCCTCTCTGGAGTCGAGCTGGGTGGTGAGCCGTTGGGGCTCGTCTACATCTTCGGCGCCTCGGCCATGTGGGCGGCCTACATCGTGCTCGGCAAGAGGGTGGCGGCCCTGGACCGCGGCCTCAGCGGGCTCGGTGTCGGCCTCGCGATCGGGGCTCTGGCCATTGCCCCGTTCGGCATCAGAGGCAGCGCCGAGGTGGTCGGCAGTGCACGTCTGCTCGGTCTGTGCGTGCTGGTCGGGGCCCTGTCCTCGGCCATCGGGTACACCATCGACCAGGTCGTGATGCGCCGTATCCCCACCCGTCGCTTCGCCCTCCTGCTCGCCCTTCTACCGGTGACAGCGATGGTGGTGGGCTTCATCGCCCTCGATCAGACCCCCAGCGCGACGGATCTGCTCGGCGCGGCGATGGTTATCGCCGGCGTCCTCAGCCAGGAGCGCGACGAGATCACCCCCCAACAGGAGGAAGTGCTCGCCTAGACCCCGCCCGGTGGGCCCACTGGTTTGTCAGTGGTCCAGGCCCGGGGCGCACAATCCGTCGAGCTCGCGGATGATGATGCGGTCGCGGTTGGCGTAGGTGACCTGGTTGGCCGGATCGACGCGCAGGTTGAAGGTGCGGAACGACATGTCGGTGGTGTCCACCGACAGGATGCGCCCGATGAGCGGCTCGCCGATGCCGAGGATCAGCTTGATCACCTCGAGCGCCTGGATGCTGCCGACGATGCCCGGCAGCACGCCGAGAACGCCGGCCTCGGCACAGCTCGGCGCCAGTTCGGCGGGGGGCGGCTCGGGAACCATGTCGCGGTAGGTCGGGCCCTGAAGGGGGTGAAAGACGCTGACCATGCCCTCGAAGCGGAAGATGCTGCCGTGCACTACCGGGATGCCCAGCTTCACGCTGGCGTCGTTGAGCAGGTAGCGGCTGGGGAAGTTGTCGGCTCCGTCGACGATGACGTCGTAGCCACTGATGATGTCGATGATGTTGCCGGCGTCGAGCCGGGTGTCGTAAGTGACGACGTCGACATCGGGGTTCAAAGCGGTCAGCGTCTTCTTCGCGCTGTCCACCTTGCGGTCGCCGATGCGATCGATGTTGTGCAGGATCTGGCGCTGGAGGTTGCTGGCGTCGACCTCGTCCATGTCGACGATGCCGATCGTGCCCACACCGGCCGCCGCCAGGTACATCGCCGACGGTGAGCCGAGACCGCCGGCACCCAGCATGAGCACCTTGGCGGCGAGCAACTTGGCCTGGCCGGCGACACCCACCTCGGGCAGGAGGAGGTGGCGCATGTAGCGGTGGCGCTGCTCGGCGCTGAGGGTGACCGGGGTCTTCCAGGGGCGGCCTTCGTCTTTCCACTTGCCGAAACCACCGGCCATGCTGACCACGTCGGTGTAGCCCAGTTCGGCAAGGGTGCGGGCAGCGAACACACTGCGCACGCCTGCAGCACAGGTGACGACGATCGGCGCCCGGCGATCGACGATGCGGCTCTCGACCTGGGATTCGAGATGGCCACGCGGGATGTGGATCGAGTCGGCGAGGGCGCCCTGGTCGTATTCGTCGGTCTCGCGGACGTCGAGCACCACCGCACCCGCAGCGATCAGCGCCGCGGCACCGGCGGTGTCCACCTCGCGGATCTCCGCCCTGGCGGCAGTCAGCAGGTCGCGGAAGTTTGCCATGTTCGAAAGCCTACCATTCCAGTCAGGATTCTGTCACGTCCCCAGGCACAGGGCGGGGAGCAGCTCAGAGAGGGGGCCGAGCAGGACGACGTCGGCGACACGGTCCATCGCCGTGGGCTCACCGTTGACGATGATCACCCGCGCCCCGGCCGCCCTCGCCCGGGGGACGACGTTGGCGGCGGGGAACACCGACAGGCTTGATCCGGCGGCGATCAGCAGGTCGCACCGATCCGCCGAGTCCAGCGCCGCTCCGATGACGTGGGGCACCAGATCCTGACCGAAGGAGATCGTGTCGCTCTTGACGATGCCACCGCAGACGGCGCACGGTGGGTCGGCCTCACCGGCGCGCACTCGCTCGAGTATCTCGTCCATCGGGCGCCGGTCGTTGCAGTTCCAGCAGCGGGTCCAGCGCACGGTGCCGTGGACCTCGATGACCTTCTCCGGGTCATGGCCGGCCTGCTGATGGAGCTCGTCGATGTTCTGGGTGACCAGCGCCAGCAACTGGCCACGCCGTTCGAGCTCGACCAAGGCGTGGTGGGCGGCGTTGGGGCGCGCCTGCCAGGTCGGCGAGTGGAGCCTCTTCTGCCAGGCGACGCGCCTCAGCTCGGGATCAGCGAGGTAGTACTGCAGGGTCGACATCTTCTCCGCTGCCGGATCGAGGGTCCAGACCCCCTTCGGACCGCGGAAGTCGGGGATGCCCGAGTCGGTGGACATGCCCGCTCCGGTGAACACGACGATGCGCTCCGCGGCTGCCACCCATGCGGCCGCTTCCTCGACACTGACCATCTGCGCAGTGTGGCGCATCGCGGAGCAGCCGTCGAGTGCAGACCCGACGGAGAGTTTGCCGTTTCGGCCGATCCGCTGCACCCAGCGGTAGTGAGCGGCTTCCCCCACTCTTCCTCACCAACCGGGGGTCGGATCATGCCGCTCGAACCACTGTCGCTCACACCGACCGAACCAACCCTGATGGTCGTGCCATGGTACGACCCTGTCGTGGACCCCATCGGCCACGACGTGCGCAGCTCTTACGTCGAACTGTTTTGGCTCAACGTGCTCGGCCCCACTGCGACCTGGGCGCTCAGACGCCTTGCCTCTGGCCTCGACCGCTTCCCCCTCGGGTACGAGCTGGATCTCGACGGCACGGCCAGCGCTCTCGGCCTCTCCTACTCGCCCGGCACGTCGAACACCTTCACCCGCGCCCTTCACCGATGTGTCCTGTTCGGTGTGTCCCAACCTGTGCCCGGAGCCCTGGCCGTGAGACGTCGCCTGCCGCCCGTGGCTGCGCGTCACCTTCAGCGCATGCCACCCCACCTGCGTGACCTGCACAGCCAGTGGCAGGTTCGTCAGTGCACCCTCGACGAGATGAAGCGCGGCGAACTGCTGGCCGAGGCGATGCTCGCCGCCGGCGACGACCCCGAAGTGGTGGAGAGGCAACTGCTCTCGGTGGGCGTTTCGCCGAACGCGGCGGCGGAGGTCGCCGGCCTGGCTACTTCGAGAACGAGGTAGCCAGGTCGATGAGGAGGCGGGTGCCGAAGCCCGTGGCACCCTTGGACAGCCACCGGTCGTCGGTGTCGGTGCTCATCGGGCCGGCGATGTCGAGGTGCGCCCACGGCACCTCGCCGACGAATTCGCTGAGGAACAGAGCCGCAGTGATCGCGCCGCCGTGGGGGCCGCCGATGTTGCGCATGTCGGCGACCTGGCTGTCGAGCAGCTTGCGGTACGCCTGCTCCAGGGGAAGCTGCCAAACGGCCTCGTCGGTGGCCGCACTCGAAGCGCGAACCCGGTCCACCAGAGGCTGGTCGTTGCCGATCAAACCCGCCACCTTGGTGCCCAACGCCACCATGCAGGCGCCGGTGAGCGTGGCGATGTCGACAACGGCATCAGGGCTCTCCTCCACCGCCAACGAAAGACCGTCGGCGAGCACCAGACGACCCTCTGCGTCGGTGTTGTGGATCTCGGCGGTCTTGCCGTTGCGGAAGGTGAGCACGTCGCCGAGCTTGTAGGCGCCACCCCCGGCCATGTTGTCGGTGCACATCAGGTACCCGGTGACCTGGACGCGACACTTCAGCGCCCTGAGGGTGCTCATCGCCGCGAGGACGGCCGCTGCTCCGCTCATGTCGAGCTTCATCGCCAGCATGCTGTCGCTGGGCTTCAAGCTGAGGCCGCCGGAGTCGAACATGACGCCCTTGCCCACGAGGGCGAGATGGCCCACCGGGTTTCGAGGGGTGTATCGCAGGCGCACCATGCGCGGTGGTTCGTCGCTGCCCAGGTTGACGCCGAGGATGCCACCGCACCCCATGGCCTCGAGCTGCACCTCGTCGAACACCTCGACTGTCAGCCCGCTCGCAGTCCCAAGGGCAACGGCCTTCTCGGCCATCGCCCGCGCCGTGAGGTAGGCGGGAGGGGTGTTGGCCAGATCGCGGGCCAAGGTGGCGGCATCGGCGACGATGCGTCCACGCTCGGCACCTTTGGTGGCGCCCGCCACCCTCGGCTCGCCCACCACCAGCACCAGCTGTTGCAGGGTGCTGATGTTCGGTTCGCGTTTGATGCCGGCGTAGCGATAGGCGGCCAGCAGGGCCCCTTCGGTGACTGCCTGCGCTGCCTTCGCCGCGTCGACCCCGTCGAGACCGGCCAGGGAAGTGGCGACTGTCGCACACTTGCCGGCGGCGCGCACCAGAGCCGAAGCGGCGGTACGAAGAGAGGTGACGGTGAGGGCACCGGCGTCGCCCACGCCGACGGCAATATGGGTGGGGCCCGACGCCGAGGGAACGACCAGGGTCTGTCCCACCTTGCCATCGAAGCCGTGGGCGGTGAGTACGGCCCGGCCGAGGCCGAGAACGCGGGCGACGGTGCCGCTGGTTGCCACCGGAACGCCGATGACATCGACGGCCTTCGGGGTGGTGCGGGCGATCAGGACGGTTGCAGTCATGGCCGCCAGTGTGGCGGTTCTCGGCCCTCGCCACACGCATATCCGGCGGCATCAACCAGGCGGCATCAACCCGACGGGTCAGGCGGCGAGTCGGGTTTCGGCGCGACACCGTGGGCTGCGAGGGACCGGACTACTGCCAAGCGGAGCTCGCGCATCACCGTCCACTGGGCACCAGGCCGGGTGCGCACGGAGATGCGCACGACGGGACCACCGGCATCGAGGCGTTCCACCCCCAGCACGGCCGGCTTCTCCAGCAGACCGGCGGCGAGGTCGGCGCGAGCCCAGGTAGCGGCGACGGCCTGATCGATGGCGTTGAGCGCCTCGTCGAGGTCGGCCTGTTGCCCGATCGTGACGTCGACGAGGCCCTGCGACCATGACCGTGTGCGGTTGCCGACCCTGACCACGGCTCCGTTCGGAACAGTCCACAGGGTGCCGTCGACGTCGCGAACGCGGAGCATCCTCAGCGAGAGGGACTCCACTGTGCCCACTGCGTGGCCCAGGTCGACCTCGTCGCCGACGCCGCACTGGTCTTCGAGGATGATCAGGAAGCCCGCATATACAGTCCTTCACCAGGGACTGGGCACCGAGGCCGAGGGCAAGACCAGCGATGCCGGCACCGGCGAGCAGGGGCCCGAGGTCGAGGTTGAACACCCCGAGCACTACGAGGAAGGCGATCGTCCAGATCACCGACGACACCGTCGCCCGGCTGACAACCGAAAGGGTGTCGGCGCGGGCTCGCTCGCGAGCGTCGGTGGCCGAGGTGTCGGCGGACTCGCCGCCGATGCGTTCCAATGCTCCGGCTGCCAGCCGGGAGCCAATGGTGAACCGACGGATCGCCGCCGTGACGGCTCGGCGCATCCACCGGTTGATCAGCCAGGCGACTATGAGAACGAGGAGGGCCACCAGGGGGCGGGCCACCACCCAGTCCGCCCCACGCGACAAGAGTCGATTGTGGGTGAGGTTCCACGTCGCCTCGCAGAACCACGAGGGGGTCTCGTCACACGTTTCGATCAGTTCCTCGTCGACCTCGGCGACCAAGGGCAACACCAGGGCGAGGCTCACCGCCGGTACTTTAGTGGCACCTCACGCTCTGACCCGATGCCATCGCCAGCCTTGCTTGTGCCATCATCACCGGCCGTCACCCGATCGCCCACTTTGCACCATCCCCTTACCCAATTCTCACCCTTCTCTCACCCCCCGACCTGAGGATCGAAGAATGAAGCGTCACTGGAAGAAGATCGTCCTCGGCATCGCCGCGCTCCTCGTGCTGGTGATCGCCGGCTCCTGGTTCTACGCCAAGGTCCTCAACGACCCCCAGGATGCGAAGACGGCTCAGGACGCGGTCGACATCGTCCAGGGCACGACAAGCGACACGACGGCTGACACGACGGCTGACACAACAGGCGACACGACAAGTACAGCAGTCGCAACAACTGTCGCTCTCGAGGGCCCGGTGGATGGGGACTGGACGCCCACATCGGAGTCCGAGATGTGCTACCGGGTGAAGGAGACGATCAACGGTTTCGCCACCGAGGGTGTCGGCTGTACCAACGTCGTCACCGGCGCGATGACTCTCGAGGGTACGACGCTCACCAGCGCCGACTTCACCGTCGACATGACGACCTTCACCAGCGACAAGACCAAGCGCGACGAGTCGTTCAATGGTGAGGTGATGGAGGTGGCCACCTATCCGACCGGCACCTTCGTGCTCACCTCCCCCGTCGACTTCGGAGCCGTTCCCGCAGACGGCGAGACGATCACGGTCACGGCCACCGGCGATCTCACCCTTCACGGTGTCACCAAGAGCGTCACCTTCGATCTCGAGCGCGGCTTACGGCAACGACAAGATCGGCGTGTTCGGCAAGATCCCGGTGCTGTTCGCCGACTACGGCATCGACAACCCTTCCTTCGCCGTCGTGGCGACGGAGGACAATGGGCTACTGGAGTTCGTGCTCGCCTTCGAGCGCGCCTGATCGATCAGGTCTCAGCCGCCGCCGATGGCTGGGACCGAGCCCAGGCCGCTGCCAGTGAGGCGTAGCGACCACCCTTGGCGATGAGCTCGTCGTGGGTGCCCAGCTCCACGAGTCGGGCGTGGTCGATCACCCCGATGCGGTCGGCGCGCCGTACGGTGCTCAGCCGGTGGGCCACCACGATCACGGTGCGGCCCTCCATCAGCCTCTCCAGCGCCCCCTCGACAACGGCCTCGGTGCCAGGGTCGAGGTTGCTGGTGGCCTCGTCGAGCACCAGCACGGCAGGGTCCACGAGGGCTGCTCGGGCAAGCGACACCAGCTGACGCTCGCCGGCCGACAGACGCGACCCACGTTCGCGTACCTCGGTCTCGAGCCCGTCGGGGAAGTCGTCGAAGCGGGCCAGCACGCCGATCGCGTCGAGTGCCGCGGCCACCTCTTCGTCGGTGGCAGTCGGGCGAGCGATGCGGATGTTCTCGCGGATGGTGCCACCGAACAAGAAGCCCTCCTGGGGCACCACCACCACCCTCTCCCTCAGAGACACCAGCGAGGCGAGACGCAGGTCGACGTCGGCGAAGCTGACATGACCGGTGACAGGGTCGTAGAGCCGCGATAGGAGCTTGGCGAGGGTGCTCTTGCCGGCACCGGTTGGCCCCACCAGCGCAAGGCGCTCGCCGGTGGCCACGGTGAGGCTGACGTCGATCAGAGCCGGGTGCTCGGCACCCTCGTAGGAGAAGGTGATGCCGTGGGCAGAGAGCTCACCCTCTGCTGGGAGAGGTACGGGATGGGGGTGTTCGGCCACATCGGGCACGGTGTCGATGACCCCGTACAGCTTGTGCAGAGAGGCCGCAGCGCTCTGCACCGTGTTGTACATCTGGGAGAGCTGCTGCACGGGGTCGAAGAGGTTGGCGACGAGCAGCACGAAGGCGGCGACCGTGCCGAAGGCCACCCTGTCGTCGTGCACCATCCACCCGCCGAGGCCCACCACGATGGCGATGGCGATGATCCCGGCCCCCTCCACCAACCCGAAGTACCAAGTGCTGACCTTCACACTGTGCAGGTGGGACCGGTACAGGGCCCGGTTCGACGACGCGCGAAGCGGCGGTTCTGTTCGGTCTCGCGGCCGTAGGCCTGGATGACCCTCACCCCGGTGATGCCCTCTTGCAGGTTCGACAGGTTCTGCCCCACACGCTCGCGCACATCGAGGTAAGCAACGTTCGACAACCTCTGGAACCTCGCCGACGCGATGCCCAGCACGGGGGCGACGAACAACACCACCACAACCGTGAGCTGCCAGCTGAGGGCCGTCATCAGCACCAGCGTCATCACCAGCAGAAGGCCGGCCGACACGAATTGGAGCAGTCCCCACTGGATCAGCTCGGCCATGCTCTCGATGTCGGCGGTCATCCGCGATACCAGCACGCCCGCCTTGTTGCGATCGAAGTAGGCCATCGACTGGGCTTGCAGTCGGTCGAAGACCGCGACGCGCAGATCGCGCAGGAACCCCTCACCGGCGCGGTTGATCGTCAGGTACTGCAGACGACCCACCACGTACCCGATGGCGATCACCCCGACGTAGGCGAGCGACGGCGGTGTCGAGGGCAGAAGTACTGCGGTCCTTGATTCCCCTGTCGAGGCCGATCTTGACCAACACCGGACCCGTCAGTGCGCACACCGTCGACACGGCGACGAGGGCTACCGCCAGGCCGATGCCGCGCCGGTAGGGCTGGGCGAACTGGAGGGAGCGACGCAGCACTCGGCCGGTCTCGGCCCTGTCGAGGCGGTCCTCGTCGCTCACCGCACTGGCGGCCCACATCAGAGCGCCTCCACCGGCTCGTCGTCGGCGGACAGATCCGTTTCGGCAGCGAGAGCCGCGAGCACAGCGCGGTAGGTCTCGCTCGTGGCCAGCAGTTCGCCATGAGTGCCGGTGGCCGCCACTCGCCCGGCGTCGAGCAGCACCACGGTGTCCGCCAGGGCGATGGTGCCGGGGCGGTGGGAGATGACGATCGTCGTGCGACCCTTCATCACCGTCGCCATCGCCTCGCGGATCTCGTGCTCCTTCGACGGGTCGACGGCACTGGTGGCGTCGTCGAGCACAATCACTCGCGAGTCAGCGAGGATCGCCCGGGCGAGGGCGATGCGCTGGCGCTGGCCCCCGCTCAAGGAGTAGCCACGTTCTCCCAACAGGGTCGCATAACCCTCGGGGAGCGCCATCACGAAGTCGTGTGCGCCGGCGAGCTTCGCCGCCCTTTCGATGTCGTCCTGTGAGGCGTCGGGCCGGGAGAAGGCGACGTTGGCGGCCACCGAGTCGTGGAACAAGAAGGTGTCCTCGAACACGATCGCCACCGCGTGGCGCAGGTCGCTCAGGGTGAGCGCCCTCACGTCGACCCCGTCGATGGTGATCGTCCCCCTGTCGACGTCGTAGAAGCGCACCAGCAGGCGGGCCAGGGTGCTCTTGCCGCTACCCGTGGCACCCACGATGCGCGACCGATGAGCCGGCGGCCAGGTGCAGGTCGAGACCATCCAGCACCGCTTGCCGGTGCCGTAGCCGAACGACACGTCGCGGAACTCGACCTCGCCGACGGCACGACCCTGTGGGAGGCGGAGTGGTTCCTCATGGTCGGCCACCGCCGGCTTGGTGGAGAGCACCTCGTTGACCCTCAACAGGGCAGCCGCCGCGCGCTGGCCGAATGCCACCGTCATACCGATGTTGCGCATGGGGAAGATCAGCAGGCCGATGTACTGCATGAACTCGAGCATCTGCCCCGGGCTCATGTCGCCGGCGAGAACGCGATGGCCGCCGATGGCCAGCACGGCGAGCAGCCCGAGGTTGGGCAAAAGGTCGATGGCCGGCAGGAAGGCGCTGCGCACCCGCGCCGCTTGCAGGGAGACGGTCCGGATGTCGTCGGCCTCTTTGCGCAGGCGGTCTGCGGTGACCTTCTCGGCGCCGAAACCCTTGATCACCCTCACCCCGCTGACAGCTTCTTCTACCACCGTCGCCAACTGAGCCTGCTCCTGTTGCACCGCCAGCACGGCCGGGTGGATGCGACGCGAGAAGCGGGTGGCCAGCACGTTCAGCGCCGGCAGCGGGGCGAGGGCGATGATCGCGAGCAGGGGCTGCTGAACCACCAGGATGACGATGATCGCTGCCACCATCGCCAAGTTGGAGATGGTGAGCGGGATCATCACCACGAAACCCTGGATCTGCATCAGGTCGCTCGACGCCCGACTCATCAGCTGCCCCGTCTGCACATGATCGTGATACGCGACGTGCAGACCGAGGATGTGGGCGAACAAGCGCTCGCGCAGCCGGGTCTCGGTGAGCCGGCTCTCGCGGAACGCGTACCAGCGACGCCAGGCCATGAACACGCCGGCGATCACGCCGGTGGCGGCGATCAGCAGCGACCACAGCAGCAGTGAGCCGTCACCCAGTACGGCGCGGTCGACGGCCAGGCTGGTGAGCTTCGGAACTGCAACCTTTCCGGCGCTCCACAGCAGACCGATGAGAACGCCGACCGTCAGCCCTGTGCGCTGCTCGCGGAGCACCCCTCGTAAGAGCCCCCACCCCCCGACACTGGGCGCGGGTTCGGCACGCGCCCCGGATCGTCTCCCCACGAATGCGGAGACTACGCCCCCACGTGCAGTGCACTCTGTGCGGAGCGCTGGCATAGGCTGCTCGGCGATGAGCTTGCTGTCGTGGATCGCCGTTGGCCTGCTGGCCGGTTTTCTGGCCCGCTGGATCGTCGCCGACGACCGAACCGGCTGCCTCTACACGGTGGCCGTCGGTGTGCTCGGCGCGCTGATCGGTGGCGCCCTGGCACAGAGTGCAGGCCACAAGGGCGTCGACGAGTTCGATCTGAGGTCGGTGCTCGTCGCTGCGCTCGGCGCAATACTGCTGCTGCTGGTTCTCCAGGCCGTGTCCGGCCGCGGGTCGGCACGCCGTCGCCGTCGTTGATCTCCAGCTCTCGGCTGGCTCCTCAGCTGGCTTTGCTTCTGGGGGTGGTGCGCCAGCCGATTTCGGTGGTGTCGGGGCGGTAGTGGTGCCATTGGCCGGTGGGGTCGCGCCAGGTGCGGTAGCCGCGGGTTCGCCACCGGTTGTGGTGCCCGCAGGTGGGGGCACCGTTGTGGATGGCTGTAGGACCGGCGGTGCCCCACGGCAGGACATGGTCGGCTTCACATTTGCTGGCCGGCCGGTAGCAGCCCGGCCACACACACCGATGTGAGGCCAACATGACCGCCTCGCGTAAGGCGCCGGTGAACAGGCGCTGCTTGCGACCGACATCGACTGCAACACCCGCAGAGTCGAGCACGATCCGGCGCACATGCCCGAGCGCGGCGGCAATGATCGCGTCGTAAGGGTCGACGACAACACCGTCGGCGGTCTGACAGCGGTGCAACGGATCATTCGGGTCCAAAGGGGCAGGATCACCACCGAGGAGCGAGTTGCAGATGGTGATTGAACAGATCGAACCCGACGACAAGATTCACGGTGGGCGCCGGACCGGGATCGCCTGATTCGCTTCCACCGGCAGCGGCTGCGGCGACAAAGATCGCCTGCAAGGCATCGAAGCGGCGTTGGGGGTCGGTGCGTTCCATCAGATGAGCTGCCATTGCTTCACCATGGGCGGCGACACCCTGGTCCCAATCGGCGAGGAACTCGCTACGAGCGAACGCCTCCAAGATGTCGTACATCTGTGAACCGGCCGCCGTGCCACCCATCGCATCCAAATACATCCGCTCGCCGGCGATGTTGAGATGGGCGCGCCGTTCACGATGGGCCCGGTCGTGATCGCGGTGGGCGCCATCCACGTCGGCCGCGGCCGCCCAACGCTGCAAGAACAACACATAATCATCGAAATCCAACAGTGACGCCTGACCCACCAGTTCGGCCTCACCAGCCAGCGAGATGCTCACCGACACGAGGGTTCGCCACCACCCGAGCCAACACATGCAACTGGGCGACACCCAACTCGCCGCGCCCCGCCGCCCCCACAGCCGCCGGCAACTTGGCGAACATGCGCCCCACCCTGACAAACCCGGCCGCCTCAGCCCCAGACCAGTTGCACGCCGCCCTACCCCACGCCTTCACCGTGCGGTGACCGTCAGCCACGAACGCACACGCCTCGTCGACCCTTTGCACCAGAGTCGCCAACGCCGTCTCCGCCTCACGACGGGCACCATCGAGCACCCGCGCCACCGCCTCCAACTCGCCAGGAGACATCCCCCGAATCTCCTCAACACCCGGCACCCCCGGAACACCCGACCGAACACCCAACGAACGAACCGACCCCCTCATGTACTCATCATCCCAAGGGGTCTGACAGAGTTACCCGGCGGCGAGCAGCACTCCCGGATTACCGGCCGGGTCGAAAGCACGATCCACGCCTACCCCGAGTACGGGACACACCTATAGCCGTGGGAGGGCCAACGGGGCCGGGAGCACGACTGCATGACCCGGGAGAACCCCCACGCTGAGACGGAAGACCTTGCATGTCCGTCTCCTCGGTTCCATCGGGGTGGGCACCGAACCGGGAGAGTTCGCGCACCCTTTCCTTGGGTCGGCCGATGATGGCCTTGTTCTTGGTCACCACCAGGGGGCGCTGGAGCAACTCCTTGTGCTTCACGAGTAGATCGACAACCTGGGCGGGCGTGGCCGCGTCGGCGTCGGTGAGGCCGAGCTTCTTCCAGTTGCTGTCGCGGCGCACCAGGTCCGTGACGGGGTCCTCGAGCTTGGCGATGATGGCCTTCAGGGTGGCCGCGTTGGGTGGGTCCTTCATGTAGAGCACGATCTCGGCATCGACTCCGAGCTCTGCGGCAATGCTCACGGCATTGCTCGACGAGTTTCAATGCTGCTTGTGATAGATCGTCACGTCGGCCATGAATCGCAGGGTAGCCGAACCCTGCGAGACCCCCTCCGTACAGTCACGACCACGGCTTCCCCCCGAACACCATCCCGGCGCCTTCTGGTACCGGGCTCCGCGGAGGTCGTCATGTCATCATCCCATCACCCAGGGCCAACTCTCCCCACCCCAGTGCGCAGTGCCGCCGATGCCGTGAGGCTTCTGCTGCTCGCCGTCACCCATCCCCTCGAGGCGGAGACCCTGTGCTTCCTGCTCGACGACGACGGCAACGGGGTCGCCGGCATCATCACCGTCGTCTCCGGCACCACCAATCCCGAAGCCCTCCTCGACGTGGTGGAGCTCATCGGCCGCGTCGGCAGTGGAGTGCCCGATGCGACGGCGCTGGTCGTAGCCACGGTAAGGCCTTCGCAGGGCCTGCTTCCCGGCGACGTCGACCTCTGGCTGGAGGCCAGCGATCTGGCTCTAGCTCACGGAATCGAGCTGCGCGAGTGGTTCATCATCTCTCCAACCGGCGTTTTCTGCCCGCGCGACATGCTCTGCGAGCCCGAGCGATGGCCCCGGCCCTTCCCTGGTGATCAGGGTGATCAGTGAGAGCAGCCGCACACCCCGCCACAACCACCGGCAGGCTTTGGTGCGGCACTGGTCGCAGGTGCTGCCGAGGCCCCAACGCTGGCGAAGGCCGACAGAAGACGCACGGCGCCCTCATGCCCCTCGGGGCAGGTGGCGGGGGCGCCGACCTCGCTCATCGGGCGACGCACCTCGAAGGTCTCGTCGCAGGTTCGGCAGCGGAACTCGTACAGAGGCATCACCGTGATACTAACTGCGTCCCGTGGTTGACTGTCAGCTGTGAGCACTCCGACCGTCACGCCTGCCCAGTCGACGAGCACGATCACCGAGACCGATCACATCCCCGAGACGGCCGACCCCATCCAGGCCCACATCGTCAAGACCGGGCCGGGCGAGAACGCCGCCGCCAAGGTTCTCGAGGCACGCATCTACGGCACCCCCCTCGAGGCCCTCTGCGGCCATGTGTGGGTGCCCTCACGCGACCCCAAGCAGCTCCCCATGTGCGAGAGGTGCAAGTCGATCTACGAGATGTACCGGGCCTTCAACGAAGGGCTCAACGAACAACCAGCCGATTAGGGCCTGCTGCGGCAGGGAGCGACGCCTATGGTCATGGCTGTGCCCAGTTCTTCCACCATCGCCGCCTTTGCCGCGGCGTCGTTCGTGCTGTTGATCATCCCCGGCCCTGCCGTGCTGTACATCGTCAACCGCAGCGTCAGCGATGGGCGCCAGGCCGGCCTTGCTGCGGTGGCCGGCCTCAGCCTCGGCAATATGGTGCACGCCCTCGCCGCTGCCGCCGGCCTGTCGGCGGTGATCTCCACCTCGGCCACCGCGTTCAATGCGGTGAAGTGGCTCGGTGCCGGATACCTGGTGTTCGTCGGCCTGCGCACCCTGGTCAAGGCAGCGGATCCGATCGACCCCGACCAGCCGAGCGCCACCACCCGCCGTTGCTTCACCCAGGGCATCGTCGTCAACGTGCTCAATCCCAAGGTGGCCCTGTTCTTCTTGTCCTTCCTGCCCCAGTTCATCGACCCCGACGACGGCCACCCGGGCCTTCATGCCCTGGTGCTCGGCCTGGTGTTCGTGGGCATCGGGTTCTGCACCGACGGCACTTACTCCCTCGTGGCCAGCAGCCTGCGCGCCGCTCTCGTCCGCGGTCGGGCCCTGCCCTTCGTGCGTCGTTGGGTGGCCGGTTCGGTGTTCATCGGGCTCGGTCTCGTCGCCGCTACGGCCACGGCTGCGGGGTCGGGCGCGTCTGGCCTGTCAGGGGCGAGAGCGCGTTGAGTCGGCCCCACCGGCGCAGCCGACAGTGCGGCCTTGTTGCGCGCATCGGGCCGACTGGTTACCGTGCCCGCCGTGCCTGCTGATCCGGCCTCCCCGATGTGCGTGGTCGGCGACTTCGCCTGGGATGTCCTGATCCGCACCAACAGCGAACTGTTGCGCGGTGGCGACACCTTCGGCGAGGTGATGCTCACCCCCGGGGGCAGTGCCGCCAACGTCGCCGTATGGGCCAGCCGCGCCGGCATGGCGACCAATTTCATCGGCAAGGTCGGACGCGACCGCTTCGGCCAACTCGCCCAGGAGGATCTCGAACGTGAGCGGGTAGATGCCCACCTGGTGGAGACCGAGGCCCATCTAACGGGTTCGGTGGCAGTCTTCGTCGACCACACGGGGGAAAGGTCGATGGTTTCGGGTCACGGCGCGGACTTCTACCTCCTCCCCCAGGATCTGCCCAAAGACGTCATCCGCCGGTGCCGCCACCTCCACCTCACCGCGTGGTCGTTCTTCATCGACCCACCACGAGCGGCCGCCCGGGCAGCGGCCCTGCTGGCCCAGGCCAGCGGGGCAACCCTCTCCTTCGACCCTGGCTCGTTCCAGATGATCGGCGAGATGGGCGTGAGCCAGTTCCTCGCCGTCACCGACGACCTCGGTATCGACATCTTCCTGCCCAACAAGGAGGAGGGAAGCATGCTCACCGGTGGCCTCACCGACCCGCTGGAGATCGTCACCGCTCTGGCCGAGCTGTACCCGAAGGCGCTGATCATCTTGAAGCTCGACGCCGACGGCGCCCTGGTCTTCGAAGAGGGCGAGGCCACCCACATCCCACCCGCCACCAACAACCTCGTCGATGCCACCGGCGCCGGCGACTCGTTCGCCGGCGGGTTTCTCGCCCACTACCTGGAGCACCACGATGCGGTGGCCGCCGCCCACTTCGCCACCTCCATCTCGGCCTGGGTCATCGAGCACCTCGGCGCGCGACCGGAGCCCGATGCCCGCATGAGGGCCATCCTGGCCGGGTGAGCCCGTCAATGTCAGGCGAGCCGGAACTGGACCCTGTGGATGGGGAACGCCAGCTGCAGGCCGGAGACTTCGCCGAGTGGCTGGCCTCGATGCAGGCCGCTCTACGCGGTGAGCAATCCGCGGACGTGCCGTGCGGGGACTGCACCGCATGCTGCACGTCGGCCCAGTTCATCCACATCGCTCCCGACGAGACCGATGCCCTGGCGCACATCCCTCGCGCTGTTCTGTTCCCTGCACCCCGGGCGCCACGCGGACACGTTCTCATGGGCTACGACGAGAAGGGTCGCTGCCCCATGCTGGTCGACGGCTCCTGCTCGATCTACGAGCATCGCCCCCTCACCTGTCGCACCTATGACTGCCGGGTGTTCCCCGCCGCCGGTGTCGACCCCGACGACGACAAGCCTCTGATCGCCGCCCAGGCCAGGCGGTGGGTGTTCGCCCACCCCACGAAAGCCGACCTCACCCTGCACGACTCGGTGAAGGCCACGGCTGTGTTCCTGCGCGAAGACCCTCAGCGTGCAAGGGTGGCGAACGCCACCCAGCTGGCAGTGATGGCGGTGGAGATGCAGGGGTCGGTCCCACCGGCGAAGCACTGAGCCAACGCGGGGATCACGGGATCAGTGGGTTGCGGATGCGCAACTGGGGGAAGCGGCTGAAGTCGCGGTCGGCAGTCCACAGCTCGCGTACTCCGTTGCCCAGGCAGATGGCTGCTACCCACGCGTCGTGCACCTTCGCCCCGGTGACGCGGCCCTGCTCGATGAGGTCGCCCAGCAGGCCGAGGTGGCCGTCGCTTTCACCCAACAACCGTGAAGTCGGGGAACCCACCCAGGCGCGCACTTGGTCGAGCGCGTGCGCTGTGGGTGTCGGATCACTCCACACCGTCGGTCTCGTGACTGTGGCGAGGAACTCGTGGATGCACGGCCAGGGGATCGCCCACATCGCCCCTGCCTCAGCAAGGCGTCGCATGACAGAGCGCGCGGCATCGTGAAAAGCGGTATCTGGGCGATGCGCATACACCAGCAGGTTGGTGTCGACCGCGATCATGTACGACCCTCATAGATGATCTCCAGCTTCTGCTCCCAGGAAGAATTCAGCCACAGCTCGGTGGGTCCGCCGGAGCCATAGCTGCAGTCGGGCATCACATAGCCAGTGGCCTGGGGTTCGACGATCACCCTGCGCAGCCCCTCCTCGATGAGGGCGCGCACGGTGGTGCCACGCCTTCGGGCCTCGGCCTTGGCCTCGGCGAGCAGGGGGTCGGCTATCTCTACGGTGGTCTTCATATGGGTAACCATACTACTGATCACCATCTGCCCATATCTCACTTTCGCTCTCAGCCCCATCTTCGGCATCGTCAAAGCAGGCGTAGGCGGCCATCTCCCACAGGCGCAGACCGTCGACAGCGGCGGCGAGCGAGTCGTGGCGTACGTACTCGCCATCGCCGGTCTTGCCGCGCCCCGGAGCCTTGTACCACCAGGCGACCCCTTCGGCGTCGATGGCCAGTTCGCGGCGTGTGACGCGGTGCTTGTAGAGGTACAGGAGGGGCTTGCCCTTTCTGCGCAGGGCACCCATCACCATCAGGTCGGCCACGTCGTACAACTCGATGTCGGGGTGGTCGGTGAGCTCACGCTCGATCAGATGCATGCCGGCGCACCACTCGTTGCACTCACCCTCCCAATCGGGTGGCGCTACGAAGTTGGAACGGAAATCGTCGTGGTTCGGCATCGGCCAACCTCCTTGTGCAAGGGGAGCACTCAGGTCGGCGATCCGACGATCCGGCCGGGCCGTGAGGGCGACCATATCGGTCGCTCCACGCGGTGCCAACACCCGACCTCACCTGAAATCGCGGCTGGCGGCACCGGCGGCAACAGGGAGCGGGGCGAGCTCTTCGGCGGCGATGTTGATGACACCTTCGCTGAGCTCCAGCCGGCCGCGGACCAGCAGAGCCGGAGCACCACGGGCCACCTTGCGGAAGCGGGCCCAGCAGCCCTTGGAGATGACGACGTTGATGAGCCCGGTCTCGTCTTCGAGGTTGATGAACGTCACCCCTTGGGCGGTCATCGGGCGCTGGCGGTGGGTGACCACACCGGCGACCAGCACCTTGCTGTGGGGCTCGCAGTGCCACAAACCCTCGGCGGTCACGACTCCCCGCCCGGCCAGTTCGGTGCGCAGGAAGCGGGTGGGGTGGCCAGTGGGCGACACACCCGTGGCCCACATGTCGGCCACCGCCTGCTCGACGGGGTCCATGCCCGGCAGGCGTGGCGCCCTCTGGCCCACCACCACACCCTCCAACCGGTCCGGTCGCGATTGGGCAGCCGCACCCACCGCCCACAAAGCCTCGCGACGGCTGAGCCCGAGGCTCTGCTCGAACACACCGGCCGTGGCCATCGCCTCGAGTTGTTGCAGTTGCAACAAGGGCACCCGGCGCACCAGGTCCTCCAGAGAGCTGTACGGCCGGCCCTCAGCAATGGTGGTGGCGAGTTCGCTGCCCAGGCCACGTACCGAACCGAGCCCCATGCGCACGGCCACCCCACCGACACTGCCAGGGTGGGGTTCGAGCGTGGCCACGGCCGGCGACGCGGCGAGGTCGGGCGAGAGCACCACCACCCCATGGCGACGGGCGTCCTGGCACAGCGAGTGGGGGCTCCAAAAGCCCATCGGCTGGGCGTTGAGCAGTGCCGCGCAGAAGGCTGCCGGCTCGTGGTACTTGATCCACGCCGACGCGTAGACCAGGTAGCTGAACGACACGCTGTGCGATTCGGGGAAGCCGTAGTTGGCGAAGGCGGCCATCTTGGTGAAGATCTCCTCGGCCACCTCGCCGGCGATACCCCTCTCGGCCATACCCGCGAACAACCGTGCCTTCAGCTTCTCCATGCGCGCCCTGCTGCGCTTGGAGCCCATCGCCTGACGCAACTGGTCGGCCTCGCTGGGCGTGAACCCGGCCACGTCGATGGCCATCTGCATCAACTGCTCCTGGAACAGGGGGATGCCCAGAGTTTTGCCGAGGCTGTTCTCCAAGAGGGGATGCAGGTAGGTGACCGGCTCCTGCCCGTTGCGCCGGCGGATGTAGGGGTGCACCGAGCCGCCCTGGATGGGGCCGGGACGGATGAGTGCCACCTCCACCACCAGGTCGTAGAACCGGCGCGGCTTCAACCGCGGCAAGGTGGCCATCTGGGCTCGGCTCTCGATCTGGAACACGCCCACCGTGTCGGCCCGGCACAGCATGGCGTAGACCTCGTCCTCCTGAGGGATGGTGGCCAGGTCGACCTCGTAGCCGCGATGCTCGGCGATGAGATCGACCGCATAGTGCAAGGCGCTGAGCATGCCGAGGCCGAGCAGGTCGAACTTCACCAGCCCGGCCGCGGCGCAGTCGTCCTTGTCCCACTGCAACACGCTGCGGTCGCGCATGCGACCCCACTCCACCGGGCAGACCTCGATGACCGGCCGATCGCAGATGACCATGCCGCCGGAGTGGATGCCCAGGTGGCGTGGCGCGTCTTCGATCTCGGCGGCCAGTTCCAGCACCGCGACGGGGATGTCGTGATCCGGTTGGCTCGCGGTGGTCGCCACTCCACCCCACGCATCCATCTGCTTGCTCCACGCGTCCTGCTGGCCTGGAGCGAAGCCCAGCGCCTTGGCCATGTCGCGCACGGCCGAGCGGGCGCGGTAGGTGATGACGTTGGCCACCTGAGCCGTGTGGTGCCGCCCGTAACGCTGGTACACGTACTGGATGACCTCCTCGCGGCGGTCGCTCTCGATGTCGAGGTCGATGTCGGGTGGGCCATCACGTTCGGGCGACAAGAACCTCTCGAAGAGCAGGCCGAGGCCCACGGCATCGGCCTTGGTGATGCCCAGCGCGTAGCAGACGGCGCTGTTGGCCGCGCTGCCCCTGCCCTGGCAGAAGATGTTCACCCGGCCGCAGAACTCGACGATGTCCCAGACCACGAGGAAGTAGCCGGCGAACCCGAGTTGCTCGATGACGGCCAACTCGTGGTCGATGGTGCGCCACGCCCGGGAGCGCAGAGACAGGTCTTCGTGGGCGCGCCGGCCTTTCGCCGTAGCGGCGACGCCCACCCTGCTCGGCCAGCCGGCGCAGGTACTGCATCTCGGTGAGCGGAGTGCTCGTCGGGCGCGGGCGGGCAGGGGTAGGGAGGCAGGCTGGGCGCCACCAGCGACAGGTCGAAAGCGGCCGCTCGACCCACCTCGGCGGCCAGCTCCACCACGCCCGGGTAGCGCAGGAAACGGCGGGCCTGCTCGGCCCCGCTGCGCAGGTGGGCGCCGGCAGCGGCGGGCAACCACGGGTCGAGCTCGTCGAGGCTGCGCCGAGCCCTCACCGCGGCAACGGCGGTGGCCAACTTGCGCTGGGCTGGGGTGGCGTAGTGGACATTGTTGGTGGCCACGCAGGCCACGTCGTGGCGGGCGGCCAGCTCGGCGAGGGCATCGTTGCGCACCGAGTCGAGCGGATCACCGTGGTCCCAGAGCTCCACCAGCACCCGGTCGCGCCCGAACAGCTCCATCAGGCGCCTCAGCTCGCGCGCCGCGGCCGACGGCCCCTCGTGCACCAGGGCATGGGGCACCGCCCCCTTGCGGCACCCGGTGAGCACCCACCCGTGCCCGGCCACCTGGTCGGCCAGGTCGAGCAGGCCGATACTGGGTGCCCCCTTCTCGCCCGCCAGGTGCCCCAGGCTGAGTGCCCGGGCGAGGCGGGCATAACCCCCGGGCCCGTCGGCGAGTACGACCAGGTGCTGGGCATGCGGATCGGGGGCGTGGGAGTCCGGCACCCGCCCGGTGTGAGCCTGGTGCTGGGTGTCGACCTCGGTGAGGGCCACCCGGCCGGCAGCGGAGAGGGTCACCTCGGCACCGAACACGGTGGGCAGGCCGACGGCCCTGGCCGCCTCGGCGAAGCGCACCACCCCGTAGAACCCGTTGTGGTCGGTTACGGCGAGCGCCTCGAGCCCCAGGCGGGCAGCCTCCTCGGCCAACTGTTCGGGGTGCGACGCCCCGTCGAGAAAAGAGAAGTTGCTGTGGCAGTGCAACTCGGCATAGGGCGTGGTGGCTGCGCGGCGAGCAGTACCCGGGGGTTCGTAGGGCTGACGCTTGCGCCCCAACGCCGGCCCGTCGCCGCCCCCGTTCCACGACGGCGAACCTGGTGCACGCCCATCGCGCCCGCGGTCGGAGAGCAATGCCTCCAGCTCGCTCCAGGTCAGGTCGGGGTTCTCGAAGCCCATAGGGGATCGAAACCTTACCGAACACTTGTTCGTCCTCGCAAGGCTTGCCCAAGTCGCGGCCCGCATCCTCCTCTAAACCACCCACGGCGCGGCAACCGTTGTCGACGTCTCCGGTAGCGTCGACAACGGAGCAGAAACCATCCGCCGTATGGCCTGCGATGCCGACATCATCCCCTCCGTACCAGGCACCAACGGAGTCGTCCTCGACATGAGCCGCCGCGCCCGCCTCGCCACAGCCGACCAAAGGCGGGCGTTGAGGGTGATCTACCCCACCTGCTTCGCCCCCGGCTGCGACACCCCGTTCGACAAATACACAATCCACCACCCCCACCCGTGGGACCCCCACGGGTCAACCGACCTCACAAACCTGCGGCCCACATGCAACCGCCATCATGACAGAGAGGGCACCACTCACTCCACGAAGGAGGATGGACCATCCAACACAACGGCTGGCACGACACCCTCCAACTACCCGACGTCACCCGAATACACACGGACCACCCGAAGCACGAGCCGGATAGACACCCCAGCCGCCGCCCACCCAGCTCCCATCCGAGTGCCTGGCAACCATCCGAGTGCCTGGCAACCATCCGAGTGCCTGGGAACCATCCGAGTGCGGGAGTGCCCCCCGGCGGGCCGCTGTCACTCGGGCGGGCCGCTATCACTCGGATGGCCCGCACCAGCACCCCTTGGAGCGAATCATCTACGGCACCCAGCGCAGGCGGGCGTCGGGCGTCCGCTCCTCGTTGCCGCTGCCGTCGGTGAGCTCCTCGACCACGAACCCGTGGCGCTCGTAGAACCGGCGGGCACCCTCGTTGACCTGGAACGTCCACAGCTGCAGCCCACCCGGGCAACGCTGCTCGGCCGTGGCGACGAAGAGGTCGCCCAGACCGCGCCCCATCCACGCCGGGTCGAGGTAGAGCTGCTCGATCCAACCCTGCTGGTCCGCCACATGATCGAGGACCATCAGCCCGACGAGGGTGCCATCCACCTCGGCCACCCACATGTCGGTACGGCCGACGACATCCTCGGCCATCCACCGCCTCACCTCGCGGTCGTCGTGCGCCACCGGCACGGTGGGCAGGGCGAACCGACCGCGACCTCAGGTACACGTGGGCGGCGTCGGCGGCGTCGCCGTGGCGGGCGAGCCTCAGCTTGGGCGTACCCGGCTGAAGGCTGCGCAGCACACCCTCGAGGCCGGGCTCGGACATCGCCACCGCCTGATGCCACCCGAACCACTTCACGTCCTTGCTCTCACCATCGGGGGGTGCCGGGGCCACCCGGGGCGATGTGACCAGGTAGCGAAGGTCGAGGTGGGTGTGTTTGCGCGGCCCGCGGTGCACATCGACGTGGATCAGGTCGGGTGATCCGAGCACCACCGGTAGGCCGGTCTCCTCGGCGGCCTCACGCAGCGCCGCATCACACGGCGTCTCACCCTCGTCGATGTGACCACCCGGTTGGAGCCACAGGCCGAGGCGCTTGTGCCGGTGCAGCACCACCCTCTGGCGATCGTCGCTGACGACGATCGCCGAGGCGGTGACGTGGACCCGCTCGGCCTGCTCGGAGAAGGGTTGCTGAAGGGCATCGAACCGGGCGAGAAAGTCGACGATGGACTCACGTTCACGGGCATCGACCGGCCGGCGGGAGAGCACGGCGTCGCGGACGGACTGGCGTAACTCGACCACAACTACACGGTAGGCCGTGCACACCTCTTCGCAGCTTTCTGAATTCGTCAAAATCACCACTTCAGGAAGTGTCGGTTCGCGCCGATAGTCAACCTGAACGGTGTCAGGCAATGGCAACCAGCCACCGCCACCCACTACGAGGGCGGAAGTACCACCACAATGGAACCAGACGCACAACTTGCACCACGAGTACTACTCGCAGTGGGCGACCCCCTCCTGAGGCGCGTGGCATCGGCGGCTCTGAGATCCCGCGGTTACTCGGTGAGCGCCACCACGGAAGAGGATGCCGCGCTCACCCTTGCTCGCTCCTTCTCACCCGATGTGGTGATGGTCGATCTCGACCTACCCAGCCCCGAGGGCGGCAACCTGTTCGACACCATGCGTTCCCTCACGGATGCGTACATCATCGGGATAGCTCCCCCCGATGCCGACGGCGCCCGCATCCGCGCTCTTCGTGCCGGGGCCGACGATGTCGTCTCGGCCACCTTGAACCCCGACGAACTGGCGGCGCGGTGCCAGGCGCTGCTGCGCCGCCCCCGCCACCTCCACGCCCGGTGGGACCCGATGCAGGCATCGGTGATCAACCTCGGTTCGCTGGCGGTCGACGTCGGTCGCAAGGAGATCCGCGTCCACGGCGGCGACGTGCCCGTCACCCGTATCGAGTTCGCCCTCTTCGAGCAGTTGTGCCGCCGACCCGCCGAGGTCTGCTCGCGTGCGGAGTTGCTGGAAGAGGTGTGGGGCCCGAACTGGGTGGGAGACACCCATGTGGTCGACGTGCACCTCAGCAACCTGAGACGCAAGCTGCAGCAAAGAGCACCCGAACTGCGCTTCATCCACACCGTGCGCGGTGTGGGGTTCCGGCTCAGCAACGACATCCTCCGCGATGCCGGGGAACACCACGGAGTGAAGCGCGACGATCTCGACATCGATCGCCAACTGATCTCGGCCTGATCTGGAGGGCCCGACGGGCCTCAGCCGTATTCGGCAGCGAGCCGCCAGCGGCCACCCTCGACACCGACGAGGAGCAGAGCACCAGAACGGGTGAGCACCTGGAACCGTGCCACGCGCCGGGAGTGGGCCGTGTCCCACCAGCGCTCGTCGACCGGCCACGGACCTGCCCAGGCCTGCACTTCGTGAAGGCCGGCGGAGCCCGGACCGAGCCTCACCGTGACTGGCGGCGCACTGACCACCCCCCTGCCACTGACCGCCACGGGCGCCCCGGCATCATCGACCACCTCGATGGGCAGGGCCTGCGCATGCACCACCGCTGGTGACGGAGAGGGGAGGCTGCCCGGCCATGGGGCCATGACCGGACCCAACCGCTCGGCCGGGTCGGCGAGGTCGGCGGATACAGCCGGCACCCAGTCATAGGCCTCGTGGGGCTGACGACCACCGCGGGCCGCGGGCACCAGCACCTGCCGTTCGCCGGCGATTGCCACCAGGCGCGCCACGGCCCTCATCGCCCAGTCGTCGGCCTGGGTGCGACCACCCCACAGCCCCAACTGCACACCGTCGTCGGCGCCGACTTCGACCGGGTCGAGACGCAACAGGATGACGCCGGCGGTGAGCGACTCGTGCTGCGCCCATCCGTCGAGCTGCCAGCGGACACGCTCGACCATGGCCGCCTCGTTCAACCCGGTGCTGCGGTACCACAGCCTCTCGCTCTGCTCGCCGTGCTCTGTCTCGGCCAGCACGGCGAGGCGAGTGCACACCCTTCCCTGCGCGGCGAGCGAGGCGACCAGCTCCCCGGCCAGTTGGCGGGCGACGAAGACGAGCACGTCGGAATGGTGCACCGGCTCCTCGAACACCCTTTGCACCTGTAGCCCGGCGGGCGGGGCGTGGGTATCGGGCAGGCGGTCGTCGCCACCTCGGGCGACGCGGTGGACGAAGGCGCCGAGAGGCCCGAAGCGGGCCGACACATCGGCCGCGGGCAGGCCAGCCAGGTCGCCGAGGTGGTGCAGACCCAGACGGTGCAAGAGGTCGACGAACTCGGGGGGAACACCCCCCACGTCGGTGAGCATCCTCACCGACAGAGGGGCGAGGAAGGCGGCCGTGGCTTCGCAACCGGGAGCCACGACCAGGGGCCGGCCGGTCTCGGCGGCACGGCGGGCGGCGAGGCCCGCGGCGAAGCGGCCATCGGCCACGCCGAGCCCGAACCGGCCCACCGCGGCGAGCGACGACCCGGCCGCCCTGGTGGCTATGGCGGTGATGGTGGCGGACATGGCGGCCTCGCCGCCGAAGTAGCGCGCCGGCCCCCGGGCCATGAAGGTGAGCGCGCCCGGCTCGGTGAGCTCGAGCTGAGGCACCTCGGCTGCCACTGCTTGCACAACCTGGTCGAAGGCCCGGGCGTCGCGATCAGGGTCGTACTGCTCGATGCGCACGTGGGGGGAACGGGCCTGGGTGGCCCGACGCCGCATGCCTATGGTGATCCCCTCGGCCCCAGCGGCCAGAGAGTGGGCAACCACCCGGTTGGCATGCACCACTACCACCGGCTCGTCGGGCCGGGCACCGGCCACCACCACCGGCCAGTGGGGACACCAGAGAACCCCCAGCCGGGGCACCTCGGGCTGGGGCACCTTGGGCATCGGGGCTCGGGCGCGAGAACCGGTCATGCCCTACCCCGCCTGATCCAACGGCACCAGCCCAGCTACATGCTCGACGGGTACGGGGGCCACGACTTCGGGCAGGGGGCACATCCGGCCATCAGCTGCCGGCAGCCACATCTCGGCGCGCCTTGCCCGCGGTACCCGCCGACCGGTGAGCTCGACAACGACCCGCCGGCCCTGGGCCACACCGTGCCCCTGGCCGAGGCCCGTCCACCTGGGGTTGGCGGCCCGGAAGCACAGATCGGCGCCGAACACCGGCGCGGCGACGGTGATGGCCACCGCCCCGCGGGCCCGGAGGCGGGCCACCAGACGGCGAGCCGTGCCGGGCTTCACCCCCTGGGTGCCGGGCCCGAGCAGAACGACATCGAACCCGTCGATCATCGCCGCCAGGACATCGCCCCACTGCTGCTCGCCCCACTGCTGCCCGGCTGTGCCCGAGTCCTGAGGCTGGGCGACCTGCACCAGCCGACCGAGCACCACCCCTGCCTCGGCCGCAGCCGCCAGCCCCAACCCCACCAGGCCGGCCACTGCCACCCAAGCCCCCTGTTGCGACGGTCCTGCCGCCAGCGCCAACGAAAGCGACACCGCCGCCGGCCCATCGCACCCCACCACACTGCCTCTTTGCACCACCGCCCCGGGTAGGAGCCCGCCGAAGGCGGGCAACAGGGGCAGCGTGAGTTCGTGGGCGGACACTTGACCGGGCGCTGTACTCACCCGCCCAGGTTATCGAACACATGTACGCCCTGTCGAGGGCTGGTCAGTGATTCGCCTTCCAGCGCGCCAGGTTGGCCTGGCTGCGTTCGATGAGGTGGGCGGGTACGAGTCGCGAGTACTCGGAGTCGCCGCCACCGTCACCACCGTCACCGCCGCCACCAGCGGCTGGGGCGGCCGGGGTTGCTTCAGCGGAAACATCGGCAAACACCGGCGGCTCCATGCCCGGCTTCCAGTACTGGTAGAGGTCGCGCACCACATCGGTGAGGCTCCCACCATCGGACCCAGCAGAGAGGTCGACTGTGATCATGTTGCCGAACATGTGCACCCGGTCGACCAGTCCGGTGGACAAGAGGTTGCGGGCAAGGGCCGCCGCCGGCCGCGGGCCCACGGCATCGCCTGCGACTCGGAACACCTCGTGGCCCATGCCGGTGAGGTTGCGGTTGGCCTCGAACCGGAGCACCCCGGGATTGGAGCTCGGCTTGGCGACGACGGCGATCTGCTGACCCATGCGGCCAGCGTAGTGGGGCCGTCCGCTGCGGCGAAGCCCGACCCGCCTACCATCGGCGGTGATGATTACCGAGCACCGCGCGGGCACTGTCACCTGGACCGACGTGGTGGACCCCACGGCCGACGAGCTCACCCAGCTGATCACCACCTACGGCCTGGGTGACCGCACCTTCGACGAGGCCCACCGGCGCGCCGCCCGCCCGATGATGAGGCGCTACGACGACCACGCCTACATCGTCGCGTTCACCGGCAACCTCGCCGAGATCGACATGTACCTCGGCGCCGAGTGGTTCATCACCGTGCGCCGCCACGACGAAGAGGGTCACGAGTGGGACCGCAGTGAAGCCCTCCACCGCTTCGGTCGCATACCGGCGGAGGCCGGGTCCGGCATGGCGTTGGCGATCGTGCTCGAAGACCTCGTAGACGAGTACTTCGACACCACCGACGAGCTGGAGGACCAACTCGAGGAGATCGAGGACCGCATCTTCGGCGAGTCGTTGCAGACCGAAAGTCTCGTGCAGCAGGACCTCTTCGCCGTTCGACGCCAGCTGATGCAGCTCAGGCGGGCTGTGATGCCTCTGCGCGAGGTGCTGTCGGCCCTGTTGCGCCAGGAGGTGCCGTGGGTCGACGGCGAAGCGTTGGTGATCCTGCACGACACCTTCGACAAGCTGTTGAGGGCGGTCGACCTTGTCGACGAGCTGAGAGAGCTGGTCGGCAACGCCGTCGAGGCCCACCTCGCGGTGATCAGCAACCAGATGAACTCGGTGATGAAGCAGCTCACCGCCTGGGGTTCGATCGTCTTCGGGGCAACCCTCATCGCCGGCATCTACGGGATGAACTTCCGTCATATGCCCGAGCTCCACTGGTACTGGGGTTATGGGTTCGCGCTGGGGTTGATGGCCGTGATGAGCTTGGTGCTCTACCGCGTCTTCAAGCGTCGCGACTGGCTCTGAGGGCCTGCTCAGGCCGTAAACGCGTCGATCATCGCCTTCACGTCGCCCAGGGGGTAGAGGATCGGGCAGGTGCATCCGTGGTCGATGTACTGCTGCACCTTCGCGCGGGCGTCGGCCGGGGTACCGCTGGCGGTGAGCATCTCGACGATCTCGTCGGGCACCAGCCTGCTCGCGGCCTCGACCTGCTCGTGGGTCGCCGGCCAGGTGAGCACCTTGCCCACCTCGTCGAGCAGGCTCTGGGGCACCCCGGACGCCTTCATGATGTGGGGTTGCTGGCCGAGGTACTGGGTGACCATCAGCCGGGCCATGTCGAGTGCAGTGCGGCGATCCTCGTGAACGCTGCACACCACCAACTGGGGCCGGTCGACGTCGGCGAGGGTGCGCCCGGCCTTGGCCGCACCGGCGGCCAGTGCCTCCATCGCCCTCTGGTTGTAGTCGGGTGAGACGAGGTAGTTGAGTACCACCCCGTCGCCGATCTCGCCGGCGAGTTCCATCATCTGCATACCCGTGGCACCGATGTAGATCGGCACCTCCTTGGGGCGACGGTCCTGGTACACATAGTCGAGCTCGACACCGTCGAGATGCACATAGGTGCCGTCGAAGGTGACCGTCTCGTTGTGCAGCAGGGCCCTCACCGAAGTGACGATCTCGCGCATCACGGTGAGGGGGTGGGCCCTCTCGATGCCCACCTTCTGTGCCAGGGGGTCCCACCAGGCCCCGATGCCGAGGATGATCCGCCCTGGTGCCAGGTCGTCGAGGGTGCTGAACGTGGCCGCCAGACGAGCCGGGTTGCGGGTCCAGCAATCGACGACGGCAGAGCCGATCTTGATGCTTTCGGTGACGCTGGCAAACGCCGCCATCGACACCGTTGCCTCACGGACCAGCCGGCTCTCCGCCTGCCACACCGCGTGGAACCCCTTGGCCTCCGCGTACTTGACGATCTCCATCCCCTCGCGGATCGGATGGGCGTCCTGCAGGTAGAGCGCGACCGGTGTGTCCATGATTGCGACGCTACTCCCGCAACATTTTGTCAACCAGGGGCTAGTGGCCCGACCCGTCGCACGAGCGATTCAAGAAACTGCTGCGCACCCACGGCGGGCTCGGGCTCCCAGCAGTTGGGCTCGATGCCCTCACCAGCGGGCGGCGAGGCGAGCACGCACGTGCTGTCGTACAACCGCTCCGCCACCAATCGCTCGCAGAGTCGTGCGGCACGCTCGATGTACGAGCACTCCTCGAACTCTGGAAGCACGGGGAACCTCGATGAGTTGACTCGGACGACGCTCCGGCTGCCAGGCATGTCCTCGACGAGCATCACGTACCCGAGGAAGGGTCTAGGCACGGGGTGGCCGAACAGTCCCTCCCGATAGGCGGTCCAGAAGTCGACGGCGTTTCCGATCGCTTCCTCGGCGCGGTTGTTTGAGTTGTTGCCGAAACTTGGTCCGCCGAGCGCCTTGAACTTCGAGCACCGCGTGCAGCCGCGGCTCATGGCCGACAGTGCCCGGCTCAAGTACCAGCAAGTCCCAGTTCTTGGCTGCACGGAACCAGCCAGGCACCGTTGCCTGGCGCCCGCGATAGATGATCCAGTCTTGTGGGACTCCTCGGCTCACGAGATAAGCCTCGACGTCAAGCATGAAGCCAAGAAACTGCCCTCCACCGACGACTTCGGCCCGCCTGCCGAGATAGGCCTCTGACACCAATCCAGGGTTATGGCCTCGCGATGACCAGTACGCCTCGACGCCTCGCTGGAAAGGGTGGGGTCCAGTCACCGGATGGCCGCCGCGTGGTGCTCCACTCCATAGACCGCAAGTGCGATCTCGGTGGCGTGCGCAACATCGCGTTTCGTGAAGGCTTCAGCGAGTGCGGTCGCCTGGCTCCCACTGATGGTGGATGGCTCGGGCACGCAAATCTTGCGGAGATACTGAGCCTGAAAGCGCAGCGTGCCACCCCGCATCTTCACGCAGAACGCACGGATGAACGCTTCGCCAACTCGGGACATGAGGAGGCCGCCGAGCACACGCAAGTCCCATGTGTCGGAAGTGACCCAGTAGAGGTTGTGGTGCGGGTAGAGGCCCCCCGGTTCGAGCGTCGGACGCGATGACGCTGCCATATCGGGGAACAGGAGTTTCGGTTGGTCAATGATCGACTGGTTCACCTTGTCGATGGTGCGGTACCAGTTGGCGGGCGACTTCTTGCCGACATGTCGTGCGCGTAGCGCAGCCTCATGTTGCTTGAAGTAGTCGCAAAGGCGGGGAAAGCACGCCAGGTCAACTAGTTCACCCCGCTCGTTCCAGGGGTTGACGAGGTATGTGCCGCCCCATTCCACACCGGAGTCGCGGCCGTCGCGCCGCATCATCAGGGGCAGGAGTCGATCGGACTCGACCAGGCCCGAGTCGGTCGTGATGAAGACCGAGTCATTGCCGGTGGCGATGCCGATGCCGACCTTTGTATGACCTTCGAGGTCTTCTAAGGTGCCGAACCGCTCATCGAGTTCTTCGATCAAAGCGAGTACCGCCGGGGATCCGCTGGGCCAAGGATCGTCAGTCTCAAACCAGGAGGGCAGCCGGGCAACTTGGGCGCCAGGCACCTCGATCGACGCTGCAACGTTGGTGTAAGCGTTGGCGAACGCAAGTGCCTCCGCTTCACCGAACTGCGCGGATGCATCGGCGACAACCACATCACCTTGCGGTGCTCGGCGGATCAGGGTGATGGCGGGATACGCAGAGACTTGCGACTCGAAGGCGTCAACGTCATGCATTGTCAGCACACAATCCGCCGAGTAGCCACCGACCACCAGCGCCCTCAAGCCTTGCCCGTACTGATTGCGCATCCACCGATCGGCGCAGATGAAACAGAGCACGCCGCCCTTGCGGAGCGTGCCCAGACCGGTCTCAAAGAAGCCAACGTACAAATCGGCGCGACCAGTCATCGTGCGACAACGCGCTCGGTACTCCGACACCACGTCGTTGTCGATGTCCTCAAGCCTGATGTACGGGGGGTTACCTACGACAATGTCGACAGACTCGTCCTCGTGGTTGGATAACAGGTAGTCACCCTGGCGAAGCCAGGTCAGTGCCAGCGACGAGGCAGTCGCGTGCGGCACACCGTGGTCAACGAGGAGCTCGATGACTGACCTGGTGACGTGCTCTACGTTCTCCGCCTGGAGATCAACGGCATAGATGGCTTCATTGAGGCCGGCTGGATCGTGGCCGTGGCGGGCGGCCGAGTCGAGAAGTCTTGCCACGATCGCTTCCACAAAGGCACCGCGGCCGAACGACGGTTCAACGACGCGGAGCGACGCTAGGTCACGATCCGGCGTGTACCCCGCCAGGTCAAGAATGAGATCGACCACCCATCGTCTGGTGAGGACTTCACCGAACTCGAACCTTGGGGCACTGCTGACCACGGCAGCATCGACAGTTAGCACGGCTCTGATGGTAGGCCCGGGGTGTTGCGGGGTTGGGGACGGGATCGAGATCGAGATCGCCCTACAGCCTGGCGAACAGGCGCTGGGCCTGCTCGGCGGCCTTGGCCCTCACCTCGTCGACATCCACGCGGGTGGGGCGGCCGTCGGCCAGAAGCACCTCACCATTGGCGGAGCGCACTTGCAGGGCACGCACCCCAGGGGTGAAAGCCACGTGCCATGCGCTGTCGGCGTGGTCGTAGTTCCAGGTCACCTCATCGTCGCGGGCTTCGGGGAACAGGGCGTAGCCGTTGTCGAGCCACCGCCACACGGTGTCCGGCGAGGCCAGCACATCGGCTTCGCGCAGCTTCACGTAGGCGAGGCGCGCCTCCTCCAGCATGTCGGCCCCGATGCCGTCGGTGCCGAGAACGATCCGATTGGGCCACGCCACCGGATGGGCATAGCCCACCGAGTTGTTCATGTTGCTGCGCGGGTTGTGGGCGATGGTGCCCGCCAGATGACGGTCGAGGTGCACACAGTGGACGAGATGCCAGTCGTCGCCGGCCAGGTCCTGCAACCTCTCACCGGCGGCGATGTCGTCGGGCCCTTCGGCGACATGGATGTGCACACCAACGCCCAGTTCGGCCGCCAGGCCCGCGGCCGCGTGAAGGGTGTCGTCGGTGCACGTGAACGCAGCGTGCACACCCACCATGCCGCGACCGCCCTCCCTCAGGAACCTCTCGTTCTCCGCCAGACCCAGGCGGGCTCCGACAGCACCGTGGCGATCGGTGACCCCGTAGGCGAGGTTGGTGCGCACACCGACTTCGGCGCAGGCGTCGGCGATGATGCTGAGGCTGCCCTCTATGCACGACGGCGACTCGTGGTGGTCGACGATGGCCGTGGTGCCGCACTGCAACGCCTCGACAGCACCGAGCATCGCCGACCAGCGGATCATCTCCGCGTCGAGAGCGACATCGAGGCGCCACCAGATCTGCTCGAGGATCTCGAGGAAGGTCGTCGGCTGTCGCGGTGGTGCCGGCATGCCGCGCGCCAGCGCCGAGTAGAGGTGGTGGTGGCCACAGACCATGCCCGGCGTCACGGCACTCATCACGCGGCACGGTAGCTTCCCCTGAGCCACCAACACCCCCAGGATGGAATACTCGCCCGATGAGCACCGAACGAATTGAAATCCAGCGCACCATCGCCGCCAACCCGGCCGACATCTTCGCGGTGCTCTGCGACCCCCACGGTCATGTCGCCATCGACGCCTCCGGCATGCTCATGGACGCCACCGGCGAACCCGTCGGTGGCGTCGGTGATCAGTTCGTCGTCCACATGGATCGCGAGTCGCTGAACGACTTCCCGCTCGGCAAGTACGACGTGACGGTCGAGATCACCAAGTTCGTGCCCGACGAGGAGATCGCCTGGACGATCCACGGCCAGATCTCACCACAGATCGGCCACATCTACGGCTACCGCCTCGAGCCCGGCGACGAAGGCACTCTCGTGACCTCCTACTACGACTGGTCGTCCATCCACCCTGTCTGGCGCGAGCGCAACATCTTCCCCATCATCTCCGAGGGCACGATCCGGGCATCGCTGGGCATCCTTGACCGCACACTCTCTACAGGCACGGGTACAACGAGTCGATGAGCGCTCGGTTGCGGGTGCTCTGCCACCGCGGCACCACATGGTTCATCACGTAGCCGAAAGCCACTCCGGCGTCGGGGTCGGCAAACCCGAGGGCACCCCCCGTGCCGAAGTGACCGAAGCTGCGCGGGTTGGGGCCGAGAGGACGGCGGGCCGTGGTGGGCACGAACCCGAGGCCGAAGGTGACGTCCTCGCCGAGCACCGGGCAGAAACCGTCTGACTGGATGCGGGTGGCCTCGGCGAGCAGCTCCGCGGACAGCAGGGGTGAGGGTCCGATGATCGCCGAGTAGAGCCGCGCCAGTCCGGTCGCCGAACCGTGAGCGTTCGTCGAAGGTACCTGGGCGGCGCGCCACTCGCGGGTGTTCACCACCCCGTCCGACGAGTAGCCAGGTGGGTTGATGTAGCCCTGGAACACCATCCGTGTCTCACCCTCCAGCGAGTCCAGATCGATCTCACTGAGTTGAGCGGTAGGTGCCCAGATCACATCGGCGCAGCGCACCTGCTCGGCGTCGGGAAGGCCCCACCACACGTCGGCACCGATCTCGCCGGCGACGGTGCGCAACCTCTCACCCGGCATCTGCCCGCTCACCCGGCGGATGATCTCACCCACCAGATGGCCGTAGGTGTTGGTGTGATAGATGTGCCTGCTGCCGGGCGGGAACCAGGCCTCGGTGGCGGCCAGCGCGGTGGTCATCCGGTGCCAGTCCCACAGGTCGTCGTTGGTGAGCCGCTCGCGGATGGCCGGCACTCCCGCCCGATGACACAGGGCGTCGCGCACGGTCGCCGCCCCCTTCCCACCGGCAGCAAACTCGGGCCACACCGAGGCGATCGGGTCGTCGAGGCCCACCAGGCCGGCATCGACGAGTTGAAGGGCGAGCAGGGCAAGGAAGCCCTTGCCCACCGAGTACACGTTGACCAGGGTGTCGTGCTGCCAAGGGCGGGTTTGGGCCAGGTCGGCCCATCCGCCGACGAGGTCGACAACGACCTCGCCTTCCACCATCACGCACACCGCCGCCCCGACCTCACCCCGCTCGGCGAAGTTGGCGACGAACGCATCGCGCACGGCACCAAAGCCTTCGTCGCACTGCCCCGAGATAGGCGTTTCCATCTACCCAGCCTTCCAGACCTGACCCTTACACGTCCTGTCGACCCCCGGCCGCCCGCCGGGGCAGCCACCCTTCCCTCTCCCTCCAGGTCTGTGTGAGCGCACAAACCGAACGTTCTGTCTGTGCGCTCACACAAACGGTCGCGACCGGGGACGTGACAGGGTGGGACCGAAGTCACAGGAAGTCAGGCACGATTACCTGCCGTCTGCGGGAACCCGGTGACGAAACTGGACGACATGAAGGACATGCAGCAAACCACCACCTCCCCCAACACCCGCAGGGCGCGCCGTTTCGCCGGCACCGCCCTGGCCGTCGGCGCCCTCGCCCTGTTCACCGTCGCCTGCGGCGAAGACGAGGATTCCGCCGACACCACTGAGGCGCCCACCACCGAGGCCGCCGCCGACACCACCGCAGCTGAGACCACCGCAGTCGAGACCACGGCAGCCGAGACAGTGCCGGCCGAGACCGAGATCCTCATCGAAGGCGCCTGGGCCCGCAACAGCCCGATGAACGTCGACAAGGGCGCGGCCTACATGACCATCACCAGCCCGGTCGACGACAAGTTGCTCTCCGCATCGGTCGACGCCTCGATCTCCACCACGGTCGAGATCCACGAGATGGTGCCGGTCGACGCCGCCACCGAGACCACGATGGGCATGGGCACCGCCACCACGATGGGCATGGGTATGGGTCATGGCAACGGCCAGGGCATGGGTAGCGGCGAGATGAAGATGCAGAAGGTCGAGTTCATCGCGCTGCCGGCCGGTGAGGCCGTGGCCCTCAAGCCCGGCGGCTACCACATCATGTTCATCGGCCTCGTAGGCCCCCTCGAGCTGGGCACAACCATCCAGCTCACCCTCGTCTTCGAGAACGCAGGCGAGATCACCGTCGACGTGCCGGTGCTCGAAGAGGCTCCTTGATGGGTCGGCTCCCGCGCTTCGGTCTCCGCCGGCTGGTCCTTCTCGGGGCACTGCTGGTGGGGGCGGGGTGCGGGGGCAACGGTTCCTCCACAGGTGATGCCGACGAGGGTGGTCCCACCCGCGTCGGCATCACCGCGTCCGACGGCAGCAGCGTCCGGCTCGCCGACTTCGTCGGCACACCCCTGGTGGTGAACATGTGGGCCACCTGGTGCGCTCCGTGCGTGAAAGAGATGCCGGCCTTCGACGAGGTGGCCGCCGAGAGAGGCGATGAGGTGCACATCATCGGCGTCAATGTCGGTGACACCGCAGAGGATGCCGCGGCCTTCGCTGCGGATCTGGGCGTCTCCTACCCCCAGTACACGGACCCCGACGGCATCCTGTCCAGCGAGTTCGGCGTCACCCAGTTGCCCGCGACCGCCTTCGTCGATGCCGACGGTACGGTGATCGAACTGCGCCAGGGCAGCTACACCGCCGACGAACTCCGCTCGGCCATCGACGACCACTTCCCCACCCGAGGTACCCAGCCGTGAAGTCACTCCCCAAGAGTGCAGCCCGCCGAGTCGCGATCACCCTCGTCGCCGGGTTCGCCCTGGCTGCATGTGGTGACGACGGCAGAAGCTCCACCGATTCCACGGCGCCAACAGCAGTGCTCAGCGGATACGAGGTCGACCCTCCCCTGGTCGTCGCCGGGGTCTCTCTCCCCGAGGCATCCGCCGACGGCGCCGAGTTCGAGTTCGTCGCCGAGGATGGTCAGTTGCTCATCGCCTACTTCGGTTACACCTCCTGCCCCGACGTGTGCCCCACCACCCTTTACGACGTCAAGAAGGCCCTCGCCCAACTGGGCGACGACGCATCCAAGGTCGACCTGGCGATGGCCACCGTCGATCCCGATCACGACACAGCCGAGATCATCACCGGCTACCTCCAGAGTTTTGTGCCCACCGCCCACGCCCTGCGCTCCGAAGACATCCCCGCCCTCGAAGATGCGGCCGCCGCCTTCGGAGCCAGCTTCTCGGTTGTCACCAACGCCGAGGGAGAGGTCGAGGTCACCCACAGCCCGAACCTCTACCTCGTCGACGACACGGGCACCGTCGTGCTCACCTGGCTGTTCGGCGTGCCGGCCGACGCAATGGCCACCGACCTGGCGATCATGCTCGACAGGATCTACTCATGAGCCGCCGCATCCTTCTGGCACTCACCGCCGCCCTGATGGTCGTCGGCGGCTGCGCAAGCGGCGACAGCGACGAGAAGGTCGCCACCGCCCCCTTGGCGCTCGGCGCGGAGGCCACCTACGAGTACACCGTGCCCGAAGGTACGGGGCTGCGGATCGACAACGGTGAGGTCATCACCCTGATGCCATCACGGCTCGAGGTGAAGGTGGGCGAATCGATCCGCATCGTCAACGAAGACGATCGTGACTACATGATCGGGGTTTTCTTCGTGAAGGCCAAGCAGTCTCTGGCCATGCAGTTCACCAACCCCGGCACCCTCAGCGGCACATGCGACATGAGTGCCGACGGCGAGTTCATCATCACCGTCAGCGACTGATCGCGGCGGCCACCCGCGCCCCACTGCGCAGGGCACCCTCCACGAAACCCGTCAGGTCATCGGCGTGCTCTCCGGCCGACCACAGCCGACCATGGGCACGGTGCAGGGCAGGCAGGGCCGCCTGCCACTGGCCCGGTCCGGCACACACATAGCAGCCGAGGGTGTGGGGATCGTTGGTCCAGTCGGTGCGCACCCTTTCGCCCGCCAAACCGCCCGCCCCGGGGAAGATGCGTTCGAGCTCTTTCACCAACTGCTCGGGCGACTCTGGAAGGGCGACGAAACCGGCACCGTCGTGAGACGCGAGCAGATTGGTGAGCACCCCGGAATCGCCGTGCTGGTCGTCGGTGGTCTCCCACACATGGCCCCAAGATCGGTCGGACAGCACCGTGCCATCGAGCCCCTGATCGAGCCACGGTCGGCCGCGGAACTGGACGCTGATCTTGCCACCCACGCCGTAAGCGAGCGCTCCGAGCTCTTGGGGCATTGCCGACCACATCCGCGACAGGACGGGCAGGGGCACTGCGGCCACGACGGCACCGGCCTTCATCTCCTCACCCGTCACCAGAGTGACCGTTCCCGCATCGGCATCGATCTGCGCCACGGGTGAGTCCATCCTCACCCGATCACCCAGCCTCTTGGCGAGACCCTTGGCCAGTTGATCGTTGCCTCCCACCACCCGGTGCACCTCACGGCCCCTGCTGGACCGGTTGGACCCCACCAGGGCCGCAAACCTCTGGCTCACCTCATCGGGGGGCAGCATGAACTCGGTACGCAGCTCACGCCCGATCACCAGACGCGCCACGGCCGACAAGGAGAGCGAGTCGACCAGATCGGCCATGGTGGAGCTCTCGAACTCGACGGTTGGACGCAGGTCGGCGAGGGCGGCCTCCCAGAGCGCGAGGTCGCCGGCAAGGGAGGAGTGGAGGTGGGTGGGCACCGCGCGTCCGGCGGAATCCACAAGGGTGGCGCGTCCAACCGCTGCGGGGTCGCGTTGGGTGAGGCTGAGGCCGAGATCGGCGGCGAGGGCGAGCACCTCGGTGTGATGGGCGTCGATGAACTCGGCACCACGTTCACAGGTCTGGCCATCGCTGAAGGTGTGGCTCCACACCCGGCCGCCAACCCGGTCGCGCGCCTCGAGAACGACCACGTCGGCTCCACCAGCCACCAGATCGGTGGCACAGCGCAGGCCGGCCAGCCCGGCACCGATCACGATCGCGTCGGCCATCAGAACAGGGTCGGTTGCTCGGGCCTGACCACCCGGGGAACCCCCGGCCAGGGCACGTAGTGATCCATGAACACCCAGGTCCGGCGGTGTATCGCCGATGGGCCGTACCCCATCAGGGCTGCCCTGTGAAGGTGGCACGGATACCCCTTGTTGGAGTCGAAGGCGTACTGGGGATGGTTCTCGGCATGGGCCCGCATCTCGCGGTCGCGGGTGACCTTCGCCAGGATGCTCGCCGCGGCAACGGCCAGGCAGTGAAGGTCCGCCTTGACCCTCATCTCGACCACCGGCACGCACCGGCCGACGAAGTCCCACTTGCCATCGACCATCGCCGCATCGGGCTGCACCCCGAGAGCAGCGATAGCCCGCCGGGTGGCGAGCCGCTGGGCTTCGGCCATGCCCAGCTCGTCGCACTCGACCTGGCTCGCAGCGCCTACCGCCCACGCCTGGCACCATGCCGCGACCCGATCGAAGAGGCGCTCGCGGTTGGCCTCGGTGAGCATCTTGGAGTCGCGCACCCCGTTGACCCTCTTCTCGCGGGGCAGGATCGCGGCGCCCACCATGAGGGGTCCCGCCCAGGCACCCCGGCCCACCTCATCGATGCCCACGACGAGATCGTGCCCGGCCTTCCACAACTCCTTTTCGAGGACACGGGTAGGTGCGGGACCAGCCATCGCAGATCAGCGCAGCACTAGCGCCGCGGGCCCCTCTGTTACTTCACCGACGCGCCACCACATCGCCGACAACAGACCCACCGCGGCCGGGTCGACGGCCGCCAGCAGGCCACCAGAGGTCTGCGGGTCCAGGGACAGGGCTTCACCTTCCGGCGTGGCAGTGCTGCTCATCTTGCCGCGGACATAGTCGCGGTTGCGTTGATCGCCGCCGGTGCGCACCCCGCGCCCAGCGGCCTCGCGGGCGCCGGGGTAGGCGACGATGCCCTCGGTGTTCAACACCATTGTCACATCACCGCGATCGGCCATCTCCCAACCGTGGCCGGCCAGCCCGTAGCCCGTTACGTCGGTAACGGCATGTACAGCGTCGCCGAGTGCGCTCAGCTCCTGCGATGCTGCCCTGTTGAGCTCGCGCATCCCGGCGACGGCCACAGCCTTGTCGGCCGATGTTCCGCCTGCCAGCACGAGACCCGTGCCGAGCGGCTTGCTGAGCACCAGCACATCGCCGGGCAGCGAACCACCCTTGCGGAAGACCTTGTCGGGGTGCACCAGCCCCTGCACAGCAAGGCCGAAAATGGGCTCCGGATTGACGATCGTGTGTCCCCCGGCGATGGTTCCACCGGCCTCGGTCACCACCTTCGAGGCCGCTTCGAAGATGGCGGCGATGGCCTCACGGGGGAAGTGCTCGGGGAAGGCGGCGATGTTGACCGCGATGATCACCCGGCCACCCATCGCGAACACATCGCTGCACGCGTTAGCTGCGGCGATCGCGCCGAAGTCGGCAGGATGGTCCACCAGCGGGGGAAAGAAATCGGTTGTGCTGACCAGGGCCAGATCGGGCGCCACCCTGTAGATCGCGGCGTCGTCGAAGGGTGCCAACCCCACCAGCAGCGCCGGGTCGACACCCGCTGGCATCGCCTCCACCAGATCGGTGAGCATGGAGGCACCGAGCTTGGCGGCGCAACCGCCACACTTCGTCCACTCGGTGAGCCTCAACTCGGCAAACGGGTCTGCCACGGCGTTGGCTACCGGCCCGGAGCTCGGCCCAGATGGTTCCCGATAGGTCGCGCCCACCTGCCCAGCCTACGGTATTGCCATGTACCCGATAGGCCCGTACAACTTCAGCGAAACCGACGCCGAGCGCACCGTCAGCAAGCTCGACCTGGTTTGGGGCTGGTACTCGGAAGGCCGCGACGCATCTGTGCTCGCGCCCCTTTACCCCACCCTCACCGGCGATCTGGCCGCCGACCTGGAACTGGTCTGGAAGGCATGGACGGCCGCCGGCCCTGCCCTTCGCGCCGCCGGCCGGCTACCGACCAGGGCCGAAGGCACAGTCGCCAACCTCCACAAGGGCGACGGCGGGGTGCCCAAGAAGACGGTCGACCGGGTCGAGGTGGTTTTCGGCGGCGTCATCGGTGATCGCCAGGCCACCCGCTACCACCACGGACGACCATGGCAGGCACTGTGCCTCTGGAGCATCGAGGCCATCCAGTCCTTGCGGGCCCAGGGCCACCCGATCGCACCCGGTCTCGCCGGGGAGAACATCACCGTTCGAGGCCTGCCGTGGGCAGAGATGAGGGCCGGTGTGCGCCTCCAGATCGGCGGCGTGAGCTGCGAGGTCAGTGCCTACACCCTGCCCTGTGCGCAGAACGCGGCATGGTTCGTGGACGGCGACTACCTGGCGATGCACCATGACCGCGGCCCGGTGAGCCGCATATACGCCACGGTGCTGACACCGGGCGTCATCGAGGTCGGCGACCCTGTCGTGTTGGAGCCCTAACCCAGCTCGGCCACAAGCGCCGGCGGAACCGGCCACAGAGCTTCACCCTTGATGTCGGTGGTGCTCCAGCCGGGGGCCAGCAGAGGGGAAGTCAAGGAGCACGGCTCGCCGTGCTGCTCCCACAGCACTGCCGGTCGTTCGCCGTGCCAGCGAATGGCGAACGACACCTCCCCACCGGAGCCCGTGCGCAGCCCGTAGACCTCGAAGTTCGCACCCACCCAGCCGGTGGGCATACCGAATGGCATGAGGCGTCCGCCGCCGTCCACGAGCAAAGCCTCGATCCACGCCAGGAAGCGACCCCCATCGGTGGGTACCGACTCCAGCCCGAAGGGCGCCGACAGGCCCGGCTCGGCCACCACCAACTTGCGCAGGGCGGCGAGGTCCCTTCGCGCCCGGTCATCGTCGGCGCCGGCGAGCACCCGATCGGCACCGTCGATCGCCGCGATCATCGACCAATCACGAGGAGCTGACCTGGCAGCGGATTCCAGGGAGCGAGCCACGTCGGGCAACCAAGGGTCGGCCGGTTCGCCGATGCGGACCAGCTGGGCGACGCCGAGCAAGAACCCGACCGGGTCATCGTCGGGGAGGGCCGGACCGGCCAGGGCGAGCTCGCAACGTTCCGCCACCACCCTCTCCGCAAGGGCCGCATCGGGCAACAGGAAGCGGCCGGCCCTGTGCGCCGTGGCCAGCCAGCCGCGCACCACCCCAGCCACCGGAGGCAGCGCAGGCAGCGATGCCAGCACGGCGGCGGCACTCGACGTGTGGGGGATGGCGACGGCGATCGTTGCACGGTGCCCAACAGGGAAGGCGATCGACCCGGAAGGCAGGTTGATGCCTTCGATCGGCGCCGCCGGTGGCCTCATCGTCAACAGGTCGCCACGGGTGAACGCCACTGCGATCGGCAGGGGTGAGGCGTTCTCCACCTCGATCACGGTCAGCCCGCCGAAGTCGGCCACCGAGTAGACGCGCTGCACAGCATCTCCGTCCGGGATGCGCAGGCGAGTCTCTGCAACCGCCGTTCCGTCGATGCGACGTTGGCGCACCGCAGGCTCCAGCTGAGGGCTGTGCCACCGGTCGTCGGCGGCGACGTGCCATTGGCAGTCGGCGTCGCCGTTCCAGGGCTCGATACCACCCCACGGTGTTACCGAGGCGCGCCAACGCCCCCCGAGGACCCCGGTGGTGATCATCGCCTACTCCATCTCGCTCTTGCTGGTGCGCTGCATGAGCGCGTCGAGTGCCTCGGCCACGGGGTGCCCCTGGTGGCAGACCGCCACCACCTGATCGGTGATCGGCATCTCGACCCCGTACCGACGGGCCAGCTCGAGCACGCTCGGCGAGCTCTTCACCCCTTCGGCGACCATGTTCGTAGATGCCAGCACCTCGGCGATCGACATCCCCCGACCCAGTTTCAACCCGACCATGTTGTTGCGGCTCTGCTTCGATGAGCATGTGGCGATGAGATCGCCCATACCCGCCAGACCGGCGAAGGTGGCTAACTGGCCGCCCATCGCCATGCCGAGTCGCGCCATCTCCGCCAGGCCCCGCGTGATCAGGGTGGCGCGAGTGTTGTCGCCGAAACCCATTCCCTCGGCCATGCCCGAGGCGATGGCGATGACGTTCTTCACCACGCCGCCCACCTCGCAGCCGACGACATCACCGTTGGTGTAGACCCTCAGGCTCGGGCGGCCGAAGACCCTCTGCAGCTCACCGGCGATGTCGTTGTCGTCGATGGCCACCACGCACGCGGCGGGTTGCCCGCTGAGGATCTCCTTGGCCAGGTTGGGGCCGGTGAGCACCGCCACCGGGTGGCCAGGCATCTCGTCGCGGGTGACCTCGCTCATCCGCTTGCGCGAACCGCTCTCGAGACCCTTGGCGAGGCTCACCACCGGCACCCACGGGCGCAGGAAGGGAGCCGCTTCGGCCGCAACGTCGCGATAGCCGTGGGAGGGCACGGCCATCACGAGCACGTCTGCGTGGGACACGGCCTCGGCGAGCGAACTGGTGGCGTGGAGTTCGGGGGCAGGACGAAGTCGGCGAGATAGTCGCCGTTGACGTGGGTGAGGTTGATCTGCTCGGCCAGCGCAGCCCGGCGGGACCACAGCACCGTGGGCGTGTTGACGGCCGTCAGTGCGGCAACGGTCGTCCCCCACGAGCCTGCACCGATAACGGTGACGTTGATCGTCATCACCACAGAGTAAACCGTCGGCCGACGAGGGCCGCACCCCGCTCCGCCACCTACGATGCCGCCTGTGGACTGTGTGGTGCTCGTGCCGGTGAAAGCGTTCGCCGTTGCCAAGGCTCGCCTGGCCCCGATTCTGTCCTCGGCCCAGCGCGAAGCATTGGCCCGCTGGAGCGCCGACCGCGTCGTGGCCGCCGCCGGTGAGCTCCCAGTGTTCATCGCCTGCGACGACGACGCCGTGGCCGATTGGGCCACCTCGCGCGGGGCCACCGTGCTGTGGCACCCCGGCGTCGGACTCAACGGCGCCGTGTCGCTACAGCGTCGCCGAGCTCGCCAGGCGCGGTGCCGACCACGTCGTCGTGGCCCACGGTGATCTACCGCGGGCCACGTCACTCGCTTCGGTCGTCGTGCCCGGCGCTGTCACCCTGGTGCCCGATGCCCACGACGACGGCACCAACGTCGCCGCTGTACCCGCCCGGGCGGGATTCGAGTTCGCCTACGGTGCCGGGTCGTTCCACCGCCACCTCGCCAACGCCGTCCGCCAAGGCCTCGCTGTTGCCGTCCGCCGCGATCCCCTGCTCGCCCTCGACATCGACACCCCGTCCGACCTTGCGCACCCACTGGTGCAGGAAGTGCTACCCGAATGGTTGCCAACGAACCCGGCCAACCCGACGTCCGCCCGCCACTGATCACTTACGATCTGCCTGTGCCGGCCTCGGCCCTGGCCGTCGGCGCCCATCCCGACGACGTCGAGTTCGGGTGCGGGGCCACACTGGCCAAGTGGGCACATGCCGGCTGCGTGGTGCACCACCTCGTGCTCACCGACGGCTCGAAGGGCAGCTGGGACACAAACGCCGACGTCTCAGCCCTCGTGGCCACCCGTCGACGCGAGCAGACTGAGGCAGCGCACCGTCTAGCCGGGCCCGGGGCGGGCAAGGTGGTGTTCCTCGACCAGGTGGATGGCGAACTGGAAAGTGGGCTCGCCTTGCGCGGCGAGGTAGCACGCGTGATCCGTGAACTGACGCCCGAGGTAGTGCTCGGCCACGACCCGTGGAAGCGCTACCGCCTCCACCCGGATCACCGTCACGCCGGACTGCTGACATGTGAGGGCATAGTCGCTGCCCGCGATCCGCACTTCTACCGCGAGCAAGGCCTCGCCCCCCACCGGCCCTCCGTTCTGCTCCTGTGGGAAGCCGACCAGCCGGACCATGTCGAGGACGTCAGCGACTTCATCGAGGCCAAGTTGGACGCGTTGGAGGCCCACCAGAGCCAGTTCGAGAGCACGATGAAAGCAGTCGACCCCACCCAGATGGCGACCTTCCGACAGCGCATCACCACCCGATTGACCGACCTCGGAGCGCTCTACGGCCTCGCCGCCGCTGAAGTGTTCAAACGCATCAGCGACCTCTAGCGATTAGTCCCAAGGGGTTCACGCGGCCACCGTGAACCAGATCGCCGATGCTCGACTACGGGCACGGATTTGTGTGAGCGCACAAACACAACGTTCGGTCTGTGCGTTCTGAGCGCAGCAGCCTCCCGTCGAGTGCCCATCTAGCTCGTGTCTCTCGGATGTCGTTGTCGGCGCTGGGCCGGGGTCTGTGCCCGCCTCAGCGCCAACAAAGCATCGCTCGGCCGGCCTGTGTCTGAAAGACGCGGAACTGGATCAACAAGCATGGTCACCCAGAGCAGGTCACGGGCCGGATAGACACGCCAGCCGCCGCCCACCCAGTTACCGTTCGAGTGCCTGGCAACCATCCGAGGGCCTGGCGAGCATCCGAGTGCGGGCGTGCCCCCCGGCGGGCCGCTGTCACTCGGATCACCCGCGACCAGTGACACCCCTCGGAACTATTCATCTAGCGATTTCTAGCGACCTCTTGTCAACCTCGAAAACGGCGAACGGGGGGCCGTAGCCCCCCGTTCAACGCCTGTGAGCTCGGCTCACTTCTTCTTTGCAGCGGCCTTCTTGGCGGGAGCCTTCTTTGCTGCTGCCTTCTTGGCGGGAGCCTTCTTGGCTGCTGCCTTCTTGGCCGGAGCGGCCTTCTTGGCGGGAGCCTTCTTAGCTGCTGCCTTCTTGGCCGGAGCGGCCTTCTTGGCGGGAGCCTTCTTAGCTGCTGCCTTCTTGGCGGGAGCCTTCTTGGCTGCTGCCTTCTTGGCGGGAGCCTTCTTAGCTGCGGCCTTCTTGGCCGGGGCCTTCTTTGCTGCTGCCTTCTTGGCGGGAGCCTTCTTGGTTGCTGCCACTTGACTTCCTTCCTGTCTGTCTTGGTTGGGGTTGGTGCTTACTTCTTCTTCGGGTTCAACGCGGCCTTGAGTGTGCTGCTCGCGGTGAACTTCATCCGCGTCGATGCGGCGATCTGCACCGCATCGCCGGTCTGAGGGTTGCGGCCGGTGCGGGCCTTCGACTGAGAGGTGCTGAACGAGCCGAAGCCCGGCCATGCGACCTTGTCGCCCTTCTCCGCCGACTTCGTCACGATGTCGAAGAAGGCGCCGATCACGCGCTCGGCATCGGCCTTGGTGACGTTGCTCTGGTCAGCCACTGCATCGATCAGCTCTGCTTTGGTCATTTTGACTTGATACCTCCGGGTATCGGATTGATTCGGCAACTGCTGTTGCGCAGGCGTATCGAACAGCTTTTCGCGCGCCAAATACAAGCATCAATGTTGTTGCATTTGCACTATGTGGCGCGTGGCACTCAGACTGGATCAGGAGACTCGCAGTCATGCTCGACCCGCGACACGGTGCGCCGGCCATCCATCCACCAACTCGCGAGGTCGGTGGGCTACAACTGGCTGCGTTGCGGAACCGTCCCAGTGCTACCACGCACACCTCCCCTCGACTGGAGTGGCGTTGACCGATCTCGTGTCCGACCGTGTCGATTTCGAGTTGGCGGAGGGGGGTGTGCGCACGAGGGTGGTTCTCGATACGTCGGTACTCATCGGCGACCCCGGTTGTCTCGACAGCTTCGCCGGTTGCGACGTGGTCCTCCCGTTCACGGTGATTGAGGAGCTCGACAGCCTCAAGACCAGGCCCGACGACGTCGGCAGAGCTGCCCGCACCGCCCTTCGGACCATCGAGGACCACCGCGTGCGTGCCGGCGGGTCGCTGGCAACTCCGGTGCCACTCGGCCACTCCGCCTGTGGTGGCACCTTGCAGGTCGAGATCAACGGCATCCAGCGCCACATCCTTCACGAGCACGGCCTCGACCCTGCGGTGCCCGACAACCGGATCATCGGCGCCGCCCTCGGCCAGGCCCTCCACGCGCCCACCCTCATGGTGTCCAACGATGCCGCACTGCGCATCAAGGCCGCCCACCTCGGACTCGATGCCCAGGAGCACCAACCCAGCCGCCGGCGTTCCACCACTAGGCCGGCCGGATGGATCACCCTCGAGACCTCACACACCTCCGTCGACCGCCTCTACTCCACCGGGTCGATCCCTTCGGCCGAACTCCCTGGCGCCGCGGATCTGCACGAGAACGGGTTCGCCGTCATCCGCAGCGGCTCCCAGTCGGCGCTGACGAGATGTGTCGGCGGCCGGCTCGAGCTGCTCAGCCAGGCGGCGCCCGAGGCCTGGGGGCTGCGCTCCCGTTCGAAGGAGCAGCGCTTCGCCCTCGAGCTCCTGCTCGACCCCGATGTCAGCGTCGTCGCCCTCGACGGCCGGGCCGGCACCGGCAAGACCCTCCTCGCCATCGCGGCCGGACTCGAGCAGGTGGTCGAGCAACGCCACTACGAACGCCTCGCTGTCTACCGGCCCCTGGTACCCGTCGGTCGCGCCGACGTCGGGTTCCTACCCGGCGGGCTCGACGAGAAGCTCGACCCTTGGATGTCGGCCATCCACGACGCGATCGTCGCTCTCACCGACCAGCGCAGCGCCGTCGACGCCAACCGCCTGGTCGACGAACTCGTCGGCCGCAACCAGCTCTCCCTCGAATCAGTCACCTTCCTTCGTGGGCGCAGCCTGCACCGCCAGATGGTCGTCGTGGACGAAGCCCAGAACCTGGAGCCGACAACCCTGAAGACGGTGCTCACCCGCGTGGGAGAGGGCACGAAGGTGATCTTCACCGGCGACACCAGCCAGATCGATGCCCCCTACCTCGGTGAGTCGAACAACGCCCTCGCCGTGCTCATCCAGGCCTTCGAGGGCCAGACGTGCTTCGGCCACGTCACGCTCACCGCCTGTGAGCGCAGCACAGTGGCCAGCCTCGCTGCCGAACTGCTCTGACCGGACCGGACCGGCTTCCAGCCCTGTTGCACCCCTCCCGTAGGGTGGGAGACGTGCCGAACCCCGTCAGCTCCCAGAGGTTTGCGGTCGTCGACGTCGAGACCTCCGGCCTGTCCATTCGTCGCGACAACGTGCTCCAGGTGGGTGTGGTCGTGGTCGATGGCGACGGCACGGTTCTGGGCCGCTGGAGCAGCCTCGTGCGCCCTCAATCGAGGTGGTGGTTTCGCGTCGGCCCCACGTCTTTGCACGGTATCCACCGCCGCCAGGTACGCACGGCCCCGCCCGCGCCCGAGGTGCTCACCGAACTCACCCGCCACCTCGAAGGCGCCCGCTTCGTTGCCCACAACGCCTCCTTCGACATCGCCTTCCTGCTCAAGGCGGCCGAGCAGGCGGGGGTAGCCCTGCAGCTCGACAGTCCCCTGTGCACCCTGCGCATGTCGCGTGCCCTGGACCCCGAGCGACGCCACTCCCACCGCCTCGCCGACCTGTGCACCCGTTACGACATCGACCTGGTGCGCCCCCACGATGCCCTGGCCGACGCCGATGCCACCGCAGCCTTGTTACCCCATCTCCTGCGTGCCCATGGGGTCACCACCGTCGATCAACTCTCCGCCCTGCCCCCTGGCTCATAACGAGCCAGCAGCACGCCGCGCCGCGTCCGCACCCACAGTTCTCCATTCGGGCGGGTCGATCACCACGGCGCCGGCACCGAGACGAAGGAGAAGGTCGCGCAGCCAAGTCTCGTTGGCGATAGTCAGCTCAACCACCAGGCCGTCGCCATCGTCGGTGACCCCACGAGTCGGGTAGCGCTCGACCACCCAGGTAGATGACCGGTCAAGCCTCAACGTCACCGAGGGCAGATCGGCACCGGCGAACCAGGTGTCGTTCTTGGGGACCTCGACCTCGCGCCGGGCATCGATGTCCCCGGTACGCTCACACCCCTCGATGCGGTCGACACGAAAGGTGCGTTGCTGACCAGAGCGGCAGTCATCGGCGATGAGGTACCAGTGGCCCCGATCGACGAAGAGACGGCGGGGTGAGACGTCTCGCCAAGTGCTCGTCTCCGCCGTTGCCGACTGGTATCCGAGCTTGAGCCGAGCACCATTGTCGATCGCTGCGGCGAGTTCGGCCGCCAAGGGTGGCGCCGGCGAATCGACGACCACCGCGTCGTCGCCGAGAGCGGCCGCCAACTTGGCCAACGCCCGGGCCAACGCACCATCAACATCGGCACCAGGGAGCTGCATCGCGACACGGGCTGCCGCCAAGAGGGCGAAACCCTCCGGGGCCGTGAGGCGCAGGGGGCGGGTGAACACGCGAGGTACGCCGGTGTAGACCGTGCCCTCATCGATGAACACGTCGATCATCTCGTCGACGAAGGGCGGTAGTCCGCACATTGCCGCCAACTCGAGGTCATGGACCAGTTCTGACTCGCTGACGCCGAACCGACGGGCCATCTCCGCAACAGCGACCTCACCCCGCTCCATCAGCCACGGCAGCATCACCAACAATCGCCTCAGGCGTTCACCGGTGGGTCGGGGTCCACGCCGGGCGTTCATCCGGCCAGTTCCATCTCTAGTAGCCAATCGATGACGAACTGCCGAATGTCGACGGGGGCAAGAACCTCAGCGTGCTCACCCCATCCGAACAGCCAGGAAACGAAGGCTGCCAGGTTTGCGCAGGGGACTTCCACCACCAGAGCGCCATCGGCGCGTCTCTGCACCACCGCCTCACCGCCGAGCTCGCGCTCGACCGCAGCGGCACGCGGGGCATCGACAAGTACCTGCGCCCTTGCCGTGGGCCCATCGCCCAACAACTTCGGGTCCGACGGGAAGGCTGTCCGCGGTCGAACCCGGATGGCCGCTCAAAGCTTCCGGACTCACCTGTCGCGACCCTGCCCTCGATTCGGTCCACCCGGTACGTGCGCACCTCTCCGTGGCCGAGGTCGTGACCGATCACGTACCAGAATCCCTCGCGCAACAGAAGTGCGTAGGGTTGTAACCGCCGGTCGGCTTCGCGGTAACGAAAGGCCACCTCGGCACGTGCAGCAGTTGCATCCCTCAGTACGGGCAGGGCGACCAGTTCGGGCACATTGACCACGACCGCGGAGGGTTCGCCATCGCCGGCACCGAGCTTCAACAAGCCGAAGCGGGCGTCGGCAAGACGCACCATCGCCACCGCCAGCTCCAGTGCAGCTCTCTCATCGGCAGTGAGCGCCAGATCGGCCAATTCGTAGCGCCGACGGTCGATGCGGTACGCAGTGCGCCCAGCATCGGACCCGGCGAGCACTTCGGTCTCCAGGGGCACGCCAATGTCGCGCAGGAGGGCCTTGTCGCGTTCGAAGGCGCCGCGCAGCGCGGCCTCACCGGCCGGGTACTGACCGGCGAGTTCGTTGGCGATCTGTTCAAGGGTGAGCGGGGAGCGCGTCTCGAGCAGGAGCGCGACCAGGTTGGTGATGCGCTCGAGGGCGTCGGCCATCCCCCGAGTCTGCCCCATCTGTCCCCCAACCCCGCTCCCCGACCCCAACCCACCCCCAAGACGCCCGAGTCGCGCCCTTTTGGCCCTGTGATGCGCGTATGGCCGCGACACGCGGGCTTGTGGACGGGTGAAGGGGGGGTGAAAGGGGGAGGGCGTGATCCAGGTGACGGGGGCATACCCTGCCTGCGTGCCGTCGCTATCATCGCTGCCCCGCCCGAACCCGGCACGCCTCGCCGTGAGGATCACCCCAGATGCCCTGCGCCGTCGCGCCGGCCACCCCTGGGTGTTCGACGAGTCGGTCACCGCGGCAAACCACGAGGGGCGCGCCGGCGATCTCGCAGTCGTATTCGATGCCGACCGCAAGTTCGCCGCGATAGGCCTGTGGGACCCCACGAGTCCGATCCGGCTCAAGGTGCTGCACCAAGGGCGACCAGTCACCATCGACCGCGCTTTCTGGGCCGCTCGACTGGCCACGGCGCTCGCCCGCCGAGCACCCCTCATCGCCGGCGGCGACACCACCGGCTACCGGGTGCTCAACGGCGAGAACGACGGCTTCCCCGGCCTGGTGCTCGACCGCTACGACCACACACTGGTGATCAAGCTCTACTCGGCAGTGTGGATACCCCACCTTGCCGACCTGGTGTCGGTGATCGAAGAGGCTCTGCACCCCGATGCCCTCGTGTTACGCCTGTCCCGCTCTCTCGCCGCCGCCACCAGCCCTGCGGACCTGTACGGCCTGGAGGAGGGCGATGCCCTGATCGGCACCTCACCCGACTCTCCCGTTCTGTTCCACGAGTGCGGTCTGACGTTCGAGGCCGACGTCGTGCACGGTCAGAAGACCGGTCACTTCCTCGACCAGCGCGACAACCGCGCCCTCGCCGCTTCGATGGCCGCCGGCGCACGGGTGCTCGACGTGTTCTCCAGCACCGGCGGGTTCACCGTGCACGCGGCGGCCGGTGGCGCTAGCGAGGTGGTGGCCATCGACCTCAGTGCGCCGACCTTGGCGGCTGCCCGGCGCAACCTCGCCCACAATGGCGCCCTGCCGGCCGTGGCGAAGTGCCGCCTACCGTCCGATCGTCGGCGATGCCTTCCACGAGATGAACAGACTGGCGACCAACGGTGAGCGCTTCGACATGGTCATCATCGATCCGCCGTCGTTCGCCCAGCGCCAGTTCGAACGTGCCCCGGGCACTGAGCGCTTACGGGCGCCTGACTTCCATCGCCGTCAGGCTGGTGAAGCGCGACGGGTTGCTGGTGCAGAGCTCTTGCAGCAGTCGGGTGTCGACCGAAGAGTTCCACACCACCGTCGTGCGTTCGGCCGCCGGCGCCGATCGTCCTCTCGACATCCTGCGACGCACCGGCCACGGTATCGACCACCCGGTGACCTTCCCCGAGGGCGAATACCTGAAAGCCGTGTTCGCCCGCGTTCCTTGAACCGCGAGCCCCGCCGGGTCGGGCAGACTGGCGGAATGAGACCCATCTCCCGACGCCTTTTCCTGGCCGGCACCGCGGCGGTCGTCGTCGGCGCGTGCAGCGACGATTCCGAGAAGACCGGAACCACCGGCGACAGCACTGCCACAACAGAACAGGCAGATACGACCACGGCCGTGCCGACAACCGAGCCGGCTACCACCACCACCCTCGCTCCCCTCGATCTGCCCGGCGATCCGTTCACCCTCGGTGTCGCGTCGGGCGATCCCGATGCCTCCAGCGTGGTGTTGTGGACCAGGCTCGCGCCCGACCCCCTGGAAGGGGGTGGCATGCCGGATGCCGACGTGCCGGTGGAGTGGGAGGTCAGCGCCGCCGCCGATTTCTCCTCGATCACAGCCTCCGGGGTGGCCATCGCCTCACCGTCAAAGGGGCACTCGGTGCATGCCGTTGTCGAGCTCGACGAGGGCGATTGGCACTACCGCTTCCGGGTGAGCCAGTACACCAGTCCGGTCGGCATCACACGCCCTTCGCCGGCCACGGGCACTATTCCCGACGAGGTACGTTTCGCCGCGGCCAGCTGCCAGAACTACTCCAACGGCTATTACGCCGCCCATCGCGACATCGCTGAGCAGAAGCCCGCCTTCGTGCTCTGGCTGGGCGACTACATCTACGAGAGCGAAGGCGAAGTCGGTGCCGGGCGGACGATCGGGTCCACCTCGGGCCGGAACCCACGACCATCGTCGAGTATCGCAACCGTTACGCGCTCTACAAGTCCGACCCCCAGCTCAAGACTGCCCACGCCACCTGCCCTTGGTTCGTCATCTGGGACGACCACGAAGTGGAGAACAACTACGCCGGCCTCACCCCCCAGGACTCCGCCGACGAGGCGGGCTTCGCGGCCCGTCGCGCCATCGCCTACCAGGCGTGGTGGGAACACCAGCCCACCCGCCTGACGGCACCCGAAGGTCCCGAGTACCGGATCTACCGTGAGGCCGCCTGGGGCGACCTGCTCACCCTGGCCCTTCTCGACGGACGCCAGTACCGCAGCGACCAGGCATGCGGCGACGTGACCATGAGCCTCGAACCCGCCTGCGCCGAGACGACGGACCCGGCGCGCACGATGCTGGGCGCGGAGCAAGAGCAGTGGTTGTACGACACCCTCGATGCCTCGACAGCGGTGTGGAACGTGATCGGCAACCAGGTCGTCATGGCCGACGCCACGTTCAACGGCGCGGTCCTCAACTACGACCAGTGGGACGGCTACCCGGTGGAGCGTGAGCGCATCCTGCAACACCTCGCCGCCGCCACAGTACCGAACGTCGTGGTGATCACCGGCGACATCCACCTCGCGGCGGTCGCCCAGCTGAGCGCCGCCGATAAAGGCGGGCGCATCCCCGTCGGCGTCGAGTTCGTCACCACGTCGATCAGCTCCGACGGCCTCGTGGGCGACGAGCTCACCGACGTGTTGAAGAGCTTCCCGGAACTCGTCGACGCCGAACTCGCCCACCGCGGCTACTCCCTGCACACGGTCACACCCGAGAAGTGGACCGCGGAGTACCGCATCGTGGCCGAAGTCGACGACCCCGACAGTGAGGTGACGACCCTCAGCACCTATGTGGTGATGGAGGGCAGCAACACCGTGGCGATCTCCTGACGTCAGCGGGCACGGATAGCCCACCCGGTGATCATTGGTCGCGATTGGAGCGGTACCAGCTGATCAGCGCGCTGGTAGACGAGTCGTGCTGAGGGTCGCCGACCTCGGTGAGCTCAGGGACGATACGGTTTGCCATCACCTTGCCCAGCTCGACACCCCACTGATCGAAACTGTTGATCCCCCACACCACGCCCTGCACGAACACGATGTGCTCATAGAGGGCGATGAGCTGACCCAACACCGAAGGGGTGAGTTCGGGCGCGAGGATCGTGGTGCTCGGGCGGTTACCGGGGAACACCCGATGAGGCTGCTGGTGGACGGGCACGCCCTCTGCCACGACCTCGTCGAGTGTCTTGCCGAAGGCGAGGGCCTCACCCTGGGCGAACAGGTTGGCCATCAGCAGGTCGTGTTGGGCGAGGAGGGGATGACTGGGTCGGGCGAACCCGATGAAGTCGATGGGCACCAGGCGCGTGCCCTGGTGGAGCAGCTGGAAGAAGGCGTGCTGGGCGTTGGTACCAGGCTCGCCCCACACGACCGGGCCGGTGGTTGTGTTCACCGGGCTGCCGTCGAGCCTCACGCCCTTGCCGTTGCTCTCCATGTCGAGCTGTTGCAGGTAGGCAGGGAATCGGCGTAGCTCGTGAGAGTAGGGCAGCACGGCCTTGGTCTCGGCACCGAGCACGTTGTGGTACCAGATGCCGAGCATGCCCATGATCACGGGCGCGTTGACGGCGAACGGTGAGGTACGGAAGTGGTTGTCGATGGTGTGCATGCCATCGAGAAAGTCGTGGAACTCCTCCGGCCCGATGGCGATCATCAGGGGCAGCCCGATGGCTGAGCAGATGCTGAAGCGGCCCCCGACCCAGTCCCAGAAGCCGAACAGGTTCGCCGGGTCGATTCCGAACTCGGTGGCCTTCTCGACGTTGGTGGTGACGGCGACGAAGTGCTGGGCGACAGCAGCCTCGCCCAGCGCGGCGACGAGCCAGCGCCGGGCCTCGGTGGCATTGGTGAGGGTCTCGACGGTGGTGAACGTCTTCGAACTGACCACGAACAAAGTGGTGGCCGGGTCGAGGCCGATCAGGTTCGAACGCAGGTCGGCACCATCCAGATTGCTGACGAAGCGACTACGGATGCGCTCGTGGGCGAAGGCCTCGAGCGCGAGTGTGGCCATCGCCGGCCCGAGATCGCTGCCTCCGATGCCGATGTTGACCACGGTCTCGATCTGCTTCCCGGTGGCACCAACCCACTCGCCCTCGCGCACCATGGTCGCGAACGCGTCCATCCGCCCCAGCACCTGCTGCACCCCGCTCAGCACGTCGTGGCCGTCGACGACGATCGAGGTCCAGGCCGGTCGCTCTCAGCGCCGTGTGCATCACCGCCCGGTCCTCGGTGACATTGATGTGCTCACCGGCGAACATCGCCCGGCGTCGCTCGGCGATGCCAGCGGTATCGGCGACGGCCATCAGGGCTGCCACCACCGAGTCGTCGACGAGGTTCTTCGACCAGTCGATGAGGAGGTCACCCGCCCGGGCCTGATAGCGCCTTGCACGGCGCGGGTCCTCGGAGAAGAGGGCACGCAAATGGTCCGGTGGCGGAGTGGCGACGAGCGCAGCCCACTCGGGGGTAGTGGTGATGTCCATCCCCGCCGACGCTAGCGAGCGATGCCCCGGATCAGTGCGCCGGCAGTCGCTTCAAGAAGTCGACCACGGGCCCGGTGAAGGCGTCGTTGCGGTCCCCGGCGACCATGTGGTGGGCATCCTTCACATCGACGTACTCGGCGTGGACGACGATCTCAAGAAACTCCTGGGCCAGTTCCTCGCTGAGCACGTCACTGAGCCGACCGCGAACGAGCAGAACCGGCAGGCTCAGCAGGTGGGCGTTCTCGGAGACGATGTTGGGTTTGGAGGTGGCCCGCGCCCGGATGGTGTTGGCCATGAAGGCCGGGTCCCAGTGCCAGTGGTACCGACCGTCGGCGCTGACCCTCAGGTTGCGGGCGAGTCCGTCGAGGTTCTTCGGGCGCGGCCGATAGGGAAGGTAGGCGGCCACCGCGTCGGCGGCCTCCTCCAGGCTGGCGAACCCATCTGGTGAAGCTGTCATGAAGCCGACGATCCTCGCCACTCCCTCGAACTCGGTGCGGTGGGCGATGTCGACCATCACCAGGGCTCTGCTGAGGGGTTCGAGCCCGTCCAGAGCCCGACACACTTCGGTGTAGATACCGGACATGCCGCCCAACGAGGCGCCGACCACGACCGGCCTCTCCAGGATCTCGCACCAGGCTTCGAGGTCCTGGCGCATCGCCTCCATGCCGTAATCTCCGCCCGGGTCCCAGTCGCTGCCTCCGTGGCCGCGTAAATCAGCGCTGACCGCATAGAAGCCGTTGAGGGTCAGGACCTCCGCCGTACCGCCCCACGAGTGCCGGGTCTGGCCGCCGCCGTGGAGCAACAGCACATGAGGGTGGGACGGGTCACCGTACGCATCGGCAACGAGGCGTACCCCGTTGGCGCCGGTGCATTCGATCTGCTGGGAGCTCACCCGGCCACAGTAGGCAGCACGCCGCCACACGGCACCTACCGGCCGGTGAACTTCGGCTCTCTCTTCTCGAGGAAGGAGCTCACCCCCTCGCGGTGATCCGATGTCTGGAACAGCTCGCCCAAACTGTGCGACACCCACTCGCCGAGTTCCACCCAGTCGGGATCCAGGGCGCGGCGCAGGCCGGCCTTCAACCTCTTCACGGCCAAGGGTGGGCGGGCGGCGATCTTGGTGGCCAGTTCGACTGCCTCGACAACCACCCTCTCGTGGGGCACCACCCGACTGACAAGACCCCATTGGCAGGCCGTGGCGGCATCGATCACATCACCGGTGAGCAAGAGTTCCGTTGCTCGCTCTCGACCCACCAGTTGGGCGAGCCGTCCGAGCCCGGCGACATCGCTCACCAGCCCGCGCAGCACGAACAGCTCACCGAACTTGGCCTTCTCCGAGGCGACCCTGAGGTCGGCCATGAGGGCCAGTTCCATCCCCCACCCGACCGCGGCACCGTTGACGGCGGCGATGATCGGCACATCGCTGAACAGCAGGGCGTCGGCGGCCGGGGTCAACCGCGGGAGCATCACCGTGGATGGTGGCCCGTCACCACCGCCCATCACCTCGCGGACATCGTCACCGGAGCAGAAGGCCGGATCGGTGCCGGTGATCACCATGCACCGCGCCGAGGTGGCCCTCACGGCCTCCTCCAGCTCGGCGTAGGTGCGGAAACGCAGGGCATTGCGCACTTCGGGACGGTCGATGGTGATGATGTCGACCTCGCCGATACGTTCGACCTTCACATCGCTCATCATCTGCTCCCGTCTTTCTCCCCTTCCCCCGTACTGTAGAGACCATGACCACGCTCAGCCGTACCGGTGTCGAAGCCCTCCATCGCCGCATCCAGCACGAGATCGACACCGGCAACCTCACCTCAGCCCAGGTGGCAATCGGTCTCGAGGGCGAGGTCGCCGAGGCCCGCTCCTTCGGTGAGGCGGCCGATGCCAGCCGGTTCATCATCTTCTCCGCCACCAAGACCCTTGTGGCGATGGCCCTCCTGCCCCACCTGGCGGACGGCACCATCGACCTCACAGCACGGGTGGCGCACTATGTGCCCGAGTTCGGTCATCACGGCAAGTCCGACGTCACCGTGCTGCAGCTGCTCACCATGCAGGGCGGGTTCCCCCAGGCCATGATCGGCCCGGACCGTTGGGGCACCAGCGCCGGTCGCCGGGCCCAGTTCGCCGAGTGGTCGCTCGACTGGCCCGCCGGCACCCGTACCGAGTACCACCCGATCAGTGCCCACTGGGTGATCGCCGAACTGATCGAGACGCTCGGCGGCCGCTCCTACGTCGACGCCGTGCACGACCTGGTAGTGAGCCCAGCAGGAGCCCAGCAGGTCCTCGGCCCCGCGGCCCTTGGCACCAGCGGCGCTGTCACGGTGAGATCGATCGGCCAGTACCCCACCGACGCGGCCGACCTCGCAGCCACCTTCGGCCGTGCCGACCTGGTGCCCTTGGCCAGCGTCACCCCCGAAGCCCTGTTGTCGCTGAACGATCCCCGGGCACAGTCCGCTGCCATCCCCGGTGGCGGTGGTGTGGCGTCGGCTACGGACGTCGCCCTCATCTACCAGAACTTCCTGCACAACAAGGGTGGAGCCCTGCCCGACGACTGGCTGGCCGATGCCATCGGCACCGTTCGCAATGCCTCGATCAGCGTCACCGACGGGGTGCCGGCCAACCGCACCATCGCCGGCTATGTGGCAGGCAGCGACGGCTACCACCTCCACCGCTGGCTGCCCGCCGCACCGCAAGCATTCGGTCACGCCGGCGCCGGTGGCCAGCTGTGTTGGGTGGACCCCCGGTCTGGCATCAGCTTCGCCTTCCTCCACGACACCTTGCACCAGGACCCTCGCGTCGAGTTCCGGCGCGCCGCCGACTTGAATGGTCTCGTCCTCGATCTCGTCGAGCCCGGGAACCGAGCCAGATAACCGTGGAGCACCCTCAACAGGGGGCCGGCATCATCGCCGGCCTCACCGCGTACTGGGTGTGGGGTCTGCTCACCATCTACTGGAAGCAGCTCCACGGCTTCGGTGCCTTCGAGCTGATCGGCTGGCGGATCACCCTCGCCTCGGTGGTGATGGCCATCGCCCTCACGGCCACCCGGCGCTGGGGGCACCTGGCGGTGGTGTGGCGGGATCGTCGCCTGCTCGGCCGGGTAGCAGTTGCCGCGGCCCTGCTCACCGTCAACTGGACGGGCTATGTGTGGGCCGTCGTCAACGGTCGTGTGCTGGAGACCGCCCTCGCCTATTTCATCGCCCCCTTGGGCACGGTCGCCATCGGGGTCGTGGTGTTCCACGAGCGCCTCCGACCCGTCCAGCCGCTGGCGCTGGGGCTCGCCGCGGCATCGGTGGTGGTGCTCACAGTGTCCTACGGCCGGGTGCCGTGGCTGGCCCTGGCCATCGCGTCCACTTGGGCCGTCTACGGCTACCTCAAGCGCCAGGTGCCGCTCACCCCGCTGGAGAGCATGGCCGCCGAGTCTTTCGTGCTGCTGGTCCCAGCCGTCCTTCTGATCATCCTGTTGGCGAGTCGTGCCGACAGTGTTCCCAACTCTGCGTCGGGACTCGAGCTCACCTATGTGATGTTCACCGGCGTCGCCACCGTGGCACCTCTGATGTTGTTCGCCTATGCCGCCCAGAGGGTGCCGCTGACGATCATCGGGCCGATGCAGTACCTGGTGCCGCTGATGAACTTCCTCATCGGCTGGCTGATCTACGACGAGCCCTTACCGGCCTCCCGGATGGTCGGCTTCGCCCTGGTCTGGGTGTGCCTGGTGATGTTGACCATCGAGTCCGCGCAACAGGTCGCGCCGCCTTCGCCTGGCCACCACAGGTTGAGCGGCGACCAGGCGAACAGCGAACAGAGTCAGAAGGTCTCGTACTCGGTGATGAGCTCGCCGATGTCGGTGAAGGTCTTGGTGTCGGCGTGCCACTGGCGCACGACAAGGCTCTCCGACATGTAGGCGTCTGCCTCGCCATTCATCCTGTACACCACGCCGGGCAGGGCGTACTCGCTGACGAACTCGAAGTTGCGGGCAGCGTTGATGATCGATGCCCGGGTGAGCCCTTCTGGCGAGTTCATCGCCTGATCGATGATCGCTACCGTGAGCTCCCCGACCAACCATCCGGCGGCGGCACTAATGACCACGTCGGACTCACCCCGAGCGTCCATGAAGTCGAGGTACTCGGCCACCTGGGGCATCTGCTGATTCGCGGGGTCACCGAAGTCGTAGAAGTTGGCCGACGTGTACAGGCCATCCGCTGCCGCTCCGGCGACATCGAGGATCAGGCCGAGGGCGCAGGTGCTGGTGATGTAGACCTTGGGGTCCCAGCCGGCGTTGACCGCCTTGGCATTGGCCAGTTCGGTGAGGAAGCTGATGCACTGGGCGCCGAGCGGCACGGCCATGATCACATCGGGCGCTTCGGCGGCGATGTTGGTGAGCTGGGAGGTAGGTGGAGTCTGATCGATCGCCTCGACGGTCTGGTCGGTGACGATTTCGATGCCGTAATCATCGGCCATGTCTTCGAATGCGTCGACATAGACCTGGCCGAACTCGTTGTTCACGTGGAACAGGGCGACCGTGGCCCCGTCGGGGAACTGCTCGGCGATGTTTCCGGCATAGATCTTCGACTCCACCGTGTAGGAGGCGAGAGCGCCGGTGGTCCAGGGGTAGTCGACCGGTTCAGCCCAGTCCGGGGATCCGGTAAGGGCCAGCAGTTGGGGATAGCAGTTATCGTTGAGGGTGTCGCGTACCGCGAGGTTGTCCGGGGTGCCGACGATGGCGGTGAACATGTCGACGTCGGATTCGATCAGGGTGTCGACGGCGCCCGGAGTGAGCTCGGCGTTGTACTGGTCGTCGGCGACCTCGATCTCGAGGCTGAGATCACCGAGCAACCCTTTCTCGTTGGCGTAGTCGATGTAGGCCTTCAGCCCGGTGGCAATCGGCGAGAACGCCGAGGCCGCCACCCCGCCCGTGAGAGGGAAGACGGAGCCGATCTTGAGGGTGCCCTCGATCGGGGCATCGGCAAGGTGGGGGTCGACGCACATCGAGGTATCCACGGCCCACTCGTCGGCGGCGGGATCCGTGGCGGGGGTGGTCTCCCCCGGCGTGGTCTCGCCGGTCGTGTCGCCCGTGGTGTCGCCGGTGGTCTCGGCCGTGGTCTCGGCGGTGGTCGTGTCTGAGCTCTCCTCGTCGTCGCCGCACGCGGCGACCAACATCGCCCCCGCCGCGATTAGAGCGAATACGGACCTCTTGCTCTGCTTCATACAAGCCCCCTTGTTGCCTGCGGGGACTGTAGCGCCACTTTGTCCGGGCTGACCATTCCGCAATTTCACTGGCTGAGACGCGCAGCGACCCGCCCCCGGAAGGGCGGGCCGCTACAACTACTCCAGTTTAGGTCAGCTGCTCTCGAACTCGGTGATCAGCTCACCGATGTCGGTGAAGGTGGCCGTCTCGGCGTCGTACTGGCGCACGATCAGGCTCTCGGGACCGTATGGATCCTCGACACCGCTCATCTTGGTGACGACGCCGGGGTAGGCGAAGGAACCGACGAACTCGAAGTTGCGGGCGGCGTTGATGATCGAGGCCCGGGTGAGCCCTTCAGGCGACTCCTTGGCCTGGTTGATGATCGCCACCATCGCCTCGCCGAGTCCCCAGCCCACGGAGGCGGTGACGGCGATGTCGCCATGGCCAAGACTGTCCATGTAGGCGAAGTAGTCGGCCACGACCGGCATCGTCTTGACCTCGGGACTATTGATGTCGAGCGCGTTGCTGGAGGTGTACAGACCGTCGGCCGCGGCGCCGGCCACGCCGAGGATCAGGCTGCTGGCGCAGGTGTTGGTGATGTACACCTTGGGATCCCAACCGGCGTTGGCGGCCTTGGCGTTGGCCACCTCGGTGAGGAAGGTGATGCACTGGGCGCCGAGCGGCACGGCCATGATCACATCGGGCGCTAGGGCAGCGATGTTGGTGATCTGGGCGGTCGGCGGGGCCTGGTCCGTTGCCTCGACTGTCTCCTCGCCGACGATCTCGATGCCGTAGTCGGCAGCGGACTCGTTGAAGGCATCGACGTACACCTGGCCGAACTCGTTATTCACGTGGAACAGGGCAACCGTGGCGCCGTCGGGGAACTGCTCGGCGATGGAGGCCCCGTAGACCTTCGACTCAACGTTGTAGGGAACCAGGCCACCCGTGGTCCACGGGTAGTTCTCTACGTCGCCCCATGCCGGTGAGCCGGTGAGGTTCGACAGTTGGGGATAGCAGTTGTCGTTGAGCGTGTCGCGTATCGCCATGTTGTTCGCGGTGCCGATGATCCCAGAGAACATGTCGACGTCGGCTTCGAGAAGGGTGGCGATGGCGCCCGGAGTGAGCTCTGAGTTGTACTGGTCGTCCTCGATCTGTACCTCGAGTGTGAGGTCGTCGCCCAGCAGCCCATTCTCGTTGGTGTACTGCACATAGGCCTCGAAGCCGGCCTTGACCGGCGAGAAGGCCGACGCGGCTGCCCCACCGCTGAGCGGCATGGCCGATCCGATCTTGATCGTTCCCTCGATGGGAGCGTTGGCGGCGGCTTCGTCGACGCACGTAGAAGTGTCGACTGCCCACACCTCGGCCATAGGTTCGGTGGCAGCTGTGGTGTCAGCGGTGGTCTCGGCAGTTGTTTCGCCGGTGGTTTCGGCCGTGGTCTCGGCCGTGGTCTCTGCTGTCGTCGTGTCGGAGCTGTCTTCGTCGTCGCCGCAGGCGACAACGAAGAGGGTGCTCGCGGCCAGCAACGCGGCCATGGTTCTCTTGCTCTGCTTCATTCAGGCTCCCCCTGGTTGGTTTCCGTGTCGACGACCGCTTGCACGGCCACCGTCGACGCGCCCACCGCGCCCGCAGGACGAGGTATGACACGAACGATCCTCAGACTGTACTGCTTCCACGCACCCACGATCCCCCGGGGGGCGATGAACATGAGCAGGATGAGCAGGGCGGCGAACATCCCATCGCCGGGCGGGACCTTGGCCCATCCGAACAAGGGGCGCAGCACGGTCGGGATGGCATCGTCGTCGGCCCACCGGCCGGTCTTGTCGACGACGAGGGTGTAGAAGGCGCCGCCCACGACAGGACCCCACAGGGAGCCGGCACCACCGATGACCATCACGATGAGGAAGGCGATGCCGCCCCTTACGGTGAGGCTGGCGATGCCCTCGGGGCTGATACCGCCGGTCTTGATCGCGATGACGCAACCGGGAAGGGCGCATAACCCGGCCGACAGCCCGAACACGAACGCCTTCGTGGAGACGAGGTTGACACCCATCACCGCCGCAGCTGTCTCATTGTCGCGGATGGCCACCATGGAGCGGCCGATGCGGCTCTTGACCACGCCCCGGCAGGAGACGTAGACGATGACGGCAACCCCAACAGCGATCCAGTACCAGAAGGCCGACTTGGCATCGACGCGGCGCAGGTCACCGAAGGGATCCCAGCCGAAGATCTCGTAGTGCAGTAGTTGGCCTTCCTTGCGGCCGATGTTGAAGCCTGTAGTCGGCACCTGGGCGTCCTTGGTGGGTAGGCCGGAACCTCCTCCAGTCAACCAGGCGAGCTTCTTCCAGGTGAGAACGAGAGGGAAGACCAGGCCGAGGGCCAGGGTGACCAGAGCCAGGTAGACGCCCTTGATGCGCGAAGCGGGAAAGGAAACGATCACGCCGACGATGAAGGCCACCACGAAGGCGAGGGGGAAGGTGACCCAGGGGCTGAAGCCCCAGCGGGACACACAGATGCCGGTGGTGTAGGCACCGACACCCAAGAACGCGCTGTGGCCGATGGAGATCTGACCCGTGTAGCCGAGCACCAAGTTGAGCGCCATCGCCGCCGACATCATCGTCAGCGCCTCCATCGCGGTGGTGATCAGGCTGCCGCTTCCCTTCGTGGGAATCCAGATCACGGCAGCAAGGAGCAGAACCGCGGCCGAGATGCGCATCGCCCAGTTGGCGGCACCGCCCTCGCGGATGATGAACAGAGGCTTCATACCCGTTCCACCTTCGGTGTGCCGAACAGTCCGGACGGTTTGAAGATGAGGACCGCGAGGATCACCACCAGCGCCACAGCGAGCTTCATCTCCTGGCCTATCCACTCCTGGGCGTAGCCCGATGACATGTTCTCGATGATGCCGATCGCCAGACCCCCGATCACGGCCCCGCCAGGCGAGTCGAACCCGCCGAGCGTGGCTGCAGCCGAGCCGTAGATGAACACGGTGAACATCAGACCGAGGTTGACGCTGCTGTTGAGACCGGCCATAACCACTCCGCCCAGGGCACCGATGGCCGCCGCCAGGCCCCAGCTGACCATCAACACCAGATTGGTACGGACGCCGGCCAGCTTGGCACTCTCGGGGTTGCTGGCTACGGCCCGCATGGCGAGGCCGAACTTGGTGCGGTTGAACAACAGGAACAGGACGCCGCTGACCCCCAACACGAGCACGAAGATGCCCACCCTCTCTTGGCGGATGGCCACCCCGAAGGGCTGCCACACGGCGTCGGGGTCCCGCGGGAACAGGCTCGGGAACCTCAACTGCTTGCTGCCCACGGCCGATGATGGAAGCTGCTGGTTGCCCCAGATCGCACCGTCGAGCCAGTTGAGGAAGGTGAACAGCCCGAGGGTGACGATGAACACCGCGAACGGGGATCGCCTCGCGATTGGCCTCACCAGGGCGACCTCCGCCGCGGCCCCGAGGATGAATCCGGAGACCATGCCCATGAAGGTGGCGATCCACACCGGGATGCCCCATTCGCCAAACTGGTACACGCAGTAAGTGGCGAAAAGGGCCATCTCACCCTGGGCGAAGTTGAGGTGGCCGGTGCCGCGGTAGATGATGACCAGGCCGAGCGCGATGAGGGCGTAGACACTGCCCTGGCTGAGGCCGTCGATGAGTCTTTGCAGGAACAGTTCCATCAGAACCCCAGGTACGCCTTTCGGATGGTGTCGTCGGCGCTCAGCTCGGCGGCCGACCCGCTGGCCACGATGCGGCCGGTCTCGAGCAGGTAGACGCGGCTGGCGATGTGCATGGCCAGGTTGACGTTCTGCTCCACGAGCAACACCGACAAACCCTCTTCGCGGTTGAGTCGTTCGAGTACGGCGAACAGTTCCTGAGTGATCAGGGGGGCAAGTCCGAGGCTCGGCTCATCACACAAGAGCAGCTTCGGCCGGCTCATCAGCGCCCTAGCGATAGCCAGCATCTGCTGCTCCCCGCCGCTGAGGCTGCCGGCCTTCTGGTTGCGCCTCTCGGCGAGACGGGGAAAGACCTCGAACCACTTGCGCATGTCGTCTTCCACCACGGCGTGGTCGTGGCGCACGTAGGCGCCGGCAAGGAGGTTGTCTTCCACGCTCAGCTCTGGAAAGGTGCCACGCCCCTGAGGCACCTGCGCCACCCCGGCGCGCACGATGGAGTCGGGCGACGCCTTGGTGACGTTTTGGCCCTGCACCTCGATGACGCCCTGGCGGGGAATCAGACCGCTCACGGCCCTCAAGGCAGTGGTCTTGCCGGCTCCGTTGGCACCGAGGATGACCACCAGCTCACCCTCGGCCACCTCGAGGTCGATGCCGTGGAGCACCGCGATCGGACCGTATCCGGCCGTGAGGCCCTCTATTCGTAACATGCTCATCAGGAGGATCCCAGGTAGGCGTTGATGACCGCTTCGCTGCGCTGCACTTCTTCGGGTGTTCCGTCGGCGATCTTGCGCCCGAACTCCATGGCCACCACCCGGTCGCTGATGCCCATGACCATGGTCATGTGGTGCTCGACGAGAAGGACGGTTAGGGCGAACTGGTCGCGGATCTTGACGATGGTGTGGCTGAGCTCTTCGACCTCGCCGTGGGCCAGACCGCTGGCCGGTTCGTCCATCAGCAGGAACGTCGGCTTGGCGGCCAGGGCACGGGCGATCTCGAGCCTCTTCAGAGTGCCGAACGGCAGGCCCATCGCCGGCCGAAAGGCAAGCGGTCCGAGGCCGAGCTGGTGGAGCAGGTCACCGGCGAAGTCGCGGGTTGCCTTGTTCTCCTTCGCCACCCCGATGCGGAAGATCGCCCGGGTGAAGCCGACCTTGCCCTGGCTGTGGGCCCCCACCATGACATTGTCGAGAAGTGACATCGTGGGGAACAGGGCGAGGTTCTGGAAGGTTCGGGCGATGCCCAGCCTGGCGATGCCGTGGGCGGGAACCCCGAGCAACTCTTTGCCACGGAACTTCACCGAACCGGCGGTTGGTTGGTAGATGCGGCTCACGACGTTGAACATCGTGGTCTTGCCGGCGCCGTTCGGCCCGATGAGGCCACAGATGTGGCCCTCCTCGATGCTGAACGACAAGCCATCGAGCGCCACGATGCCGCCGAAGCGCACCGTCACCCCGCTTACGTCGAGCAGACTCACTCTTTCTTTCCCCTCCCCAGAGCCAAGTGGACACACCGTAGCCGCTGGCCCGAACCTCTGTTAGCCCGGAGCTCACGAGTACGACTTCGTCGCCGGTGAAGTTTCGGAATTGGTTCCGTGGTGGCGGCCGGCCGGATCAGTCGATCAGATCGCGCAACGTCTCGATCGTCTTGACGGGGCTGCCGCCGACGGCCATCACCGACAACATGGTGACGCCGGCCTCCTTGTAGGCCGCGAGCCTTTCCTTCACATAGCTCTTCGGGCCGACCAGGTTGGTGTTCTCGAGCATCTGTGCCGGCACTAGGGCCGCAGCCTCTTCCTTCTTACCCGACAGGTAGAGGTCCTGGATCTCGGCGGCTTCTTTCACATAGCCGTACTTCTGGCAGATCGTGTTGTAGAAGTTCTTGTCGCGGGCGCCCATGCCGCCCACGTAGAGGGCGACGTGGGGGCGGGAGAAGTCGAGTAGGCGGCTGCGGGCATCGCCGGTGAGCTTCTCATCGATGGCAACCATCCCACCGGCCGAGATCTGGAGCGGCCCGAGCGAAGGATCACGCTTGGCGAGGCCCGCCTCGAGTTCGGCACCCCATACCTGCTTGAACTTCTCCGGGTCGAAGAAGATCGGCAGCCAGCCGTCGGCGTGCTGAGCCGTAGCGGTGACGCTGAGACCCATCAGGCTCGCCCACCAGATGGGGATGTCGGGGCGCAGGGGGTGGTTGATGATCTTCAGTGGCTTACCCAGCCCGGTGCCCTGACCTGCGGGAAGTGGTGCCTGCACCGTCTGGCCGTGAAGCTCGAACTTCTCCTCCCTCTTCCAGATCATCCGGCAGGCCTCGATGTACTCCTTGATGCGCACCATCGGCTTTTCGTAGGGCATCCCGTGGAATCCTTCGATGACCTGAGGTCCCGAGGCGCCGAGGCCGAGGATGAACCTGCCGTCGAGGAGGTAGTCGCAGCCGGCAGCCGTCATCGCCATCAGCGCCGCAGTGCGGGAGTAGACGTTGAGGATCGCGGTGCCGATCTCGATGCGGTCGGTGAGGGCGGCCAAGTAGCCGACCTGGCTGATCGCGTCGAAGCCGTACGCCTCGGCAATCCAGACCGTGTCGAGGCCGGCCTTCTCCAGATCGACGACGCCCTGCACGTCGTCCTTGAACTTGCCTGAGTAGTTGATCGCCATGGAGAGCTTCATGCCCGCGACATTAGAGGCCGAGGTTTCGAGTTGCGCGATCGGAAGCACTCGAGGTCGAACGAGACCCAGGAGTGACCCCACTTGTCACCCGGTCGCGACCGTTTGTGTGAGAGCACGCGCCAATAGGCGGCGGGCTTCACGCCGCCTAGCGCTGCGGTGCGGTTGCAGGCCTTGTTCCATAAGGACTTCGGTACTGCCGTGCAGAGGCGTTCGCCCTGGTCACGGCCTATTGGCGCGCGTTCTGAGCGCAGCAGCCTCCCGTCGAGTCGCCCGTCTAGCTCGTGTCTCTCGCACGTCATCATCGGCGCTGGGCCGGGGTCTGTGCCCACCTCAACGCCAACACAGCAACGCTCGGCCGGCCTGTGTCTGAAAGACGCGGAACTGGATCAACAAGCATGGTCACCCAGAGCAGGTCACAGGCCGGATAGACATGCCAGCCGCCGCCCACCCAGTTCCCATTCGAGTGCCTGGCAACCATCCGAGTGCCTGGCGACCATCCGAGTGCGGGCGTGCCCCCCGGCGGGCCGCTGTCACTCGGGCGGGCCGCTGTCACTCGGACGGGCCGCTGTCACTCGGGCGGGCCGCGACCAGTGACACCCCTCGGAACTCTTCGTGAAGTCTGAGCGCACAGACCGAACGTCCGGCTTGTGCGCTCACACAGATCTGATGGGCCCTCAGGCCAGGGCGCGCAGCTGGGCAGCAACCGCCTCCGGTTGGAGGGGGTTGAAGTACTCCTCGCACGCCACCTCGGCAGCAGCGATGAAGCGCGGCACACCGGCGGCCCGCCACGGTGACACCAGCTCGATGCCGAACCACGGTTCGGGTGAACCCGAACCTACGGGCGCCTGGTCGAGCCACATCATGTAGGGCAGAGGCCGGTCGTAGAGCCTGTCGAGCCGGCCGACCACATCGACCAGCACATCCGCCAGGCCATCGCGCCGGGCGTCGTCGGCCGAGGGCAGGTCGGGAAATCGCTCGGTGGGTGAGATCGACAACGACAGGGGAAAGACCGAGGCGTACTGGGTGACCACCTGCCATCCCCTGCGCTCTAGCACCAACCTCTCGCCAGGCGATGGGTCTGGGCGCCAGCCGGCGGCGAAGCGGCGCGCCGGACGGGCAGGTACATGGTCGAAGGCGTAGATCTGCCCGTGAGGATGAGCGATCGTCGCCCCGACCTCCGGTCCGCGGTTCTCGAAGACGAGCACGTACTCCACCCCGTCGAGGGACCGCAGATGCTCTGTGCGCTCGGCCCACAGGTCGATCACCCGACGCGCTCCTCGCTCACCCAGTGAGGCGAAGCTGGCGTCATGGTCGGGGGTGTAGAGCACGACCTCGCAGCGACCTTCACCGAGCGCGGGCCACCGGTTGGGAACCGACTTCACCGTGTAGGGCTCGGGAACCTCCGAACTGCCCACGCAGAAGGGGCAACCGTTCGGCGGCAGGTTCGGCCGCCCCTGACGCGACTCCACGATGTGCACGACCGTGCCCAGGTAGGGGTCGATCCTCATCTCCGACGCCGGGTGATCGTGGTCCATCGCCACTATGTAGTACCACTCTCCGCCGCAGCGCCCTTCGGCCCGGGCGGCCCGCACACTGTGGATGGCATCCGACGGTGCGGGCGCGTCGTAGCCGCGCAGTAGGAGCCTCACAGCGTTGATCGCGTCTCGAGGAGTGGCGCGGAAGTCGTTGAGCACGAACATCCAGGCCGACGGTGGCGCCCACCGCCAGCGCGATGCCGACGGCCAGACCCTTGCCCTCGGCCGCCTTCCAGCCGGCGAAGATCATCGCCGTCGCCGAGGTGAGGAGCACGACAAGGGTGACGACGATCGTGGCCGATTCGAACTGGGTGGTGCGCTTGTCGAGGTAGATGTCGCGGTGCTCGCCGACGCCAGGCGTGTGACGTTGGATCATGCGCAGGGGTGCGGTGACGCTGCGCGCCGCAAGAGGGGCCCAGATGACGTAGACGAATGCGACCAGGAACATGTATCGGTAGGGGAAGCCTTCGACGAACTTGCCGCCCGTGCTGTCCTCGCGCATCGCCTGCTCCACCAGGCCCGACGCCGCGAGGGTGACCACGGTGGTGGCGATGAGTAGCAGCAAGGCCTTGCTGTAGCGCAGTACGACGGTGCGGATGTTGAGGATGTGGCGGGCCATGAGGGCTTCGGTACGGGCAACGTCGTGGGCGAGGGTGCGGTCGCGGTTGAGCCCGGCGAAGCGGAACGACTGGCGGACCCTTTCGTTGTCGCCAGCGGCGCCCTCATCGGCGACAACGTCCCCCCATCTGATAGGTGCGCGTGTCGAAGCGATCACGCCAGCCGTCGTCGTCGATGCTGGGTGGCACGAGCAGACCACGCGTCCATTCGTCCTCGCGACCTTCGGCGAGCAAGTCGCGGGTGCGCGGGCTGAGCTCGTCGTTGTTGAAGCCAAGACCGGGGATGATGAACCGAGGATTGAAGATCGCCCTCTGTGGTGCCGGGCTGCCGGTCAGGTGCGCACCGAAAGTGTTGCTGGTGAAGTAGAACGCGAGCAGGTCGCCGACCAGTAGGTAGATGGTGGGGATCGGAAGAAGGATGACGAGCGAGGCCGAGATGGCGAGGGCGGTGATCGGCAACCAGTGCTGGTTGCTGTCGTAGGCGGAGATGAGCACGGTCATCATCTTCGGGAAGGCATCGCGCAGGAAGAGGGGTAGGAGAAGGACCAGCGCCGACCCGCCGAGTAGGGCCTGCGCGACGCGATGGATGGTGGACAGGCGCACCTCGCTGCGTTGAAGGAAGGCCCTCATCGCCGAGCGGGACTCCTCGTCGCTGATCGTCAGGTCCGAGTCGTGGAGTTCGCCGGCATTCATCGATTCACCTCGGCGGAGAGGTCGGCCAGCAGGTCTCGGGTTTCGGTGAGCGAGCTGATCAGGAGGCGCTTGGCGACGTCGAGCAGTTCGATCAGGAGGGGGTCCTTCACCGAGTAGTAGACGGACTGGCCCTCCTTGCGGCTGGTGACCAAGCCCGCCCGACGCAGAACACCGAGTTGTTGGGAGAGGTGGGAGAGCTCGATGCCGATCTCGGGCTGCATCTCGCCGACCGAGCGTTCACCGTTGGCGAGGGTCTCGATGATCCGGATCCGCGCCGGATGCGACAGGGCCCGGAACATCTCGGCCTTGACCTCGCTGAGAGGCAACCCGAGCTCTCTCTCCGCAGGGCGGCGACCATTGCTGCCGCCCTTGGTTCGGGCGGCTGGTCGTATATCTGTCGATATCATCAAGTGCGTAGGCTATCAGATTCGCATGTGCTCGTATGGTGCGGGATCGACGAGCCAGCGCGGAGCAGCTCAAGTGCTGAGGTTGATGCGCACGATCTTGCGCGCCGGGCGGGCTACCGAACCCGGCCCCTCCGCTGATCCCTCCCTGGTCCTTCCCTCGCAAGCCGGTCGTCTGCGGGGCTCCCTGCAGGTGCGCCTGGTCGACGCCGGCTCGTGCAACGGGTGCGAAGCAGAGTTCGCCGCGGCCTTCGGGCCCGTGTACGACGCCGAGCGCTTCGGGGTGCGCCTCGTCGCCTCACCCCGTCACGCCGACGCACTCGTGGTCACCGGGCCGGTTACTCGCAACATGGCGGTGCCGCTGGAGAAGACGTGGGAAGCCACACCCGGGCCGAAGCTGGTGATCGCACTCGGCGACTGCGCCAGGGACTGTGGCGTCTTCGCCGGAGGACACGGAGTCCACGGCGCGGTGAGAGATGTGGTGCCGGTGGACATCGAGATCCCCGGCTGCCCACCGTCGCCCGACGTGATCGTGGCCGCCATGCGCCGGGTGGCGGGTGGATGAGCACCACCGAGGCTGCCTTCATCGCCATGGCGCTGGCCGCGTCGGCCGCCGTCGCCGCCGGAATCGTGCTCCCGGCAAGGTCGAGGCTGGTTTGGGTGGGACTGTTCACGGCCCTCTCGGCGACGGCGGGCGGGGTGGCGGCACTCACCGTTCTCGTCGGGGGCGACACCTTCGTCACGGTCATCCCCGACGTCTTCCCCCTCGGTGGTGTCCGCCTCGAGTTCGATGCACTGAGCGCCCTGTTCACCTTCGGCACTGCGCTGGTGGCTGTCCCGGCGGCCGTTTACGGGATCGGCTATTCCAGGCAAGGCCCTTCCAGCCGACCTGCCCAGGCCGCCTGGCCACTTCTGGTGTGGAGCGTGATGATGGTGCCGGCCGCCGGCAGTGCCGTCGGGTTGATCGCCCTGTGGGAGCTGATGGCGCTGTCATCGACGGCGCTGGTGCTCGCCGAGCACCACCACAACTCCGAGGCCCGGCGGGCGGCCCAGTGGTACGTGGCGATGACCCACCTGAGCCTTCTGGCCATCGCCCTGGCCCTCTTCGTTCTCGCCCATCAGGCGGGTGGCGAATCGTTCGCGGCGATGCGTGCAGGCGCGGCGAACGTCGGCCCGGTGGCCGCGTCGGCGGTGTTCCTCCTCGCCCTCGTCGGCTTCGGAGCCAAGGCCGGCGTCGTCCCCCTTCACGTCTGGCTACCCCGCGCCCACCCTGAGGCGCCGAGCCATGTGTCCGCACTCATGTCGGGGGCGATGGTGAAGCTCGGCGTGTACGGGCTGCTGCGTGTCGGCTGGGACCTCCTCGACGGCGGACCGTGGTGGTGGGGTGCTGTGGTGCTCGCCGTGGGGCTGATCTCGGCGATGTTCGGGATCCTGCACGCCCTCGTCGCCAGCGACTTGAAACGCCTGCTCGCCTACTCGACGACGGAGAACGTCGGGCTGATCTTCGTCGGTGTGGGGGCGGCCGGCATGTTCGCCGCCAGCGACAACAGGCCGCTGGCGGCGGTTGCGCTCGCCGCTGCTCTGCTCCACGTGCTCAACCATGGGGCGTTCAAGGGGCTGCTGTTCCTCGGTGCCGGCTCGGTCCTCACCGCCACCGGTACCCGCAACCTGGACCACATGGGCGGGCTCGGCCGGCGAATGCCGGTGACCGCGGCGACCTTCGCTATCGGGGGCATGGCACTGGCCGCGCTCCGACCCTTGAACGGCTTCGTCAGCGAGTGGTTACTGCTCCAGTCCCTCGTTCACAGCCTGCCGTCGGAAGCTGCTTCGGTGGCGGTGGCGATGCCGGTCGCTGTGGCGGTGGTCGTGCTCACAGGCGGACTCGCCGCCGCGGCCTTCGTCAAGGCGTTCGGGTCGGCCTTCCTGGCGATGCCCAGATCCGCCGAGGCCGAGGCGGCTCGGGAGTCTCCGATCACGATGCGCACGGGCATGATCGCCCTTGCCGGGGTCTGCATTGCGCTGGCGCTGCTGCCCACCCTGCTGGCGAACCCGCTGGAAAGGGCGATAGCCCCAGCCACGGGCATAGCCGACGGAGCACCGATCTCCACCAACGGGGTGTACGTGCACCTCGCCGGGATCCAGGCCGGCCTCTCGCCGCTGATGCTCACTCTGGGTCTGCTCATCGGCGTTGTCGCCGTGTTCGCGGTGGTCCGGCGCAGCCGAGCGTGGTCCACGGTGCGCGACATCCCACCGTGGGGGTGCGGGCGCACCGTGCAGACGGCGCGCATGGAGTACACCGCCGACGTCCTTTGCCGAGCCCCTGCAGAGGGTGTTCGACGACGTGCTCCACCCCGAGATCGACGTCGTCGTCGATCACCGCACCGAGTCCCGCCACTACGTGGAATCGATCCGCTACCACTCCGAGACCCGCGACAGCATCGAGAACCGCCTCTACGAACCCCTACTGGCGGCAGCCCGGCGGTGGGGCGACAGGGCGAGATCGGTGCAGAACGGCAGCATCCACCGCTACCTCACCTACTCCCTCGTCGTCACCGTCGTGGTGCTCCTGGTGTCCCAGTGAATCCCGACCGGCATCGCCGTCGCCTTGTTGCAGGCGGTATTCGTGATCGCCTGCGCTCCCCTGCTCGTCGGCTGGACGAGGCTGGTCAGGGCCCGCCTCGAGGGTCGCGTCGGGGCGCCGATCCGGCAACCATGGCGGGACCTGCGCAAGTGGCTCGGCAAGGAGAGAACGGTCTCCGAGCACACCGGCTGGGTGTTCTCACTTGCCCCGCTGGTGCTCACAGGGTCGGCGGTGCTGGTCGCCGCGTCGGTGCCGTCCCTGTCCACATCCTCGGCTCTCGACCAGGTCGGCGACCTCTTCGCCGTCGTCTACCTGCTCCTGCTCGGCACGGTGGCGTTGTCGCTAGCCGGCCTCGACGCCGGCACGGCGTTCGGTGGCATGGGTGCCAGCAGGGAGATGACGATCACCGCCATCGCCGAGCCCACCGTGCTGGTGGCGATCTTCGCCCTCTCGGTCTCCGCCGGGTCGTCGAACCTCGGGGTGATCGTCGCCGAGACCCTGTCGCGCCCATCGGCGGCGGCATCGCCGACGAACCTGCTCGCCCTCGCGGCCCTCGCTGTCGTGACCGTCGCCGAGACCGGCCGCATCCCGGTCGACAACCCGAGCACCCACCTCGAGCTGACGATGATCCACGAGGCAATGACCCTCGAGTTCTCCGGCCCCGACCTGGCGATGATCGAGCTCGCCGCTCACGTGAGGCTCGTGGTCTTCCTCACCCTTCTCGCCAACCTGTTCGTCCCCTGGGGCATCGCCACCACCGCCCAACCCCTCCACCTCCTCGTCGCCGCGGGGGCGGTGCTGGTCAAGCTCGCCGTGCTCGCCACGATCGTTGCCACGGTCGAGGTGTTCCTGGCCAAGGTCCGCCTCTTCCGGGTGCCTGAGCTCCTCGCCGTCGTCCTTTGTCCTCGCCTTCCTCGCCGTGACCGCGTCGTTCTTCCTCGCATGAGCCACCGATGAAGCACACCACCTTCGTCCAGCTCCTCGACCTCGCGGTCGGCGCGGTGCTCGTAACCAGCTTTGCCGCCCTGTGGCTGCGCCGCCTGGTGACCGTCACCCGGGTCATCGCCATTCAAGGGTTTGCCCTTGCCGGGGTCGCCGCGGTCATCGGCGTGTACGAGCACGAGACCGAGCTGATCGCGGTGTCGGTGATGGTCGCCGCTTTGCGCGGGCTCGTCCTACCCGGTCTCATCAACCGGACCATGCGCGACGGAGACGAAAGGCGCGAGGTCGAATCGTTGATCAACATCCCCGCTTCCCTTCTCGCTGCGGCCGTGCTGACCCTCGTCGCCTACACCGCCACCCGCAGTGTGGTCGCCCTCGACGACAGCGCTCAGGTCCGGGCGATGCCCCTCGGCGTCGCCGTCGGCCTGATCGGGATCCTGCTCGTCGTATCCCGTCGCAAGGCCGTCCTCCAGATCATCGGCGTGCTCATGCTCGACAACGGCATCGCCCTGGTCATGTTCCTCGGCACGTCCGGCGTTCCCCTGGCCGTCGAGCTCGGGATCGCCAGCGATGTCCTGCTGGCGATGTTCATCCTCCAGGTGCTCACCAGCCGCATCCGCACCAAGTTCGGCGGCACCGACCTCGACCAACTCCGCGAGCTGCGGGACTGATGGACCGCTACTGATGGACACCATCGTTCTCGCCCTGCCCCTGGCGCCCCTCCTCGCCGCGGTGCTCATCGCCGTGGCCGGGTGGAACCGTGTCACCGCCTGGGCAGCGCCCCTTGCCTCGCTCGCCGTCGTCGCCGCTGGTGTGGCCCTCGCCACTCGAGTCGTCGACAAGGGCCCTGTCATCGCCCTCGACGGCCAGTTACGCGTCGATGCCGTCAGCGCGCTGATGATCATCCTCATCGGTGGTGTCGCCGCCGTCACCTCCACCTACGGCGTCGCCTTCGTCGGCACCGAGCTCAGAACCGACGCCACGACACCCGAGCGGGCACGGCTATACGGGGTTCTAGTCGCGGTCACGATCGCGGCGATGACGGTGGTGGTGTGTGCCGACAACCTCGGTCTGATGTGGGTCGCGATCGAGACCACCACCGTGGCCACCGTGCTCCTAGTCGGGCACCGCCGCGACCCGCGCCTCGCTTGAGGCGTCATGGAAGTACCTGGTGCTCGGTTCGGTCGGTGTCGCCACCGCCCTGCTGGGCACCGTTCTCGTCTACTTCGTGGCACGCCGCGGGGGCATCGACGCGTCGTCCGCATTGGACTGGTCCGCCCTGGCCGAGCACAGCTCCGCTCTCGATCCCGACGCGATGAGGGTCGCCGTCGGCCTGATCATCGTCGGTTATGGCACCAAGGCCGGCCTCGCCCCCCTTCACTCCTGGCTCCCCGACGCCTACAGCCAGGCTCCGGCGCCGGTTGCCGGCCTCATGTCGGGTGCCCTGTCGATGATGTCGATGTACGCCCTGCTCAGGTTCAAGGTGATAGCCGACCTCACTCTCGGCCCGGACTATGTGCGCAACCTTCTCCTCGTCGCCGCACTCAGCTCTCTCGTCGTTGCCGCCTCGCTGATGATCACCCAGCGCGACTACCGACGCCTCCTCGCCTACTCCAGCGTCGAGCACATGGGGCTCATCGCCCTCGCCGCTGCAGTCGGATCACCGCTCGCGATGTCGGCGGTGCTGCTCCACATGATCGGCAACGGCTTCGCCAAGTCGGTCACCTTCAGCGTCACCGGCGAGATCCGGTTCCTCACTGGCGCCACCCTCATTGGCGACGTACGTGGTCTGCTGCGCCGCGATCCGTTCATCGGCACGATCTTCACCCTCGGCCTCATCGCTCTCGTGGGGCTGCCTCCGTTCAGCATCCTCGCCAGTGAGGTGGCGATCGTGCGCGCCGGCATCGACGACGGGTTCGGCTGGGCGATCGCCATCGCCCTCGCGGTGATGATGGTGATCTTCACCTCTATCGCCATCCATGCCTTCGACATGCTCCTCGGCGAGACGACGGACGATCACGACACCGGGGGCATCACCGGCGCCCACGTCACCCCGATGACCGGCCGCATCGCCCTCAGCGGGGGCCTGCTGGTTGCTGCCGTCATCGGCATCACCATCCGCCCGATCGAACAACTGCTGAGCGCCGCAGCGGAGATCCTCGCCCGATGAGCGAACCCCGATCCTCTCCGGTGGGCGGCGACAGGACGATCGCCGTCGATGAGCTCAGGCCCCGCGTTCAGGCTCTCCTCGACGACGGCTACCGGCTCGCTCTCGTCGCCGCCCATCACGACCACCCGGACCACGGCGGCCACTACGAATCGATTAGGCACGAATCGTTGAGGATCGTCTACCTCCTGGTGGCCGGCTGCCCGGACCGACGAGTCGAGCTCCACGTCGAGTTGCCGATCGACGACCCCATCCTGCCCAGCCTCGCCGACATCTCCTTCCCCGTGGGCAGGTTCGAGCGCGAGATGGCCGACCTCTACGGCATCGTTCTCAGCGGTCACCACCAGCCGGCGCGTCTCGTGCTCCACCAGCACTGGCCGGATGGGTGGCACCCGATGCGCCACGACGCCGGCACCCCGACGTCGTTCGACGCCGAGACCCACTCCTACCCCTTCCTCACCGTGGAGGGCCCAGGTGTGTACGAGATCCCTGTCGGCCCCGTCCACGCGGGGGTCATCGAACCCGGCCATTTCCGCTTCTCCGTCGTCGGCGAGACCATCCTCAACATGAAGGCCCGCTTGTGGTTCGTCCACAAGGGCATCGAACGCCTCTTCCATGGCCGCGAGCCGCATTCAGGTGTCGAGCTCGCCGAAAGGATCTCGGGGGACACCGCCGTCGGTCACAACCTCGCCTACTGCCTGGCCGTGGAGCAGGCCACCAGTTGCATCCCGCCAGAACCCGCCCAGCTCTTGCGCGTCGTTCTACTCGAGCTCGAACGCCTCTACAACCACACCACCGACCTCGGGGCGATGGCCAACGACGTCGCGTTCGGCATCGCCCACGCCCACACGATGCGCATCCGGGAGCAGTTCCTGCGCCTCAACCAGCAGATCACCGGGCACCGTCTGCTGCGCGGCGGCATCACACCCGGCGGCACGCGGGTCGCATGGTTGCCGGATCCCGCCACCATCACCGGCATCCACGACGACATCCTCAACGTCGTAGCGATAATCCTCTCCAATGCCACCGTCGTCGACCGGTTCACCGGGACTGCCGTGCTCGACAACGACGACGCCACCCAGATCGGCACTCTCGGCTACGTCGCCCGCTCGTCGGGCATCGACATCGACGCCAGGCGCGACCATCCCTTCACCGACGCCTATGCCGATCTCACCGTGCCGGTGCTCACGGGCGGCGACGTCATGGCCCGTTTCCAGCTCCGTGTCGCCGAGATCGAGCAGTCCGTGGAGCTGCTCAACCGGCTCCTCCCCCACCTGCCCACGGGCGAGCACATCACCCCCATCGACTTCGGTGGTGGTCCGCTCGACGGCGTCGGACTGGTCGAAGGGTGGCGTGGAACCATCGCCCACCGCATCGAGCTCGCCCCCGATGGCAGGCTCACCCGGGTGAAGATCGTCGACCCCTCCTTCTTCAACTGGCCGGCCCTGCCCGTCGCCATCGCGGGCGACACGATCGTTCCCGACTTCCCTCTCACCAACAAGAGCTTCAACCTGTCTTACGCCGGCAACGACCTCTGAGGCGCGATCGAGCCACACATCGGATGACCCAGTAGCGCTCCCGCTTGCTGAACGACTCACCGGGCCGACTAGTTTTCCCGCATGGCCGACATGCCCCATCGCATCAACCTCGACGAGTCGGAAATGCCGACCACCTGGTACAACGTCATCGCTGACCTACCGGTGCCGCCACCTCCGCCTCTCCACCCCGGCACCCGCCAGCCCGCCGGCCCCGACGACCTCGCGCCCCTGTTCCCGATGGCGCTGATCGAGCAGGAAGTCAGCGCCGAGCGTTACATCGACATTCCCGGCGAGGTGCTCGACGTGTACCGCCTGTGGCGGCCGAGCCCCCTGTTCCGCGCCCACCGCCTGGAGAAGGAACTGGGCACCCCGGCACGCATCTACTACAAGTACGAGGGCGTCAGCCCGGCCGGCTCGCACAAGACCAACACCTCGGTCCCCCAGGCGTATTACAGCCACAAAGAGGGGATCAAGAAGCTCACCACCGAGACCGGCGCCGGTCAGTGGGGCAGCGCCCTGGCGTTCGCCACCGCCCAGTACGGCATGGAGTGCGAGATCTGGCAGGTGGCCGCTTCTTACCGCATGAAGCCCCACCGCCGCACGATGATGGAGCTGTGGGGGGCGACGGTGCATTCCAGCCCCTCGGAGATCACCGAGTTCGGCCGAGCGCTGCTGGCCGAGAACCCCGATCACCCGGGCTCGCTCGGCATCGCCATCTCCGAAGCGGTGATGATGGCCGCCGCTGATCCAGGGGTGCGCTACGCGCTGGGCTCGGTGCTCAACCATGTGCTGTTGCACCAGACGATCATCGGCGAGGAAGCACTGCTTCAGCTGGCCAAGGTCGGCGAGACGCCCGACGTGCTCGTGGGCTGCACCGGAGGTGGCTCCAACTTCGGCGGTCTTTCGTTCCCGTTCCTGCGCGAGAAGCTCGCCGGACGGATGAACCCGACCATCCGCTGCGTCGAGCCCGCCGCATGCCCCAGCCTCACCAAGGGCGAGTATCGCTACGACTTCGGCGACACCGCCGGCATGACGCCTCTGTTGAAGATGCACACCCTCGGTCACGGGTTCATCCCCGAGCCGATCCACGCCGGCGGGTTGCGCTACCACGGTATGAGCCCCCTCGTGTCCCACATCTACGAGCTCGGTCTCGTCGAAGCGCTGGCGATTCCACAATTGGAGTGCTTCGCCGGGGCCCTCACCTTCGCCCGCACCGAGGGCATCGTGCCGGCCCCTGAGCCCACCCACGCCATCGCCGCCGCCATCCGCGAGGCCCTGGCCTGCAAGGAGACGGGTGAGGAGAAGGTCATCCTCACCGCCCTGTGCGGTCACGGACACCTCGACCTCGCCTCCTACGAGCAGTACCTCAGGGGCACGATGGTGGACTACGACCTGCCCCAGGCGGCCATCGACGCCGCCATGGCCCAGGTCCCCGTGATCGCATGAAGATCGAAGCAGCAGTACTTCGCGACCCGGCAGGCGCGTACACGCTCGAGAGCGTCGAGCTCGCCGAGCCCGGCGAAGGCGAAGTGCTGGTGCGCGTCGTCGGGGTCGGCATGTGCCACACCGACGTGGTGCCCAGGGGAGGTTTCATCCCCCTGCCGATCGTCCCCGGCCACGAGGGTTCCGGTGTGGTCGAGGCTGTCGGCCCCGGAGTCACCAAGGTGCAGACCGGCGACCATGTGGTGCTGACCTTCGACTCGTGCGGCGTGTGTATCAACTGCACCGCCGGCGTGCCCGCCTACTGCGACACCTTCTTCATGCGCAACCTCTCCGGAATCCGCGTCGACGGCAGTACCTCTGTCACCGACGCCGGCGGCACCGCCGTCTTCTCCCGTTGGTTCGGCCAGTCGAGCTTCGCCACCCACTGCCTCGCCACCGAGCGGAACGTGGTCGTGGTCGACAAGTCGTTGCCCCTCGAACTGCTCGGCCCTCTCGGGTGCGGGGTGCAGACGGGTGCGGGGTCGGTGCTCGTTGCCCTCGACGTGAAGCCCGGCAGCAGCTTCGTCGTATTCGGCGCCGGGGCGGTCGGCCTGTCAGCGGTCATGGCCGCGGTCGTGGCCGGGGCCACCACCATCATCGCCGTCGACCTGCAGCAGCACCGCCTCGACCTCGCTCTCGAACTGGGCGCCACCCACACCCTTCGCGGCGACGACCCGGAGCTGATGATGACCATCCACGGGATCACCGGCGGTGGTGCCCTCTACTGTCTCGAAACCACCGGCATCCCCTCCGTGATGCTGACCGCTCTCGCCTGCATGCGCATGAACGGAGTGTGCGGGTACGTCGGGGTGCAGCAGGGCAACCTCGAGCTCGATGGAACTGCGCTGGTGGGCAAGACCGTCATCGGCATCCTCGAGGGCAGTGTCGACCCTCAGGTGTTCATCCCCCGCATGATCGAGCTGTGGCAGGCAGGCCGCTTCCCCTTCGACCGCCTCATCGAGAAGTACCCGCTCAGCCAGGTCAACGAGGCCGAGCAGTCGTCGCTTGCGGGCGGCACGATCAAGCCGGTGCTCATCCCCGGCAGCTGATCTGGGCGCGAGGGTCCTAATCGGCCCAGCGATGCTCCACTGCCCCGGAGAGCCCGTCACTCATGACTGTCACACCCCGCACCTATCGTGTGAACATGGTCGTGCGTGTCGAGGTGGAGCCAGCGCTGCTGGTGTGGGCGCGTGAGCGGGCGCGTCTCGACCACGAGCACCTCCTCGCCAAGTTCCCGAAGCTGGGCGAGTGGGAGGTCGGCGAATCGCAGCCGACCATCAAGCAGCTCGAGAAGTACGCAGAAGCGACGCACACCCCGCTCGGCTTCCTCCTGCTCGAACGGCCGCCGACCGAGGAGGTGCCGATCCCCGACTTCCGGACCCGGGGCGACCGCGTCGTCGCGCGCCCGAGCGCCGACCTGCTCGACACCGTGTACAGCTGCCAGCAGCGACAGGAGTGGTACCGCGACTTCGCCCGCTCCAACCGCGAGGCGCGGATCCCATTCGTCGGCTCGCTGCGGGCCGACGCCAACATCGTGTCGGCCGCGGCAACGATCAGAGACGCTCTCGACTTCGGCCTCGATGCGCGACGCCCTATCAGCACCTGGACCGGCGCGCTCGACCACCTGCGCGACAAGGCCGAGTCCATCGGCGTGCTCGTGATGATCAACGGTGTCGTCGGCAGCAACACCCACCGCAAGCTCGACCCTGAGGAGTTCGGTGGGTTCGCCTTGGCCGACGACCTCGCTCCGGTGGTGTTCGTCAACGGCGCCGATACCAAAGCAGCGCAGATCTTCACGCTCGCACACGAGTTGGCCCACGTGTGGTTGGGCGAGTCGGCGTTGTCGGATGCCGATCTCGGTTCCCGACCCGACAACCCGGTCGAGCGATGGTGCAACCAGGTCGCCGCTGAGCTGCTCGTGCCTCTGGCATCGCTACGCGAGGAGCTCGGAGACACGGTCGACCTGACCGCTGAGCTGGAGCGGCTGGCCCGAGTGTTCAAGGTGAGCACGCTTGTGGTGCTACGCAGGATCTTCGACGCAGGCAGCCTTAGCTGGAGCGCCTACCGCTCGGCCTACCTGGTCGAGCGCGACCGTGTGCTCGGGTTTGGAAGCGCAGGCGGCGGATCAGGCGGCAACTTCTACAACACGACGCCGATTCGGGTGAGCAAGCGCTTCGCCAGGGCGCTGATCGTCAGCACCTGGGAAGGGCAGACGCTCTACCGCGACGCGGCCCGCCTGCTGGGCTTCAAGAAGCTGTCCACTCTCGACGAGCTCGGCCACAGCCTTGGGGTCGGCTGATGGCGTACCTGCTCGACGCCAACGCGTTCATCGAGGCGAAGAAGCGGTGGTACGGGTTCGATTTCTGCCCCGCCTACTGGGACTGGCTCGACGCAGCACACGCCGCGGGCTCCGTGTTCAGCGTCGAACGAGTGGGCACGGAGTTGCTCGCCGGCGATGACGAACTGACCGACTGGGCTCGAGCCCGAGGCGAGTCTTTCTTCCTCCGGCCAGATACCCGTGTGCTTGGCAGCCTCAGTCAGCTGAGCACGTGGGTCACTTCCGGCCAATACGACCAGTCTGCGGCGACGACCTTTCTCGACGTAGCCGACTCATATCTGGTCGCACACGCTCACGCCTACGACCACACCGTCGTCACACAGGAGAAGGTCGAGAACACCCCACGAAAGGTCAAGATCCCGAACGCCTGCGCCGAGCTGAACGTGAAGTGCGTCAACACGTTTGAGATGCTGCGCATCGAGCGGGCACGATTCGTTATCGGTTCGACGCCCTGAGGTCTCCATAGGGATGCTGCCAACTGGCGGCTGTATTCCAGAGCACCGCCGACCGTCAGTCGAACAGCCGAGCCGCAGCCGGCTCGGACGCAGCAACGCGGAACGGAGCCACCGGGTAGCCCTCGGGCAAGACGAACGCGCCGGATTCAGCAAGGTCGGGCTGGCTGATCAGCGGTCCCTCGCACACCGCGTGGAGGAGACCGGCTTGAGCTGCCTCCAGGTCGATGAGCAGCCCGAGAACATTGAGGATGTTGAGAGGGACCCGATAGGTGGTCCAGGTGCTATGCGGCTTGGGGTTGGTTGATGGTGGTCCACTTGGCGGCGAACTCGCCGGGGGTGAGATCGCCGTGGGCGGTGTGGGGCCGCTTCCAGTTGTAGTCGATCCGCCAGTCCTCGATGATCACCCTGGCTTCGAGCAGGCTGTCAAATTGCCACAGGTTGAGCAGCTCGTCGCGGAACTTGCCGTTGAACGACTCGATCCACACGTTCTGCCATGGTGAGCCTGGGTCGATGAACACGCTGCCGGTTCCTGTGAACCGGCACCAGTCCGCGATCGCGTGGCTGGCGAGCTCGGGCCCGTTGTCCATCCGCACATAGACAGGTGGCCGCCGCGTTCGGAGGCGAGACGTTCGAGCACGGCAACGACGCGGTCGGCGTCGATCGTGCGGTCGACCTCGATCGCCAAACATTCGCGGGTGAACTCGTCGATCACGTTGAGCATCTTATGTCGAGGAGATCCGTTGTGTACTCGGGAAGCCAGCGATCGGGTCGGATTCTCTCCAGCTTCGATGGCGGGCGCTTGTCGCCCATCAGTGGGCGTTCCCGATTCGCGCGGCGATAGCTGAACCACTGGGTGAGCACGTTCATCCCCGAGACGTTGTAGTTCCACATCGCTGGGGTCACGTTCTCGACAAAGCCGCTACCGACGTGGAAGCGATGCTTGACCGGGTCGTACGAGAGCGAGTCCGCCATCTCGCCGGAACGAGTGGAGATCGCGCCGTCGGATGGGATCTTCGGTGCACGATCGGCGGGTAGCCGTGGGCGGCTCGCAGGGCGGCCGGCCGTCGGGTCGACGAAGCGCTCGCCGAACGTGTGGAGCCAGATCACCCTTCGACCGAGATCGGCCGCCTCGAGGAAGGTCGCTCGGTCTGCGGCCAGTGGCACGCGCAGCCCTGGCGTCGAGAGGTCATCAGCAAACCGCAACGTGTACGCCGGGCTGGCCACAACCCCGACGATGTAGGCGTAAATGTCCTCGGCGCCGACGTCGTCGCCGACTGCTGAAGCGATGCGCGCCACAAGTCCCGGCCGAACGTTGGAGACGGTCGCCGCGTGGTTAAGCCACAGCGGCACTACACGTCCGCCGAAACTGCCCTTGTAGTGGTCGAGATCGGCCATGAACCCAGAGACAGTCGCGGCCGGTCCCTGCTTCGGAGCAGTCCGATGAAGAAAGGTCATGAACACCTGCACCGGCGACATCGACGCCCAGAGCCCTGGGTTCGGGCGGTTGATGAGTCGGTTGTCGGGGATGATCCACTGGCGGTCGAAAGACCGGAAGCCGTAACGCACCGGGGGCAGCACAGGGCCCGTGTCCTGACCAACCGGGAGAGGAGTGTTCGGGTGGCCCGCAAGGCCCGACTTGACTACCTTGGTCGTCGAACGGTCACCGCCTTCATGCGGGCGGAACAGGTCCTCTTTGTCTGCCGGTGCAGCGCTGATCAGTGCAGCCCAGCGGTCGGCCAAGGTCTGCTGGTCCGGCGCGATGACCCAGGTACGTCCGGGCATCACGCCCGAACCGTCGTACACGAACAGATCGCTCAGCGAGGGGTACGTCGACCAGGCGCCCGATGAGGCCGGCAGGAACGGCTCACGCCAACCATCAGGGCAGTCGGTCCAGCCGTCGTCGGTGATGTCTATTGCTGACAACGCCTCGAACTTGCCACCGCGATGACCGACGGGCAACGAGCGGAATCGGACCTTCGCCGGCTCGTCAGTCGCCTTCGCCGCAGATCGTGCGGCCATGACGATGCAAACCGGTTGTTGGACACCCTGGAAGATGCGGGTGCTCACGTCGGGCTGGTGGCCGTCGGGTGAGCAGTCGATAACCCAGATCTCATCGGCCGTCCTACGCAGATAGTCACGCATCTTCTGGAAGCCAGGACCGTTCAGGAAGCCCGCCACGGTGATGAAGCAGACGATGCCGGCGTCGTGGTGGGGGTGGTGGTCGAACACTTTCCACGTTGCCCATCGCCAGAAGTACACGTAGAGGTTGCGCAGGTGTTTCGTGTGAGCGCCGACTCCCCAGGAGGCCGGCGGAAACCAAGCCGCCAAGGGCGCAGCAGTCTTTGCCTCAGGGCTGCCCGACTCGACCCATCCTCCGCGACCCTTGGCTTTCTCCTTGTAGGGAGGGTTCCCGATCACAACCAGCACCGGTTGATGCTTCTTGATCTCGTTGGCCTTGCGCCGTGACTCTGCTATCGGTTCGTAGAGGAGGCCGAGCTTCTCTTCCTCGATGTACGGGTTGCCGAGGGTGTCGGTGACATAGATGCGGAGCTCGTGCCCGGTCGCGCACGCCAAGATGCGCCAACTCGGCGAGCAACCTAAGCTGGGCGACAGCGAAAGGGCCTAACTGGATTTCGAAACCGATCAGCCTCTGAAGCGCTTCCTCGATCCTGCCGGCGACGGCCCCAGCACCTTGGTCCGCCTCCACGGTCTCGGCTATCGAACGGAGAGCCGCGAGCAGGAAGGTGCCGGTTCCGACAGCGGGGTCCACCAACGTGACGTCGGACGTGGCAATGCCCTGCTGCCGATCGAATCGCGTCCGGAGCGCAGTCTCCACGAAACCGACCATTGCAGTGACGACCTCCGGTGGCGTGTAGTACGAACCGGTCTTCTTGCGAAGCTGGCCGTCGTAGACGGACAGGAACTCTTCGTAGAAGTACAGCCAGGCCTCAGGGTTGCCCTTGGAGATCTTCTGCCAGTCGACCACCTCGAGCACTCTGGTCAGAGTGCCGATCGAGGTCTTCAGCGTGGCGTGCCCTTCTGTGTTGAGCGTGAGAACAAAGAGCGCTCCGCCGATCAGGCTGTGAGTGGAGCCGATCCGCTTCGCAGCGCTCGCGACCCCAGCCGCCACCGAGATTCCCCGGGCCCTCGCCACGAGTAGACCAAACGTGACGGCCTGGGCGTAACCGTCGGCGAACGTCGCTTCGTCGGCATCGGGGAAGAGCAAGGTGCGCCACTCCCCAGCGAGATCCGTGAGCGCTGGATTCCCGAGCGCCAACTGCTCAGTGACCTCGTCCCGGAGGAGTCGGCAAACTCGCGCCGTGAGGTCGGCGAGCTGCTTCGGCGTCTTCGGCGCCATTGGTTCCCAACCGAAGAAGTCCTCGAAGAGTGCCTCGAGACCCGGGGCCGCGTTGATCGCTGCACCATCGACCGCGACGTCGCCGTTCACCTTCACGACCTTGCCCACAAGGTCTCCGTCGCGCCAGAGCGAGAACTCGTTGCCGTCCGTGTACAGGAGGTTCGGCAAGGCTTTCAGCTTCGCCCACTGGTCCTTGTCGTGCTGATCCCTGAACTTGCGAGGGTCGGCACCCTTGCCGGGCGCCTTCACCTCGACGAACCCGACGAGCACTCCGTGAGCCTGCACTGCGTAGTCAGGTCGTGTCTTGAGGTCGGCGATGGAGCTCTCACCTATCGCCACGAGGTTTGATCGTCCGATACGACACAGCTCGGCCAGGTCAGCCATGAGGCCTTCCAGCGGCGCACGGATCTGGTCCTCGGGCTCACCCTTGGCGCCGATGGCCGACAGCTTCTTGGTTGCTTCGGCGGCAAACCGAGAGATCGCGGTTCCGATGTTGAACTCGTCGGCCACCCCTACACCCCTTCTCCTCGTGTGGGGCACGCTAGCGAGAGGGTGTCACGCGGTTGCGGCATTGGCGCCTCGGTCCGGTGAGCGCTATTCCAGCGAACGCTCATCCATTGGGATAGCGGCCTTACCAACCATTGAGCGGCCGGACCTCACGCATGTCCTCGGTCGCCTCACCCGCATCGAACTCTGACGGGTCGAAACCGGGCGGCAACCACTCGACCAGCTCGTCGTGCTCGGGGTGGGCCGGGTCGGCGAGCACAGCCAGAAGGTTGCCGTAAGCCCACGGCCCGCCGCAGTCTTCCGGCGGGCAGGCCCGCTTGCCGGTTAGGCAGATCGGGTAGGTGACCTCGGCCTGCCGGGGCGCGATCGCCTCGACGAGAACGTCGTGCTCCCACCCGTCGCCGAAGTCCTAGTCCCAGCGCATCTTCGAGCCCACAACCTGCAGCACCTCACCGAGGCGCGCCTTGCCTTCGTCGACGGACGTCGCCCGAAGCTGAACCCCTCCGGGTCCGGCGGCTCGTAGACCACTCCGCCGGCCTCGAAGGCGTGCAAGTGCCCCCCGTACCAGCCCATCGCCGCCTCCAACACGTCGGACAAGTCCGACAGCGGCAGATCCGGCTGGCCGTTGACAGACGAGGCCGCCTGCCAACGGTGTTCGCTCAAACGCTCTCTGGGTACTCGGGATCACCACGGAATACCAGCGACTCGTTGACGATCGCCCCTCGCGTCCAGTTCGTGACTACCAATTCTCCGGCGAAGTAGCGGCTGAAGAGCGCCTCGGTGTTGTCGGGCATCCACTCGCAATAGTTCCACGACTTGGCGATCGTCTTCCCCCCGACGGAGCGCGACGTCGACTTCACGGGTCCGAACGTATGCGCCGGCCAGTCCGCGCAGGAGGTCTGTTCGAGCTCGATCACCTGGTCTCCGACCTCGAGGTGGGTCCGCAGGACCGTTCCGCGCTCGTCGTAGGTGGTATCGGTGACTCCTTGTGCGATCGCCTGACTCTCACCGTTGATGATGAGGTGCGAGGCGCGGAATCCTGTGTCGCCGCGACCCTTCCACACGAAGCCGGCATCGAGCTCGCCGTCCGAGTACTCGACGAACCACATCGACCACTGCTTCTCGAGCTTACAGATCAACGGAAGGTCGAAGTAGCGCAGCCCGGCGTGGCTGTACGACCAGTCGAGGAAGGTGAATCCCTCCACAGGGTCACCATCGATCTCACCGACGGCCCTGCCTATCTGGCTCCGATGCTGGATCGGATGGTCGATCCCTTCTTGCTCCGGCACCCAGAAGACGCAAGCCGCGCCGAGGTGTTCCACATCAAGGCGGAACCGCCCGCCGGCGTCCGACCAGCGGAAGCCCTCGTCGTACACGTCGACATCGACGTGCTTTCCGGCGAACGTAAGCTTCTGCTCCGTCTCGCGATACTCGTAGCGCTCGACCTGGTCCACCGGAAGCTCCTTGTAGAGGTTCGCTGGTAGTTGGTGGAGGTCCCCGGGATGGAGTTCCATGAACATGTAGGTATGCGCACGGTCTGCCGCGAGCTCGTCGAAGCCGCGCATGCCGTGGTACCAGCGACCGGACGCCCCGGACAGGACAGCACCCACCCACATTCCCGCAAGCGCATAGTCCTCGCGCGGTGAATACGAGCGACCATATCGGCGGAGGGTCGGTTCCTCGAGCCAGATGTCGTAGTGGATCATTGCTCCTCCTTGAAACGAGCGGGATGCCACAAGGACATACTAACCAGTTAATTGAGTGAGCAGGGGTTGCGGCCTACTGGCTGATCAGTTAGTTTCTTGCCACTGTCATCGAGAGGGGGGCGGGTGAGCGCGCACGAGGCCTGGCTCGAGGAGTCGACGTCGATAACCACCGGCGCGGCTACCAACCCCGGGTCGGGACCACCCACGAAAATTGTGGAACGATTTGGCAAACCCGCACCGGTCGCGGCAACACGGTGACCGAGTTCGAACAGACCCCGTGCGCGGACTGGCCGTCGCACACCCAGCGTCAGGAGTGAATATGGATGCAGCGGATCGCGAGCGGTTGAGCAAGCTCACGGGCGGACAGGTGGTCGATGCTCGCAGGACCACGGAGGGCGGCTCGCGGGCGACGTGGCTCGTTGACGTCGACGTACCCGGGGTCGGCAGGCGCGAGCTGGTTCTGAGACGCGACACCGGCGACGGTCCATTCACCGGCACCGAGTTCACCTTGGAGCGCGAAGCCACGGTGTACCGAGCACTGCAGGACACCGAGGTCCCGGTGCCCCGAGTTGTGGCCGTCGCCGCCGATGGGCACGCGATGATCAGCGAACGCGTCCAGGGATCCGACGACTTCGACTCGATCGCCGATCCCGACGAACGCGCAGGAGTCATCGACTCGTTTCTTCACGAACTCGCGAACCTGCACCGGATCGATCCCACGACCCTCGCCCTCGCCGGTTTCGTGCACCCCGTGAGCGCCGAGGACAACGCTCTGCACCACCTGGACGCCTGGGAGCACATTTCGACAACCGCGTTCGACGTCCGGCGCCGCTGGTCCGCTTCGTCCTTGGATGGGCCCGCAGGCACGCTCCAGCGCACGTGGACCGATCGGTTCTCTGCTGGGGTGACGTCGGGTCCGGTAACTTCCTCCACCACGATGGCCGGGTGAGCGCACTACTCGATTGGAGCTTGCCCACGTAGGCGACCCGATGGACGACCTCGCCTTCTTCATGATGCGCACAAACCTTCTCTACGAAGGACGCTTCGGCGACATGAACGAATGCGCAAAGCGCTATTCCGAGTATGCGGGCATCGAGCTCGACCGGGACCGTATCGAGTACTACCGGCCGATCGTGCTGATGCGGTGGCTCATCGCAGCCTCGCAGCTCTCGACAACCGGACCAACTCCGACATGGCGGGCTTCACGTACCTCTTCCTGACAATCGCCGTGCCTAAGTGGTTGACAGTCGTTCTGGTCGACCTGCTCGGTATCACCCCAGAGCCGGTGCAACTCCCGGCTCCAGGCGCTGGGACGCCTCGCTCGGAGGTGGTCAAGGTCCTCCAGGGTGAGCTGAGCGGCGGGATCATGCCCGCGTTGGCTGACCCTAGGGCTGCCAGGCGTGCGATGGGCATGGCCCTTCTGCTCGACCATCTCCAGGCTGCCGACACCTTGGCAGGCCCGGTCGAGGAAGCGGAACTCGACGATCTGGAAGGTCTCCTTGGACACCGGCCGGAAACGGTCGACCTCGGTCTACGCACTCTCGATGCCTTCGTGCGCACCGCCGGACCTGAGCACGACGAGAGACTGCTGCGATTCTTCGTGAGGCAAACCGATCGAGCTGGCGCGGTCTGGCCAATGATCGCCGGGTACCTCGCGAAGCCGATAGATCCCCTCGACATCTAGACAGCCCCCACCGATGTCGGTGCGCACCACAAGGAGTCCACGATGCTGACAAGACTCGACGAAGCCCTCCTCCATCAGGCACCGGTCACGTTCGCGGATACCGAGGTGAGCGATCATCGGTTCTACGACCGCGTCTACTTCGAGGCCGTCGACCCCGCCGGCAGCGCGGCCTTCTGCATGGGAATCGGGCTTTACAAGAACACGAACACGCTGGACGGGTTTGTATCCGTACAACGCGACAACCGCCAGTACAACGTTCGGTTCTCCCGGGCGCTGCGTCCTGCTGTGGACGACACCACCCTGGGTCCGCTCGTCTACGAGGTCGTTGAGCCGATGCGGTCTGTGCGGGTAACGCTCGCCGAAGGAGACCACGGAGTCGCCTGCGACATGACGTTCGAGGGGGTGGTCGCGCCGATAGAGGAGGTCGACCACTTCGCTCGTGTTCAAGGTCGCGTGCAGGAGCACGTACACCGCTACGACCAAGTCGGTCGGGCAAGCGGCTGGATCTCTTTAGGAGACACGAGATTCGAGGTAGCCGACTGGTGGGCGGTGCGCGATCACTCGTGGGGCGTGAGACCCGGCGTCGGTGGCTTCGACCCCAAGACCGGCGGGACGCCGCCACAGCTTGCCGGATTCCTGTACTCATGGGTCACCTTCTCGACCGATGACCTCGTCGGTTACGTGCAGGTGCACGAGAACGGTGCGGGCGAGCGCACGACTTTCGATGGGCGTCGTGCGATCGCGACTCGACGGCGTGGATCGCCCGTGTGCGTGAAGCAGAGTACGAGTTCGAGTTTCCCGAGGGCAGCCGCCTCTACGAAAGGGCTCGACTCGCGATCACGACCGACGATGGCGCGACCCTCGACCTTCGCGCTGGAGCAACTTCTTCCTCCCTGGGTCATGCGAGGCACGGGCTACGACCACGGGTACACCGACGCCAAGGGCGTCGGTGTACACCGTGGCTCTTATCTCTGCGAGCACGACGTCTACGACCTCTCACATCCTTCCGAGGTCCTGTTGCTGCCGATGCGACTGTGCTCCCCCACTTCCATCGCGAGCATCTGGTGAGTGTGCGAGTCGATGAAGCACCCGGTACGGGCCACCTCACTGCGTTGTGCATCGGTGGACTGCCGAAGTACGGCCTGCCACCCTTTACGGTCGACGAACTCATCGCCCTCATGCGCATCACTTCGGACAAGGGCTGAGGCTCCGGCATGTTGCACAGCCTCGATGAGACCCTCAACCACCAGATCCCCGCGACGTTCGGCCACGTAGGCACGAGCGACCACCGCTTCTTCGATCGCAACTGGTTCGGGATGTACGAGCCCGGCGGCTCTGTCGGCGTGATCACGGGACTTGGTGCGTACCCGAACATGAATGTCCTCGACGGATTCGCGGCGGTCCAGCATGCCGGCCGTCAGCACAATGTTCGGGCTTCACGATGCTTGCGACCCAGCATCGAGGGCTTGGGCGTCGGGCCGATCCATCACGAGGTTCTGGAGCCGCTGCGCACCCACAGGCTCGTGCTCGAACCGAGTGCGGAGAGGTCCGTGTCCTTCGATCTCGTGTGGGACGGCGCCTTTCCAGCTCACGAGGAGCCGCTTCACCTGAACAGCCTCGACGGTCGGGTGTACGAGGAGTACATCCGCTTCGACCAGGTCGGTAGGGTGAGTGGCGAGGTCACCGTAGATGGGGAAAGGATCAAGGCGACCGATTGGTTCGGGGTGCGAGATCATTCATGGGGTGTTCGTCGCAGCGTCGGAGGCTTCGAGCCCTTCACCGGGTCATTCCCTCCAGAGCTCCATGGGATGCTCTTCGTCTGGCTCGAGTTCGCCGCCGGAGATTACTGGGGCCACGTGCAGCTCCACGAGGACGGAGTCGGTCGTCGGCGTCTTCTCGAGGGGTTCGTGGCCGGGCCGGCCGGCCAGTTCGCGGTCTTGGACGTCGATCATGAGATCACGTTCATCCCGGGCACGCGCGCGTATTCACGCTGTGGTGCTCGACCTCACCGTCGAGGGCGGCACCCGCCACCGAATAGAAGGCGAACCCCTCATGACGGCATGGGCATACAAGGGGACCGGCTACGACAGCGGATTCGGAGATGGCCGCGGATTGGGCGTCTATCGTGGAACCGAACTGGTCGAGCACGACGTATACGGGGTCTCCGACCCGGAGCAGGTCCTACTGCCGGATGGGACCACGATCCGACCGGTGCATCGCGAGCAGCCGGTGCGGATGACCTTCGACGGAGCACCCGGGTTCGGGCACTTCCCGATCATGCCGATAGCCCGAATCGAGCGGTACGGACTGGGTTCGTGAGCGCCGCTGTGGGTGTCACCCGCGACGAGGTCGAGCGCTACCTCTCCGCTCGGCATGGCGGCGCCGACGTCAGGGTCGTTTCTCTGCACCAGACCTTCCCCGGCCAAAGCCAGGAGACATGGCTCCTCGAGGCGAAGATGGGCGACGGCAGGGCGGAGGCAGCGCGGGTTCGTGCTCCGCGTGAACCCGCCGGGCGGCGGGATCGTGCCTCTTCCCCTACGTCGAGAGTACGAGGTCTATGTACGCCTTGCCCGAACGACGATCCCTGTCGGGCAGCCTCTTTGGTTCGACCAGGACCCCTCATGGTTCGGCGGACGGCCGTGCTACGTGCGTGACCTCGTTCCGGGCAGCACCCACGTCTCCGGCCTCCACGAGGTCGGATCGCGAGGTGACGCGCTCCGCAGGGCCGTCGCCTTCGAGCACGCCGAACAACTAGCGCGCCTACACACGCTCGACTGGGCAGCTGCCGGGTTCGCTGAGATCCTCGACGTCCCGGCGTCGGTTGTCGACGCTCCCCGTCTCGAGTTTGAGACCTGGCGCGCCATATGGGACGAAGTGCGCATCGAGCCGTTTCCCATGGTCACCGAGGCGCTCCACTGGTTCGAGGCGAACCTGCCGAAGAGCGCGCCACGCATCTCGCTGTGCAAGGGCAACAACGGGCTCGGCGAGGAGATCTGGCGTGACCAACGCATCGTCGCGCTCAGCGACTGGGAGCTCGCTTCACTCGGCGACCCTGCCCAGGATTGGGCATTCTCCCAGGGCCTTCTCGACCTGTGGAACCGAGACGAGACGCTCGCGCACTACGAGGCAACGGCCGGATTCGCTCTGCCGCGCGAGAACCTCGCTTTCTGGACCGTGTGGACCGTTTTCAAATCGATCTGCTGTACCCGCGCCGGCCTGCGCGGCTATCTCGATGGGCGTGACCGTCGGGCGGTACTACCGACGATCGGGTTCGGCTCGGTGAAACTGGCGGAGGGATTCCTTGCCGTGGTCGTGGACCTCGACGTCGAGTCGGCGGCGAATCTCATCGCGTCAATGGCCAAGCAACGGCTCGCTGATCCTGCAGCGGCGGGGATGGACTGAGGGAGCACTGATGCAGCCGACGAGTCGAGAGTTGATCGAGGGAATCATCGAAGTGCTGGACGATCGCGTCACCCCAGCCGTCGAGGACCGCTGGGCCGCGAGCTCATTGCGCAGCATCCGATGCCTGCTCGTGCACCTCGCTACGAGGGTCGGCATCGAGGGTCAGGTACTCAACGACGACACCACCGATGCTACGCGCGGTGCTCGAGTCTGCTGTCGTCCGTTTGAACCATTCGGAAGCCTTGTCCGATCTCGCCGCGGAGATCAGCCAGGGCCTCGCGAAAGTGTGGCGCGAACCCGGCGCCTACGTCACTGTTGCGTCCCTTGCCGAGGAAAACCTCGTCCTCCGCAACTTCATCGATCGCCTGTTGCGGCAGCTTCTCACCCGACCCTCTGCCGTCGACGGACGGGCAGACGATGACCTTGTCGAACTCCTCGCCGAGGTACGCGCCTACGTTCGACGACAAATCGCCCGAGAGCAGCCGATGTTCATGCCGGCGTTCGCAGGGTCGCTGTTCTGAAGCAGCCGAAGTAGATCGTCCGACACCCGCGGAAGGCCTCGACGGGCAGGCTACGCGCCTGCAGCATCACCGAGGTAGCTCGCTTCCAAGAGGTCTGGGCGCGCCGCTAGCTCGACGGCGCTGCCTTCGAGCACCAACCGGCCGTGACTTAGCACATAACCCCGGTCAGCGACTCCGAGCGCGAGCTCCACATGCTGCTCAACGAGGAGAATGCTGACGCCCTGCTCGTTTGCGATGCGGCGCAACACCGGCATGAGGGCATCGAGGATCACTGGCGCGAGACCGAGGCTCATCTCATCGACCATCAAGAGACGCGGACGCGATGTCAACGCGCGCGCGAGGGCGAGCATTTGTTGCTCACCACCCGAGAGCAGCCCCGCCTTACAATCCAGGCGCGACTCGAGTGCCGGAAACAGCCCGATCACCTCATCGATGTCAACCGCACCACGACGGCACCCAAGTTTCAGGTTCTCTCGTGTCGTTAGCCCGTAGAACAGTGACCTGTCCTCGGGGACATGAGCGACACCTCGCGCTGCGATACGACATGGCCGCCGGCTGCGTCGGTCCATAACGCTGCCAAACAGACGAACCTCACCGGCGATTGTCGGCAGGAATCCCGAGATCGTTAGGAGTGTCGTTGTCTTTCCTGCTCCGTTCGCACCCAGAAGAGCGACGATCTCACCTTCGCCGACCGTGAGATCGAAGTCTCGTACAACGGCGGCACCCGCGTAGCCGGCATGAAGACCGCGGAGTTCGAGGAGCGCGCTCATGGCAGCGTTGTCCCGGTGCGGTCGGGCGACGGCGCTGGCACGGTCTCCACGCGGTTTCGCTCGGCCGACCGCTCGCCCAGGTAGGCGGCGACGACCCGTGGATCGGCGCGCACCTCTGCGGGTGATCCGGTGGAGACAAGAGTGCCGAAGTTCAGAACGTGCACGACGTCGCAGATACCCAACACGAGCCCCATGTCGTGATCGATGAGCATCACCGTGATCCCGGCCCCGGAGAGAGATCGCAGGCGTTCACCCAGGGCGCGACTCTCGTGAGTGTCGAGGCCCGCGGCCGGCTCATCGAGCAAGAGGAGCCGGGGCCTTGACGCAACTGCCCGCGCCAACCCCACCAGCTTACGCTGGCCGTATGACAGCTCTGAAGGGAACCGATCCGCGAGGGCGGTGAGACCCACGAGATCCAGTGCCCAGCCGGCGACCTCGTCGTCGTCCGCGCCACTATTGGGCGCGACCAGGCCCCCCATGAGCGACCACCACCGCGGGTGCTCGGCAGCCACGAGCACGTTCTCGCGGACGGTCAGGTCGTCGAACAGCTGGACTGATTGAAAGGTTCGAGATATTCCCGCCCTCGCCCGGAGGTGGGCTGGGAGGTGTCCTATGGGCGTGCCTTCGAAGATCACCTGGCCGGCGCTGGATGGGACGAAGCCCGTCAACGCGTCGACGAACGTGGTCTTGCCGGCGCCGTTCGGTCCGATCAGCCCGACCACGTCGCCGGCAGCGATGGTAAGCGAAACCCCATCGACCGCTCGCAGGCCGGAGTACGTGACTTCGAGATCGACGACGGAGAGTAGTGGTCGTTCGCCGTCACCGGGCGCAGGTCGAGGACGGAGATGACTACGAGAGCCGATGCTGCCGACCGCCGCAACGGGCGGTGCGGCTTGGCTGGGGCGCAGCCTCTCGAGCACCGGTCTTGCCGCGTTCCGGATGGCACCGGCCACGCCCTCCGGATAGAGGATGGCAACGGCGACGAGGCTGGCTCCCGTAGCGAGCGTCTCGAAACGACCGAAGTCGATCCAGCGATCAAGCGCGGTGAAGGTGAGACCACCGGCGGCGAGGAATCCTCCGGCGATCGCTCCGGACACGCTCGTGATGCCACCCAGGTACGCGGTGGCGAGAACGCCGAGCGACACGAAGACACCGAACGAGCTAGCGGAAAGCTGGCCGCGCTGATAACCGATGAGGACGCCACCGACTCCGGCAAGAAACGATGAAAAGGTGAACGCGGCGAGCTTCGTGCCGGTGACGCTGATGCCTGCCGCCGCCGCCGCCCGCTCGTTCGAACGCACTGCCAGCATGCGCCGGCCACCGGCGCTGCGCCGCAGGTTCGCAACAAAGACCGCAAGCACCGTCAGTACCGAGAGGACGAACACGCCGAACGCCGGTTGCGGGAACGTGTCGCCACCGCGGATACCGAAGTCGAAGCCGAACAAGGAGGGGTCGGGCACCGGACTACCGGAGAAGCCCCCGGAGTACTTCGGATTCTTGAACACGAACTCCTCAAGAGCGACGGCCGCGGCGACCGTGATCACGGCGAGGTGCACACCTCTGACTCGCAGAGCAGGGAGACCGACCAGGAGGCCGATCATGGTGGCAACGGCGACGGCGATCATCGGCGAAAGCGGGAACGGTAGATCGTGCTCCGCCGCCATCTTGCTCAGGGCGAATCCCGACACGCCGGCGAACGACATCTGGGCGAGCGAGATCTGGCCGACATAACCGGTCAGCACAACCAGAGAGAGGCAGATCACGGCAACGATGTAACTCGTGATCAGCCCGAACCGGTAACCGCCGTCGAGGGCAAGCAGGGCGACCGTCCCGAGCGTGAAGCTGACGAGCGCGGTGAGGCCGACCCGGTGCGGGCTGCGCGCTATCGGGACCTGCTTCTCTGCGATCGTCCCCCGGGTGGGCAACGACTTCCCCGCGAAGAACAGCACCGCGATGATCACGAGAAACGGCAGCCCCTCCTTGACCCCAATCCTCGGCATCCATGTGTATTCCACTTGGAGCTTCGTGATCTCTGATTGCAGCATCCCGAGGGTGAGCCCTGCGGCAACCGTACCTCCGAAGGACGAGAGGCGGCCGACGAGCGCACAGCCGAGCGCCGGAACGACGAGGAGGGTGAAGTTGACGGGGTCCAGCCCTGTGATCGGGGAGACGAGGATCGCGACGGTGCCGCCGACGACGCTTGCGAGGATCCAGTTCGCAGCCGAGATCAACTCCGGGGAGTACCCGAGGAGGGATGCACCTTTCTCGCTCTCCGCAGCGGCACGCGTTGCGAGGCCGAACCGCGTCCAGCGCGAAACGGCCCACAAGGCTGTGGCGAGGAGGATGACGAGCCCGGCGAGGAAGAAGCGATCTCGGGGAATGGTCATGTTCCAGATGCGGACCCCCTCGTCGGGGAGGATGGGAGAGATTGACCTCACGGAGGCCCCGAAGCGCAGAACGACAATCGACTGCAGGACGATCATGATGCCGACCGACGCCACCACCTTCGAAAGGGCAGTGGAGTGGCGGAGCGGGCGAAAGACGAGCAGGTGCACCAGATAGCCGAGCAGAGCGGTGCTCAGGAGGGCGAGCACGAGAGCTGTTGCGAACGGGACGTGCTCGCCCAGATTGATCCGTGAAGGAAGGCCCGGCACGGGGATGACGAAGTCGCCGGTGTCGCGCAGTTCGGCGTAAGTGAAGACGGAGTACATCGCCATCGCTCCGTGGGCGAAGTTGATGACGCCCGAGCCGCGATATACGAGCACCAGCCCGAGACCGAGCGCGGCATACACGGCGCCGGAACCGAGGCCGAGCAGAAGGAAGAGGAGGTGGTCTCGGATTTCGCTCACCCTCTCGATGCGGGTTCCGGGCGGCGCTCTCTGCGCCGCCCGGAGGTCCACGGTCTGGTCGAAGCCGTCAAGATCACCCGAAGAGACTCATGCCTTCGATCCACTCCCCACCGGTCGCGTCCTCAAGCTTGCCACCCTCATAGTGGTAGACCCGGATGTGCGTCTCGCACACGGCAGGGAGTACCGCAATCTGGCCGCATGTCCAGGGTACGCCGAGGTAGAGATGACCATCCACGGTGGCCTTAAGGGCGTCGGCGATGCTTGCGCTCCGAGAGGCTGTCGTAGCCGACACCGGTGAGCACTTCCCACAGGGTCATGACGTCGCTGAACCCGGCGCCACCGAGCCCCGTGACAGCAGTGTCTGGGGCGTACCTCTCCATTGCGGCAAGGAAGCCGGGCATGTCCGGGTGGGAGGTCGGATCCTCGGGGTTCGGGCCGAGGCTGAAGTAGGTGTTGTCGGCGCCGTCGCCCGCACCATTGATGACCTCATCGTTGTAGCAGGCGCCTGTCGTGATGATCGGGACGTCGAGGCCGAGCGACTGGCGTGCCTTCATGATGCCGGTGCAGCCGTGCGCGGCGAATAGCACGAGCAGGGCATCCACATCTTCGCCCTGTACAGCGGCGACGGTCGGGGCGTAGTCAGGAGCATCGGCCTTCTCCCCCAGGGTGATGTACTCGATTTCGAGTTTGTCGAGGCCCGGCGTGACCAGAGGAAGGGCTGCCTGCCCCGCGGCGTCGTCCTGGAACAGGACCGCCACCTTGTCCAAGTCGAGGTAGTCACCCATGAACTGCACCAAGCCAAAGAGATTGGTGAACGACCCACCGCTGAAGTAGTAGGCGCCCTGGGCGGTGAAATCGGCAGCCGTGATCGGGTTGATCCCGACCACCGGAATACCAGCCTGCTGGAATATCGGGTATGCGACGGACATCTGGAAGTCCTGGCCTGCGATCACGACCGGTACGTCTGCCTCGACGAGTTCGTTCGCGCATGCCTGGGTGTCCTCCGGCGTCCCGCCTGTCTTGCAGATCTTCAGCTCGATCGGGTGCCCGTCTATCCCGCCGAGCTCGGTGTTGATGTAGTCGACCGCTGCCTCTGCCCCGATTCGCAGCTCGGGGAAGGACCCGGCAGGAGTGTCCTCCATGTTGATCAGACCGACGGTCACCGGGTCTCCGGTGGCCGGCGGTTGGGTGGTCGTCGTGGGTCCGGCGACCGTCGTTTGCGTAGTTGTCGTAGGCCCGGCCGCGGTCTCCGTCGGCCCAGTGCTGATGGCTGTGCTGTCACTCGATGTGTCGTCATCACCGCAGGCGGCGATAACAAGGGCTCCGGCCGCAAAGGCCGCCAGCACCCGATGACTTACGTTCTGTGTCCGCATGGGACCCCCCGGTCTCTGTCTTGTCGACGTGATTCAATCACCTTACATACTAACTAGTCAATAGGTCTTACTCGATTCAACCAACCGGTCGCGAAGGACGTACTTCTGCACCTTGCCGCTCCCAGTCATCGGCACGTCGGCCTCATCTACCAGCAGAACAGCCACGGGGCGCTTGAACGTGGCCAGGCTGCTCACGGCAATGTGCGAGCACCGTGGCCTCGCTGACCGTCGCACCGGATCGCGCCACAACCGCGGCCCCCACTACCTCGCCTCGGTCCTCGGATGGCAGAGGGAAGACGAATGCGGCGGCGACGCCATCAAGGCGGCAGATCACCGCTTCGACGTCGGCCGGGCTCACGTTGACGCCAGCCGTCTTGATCATGTCCTTGAGACGATGCTCGAAGTGGAGACGACCATCTGCGTCAACGAAGCCGAGGTCGCCTGTCGGGAAGAACCCGTCACCGTCGAATGTGGTTGCTGGGTCGACCTTGTAGTAGCCGCGCATCAACGACGGGCCCTTGACGTAGATCTCGCCCGGTTGGCCATGACCGAGCAGTACACCGCTTTCGGGATCGATGATCTTGACCTCGTTGCCAGGTCGGAGCATCCCTTGAGTCTTGAGGCGGATCGACGGCGGGTCCAGCGGCCGATGTACAAGAGAAGGCGGTAGCAGTCTCGGTCATGCCGTACATGTTCACACCACCGAGGCCATCGGCTGGACGCGCATGAATCATCAGGTCGAACGGGCCGGTGCCCTTGTGGAGCGAAGAATGATCGCGTGTCACCCAGTCGGGGTGCTCAAGGAGAGCCTTGAGAACGTGGGGCCAGAGGTGCCAAGTGGTAGCGCGGTGACGTTCGATCGCGTCGATCGCCGATGCAGCGTCGAACACAGGATGCAGAATCAGGGCTGCACCGTGAGAGAGCGTGCCGAGTAGGACGTTGCAGCAACCGGCAGAGAAGAAGAGCGGGAAGTGGTGCCACACGACGTCGTCTGCGGTCAGGGCCTGGCAGTCGCCGATCCACTGACCGTTACCGACGACAGCCGCGTGAGTGAGTAGAACCCCCTTCGGGTTAGCGGTTGTACCCGAAGTGGTCAGCAGGTAGCAGGCATCTCCGGGGTCCACCTCGGCTGAGAGCGCATCGACAAGATCAAGTGCGATGTCGTCACCCGCGTGTACGAGCACCTCCCAATCATCACATGCCTTGGGGAGCGGCCCCTCGCCGCGTACCACGACTCGACGCAGGGCAGGGGCGACGGGTGAGTGGATTGCACCGGGACGATCGCGGTCGAGTTCGGGAACCACCGACTGGAGTGCTTCGAGGTAGTCGTTCTTCAGAAACTGCCTCGTCATCAGCAGCACGTTCACGTCTGCCATCCTCAGCTGGTACCGCAGGTCGTCGGCGGAGCAGAAGGTGCTCAGGGGCACGAGCACTCCGCCTAGGCCCGTGACCGCGAACGTCAGAGCAACCCAGTCGATGCAATTCTCAAGGAGCAGACCGACATGGGTGCCCTTTCCGACACCGAGGCCGATGAGCCCTCGGGAGTACCCGCGGGATCGCTCGACGAGCTCGGAATACGACAGGCACTCGTCGTGGGCGATCAGCGCGTTCCGGCCACCCCAGGCAGTCGCCGAGGTGTGCAGCAACTCGGGCAAGGTGCGCGGCGCAACTACCCCATCGGATGTGCCCACGCTCTCGCTCATGCTATGACCGATGCATCGACGAGTTCGTCGTACTCGGCATCAGTGAGACCCAGTACGTCCTTGAAGACGTATTCGTTCTGCTCACCAAGGGCCGGCGCGGGGCGGGTCATCTTGGGCGGCGTCGCGGTCATGAGCCAGGGCGTCGCGTAGATGAGACAGGGATCGAAGCCGCCGCCATCATGCGCCAACCGGAAACCGCGCTCGGTGAACTGGGGGTGCTCATTGCGCTCCGGCAGTTCCAGCACCGGAGCGGCGGGAACGCCGATCGCGGCGAGTGCGTCGGCCGTCTTGTCGCGATCGCGTGTCGCACACCACGCCGAGATCTCCGCGTGGATCTCGTGAGCACGCTCGCATCTTCCTGCCACAGTCGCGAAGGAAGGGTCCGCGGCCCAGTCGTCTCGACCGATCGCGGAAGCGAGGGCACTCCACTCTGCGGTGTCGCGGACGGCCACGGCAATCCACCTGTTCTCACCGGCCACGGCGAAAATCCCGTGCGGGGACAAGCCGGTGTGATCGTTGCCGCGAGGAGCCGGCAGGCGCGCGTTCATTTGCAGGTCGAGCAACGGCTCCGAGAGCGTCGCAGTCGCGCTGTCGATCTGGCTTACATCGACGAACTGCCCGACACCGGTTCGCTCTCGGTGCTCGAGAGCGGCGAGAGCACCGATCACGCCCTGAATCGCGAGGGTGACGTCGCCAAGACCGAATGAGATCAATCCCTCTGCCGTGCCATCCGTGTAACCAACGAGACTCTCGAGGCCCGCAGAAACCGGTTGCAATCGATGCGAAGCCACGCATTTGGCGGCGCGGGCCGGTCTGTCCGGCCATGCTCATGGACACACAGATGATGTCCGGGCGAACCTCCCGCAGCTCCTCGTAACCGAGGCCGTTCTTCGCCATGACCCCTGCACTGAAGTTGTCCATCACCACGTCGACGTGCTGAGCAAGGCGGCGGACAAGTGCCGCCCCGTCGGGTTTGGTGACGTCGACCGTGACCGACATTTTCGAGCGGTTGTTGTGACAGAAGAAGTAGGAGGTGTGGTCGAGGAACCTCATGTAGTCCTGACGCTTTCGCGTTTCGACGCGAATGACCTCGGCGCCGAGGTCGGCAAGAATCTGCCCGGCCATCGGCCCGGCCCAGTTCCAGCCGAAGTCGAGGATGCGCACTCCGGTGAGCGCCGGAAGCCGCAATCCGTCAGGCGAACGACCCCGCTCCGCTCCGCGGCGCGAGGTCGACAGCTCGGCCCGTCGGGGTGCAGTGAGTTCCGCGGGACGCACGCGGGTGGGCGTCTCGCTGAATCGGTAACCCGCCTTGGGGATCCGCACCTTGTCATCACCGATCGACAGGTCAGCCCAGAAGTCCCTGTGCTCAAGGTGGTCGTCGGCTAGCACCTCGTCGACGGTGTGGACCTCCCCCAAAACGATGCCGTGCTCCATCGCGAGCTGGAGCAGTTCGTGGCGCGTGTACGTCATCAACCAGGTACGAAAGCCCGCATCAGCAGGGGTCGCATCCACCCCACCCAGATACAGGGCATCGCGGGCGTGTTCCGTGTCGGACCAGGTCGGCTCCCCCATGAGCTCCAGGAAGATCTTCCACTGTTTCGGCGTTTGTGAGGCGATGCATACGTACCCGTCGGCACACTCGAAGAAGCCGGTGGGGTACACGGTGCCTCGTTGCAGCCGGCCACGGCGCTTCCACTGTGCACCCATCTTGGCCCCTACAAGGTGCATGCCGCCGACGCAGTACCCAGTGACCTGTGCGGTCGCGATGTCGATGCCCTGACCAAGTCCGGATGCACGTCGCTCGTGCAGCGCCGCGAGTACCGCCGCGGCGGCGTGCAAGCCGGCCTGGTGATCGCACTGGTCGTAGGGAAGGTTCAGCGGAGTTCGGTCGGGTTCGCCGAGTCCGAGCGGCAACGAGGCGGCCGCGGACGCCGTCAGATCGCAACCGGGGCGGCTCGACCACGGTCCTGATCGACCGTACGGAGACAGCGACGCGACAACGAGATGCGGGTGGCGCTCGAGCAGCTCGTCGAACGACAGACCCCATCGGTCGCGGCTCCGAGCCCTCGACTCCCTCAATGAGGACGTCAGTGTCCTCGAGAAGCACGTGCAGCATCTCCAGGTCGGCAGGGTTGTCGAAGTCGGCAGGCACGGTCCGCTTGCCAGCGTTGAGCGCAGCGAAGACCCCAGCCTGCGACGGGTCCGGTACGTCGCCCCGGAACGGTCCCCACTGCCTCGTCGGGTCGGATTCGGGCCCCTCGAACTTCGCGACGTCTGCACCGAGATCGGAGAGAATTCGCGCGCAATAGGGGGCGGCCACGTACCGGCCGATCTCGACCACCCTCAGGCCTTCCAGTGCAGCTTTCGGCATCAGAACCTCTCGCAGTCTCTCTGATCGGGATGAGCGCGCTCACGTTGAGCGCAAGCCAGAAGGACGCAGGCACCAGTGCGGGGATCATTGCTGAGCACTCCACACTGGTGTTCCGCTCGCCCGTGCCGGAAGTTCCACAGTCACGGCTCCCACCGTCGTGACCTCGTCACGTTGGGTCGTTGTGTCGATGGCGAGGTGCACCAAGTGGCGGCCGCCCGTCACTTCGCGGCCGGTGACACGGGCGTGTAGGCGAACAAGGTCTCCCTGCCAGTGGAAACCCTTGAACTGCATTGACAGCTTTCGGAGCATTCCGTGGTCACCCATCCACGACATGATCAGCTGGGTGAACCAGTTGAGGCGTTCGTAGCCGGCTTCGTAAGCCGCTGGCATTCCCAAGTGCTTTTGGGCCCGTTCGTTGGTCCAGTGGATGGCGACGGGTGGTTCGGGGACGTTTTCCTCGTTACGGATCGACAGAGCCGGGTACCGGTCGAACAGGTCGATCGCGAGCTCATGCCCGACCACCCAACCGCCGGGCCAACCCAATGACTCGAAGGCGAGCTTGCTCGTCAACGTTGTCGGCCCTTTGAGTATGTAAGGAATCTCGGCACCTTCTGTTACGTCCTCCCAGAACAGCTCGTCGGTGCCGCGACGGTTAGCGAAGTTCTGGCGGCGGTACTCATCGCGTATCGCGTCAAGTTGCTCATCAGTCCACTGAGGACGCTCCAATTCGATGTACTTCTTCGCCTCTTTCGCCCCACCGCGCTCGAAGCGGTGCCACGATGTGCGGTACCAGCCAATCGTGCGGCCCTCGGCGTCTTCCGCGATCGTCTCGTAGTCCTGAATTGCTGCGAGACCACCTCCGAAACCACTCTCGACGATTCGCCGTGTCGCGCAGGTACGTAGTCGAGTACACCCGCTCTCCGACGAAGATGGGGCGCTCCCACTCGAGCTCACAGCCTCGCCAAATCGTGTGGCAGCCGGGAAAGCCATCGGTTGCACCGTTCACCTGCTCCGTCCACGCGAGCACCCCCGGTGGTACGAGCAGCCGTCCCCAGATCGACCGCCCCGCAGCCTTCTGGTTGCGATATAGGGGGTTGAGATCAGCGATTGCACGTGAATAGCGGCCCGCCATTTCACGGCTGATCCGCATGTAGTCACCACGGTCGTCGGGAGCTGGGCTTGTTGTTGCCTGGTCGGGGGGCTCTGCGCGACGCGATATCGAGCCACGCTTTCGCCGGGGCACGTCCTTGCGCTCGAGTATCACGCGCAAACCGTCCTCGGTGATCTTGCCCCAGTTTTCATGGCGGGAAGTTGGCATCCAGTGCTCCTCAGGCTTCGAGCTTCAAGAATCGAGCGGCATTGCCGCCGAGCACCGCTCGCTTGGTCTTGTCTTCAATCGGCAAACTCAGGAACTCCTCGCGGCAGCGCGGCAACGGCCGAGACCGTTGGTCCCGAAGAGCACCTTGTCGCGACCTCTCGACGAGTCCATGAAGCGCACGAGCCGGTCATCGAGACTGTGCGGGTAGTAAGCGGAGATGTCGCCATACACGTTGGGGTGCCGCCATAGCATCGAGCACCACTCATCGACCCAGGGCCAGCCGGTGTGAGAGAGGTTGATGCGCAGGGTCGGGAACTCGATGGCGACGGTGTCTGCGAGCATCGGACGGCCGACATCGGATGGCAACACTTCAGCCGAGTGGCCCACCTGGAACCCAACTGCGATGTCGAGCTCCACACACTTCGCGTACAGAGGGTAGAAGCGCCGATCGTCGGGAGGCAGGCCGAACGACTGAGGGTGGAACCATACGTACTTGAAGCCAAATTCCCGTACGCACCGCTCGACCTCGGCGAGGCTCTCGGCGATCCGGAACGGGTCGTAGCTGGCGGCTCCGATGATCCTGCCCTTGGAAGCGGCCACAGCCTCGCCGACGGCATCGACCGAGTAGTCGAGAATGAACTCGCGGTGGTAGTAGTAGGACCACATCTTGGTAGCGCAAACGACGATGTGGGAGTAACCGAAGGCATCCATGTCGGCGATGCAGTCGGCCACCGTGGAGTGCCCCAAGAGCATCGCCGTACGTCTCGGCTTCTTGGGAGTGTCGGCGACCGAAGACGCCGCCATCTCCCTGACTCCCCGAGATGGGTGCGTCATGGTCGCCAGGACTCGGGGCGGGTTTGCGCGTGCGAGCGCCTTGAAGGTCGTCTCGAGCATTATCTGGAACTCGCGGAAGGCCATTGGATTCCCCGTGAGGTCGTTGCGGACCTCCGCAAGGTGGTTCATCACATCGATTGTCGGCCAGTCGTCGTTCATACTTCCATTCCCACCTTCATGCCATGCTGCGTCGCCTCCGCAATCTGGCGCGGTACCCACGCCGAACCGCAGAGGAACTGTCGTTGTACCCGTCCACGAAGGGAATCGTGAAGTGATGTGTCAGGCGCTGAGCCGTAGACGATGACCACGGTGTCGAAGCCGCCATGAACGATGGTGCGAGAGGTATACGAGGACACGAACTCGATCTGACCTTCGGCGAACGAATCGAGCTGGAGCCCGGTGTGGATCTTCACCCCGCCCTCTTCGAGTCGTCGCATGACTACTCCGATGGAGTAGCGGTCTATCTCGCGTCCGAGCGCCGTCCACTTGTGGAAGATCTCGACCCGCTTGCCCATCTCGGCCAAGAAAATCGGCTACCGCTGGGGTCTCGAAGTGGTCTTCTCGGCTCACCACCGCGACCCGTTCACCAACGGTCACGCGTCCGGCGAGGACATCCCAGCCCAGGACTACGTTCGGAGAATCCATACCAGGTTCTGTCGCATGTATGGGTCGGGATCCTGTGGCGCAGATGACGGCGTCGGGATGGAACGCCATGACCGCGTTGGCATCCACGTCGACATCGAGTCGAACGTCGACGCCGAGGCGCACCATCTCATTCTCCTGGAAGTACACCAGATCCTCGAATGAATCGCGGCCGGGCGCCTTCGCCGCGAGACGAATCTGTCCGCCCAACGCAGATGCTCGCTCGAGCAAGGTCACCTGATGACCCCGCATGGCCGCCACACGAGCTGCCTCGAGCCCTGCCGGCCCGCCTCCTACCACGACGACCTGCCGAGCATTTTCCGCGGGGCGGAACATCATCTTCCACATGATCTCGTTGCCCACCACCGGGTTCACGGAGCAAACGGGACGCTTCATCATGATCGGCGCATAGGAGTGAATGGTCTCGCCGATACAGCGATTGCAGCCGATACAACGGCGCATCTCGATGAGCCGGCCATCGCGTGCCTTGTTCGCGAACTCCGGGTCCGCTATCCCGGCGCGAGTCATACCGACGAGGTCGCAGGCCTTCTGCGCGAGCAGCTCCTCGGCCACGACCGGATCGTTCACACGCCCCGCAAAGAGAACGGCGACCTCATCGCCGACATCGGCCTTGACGGCCTTGCCGATCTCGCGGAACTCGCCGTGCCCGTAGAAGGAAGGCTGCACGTACGAAAGCACCCCCGAAGAGGAACCGACGTCTACGTTGACGAAGTCGATGAGACCGGCTTCGGCGATGAGACTCAACATCTCGCGCATCTGGAGGAGGTCGTACCCGCCCTTACGCGTTCTCGAATCCGCCGATGCGGATACCGAGTGCCGTGTCGTTACCTATCTGCGAGCGCACACCCTCGAGGACCTCGATCACGAAGCGCGTTCTTCCGTAGGCATCGCCACCGTACGCGTCGGATCGTCGGTTTGTTGCCGGGGACAAGAAGAGGTGGGGCAGGGTCTCGTGCGCGCAATGGATCTCGATGCCGTCCACTCCGCCTGCCCGCAACTGCCCGGCCGCCGTCACATACGTATTCACCACGAACTCGATCTCGCTCTTGTCGAGCTGGTGGGGAATCCAGTCATAGATCTCGACCGGGGTGACCGGTGATGGGCCGAACGTGGACGACAGATGAGTCAGCTGGCTGACCACGACCGAACCCGCAGAGTGGACCTCGTCGCAGAACGTCTGCATGCGCTCGACGAAGCCCGGCAGCAGGTAAAGAGGGAACCTCGTGGAAGCCGCGCCAGGGAAGAACTCGTCCGCGGCGTCATTCGGCAGCGGCGAGTTGAGGAGCCATGTCTCGCTTCCGATCCAACCGGTTCCACCATGGGCCTTCGCCGCATGGTGCGCCGTGAACGCCTCGTCGGGTAGCCCGTCGAGGCGGCCAGCTCCGATTGTGTTGGTCGTCTCGCAGATGCGGTTGGGTACGCGCATCGGGCCGACCTGCAGCGGCGAGAACAGTCGTTCAAATTTTGGTTGGGTGGTACTCATCGGTTCCCTCTCCTCAAGGTCAGGTCTGGGTGTAGCCGCCGTCGATCACGATCGTCTCGCCGGTCACGAATCGCCCACCAGGGCCGACGAGCGCGAGCACGATTCCGGACAGGTCGGACGGCTCGCCCAGGTGCTGCACCATTTGCCGCTGAAGCAGCACCTCGCCCAAACCGAGATCGAAACCGACCGCGGTTCCCTCCGTTCGGATACCACCTGGCGCGATGGCGTTGACGGTGATTCCGTAGCCACCCAGCTCCTTTGCGAGATTGCGCGTCATCGCCGAAACTGCCGCCTTGGATGGACCATACGCTCCTTCGCCGGGGAACACTGCTCTCTGGCTCGTGATCGACGAGAGGTTCACGATTGCGCCACCGCCGGCCGCCCTGAGGTGAGGGACGGCTTCGCGGCAACAGAGCATCGTGCCGACAACGTTCACGCGGAACACCTGCTCCATGAGTGACGCGTCCATGCTCTCCAGCGCTGCGTATGGGTAGATGCCGGCGTTGTTGATGACGATGTCAAGACGGCCAAAGGAGCCGACAATCGCCTCTATTGCGGCGACGATCGATGCCTCGTCGCCCACGTCCATGCGAAAGGGCTCGGCGCGACCACCCTCAGCGGTGATACGCCCAGCCGTCTCGGCCGCGCCTTCCAGGTCGAGATCAGCGCACGCGACAGCAGCACCGGCCGCTGCCAGAGTGCCTGCCAACTCCCTGCCGATGCCACGACCGGCGCCTGTGACCAGAGCAACCCGTTCGCCGAGTCCGAAGAGCTTCTCGAGTGCTCCCATTGGTTACCACCCTCCTTCTAGGTACCCGGCCAACCGATCCCGGTGTTGATCGGCATCGCCGAGAGTGACTGAGTTAGCTCTCGCTCGCCGCAAGAACAGATGCACGTCGGCCTCCCACGTGTACCCGATGCCACCGTGAACCTGCAGGGCCGCTTCAGCCGTGAAGATCGCGGCATCGCTGGTCCACGCCTTCGCCGCGGAGACGAGCCGACCGGCGTCAGATCGCTGTTCGTCGAGCGCAAGGGCGGCCCCGTACACAAGACCGCGGGCAATCTCGACTTGCACACACGCGTCCGCGAGCCGATGACTGACAGCCTGGAACGTTCCGATCGGGTGGCCGAACTGAACTCGCTGGCGCGCGTACTCCACCGTCGTATCGAGAGCACCACACGCGGTGCCCAGAAGGTCTGCAGCGAGAAGAACCGTCGCCGCGTCGTAAGCGGCTCCAAGACCTGTGTCGCTGGACCTCAGAGGCTCGGCGCACACGTCCTGGAGGTGCACATCGGCAAGACTCTGCCCGTCGATGCGCCGCAGGGGCACGATGTCGACCCCAGGCGCATCACGGCGCACCACGAACAGGGTCGCGCCATACGCGCCGTAAGCAGGCTGCGCAGCGACGAGAATCAGGTCTGACTCCGCCGCGTCGGGTACAAGCGCCTTGTTGCCGGTGAGCGTAACCCCGCCGGGTCCAGCCGCTGCAACGGTCGTGACGGTACCGGGGCCAAACCCGACGCCCGGCTCGTCGACGGCCAGCGTCGCCCTGAGCCTGCCGGCTGCGAGATCGGCGAGCAGTGCTGACTCGGCTCCGCCCCATGCGGCCGCGACGGACGCTGCGAGCGTCGAGAGAAGGGGCCCGGGCAGCAAGGCGCGTCCTGCTTCCTCGGCAAGCACCGCAGCGGTAACGATCCCAGCGCCGCCGCCGCCAGCAGACTCCGGAACAGCAATGCCGACCCACCCGAGGTCGCAGAGTTCCCTCCATACGTCCTCGGGGATGAAGGCGGGGCCGCGGTCGAGAGCATCTCGAGCAGCGCCTTTCGACCACCTCTTTGCGAGGAGGTCGCGCGCCGTGTCTCGCAGGGCGATCTCCTCCGTCGACGGAGCAAAATCCATGCTAATCCTCAACCGATCGGGGCAGGCCGAGGACTCGCTCGGCAATGACGTTGCGCATGATCTCGCTCGTACCACCGCCGATCGCGTAGCCAAGGGCATCCCAGTACGCCGTGGCCCAACGCCCGCGGTGGGGGGCCGCAGAAGATCGTCGGACCTGCGACAGCGGGCCCTCTACCCGTAGAGCCGTTGTAGTGAGGCGTCGCCGAGTCTCGCTCGAGAAGAGCTTGCCTACTGCTGCCTCTGCGCCAGGGTCGTCGCCACGGAGCTGAGCGCTGAGGGTGCGGTAGCCGAGGTGGCGAAGGCCCTCGAGTTCGATCCACCGCTGAGCAAGCTCGCGCCGTGTCGTCGTGTCCGCAAGGCCAGTGGCTCCATCACGAGGTGTCTTGGCTGCTAGCTGCCAGACGCGCCGAAGTGAGTGCTCGAGCCCGACTACGCCCGCGAGACCGCTGCGCTCCGAGTCGAGGGTGGAGCGGGCCAGGGTCCAGCCCCCGTGCAGCTCCCCGACAAGCTGGTTATGCGGGATCCGCACGTTGTCGAAGAAGACCTCACTGAAGTGGTAGCCGCCCGCGGCGTTGCGCAATGGCCGGACCGTGATGCCGGGTGTCAGCACGTTGCACAGGAAGAATGAGATTCCTTCGCGCTTGGGAGCCGACGGGTCAGTTCGGGCCAACAGAAATATCCAGTCCGCAACCGGCCCGAGGCTGGTCCACACCTTCTGGCCGTTCACCACGAATCCGTTGTCGTCCATCTCGGCTCGTGTGCGAAGCGCAGCGAGGTCGCTACCGGCTTCGGGCTCGCTGAACCCCTGACACCAGAGATCCTCGGCAGACAGGATTCGCGGAAGGAATCTCTGCTTCTGCTCTTCGGTCGCATGTTTGATGAGGGTCGGCCCAAGGATGTTGAGACCGATGGCGTTGATCGGCTGAGGAGCGCGTCGACGGGCCATCTCGTCGGCGACGATTGCCTGCTCGGTGAGTGTCGCCTCTTGCCCGCCGTACCTCCTCGGCCAGGCAAGGCCCAGGTACCCCGCTTCGTAGATTCGCTTCTGCCACGCTCGTCCAACGCGTACCCACTCGGCTGGGTCGTTCGTTCGCGGGGTGACGGCTTCAGGCGTGAGATTCGCGTCGAGCCAGGTCCTGAGGTGACTTCGGTATGCCTCGTCCGCTTCTGAATACCGAAGATCCACTAGGCGGCCAATCGTGTAGCAACTTGCGCGGCGAGGAGCCGGATCGCCTCGACGACATCGACGTGCGCGATCCCGGGCCTGTGCACCCGGCACACCAGGTGGGTGATCCCGAGGTCGGCCTGGAGCGCCTTGATTCGATCGACGACCTCGCTCGGCGATCCGACGAGGAAACACGAGTCGAGCAGATCCTGCTCGCTCGCACCCGCGACCAGAGAGAGACCAGCGGTGTCCTCCGTCGATGCGGAACGCTTAGCGTCGATGAACGCTCGCAGCGCGGGCAGTGCGATCTCTCGGGCACGCTCCCCGTCTGCGGCAAGGAAGACTTCGCGCTCAACCGCAACCTCAACCTCCAGCGGCGAGCGACCTGCTGCTGCAAGAGCATCGAGATACCATCCGACGCGTTGGCGTACTTCATCCTCTGTCGCGATGGAGGTACAGAGATACGTGAGTCCACGTCCAGCTGCCCATTCGATGGTCCCGCGCCCGTGCGCCGCAACCCAGAGCGGAGGGTGAGGCAGCTGCACCGGCTTCGGCATGACCGATAGAAACTGTGGGATCACCTGACCGCGCCGCCATGGCTCGAGGTGAGGCGGCGAGCAGGGCTCGCGCCTCCACCCAGGCTCACCTTGTGCGCCGAGCGGAAACTGATAGTGCTCGCCCACGAACTGGAACTGATCCTGCGTCCACGCCAGCGCGCACGAGGTCGACAGCCTCGCAGAAACGCCGCTCGCGTTCGGCCCATGGCACCCCGGCAGCGCGGAAGGCCTCAGGCTCTTCACCGGGAGATACGCCCAGGATCACCCGGCCTCCGGAGACGAGATCTGCTACGGCGAAGTCCTCGGCCGTGCCGACCGGGTGATCGAGGGTCAGCTGCCGGTTCGCGGAACCGACGTGAATCGATTGGGTGCGACTCGCTGCCGCGCACACAACTGGCGCAACCGCGGGACAGCCGAATGCTCCGTGGTGCTCCTCGAACAGCACGGAGTCAAGACCCAGGCGATCGGCTTCGTCGATCTGCGCGAATGCTGATGCGTACCCCTCGGTCGCGTCTTGTGGGCCGAGCCCGTATAGAAGGCCGATCCTCATCGCGCCGCTCCGACTCGGCGGGCTGCTTGCTCTTTACGTAGCCACGGCATGATCTCCCGGGCAAACGTCTCCATCGTCCGAAGTGCCCGTTCGGAGTTGAAGTTGGCCCACGTAGTTCGAACGATCAGGACGTCGAGGTCGAGGTCGAGGATGGGGCGCAGCTTCTCGCGTACCTGCTCGGGCGTACCCACGGGCATCGCCGGGTCCGCCAGAAACGCCTCCTTGACGCCCGGAGGCAGCTCCGTCATCTGCGAACCATCGGGGTTCGTCATGCGCAGGAATCCGAAGCCGATGAACTGGTCGTTCATCGCTGCCCAGTAATCCTCCTCGGCTAGCGCGCGAGCTTCCAGCTCACTCGGCATCACCATCACGTCGCGGAACAGGCCGCGACGCAGGTCTGAACGGCTGACGCCGGCCGCCTCGGCCGCGTCGTGGTACTGCTCGAACAGGGTCGCATCGGCGCCGCCGGGCATGCCCGTCGTGCAGAACGGCCAGCTGCGCCGGCCCGCCGACTTCGGCGCCCAGCTCGCGAAGCCTGCACAGACCCACATCGGAGGCGGAGACTGCAACGGGCGAGTCGCCAGGGAAACGTTGTCGTACTGATAGAACTCGCCGTCAAAGAGAAGGTCTCGAAGGTCAACGCTCGACGGACTACCTCGTACGCCTCGTTGAACCGTGCTCCCCATCGACCCTGCGGAACTCCGTGGCCCAGGAACTCCTCCGGGCGATAGCCGGCCCCGAGCCCCAGCACGAGGCGCCCACCGGAGAGGCAATCCACGACCGCAGCTTCCTCGGCCACCTTGAGGGGGTCGTGCTGAGGTACGAGCAGCGCGCCCGTCACGAGCTTCAGTCGCGACGTGTGCGGTGCGATGGCTGCGAGTGCCGTCAGGACTGAGGGGCAGTATCCGTCGTACCAGAATGAATGTTCCGTAGAGCGCGATGCCGTCGAAACCCAGCTCCTCGGCGCGCTGTGCATGCACGATGAGATCTCGATACATCGCGATGTGCGAACGCCGGTGCGGATGCGGGCTCTGCATACCGTACGGTCCGACAACGATTTCCATGGTCATCCCCTGTCGAACTCGGGCATGATCTGCCCCGAGATAATCGCCCATTGCGGCGAGGCGAGGTAGAGGGCCTCGATGCCGGCCTTCTCATAGAGCTTGAGTTCATCTATCACCATCTCGACGGTCCCGCAATAAATGCTGTCCACGAACCGTCGGTAGAGCGGATGGTCGTGAGGTGGGTTGTACACGTGATTGCCGTCGTCGTCCACCAGGTAGCCGTATCCCAGGATGTGCTCCTCGTAGAACGTGTCGATGAACATCTGCCGTAGGGCTGTGGCCTCCGCCATGGTGTCTCCGATGCAGACGTCCTTGAACGCGGCGATCCGGAGCTGCTCCTCGGGCCAGCCTGCCGCCCGTCCTACCCGTCGGTACTCGGAGACAATCTGCGCGACCCGTTCCCACGGCGCATTCGCCAGCCAGTAGGGCAGGCCGGCCTCACCGGCGCGCTGCGCGGCCTTGATCGATGTACCACCACAGAACCATGCCGGGATGGGTCTCTGCACAGGCACCGGGCGCAGTGTCACGTCGCGATAGCTGTAATGACGCCCCTCATGGCTGAACGGTTCGCCGCGGGTCGCAAGGTCGAGTAACTGCATCCCTTCTACGAGGCGGACTCCACGGGTGCGTTTCGGGCTGCTCAACCCATCGAACTCGAGGGGCCGGTAGCCCATGCCGAGACCGAGGATCACACGCCCTTTGGAGAGCACGTCTAGTGCGGCGGCCTGCTCTGCAGCCTGCATCGGGTCGTAGAGAGGGAGGAGCATCGCTCCTGTTATCAACTTGATCTTCGTGGTCGCCGCGGCCACTGCTGCGAGCGCCTGCAGTGGTGCAGGCATGAAGCCGTCATACATGAAGTGATGCTCCGACGCGCCGTATGCGTCGAAACCGAGGGCCTCGGCTTCCAGTGCGGCGCGGACGTAGTCGTCGTAGCCGTTCGCGAGCGAGGACGGGAAGGCCCGCACCCTGGTGACACCCGATCCACTTGTCCAGAACTTCACGCCATCCCCTCTCAGGCCTGCAACAGCGGCTGAACTTCGCGGGCGAAACTGACCAGCAGGTCGACTCGGCCGATCTCATCCGAGCGACGACGCCATACCAAGTGCGACAGCCCTGTTTCTGCCCTCAGGCCCCGTACCTGCTCCACCAGCGCTCGGGCTGACCCTCCCAGTGCGGCGCCGTCACCTTCGCCGTCGAGCGAGATCGTGCGTTCGAGAATGACCTCCACCTCACTCGGACGGCGCCCGGCCGCGCATGCAAGGGTGCGGTAGCGGGCGAGCCGCTCGACCGCAGCGTCAGTAGAAGTCTCAGCACCGACGAGCGGCGAGACTCCATTGTGCGCAGCCCACTCGAGCGTCGCGTCATCGTCGATCTCCACGGCTATCGGTGGGCGCAGGGCGTACGGCTTCGGTGTGATGGCCAGGTAGTCGGGCATCGCCGGCCCTTGCTCCCACTGTGGCTTGTACGCGCCAGTACGTGGCGGGCCGCTCGCGCCGACGGGAGCCTCCTCGAGCGTGTGCTCGGGGAACCGGACGTGCGCGCCCCTGTACCGGAACTCGTCTGAACTCCACGCTGTTGAAAGGAAGTCGATCGCCTCGTGCAGTTGCTCTGGTACCAACCCCTGTCGACTGGCGGCTGCGAAGGCGACGCCGGCACGGCCGCGTGAAAAGAGATCGAGCACTGCGACCTCCTCTGCGACGCGAACGAGGCTGTCGCGACCGATCTGACGGCGCGCGGCGCGCAGTTGCACACACCGGGTTCGGCGCGAAGCGAACGTAAGGAGGAACGACGGTGCCGCGGAAGACGCCGGGCCCTCACGAGACTCGTCCACCCACGCGCTGTCGTAACCGAGGTTGTCGGCGAATACGACTTCATCGACCACCGCGCGCCAGATCACCTCGGGCTCGCCGGCGCCGTCGAGGTCGAAGCTAAGGCCTACACGCATCAGATGAGCCCCCTCTCCTTGGAGCGGCGCGCTGCGTCATCCTGCAGGGTCACCTTGCGGACCTTCCCTGTCGGCGTCATCGGGAGAGACTCGAGGATCACGAGGTGTTCCGGCACCTTGTACTTCATCACTCTTTGACCGACGAGGTAGGTGCGAAGTGTGTCGAGATCAACCTCGCGTCCGGTCACCGGCACGATGTAGGCAGCCACCTGCTCACCGAGCCGTTCGTCGGGCCATCCGACCACGGCGGCGTCCTCGATGTCGGGGTGCGCCAGAAGGAGGTCTTCGATCTCCTTCGGATAGATCTTCGTGCCGCCTCGATTGATCACCTCTCCACCCCGCCCGACGAAGTGCAAGTAGCCGTCCTCGTCTATGGAGCCGAGGTCGCCGGTGTAGAACCAGCCGGCGTCGTCGCGGCACGCAGCGGTCAACTCGGGTTGCCGGTAGTACGCGAGGAACAGGGTGGGACCACGGAACGCGATCTCGCCGATATCACCCTGAGCTCGCTCTGTGGAACGATCCATGGGGTCGACTATCCGCAGTTCGGTGCCGGGCAGTGGCTTTCCAACCGTCTCTCGGATCTTGTCTTCGGGATCCCACGGCATCGTCCGGGTGTGGGCAAGGTTCTCGCCGAGTCCGTAAGTGTTGGCCGATTTCACGGACCACACCTGCTCCAGCTCTCCAATTAGCTCGGGCGATGACCTGGCACCGCCAACGCTCACGTTCTTGACACTCGAGGTGTCGAACTCCGCGAACCGCGGATGATGCAGGATCCCGATCAGATGCGCCGGAGTTCCCGACAGGGTCGACACTTGCTCGCGCTCGATCAGCTCAAGGACATCGAGCGGGCGGTAACGATCGATGAGGACCATCGGGAATCCGCCTAGCGCGGTCTGATACGTAGTGAAGTGCCCGAAGGAGTGGGTCATCGGCGAGTTCGCGAGGTTGACAGTGTCCGGCACGAACTGGCGCATCATCTCGGCCATCGTCTTGAAGGAGGAGATGAGCGTGTTGTGCGTGTGGAGAAACCCCTTCGGTTCGCCCTCGGTGCCCGACGTGAAGTTCAGGTAGAAGACATCATCGGGGTCGGGGTGCACCGTCGCGAGGCGATCGAGGTGGTCGCGCCCCTCAACGATGAGATCGTCCAGCGAGAGCGTCCCTTCGCCCGCGACGTCGCATCGTGCGACGATGAGAAGGCGCAGGTCCGGCAGCTCACCGCGCATGGCCTGAACCGCTGTCCGTGTAGTCGAAGTCGCCCGATGAACATGGGACCACGATCGCGTCAGACTCACAGAACTGGAGCAGGGAGCGCATCTCCCTCTCGCGGTACACAACGTGCATCGGTTGGATCACCGCGCCGATTCGGGAGAGCGCTATCTGGAGAAGACACATCTCGATCCAGTTCGGCAGCTGCACTGCGACGATGTCGCCGGGCCCGATACCCACTCCGAGGAGACCAGCCGCCAAGGCGTCTGACTCCTCTTTCCAATCCCCGAACGTCATGCGACGTTCCTTGCTCGCAACGGCAACCTTGTCGGGCTGTGCGGCAACGGTCTCGTCGAAGAGGTCGTGAAGCGTTCGGTTCTGCCACAGGCCGGCGTCAATCCAATGCTGCCGGTATTCCTCAGTGAACCTTGGAAAGCGATCGGGGCGACGCTCAGCAGCTGGCTTCGATGCATTCATATCTTCGCCCACCACTTCTCGATGTCCAGATCGTCGGCGATGACCTGTAGCGCGTTGTACCCCGGCCCGAAGGTGATGAACCCGTGGGGGTGCTGGGTGCTGCCGGCCATGTAGAGACCCTGGATGGGGGTGCGATACTGGCCGAGCTCGGGCAGGGGACGCTGATCGAGCATGTTGGCGAGGCTGATCTCACCCATCATCCAGTCGCCCCGCACCATGTTGGGAAGCTTGCGGACGATGTCGTGGGGGGTGAACACAGACGTCGCGAGAATCTTGTCGTCGGTGAGGTTCGGTGCGTAACGGCGCCAGGCTTCGATGCACTTCTGCCCGTACCAGCGGCCCATCTCGTCCCACGCACCTGCACCACCGTCGGCGAGTGCGAACGGGGCGAACTGGCGGAGCAGACCGGTCGCGCACCCGTCGGGCGCGTCAGTTGGGTCGTAGAGGCTGTTCACCGCAGCATTGGGACGCGGGTCGGGAAGATTCCCCGCCCGGATCGCCGCCCACTCGGCGTTCAGCTCCTGGAGTGAGCCGTAACCGAGGTTGACGACCCATGCCCGGTTCACGTCGGGATCGAACTCGGCGGCCGTGTACTCGGGGAACGAGTTCATCGCCATGTGCACCGAGAACAGAGACCAGTCCTTGTGCACGATGTCGTTTTGGACCCTCTTCGTGAACTCCTCAGGGATCTCGCTCGGGTTGACGAACTCCAAGAACGTCTGCTCCACCGACACCGTCGAGGCGACGATCTTGCGTGCCTTCAACTCGGTACCGTCCGCGGTGCGCACACCCACAGCACGACCACCCTCGACGATGATGTTGGTCACCTCGGCGTCGGACCACATCACACCACCATGCTGGGCAAGATCACGCCACAGGGCATGAGCAAGCCGGTGAGAACCGCCGACACACAGATGCCAGTTGTCGATCTTGCCGACCAGCAGGGGATATCCGATCGCCAGCCCGGCGACATCGTTGGTGTACGAACACACCGCACCATGGAACGCCAGATGGGCCTTGATCCGATCGTTCTCGAAATGCTTGTCGAGGAACTGGTTGATCGTCTGACGACGCAACTTCACGGAAAGGAACTCCGACCGGTCCTCCACACCGAACGTCGCCAACGCCTTGGTGAGGTCCTTGACGTTCAACGGCGGCTGATACATCAAGGTGCCCAACAACAAGTCGATGTAGCCGTGAGCCTCACCGTACAAACGTTGGAACGTGCCCGCATCCTTCTCCGAGAACCGTGCCATCGACGCCAACGTCTTGTCCATGTCGGTATGGATCGTCAGCGCAGTACCGTCGTCGAAGATCGACGCCATCTGCACCTCAGGACGCACGTACTCCACCCCATGGCCGCGCACATCGAGATCGTTCACCGGCGGAGCCATGTCGACGAACGTGTGATAGTTGGCGTGGATGTTGTGAAGAAAACCGGGCAGCGAGACCTCCTCGGTGCACAGACCGCCACCCTCTTCGTGGCGACGCTCCAACACCAACACCTCCAGACCGCTACGCGCCAGATACGCGCCCAAGGTGAGACCGTTGTGGCCCGCCCCGATGATGATCGCGTCGTAAGTGTCCTTCAAAGTCATCTCAACCCACCCCGTCATATGGAGGACAGCCCTTCGGCCACGTCGTGTCAACGCCCTGCGAATAGGCCTTCAACAGCACCTGCACCATCTCCGCCTGGCGCATCAAGAACCGCATGTCGCCACGCACCTTGATCGTTCCCGTCAGAGCAGCATCGATCGGGTCACTCGTACCCGCAGCGATCGAATCGAACACACTCCCCGGGCCGGTGAACCGGTAGTTCAGCTTCACCGACGGATCATCCGCGTCGATCTCGCGATACCAGGCGCAAATCCCCTCTTCGAGACGGATCAAGAAACGCACCATGTCGCCCTCGGCGACATAGGGCGTCTTGCCGTCACCCACGATCTCCACCTGGATCGTGAACGAATCCTTCGGCGCGTTCGGAATCTTCACGACCGCGTCGTTGATCGCCACCTTCACCGCTTCGTACCAGTCGGGCGTATAGATATCGGGCATCAGTACGGCCTTCCGTTGCCGATAGGGCTCGGAAGCTCAAGTTCTTGGGCGATGACCTTGTAGGCGTTGTAACCACAGCCGCCGTGAACTCCGCCGCCTGGATGCGATGACGGACCGCACAAGTAGAGGCCGTCTATCTCGGTCCGGTAGCCCGATGCCTCCGGAAACGGGCGGTTGCCTCCCGTCTGGTCGGGTGACATGTCCCCCTGGGAGCAGTCGCCCTCTCTGAACATCACCTTGCGTTCCATCTGGTCGGGCGTATAGAGGGCATGGGCGATGACGTTGTCGGGCGTCATGTTGGGAGCAGATTCGCGCCACACCTCTAGGAATCGGTCGTTGTAGGTGGAGCGCACTTCGGCCCATTCATCCGCGTCGAGGTGGTGAGCACTGGGGAAGAAGTACCAACCCCCAGCCGAGTGCATACCCTTCGGCGCCTGCGACGGGTCCCAGAGGGTGTTCAACCAGGTGCCGGCCTTCGGTGCCGGGATCCTTCCGGTGTACGCGTCGCGGATGTACCGGAGAGTTTCTGCGGCCCCATCAAACCCCACGACCGTGTGAAAGCACCGGTCGATCTCCGGGTCCCACCGGGCTGACTTGTACGCCGGCGGCTCGTGCAGGCAGAACATCGGGCTGGCGACGGTATGACTAGGCCCGTATCGGAAATGCTCCGCTCGCCGCGTCCACTTCGGGCTGAGGTTCTCCTTGCCGACCAGATCCAGAAGGGTCTGCTTCACGTCAGCGTTCGAGGCCACGAGCTTCTCCGCGCGGATGTCTCCACGCCGCGTTCTCACTCCGACGGCTCGCCCGCCTTCGATGATGATCGACTCGACACGCGTGTTCTCGATCAGGTCGACACCCTCGCGATAGCAGGCTTGCGTCATGGCCTTCGCGACAGAGTGCATGCCGCCCATCGGCAGTTGCCAGTTGCCGGTGGTCCAGACGATGAAGGTGACAAACCCGAACCCGGTGCCGGCCACGTCGAGTGGTAGCCCGAATTCGACCGCGTCCTGGTAGAGCATCGTCCTCATCTCGTCGGACTCGAAGAGTTCCTCGATGACTACCTGCGGGGTCTTGAGGGCGAAGTCCTTGGTCAGGCCGAGGTCCCCGTAGCCCGCCTCCAAGACCATCCCCGCAGAGTCGAAGTTCCCGCTGCCGGGCGGATTGAACGCGCCGGCTCCGAGGAGCATGTCGAGATGCTGAGAACGCTTCTTGAGCTCGATCCAGGTGTCCGCGTCGGCCTTCGAGTAACGAGCGATGCTGGCATGCGTACGGTCGAGGAGATCGTTGCGGTGCATGACGATCGGTGGTCGACCGTCGGGGAATGCGATCCCATGCTGCGCCTCGGGCTTCACGGTGCGCAGCCCCAGATAGTGCAGATCAAAGTCCTGCACCATGGGCATGAGATCGAAGAACGCGAGGTAGTTGGCGTGCGTGTTGTGGCGAAACCCGGGGAGAACTGGCTCCTCGGTTGCTGCTCCTCCGCCCTCCTCGTGCCGCCTTTCGACGATGGCCGTCTTGAGCCCGGCCCTGGCGAGGTACGCAGCCAGGCAGAGCCCGTTGTGGCCGGACCCGACAATGACTGCGTCGTAAGTACGTGTGCTCACTCGCTACCTCCATGGCTTCGACCACCAGATAACGCGGGGTGGTGAAGCGCCCCACGAGGAACATACTAACCAGTTAATTGGCGAAGCGCAATACTCAATTCGCGGCTCAGAGGTGTCTTTGACCAGCCTGGGGAGCGGCGTCCGGCGTGCCTCGATGCCGCCACCAGGTCGAAGCTCAGAGGCGCGAAAGGCGTACCAAGTCGGGAGACCAGATGTCCTGATCCTCGCCCGTAGCCTCCACTCCGTCGAAGGACCATCGCGTGAGACTCATCCAGGCGTGGAGGTTGGAACTCGCCTGGAACGCAAACCGGTTGACGCACTCTCCCTCCGCGACGAGGGTGCGGCCCAGCCGATCTTCAGCCTCGATCATCACCCGTGTAGGGATGCCGCCGGAGCGTTCGATCACCCGACGCCGCCCGGACACGACATCGGAGAGCTCCCCATCGCGGAGTAGATATCCGGCGAGCACATGCTCCTCGTCACCCAACCAGAACGACATCGTGTGAAAACCATGTCCAGCTGAAGCGGTCGGCGTACGAGTAGCCGGCGCGGGTCGACCCAGTGTCGGCGCGCACGCTCCAGGGAGCGATCGCGCATGGCGAAGCCATCGATGGCGATCTCCTCGCCGTGGAGACACAACCTGCCGGTCACCCGGCACGGCTGATCCAGATGCCCTCTCTCCGACTCCCCCACCACCATGTGGGGGGCGATCAGCCCTTCGTAGAGCAGGTCCAACTCGATCTCACCGGCATCCCGGTAACTGACCCGATACTGCTGCATCGGCTCGACGCACTCGTATCGAAGGCCGTTGACGAGCGTGAAGTCGGTGAGGTCGCCGTCCGGAAGCGGAAGGTGCCAGAACGTGCGGGCATAGGGCACCGCCCAAGGCTCGACGGCCGTGCCATCCCACACGTAGACGCCCGCAGAACAGATGCCGAGATTCGGACGAAACAGGGGGTAGATCGAACCTGACAGGTTCCGCTCCGGAACGGCGAATGAATACCAGGACGTCTCCGTCCACCAGGGATCAGCTGTGGGAACGGGATGAAAGTGGTCGTCGTCTGGTGACGCTGGACGCATGACAGCTCCATGAGTACGAAGGGGCCATACCTGCGACGAGAGAGCCGCGGTACCTGGAGAGATACTAACTGACCAATCGGAATGGAGGGGAAGTCGCCTCAAGGGCGCTGGAGTGGTTGCTCCTGGGCAGCGAACAGGGTCCCCGACACAAGCCTCTCGAAGGCATGAACCGCCGCTCGGTGGGCGGCGCCATCGATGACAAACGCCGCATATAGCGCCAAGCCCGAGGTCACTGCCATCAGCATGTTCACGATCGATGGTGTATCGACGTCCGGGACGATCTCACCTCTGCTCTTGCCGTCTTCGACAAGTTCTGTGAAAAATCGCTCCGTCTCGCCGCGCTCACGGGCCGCAAGCGGCAGCAGCTGCTCATGGCGCCGAATCTCGATTGGCGAAGACGATACGAACGTTGCCATCGACGGATCGTCGCTATTCAAGTCGACCGCAGCTTCCAGAAGGGAGGACAGCCTGTCGACGGTCGACACGGACTCTGTGTTCATTACCGCGAACCGGGCCAGGACCACGCTCAACGTCTCGGAAGCGACCGACTCGAACAGCTCTTGCTTCGACTCGAAGTAGTGATAGATGGCGCCACTGGTTATCCCGGCCTGACGCGCGATGAGCTGATTCGTCGTCTTGTCGTAGCCGTAGCGGCCGAAGCAGTCACGCGCAGCGTCGATGATTCGGGCCCGCGTTTCTGCGCTCGTCGACGCCGGGGGTCTCCCAACTCGGGACGTCTTCGTTGTTCGTGCTGCCATAGCTCCCGCCTCCTCGTCTTCGCCCGGTCACGCAGACCGAGCCCTCGCATCGAGAGTTACACGTAGCGACTGCTTCTCCTCGCACGTGCTTGCGACAGCCACATCTTGTAGCACACAATCGTTGAACCTCGACGCTTACACAGGCCTGGCGCCGATGCGGACCCGTACGCTAACGGGGGCGATTGGAGCGTGTGCGGTACCGAGCCAGACGACTTCGCTCTGGTCGAGACACAGAAGGTGGTACACGTCGGCCTCGTCTTCAGCGCCGACGACCTCGGCGCCGGTCGAGCCTTCCTGGAACGGTGGTCGCTCCCCCTCGCCGATGTCGAGCGATCCCACATCCGACGTTGATCGCCGAGTTGGGTGGCGGCCGAGCTCCAGCGACCGAGGGACGAAAGGGAAGGGGCCTCCGTACGTATCTCGCGACGTTCACGAGACTCCCGGCGGATGCGCACGTGTTGACGACATGAGAACCCACACCAAGCAGCCAATGATGGGGCCAGCCAAGCCGATCTCCGACGGTCACCGACGTACGTCGAGGTCGGGTGCGCACGGGCGTCCCAGGAGGGCAAGAGCTAGGGTCAAAGCATGAGCATCGCAGACACTCGGTCCCCGTCCCCAGGCGTTCAACCTGGAGACTGAGACGCTCGAGAACGCGAACTACCGCACCGTGGCCTGGAGCGGTGAATACCTGCAGGTCACCCTCATGTCGATTCCGGTCGACGGCGACATCGGCCTAGAGATGCACGGTGAGACCGATCAGTTCATTCGGCTCGACCGCGGCCGCGGCCGAGCCCAGATGGGGCCCAGCAAGGACGAACTGACCTTCGACCAAGAGGTGACCGACGGCTGGTGCGTCATCGTGCCGGCTGGCAGTTGGCACAACATCACCAACATCGGCGACGAACCGATGCAGGTCTACACCATCTACGCGCCGCAGCACCACAAGCCGGGCAAGGTGCACCGGAGCCAAGGCAATCGCCGCCACAGACACCGACGACGAACCCGCCGACTGGTCTAGCCAACCAGGCCCGGTCGTAGACCAGCACGCCTAAGACCGGGCCACCGGTGCCATAGGCGAAGGCAACGGCAGCCGCCTCGCCCAGATTCGTAGCCAGACGCGAGTGGCGGACCGGGACGGGGTGCCGCTGCGAGACGTGCAACTCGCCGCCTCAGTGGTGGACTCGGCGCGCCCGGCATCTGTAAATGGTGGTGCACCCCGACATCGTGGACGCGGATGATGTCGGCAACAGTTCTGATGGCTCCGATGAAGTGGCGAGGCAGTCGTCCACCTAGGGGACCACAGACCCTGTTGCACTGGTGGACCACAGGCCACGCTGAAGCCAGAAGCCGAATCGAAAGGGTGGACACCATCCCATGTCCCTGCTTGGTCTCCCGCTCTTGGTCGCGGTCATCGTCGGCGTCATCCTCGTCCAGCGCAACACCCGAGGCGAGAGATCCGCCAGCGGCGGGGGCGGCAGCGCTCAGTTCGCCCAACCGACCGAGCGTTCCTCTGCACCCGACACGGTGACACGGTCGCTGGCCTACGACCTCCAGCGTTGGGCCGCCGATGGGCTGATCACCCCTCAACAGGCCGACGCCATCCAGGCCCACGAGCAGCAGCGCCTCACCGCCCCGCCTCCCGTGCCCGGCCCCGCCCGTCGTATCCCCGCGGTCGCCGAGGCCCTCGGATACCTCGGCGGAGTTCTCGGCATCGTCGGCGTCTCCGTGCTCGTGTCCCGCTACTGGAGCGACATCGCCGCGGCCGGTCGGCTCGGCCTCGCCGGCGGGGCAACCGCAGCCTTCGTCGTGGCCGGTCTTCTGGTGCGCGAGCAAGCCGACCCGACGTTCAAACGCTTGCGCGGCTTCCTGTGGCTGATGGCCACCGGGGCCGCAGGTCTGACCTCTGGGATCGTGGCCCACGATCTGTTCGACGCCGACGACCCGGTGACCATCGCCACCGTGGCCGCCGCCGGTGTGGCCGTCGTCAGCGGAGTGCTGTGGCGCTGGCGCGATCGTCCACTGCAGCAGCTCACCTGTCTCGCCGGAGTGCTGGTGACCGTCGGCCTCGGTGTGAACCAGGTTGCCGACTATGGCACCACCGGCATCGCCGTGTGGATCACCGCCGTCGCCCTCATCGCCGTCGGTGTCCTCAGGCTGACCCCCGGGGCCTGGATCACAACCGCCGTGGGCGCCATCGGTGGACTCACCGGTGGGGTTGTCGCCAGCAACCAGTGGGACGGTCACGGTCTGCTGCTGGCGATGGTCACTGGGCTTGCGGTGATCGGGTTGGCTGTCGCCCGCCCGATCAGGATGCCGAGCAGTGAACGTGTCGCCCTGTCGATAATCGGCGGGTTCGGCATCATGAACACCCTGCCTGCCACGATCGCCTGGTTCGCCGATGGCGCCGGCATCGTCACCGGTCTGGTGGTGTGGGGTGCCGGTGCCGCCCTGCTCACAATCGGCATCCTCCGCATGGTCAGGGTTCCGCTCGTGGTCGAGATCATCGGCGGCCTTGCCGTAGTCGTAGGCGCGGCCGTGACCGGCGCCCAGTCGGCAGCCTTCGCCACCGTGTTCGGCTTGCTGAGCGCGGTTGCCATGCTCGCTGTCGGAATGTTGCCGGGGAGGGTGCTGATGTCCGTGTTCGGCTCCCTGGGCCTGCTCGTGAACGTGCCCTGGGCCATCCAGCACTTCTTCCCCGGTGAAGGTCGGGCTCCCCTGCTGATCGCCGTGTCGGGTCTCCTGCTCGTCCTCGTGGCCGTTCTGCTCACCCGGATGAGCGGTCGCTTCCGCCGCGAGGTTCACAACTGAGGCCGGCCGGTACTGAGCGAGACCGGCTGGCGCCTACTTGGTCTGCAGCCTTTGGGCGTCGGCCCAGCTCATACCCCTGGTGACATCCTCATCGCGGGGTAGGCCGAGCACCAGTTCACCAATGATGTTGCGCTGCACCGCCCACGTGCCGCCACCGATGGTCAGGGCCGGGCTGAACATCAACCCGTAGTGCCAGCTCGGGTTGCGCAGGTCGCGCGGTGGCACCGCGGAGGTGAGGTGTTCGGACTCGACAGCCTCAGCACCGTCGCCGGTTACACCGGTGAGCATCGCGTCGGCGCCGATCATGTCGCTGGCGAGCGCCATCACATGCTGGCCGTGCTCATCGGCCATCAGCTTGCGGATGCTCGCCTCGGGGCCCGGGAGGCTGGCCCTTCAGCTGGGCGCTGAGGGTGCGCCAGCGAATGAGGTCGAGGATGGTGTGCTCGATGTAGACGCCGGCAATCTGCTGGCGCATCAGGGGGTCATCGACCGGTCCGGTCTCCTTGATCGCTTCGATCAGGTCGAGGGCGGTGGGCCCGTTACCCCAAAGCACTCCCCCCGTGCTGAGCGACACCCTCTCGTTGCCCAAGGTCACCTTGGCAAGCCGCCAGCCGTCGTTGAGCTGACCGAGGAGGAGATCGGCGGGGATGCGCACATCGGTGAAGAAGACCTCGTTGAAGGTCTGGCCGCCGGTCATCTCGGTGATCGGGCGGATCTCGATGCCGGGAAGGTCCATCGGGCAGATGAAGTAGGAGACGCCCTTGTGCTTGGGTACCTCGGTGTCGGTGCGGGCGATGAGGACGCCGAACTTGGAGAACTGGGCGCCGCTGGTCCAGATCTTCTGTCCGTTGATCACGAACTCGTCGCCGTCGCGCACGGCACGGGTGCCGAGGTTGGCCAGATCGCTGCCGCTGTCCGGCTCGCTGAACAGCTGGCACCAGAACTCTTCGCCGGAGATGAGCGGGAACAGGTACCGGTCGCTGCTGGGCGTCGCTACCGGCGTACAGGATGGTCGGCCCGGCCCAGCCGATGCCGATCGGGTTCACCGGCCGCGGCACCCCGGCGCGGGTGAGTTCGTCGTCGATGATCAGCTGGTGGATGGGGTCGGCGTCGATGCCCCACGGTGCCGGCCAGTGGGGTACCACGTATCCCGCCTCGGCCAGCTGGCGGCCGGTGGGCTGGGGGTTCGCCTTGATCCATTCGCTGCACTGCCAGGCGGCGCGGGTCGTCCTCGGTCGGGAGCTGGAAGTCCATTCCTGCGACCCTATTCCGGCCCACCCTCTCCCCCATGATCGCGCCCCGAAACCCACCCGTGTCGCGGCGTCTACGTCGTCACAGCGTGGTCGGACCGCGACAGGCGTGGGGGATTTGGGGGTGGGCAGCTACGGTCGAGGCCCGTGACAGAGGGATGGAACTTCGCCGAGATCTGGGAGCACAACGCCGACCGCTTCCCCGACGCCGTGGCCCAGATCCAGGGCGACCGCGTCTTCACCTGGGCCCAGTTCGACCGCCGTGCCGACGGGATCGCCGCCACCCTTCTCGCCGGCGGGGCCGAGCACCAGGACAAGGTGGCCCACTACCTGTACAACTGCCCCGAATACCTCGAGTCGATGTTCGGGATGTACAAGGCCGGGCTGGTGCCGGTGAACACCAACTACCGCTACACCGACGACGAGCTCACCTACCTGTGGGACAACGCCGACGTCGTGGCGGTCGTGTTCCACGGCGCCTTCACCCACCGCTGCCAGGCGATGCGCGCCCGGGCGCCGAAGGTGCACACCTGGATCTGGGTCGACGACGGCACCGAGGCGTGCCCCGACTGGGCCATCGCCTACGAGGCCGCTGCGGCGAGCGCCACTGGTCGCACCGTGGCGCCGTGGGGCCGCAGCGCCTGACGATCTCTACATCCTCTATACCGGTGGCACCACCGGCAACCCCAAGGGGGTGATGTGGCGCCAGGACGACGTGGTCATCTCCCTCGATGCCCCCTCGCGCAACAGGCTGCCCCAGGTTCCCGGATGGGACGACTTCGACGCCCGGATCAACAAACCCGGTCCGCGCAACCTGCCTGCGGCACCCCTGATGCACGGCACCGGCGCGTTCAACGCCCAGTGGAACCTGGTGCTGGCGGGCCCGGTCGTAACCCTCGAAGGCCGTCACTTCGACACCGCTCGAACTGCTCGACACGGTCCAGCGGCACAAGGTGAACAGCATCTCCATCGTCGGCGACGCGTTCGCCAAGCCGATCCTGCGGGCCCTCGACGCCGAGCCCGACCGATGGGACATCTCGTCGCTGAGGCTGATCTTCTCCAGCGGCGTCATCTGGTCATCGGAGAGCAAGGCCGGTCTGCTGCGCCACAACGACCGGCTGATCATGATCGACAGCCTCGGCAGCAGCGAGGCCATCGGCATGGGCAGCAACACCACCAGTGCCACCGACACGGCCGGCACGGCGAAGTTCTCGCTCGGCCCCAACACGCGAGTGCTCACCGAGGACGGCCGCGAGGTGACGCCCGGCAGCGGGGAGCGTGGGCGGGTTGCCCTGCGCGGCCGTACCCCGCTCGGCTACTACAAGGACGAAGCCAAGAGCGCCGGCACCTTCATCGTTCACGACGGGGTGCGCTGGACGATCCCCGGCGACTGGGCCGAGATCGAAGCCGACGGAACGGTGAAGTTCTACGGCCGCGGCAGCCAGTGCATCAACACCGGCGGCGAGAAGGTCTTCCCCGAGGAGGTGGAAGAGGCGCTGAAGACCGCATCCCTCGGTGGCCGACGCCGCCGTCGTGGGCGTGCCCGATGACCGCTTCGGCGAGGCGATCACCGCCCTCGTCGAGCCCCACGAACGGCCAGGCGCTCGACGAAGCCGCGTTGGTCGCTCACGTGAGGGAGCATCTGGCGGCCTACAAGTCGCCGAAGCGGGTGCTGCCCGTCGCCACCATCGGCCGCGCCGCGAACGGCAAGCTCGACTACCGCAGCCTCAAGGACCAGGCGATGCAGCGACTCGGCCTCGCCTGATCCGTCACCCGGTTTCTCGCCCGACCGCTGGGACCGGTACGGTGCGCGTCATGAGCTCAGATCAACTCGGTTTCGACGGCAAGGTTGTCATCATCACGGGCGCGGGCGGCGGCCTCGGCCGCCAGCATGCGCTTCTCATGGCCTCACGCGGCGCACTGGTGGTGATCAACGACCTCGGCGGCGCCATCGACGGCAGCGGGAGCGACAAGGGCGCAGCCGAGAAGGTGGTCGACGAGATCAAAGCGGCCGGCGGTGAGGCCGTCGCCGACACCAACTCGGTGGCCACGCCCGAGGGCGGCAAGGCCATCGTGCAGACTGCGCTCGACGCTTTCGGCAGGGTCGACGTCGTCATCAACAACGCCGGCATCCTGCGCGACAAGGCCTTCCACAACATGGAGCCCGACCTGATCGAACTCGGTGCTCGACGTTCACCTGCAAGGGCGCCTTCCACGTCACCCAGCCGGCGTGGGTGGTCATGCGCGAGCAGGGCTACGGCCGGATCATCAGCACTTCGTCGGCCGCAGGGATCTTCGGCAACTTCGGCCAGGCCAACTACGGCGCGGCGAAGATGGGCCTCGTCGGGTTCACCCGGGTGCTCGCCGTCGAAGGCGCGAAGTACAACATCAAGGCCAACGCCATCGCCCCTCTGGCCCTCACCCGGATGACCGAGACCCTCATGGGCGCCCTCGGCGAAAAGCTCGATCCCGGCCTCGTGTCGCCCCTGGTCGCCTTCCTCGCCCACGAGGACTGCCCGGTGCAGCGGCGACGTCTTCAGCGTCGGCGGCGGTCGCGTGGCCCAGGTGTTCATCGCCGAGACCCAGGGCTACTACAAGGCCGACTCTCAGCATGGAGGACGTGCGCGACAACTGGGCCACGATCACCGACACCACGGGCTACGCGGTGCCGAAGAACCTGGCCGAGGAGACGGCCATGTTCATGCTCCTCCTTCACGTGACACGCCGATGACCGAGGAGATCTCCGTCGACGACTTCCAGGCCGCGGCGCGCGAATGGATCGCTGCGAACCGGGCCGATGCGCCACGCGACTATGGCGCCATCTGCCCTCCCGACCTCGTCGAGGCGGGGCTCGACTGGCATCGCCGGCTCCACGCCGCGGGCTACACCGGCATCCATTGGCCAACCGAGTTCGGTGGCCGCGGTCTGGCGCCGACCACAACGCTGCTTGGATGTACGAGTGCGCCGTCGCCGGTGTGCCGAGCATGTTCAACATGGTCGGCCTCGTGCTTGCCGGTCAGGCCGTGCAGAAGTTCGGTACACCGGAGCAGAAGGCTCGCCATCTGCGCCAGACGCTCACCACCGAGCACGTGTGGTGCCAGTTGTTCAGCGAACCCGGCGCCGGCAGCGACCTCGCCGGCCTGTCCACCCGGGCCGAACGCGACGGCGACAACTTCGTGGTCAATGGTCAGAAGGTGTGGTGCAGCGGAGGCCGCTACAGCAACTGGGGCATCCTCATGGCCCGCACCGATCCCGACGCCAAGAAACACGACGGCATCTCCTTCTTCCTCTGCCCGATGGACCTTCCCGGCATCGAGGTGCGCCCCTTGAAGCAGATGACCGGTGAGGCCGAGTTCGACGAAGTGTTCTTCACCGACGTGCAGCTTCCCGCGGACCATCTCCTCGGCCCGCTCCACGGTGGCTGGGGGGTCGGCATGGCCGTGCTCACCAACGAACGCGGCCACATCGGCACCAGCGTCATCGGGCTCGAGCGGAGGTTGGAGAGCATGTCGAAGCTGGCCGAGGGTCGCCGGCTCGGCGCGATGGAACGCCAGAGGCTGATGAAGCTTGATCAGCACCGGCGTGGCCTACAAGGCGATGGCCCAGCGCCAGGGACCCATCGCCTCGACAGCCGCCAGCTTGATGAAACTGGGCATCACCGAGATGATGTTCGAGAGCGCGATGCTGCGCGGCGACCTCGCCGGCGCGGCGACGATGCTCGACGGGCCCGAGGCCTTCGGCATGTTGCAGGCACCGGGTGGGCGCATCGCTGGCGGCACCAGCCAGGTACAGAGGAATATCATCGGTGAGCGACTGCTCGGGCTTCCCCGTGAACCGAAAGGCTGATTCCTGATGGACAACAACAACCAACGCTCAGGCGACTTACAGGCGGCCAGTGGGCGCAGCGGCCCCAGCATCGCCCTCATCGTCGTCGGCCTGCTGACCGCGCTCATCGTCGTGTTCATCCTCAGGAACAGCGACGAGACCCAGATCGACTTCATGTTCTTCGACTGGAACACCACGGTCCGCTGGTCGATCTTCATCGCCGTCGTCCTCGGCGTGCTGCTCGACCGGATGATCCTTTCGTGGTGGCACCGGCGCGGCCGGCGGTAGGAGCACCTGCACGAATGACCTTCCCGCCCACCTTGCCGTCCACGGATGGTGTCCAGATCGCTGTCCATGACCTCGGTGGCAGTGGCCCCACCCTGCTGCTCTCCCACGCCACAGGTTTCCACGGGCGGTGCTACGTACCGGTCGCAGATCTGCTCGCCGACCGGTTCCACAGCATCGCCTTCGACTACCGCGGCCACGGCGACACACCGCGCCCCGAGGGCGCGCTGGACTGGCAGCGCTTCGGCGACGATGCCCAAGCGGTGGCCACGGCACTGGTCGCCGAGGCAGGTGGCAGACCGATCGACGCCTTCGGCCACTCGATGGGTGGTGCCTGCCTGCTGATGGCCGCCCACCGCGACCCGGGCCTGTTCCGCCGTCTCGTTCTGTTCGAGCCGATCGTCTTCCCCCCCAGCTCGCCGCCCCCGGCGGCGAGCGACAACCCCATGTCGGGGGCAGCCCGGCGACGGAGGGCCACCTTCCACACGTTCCAGGCGGCCATCGACAACTATGCGGCCAAGCCGCCCCTGAACTGTTTCACCCCAGAGGCCCTGCGCGCCTACGTGGAGTACGGCTTCGCCCGCGACCGGCACGGGGTGCACCTCAAGTGCCGACCCGAGACCGAAGCAGAGACCTTCGAGGCGGGGCCTCATCACGACACGTGGAACCACCTGCCGAGCATCACCACCGAAGTGCTCGTTGTCGCCGGGCGAGTCGAGCCGATGCAGCCCTCGATGATGGCAGCCGGCGTCGCCGAACGCCTCCCTCGGGGCCGCTACCTGCAGCTCGACGAACTCGACCACTTCGGCCCGATGAGCCACCCCGATGTCGTGGCCCGAGTAGTGGCCGAGGAGTTGACCCGCCCCGGGTGAACTCCGGCGGCGCCCCGTGGGCCGCGGTGCAACTCTCGCGACCCCTTCTCTACGATGAGGTGCATGTACCCGGTCCCCACGAGCCTGTCACCGAGCCGGGTCGAGGCCTTCATCTCCTGCCCCATGGCCTTCCGCTTCGCCAGCATCGAGAAGCTGCCCGAGCCGCCCAGTGTGCACACCACCAAGGGTTCGTTGGTGCATCGCGCCCTCGAGTTGCTGTTCACCATGCCCGGCAGCGAACGCACCCAGGTGGCCGCCGAGGCGGCCTTCCACTCCGCTATCGCCGAGTACCGGGTCGACCCCGAGTACACCCTTCTCGCCCTCGACCCGGATCAGCAGCAGGCCTTCCAGGCCGATGCCTGGGTGTTGATGCAGGCCTACTTCGCCATGGAGGATCCTCGCGAAGTGCACGACATCGGCATCGAGCTCCGTCTCGAGGCCCAGATCGGCGACCTCACCCTGCGCGGCATCATCGACCGGCTCGAGCTCGACACCGAAGGCAAGCTCGTGGTCACCGACTACAAGACCGGCCGTGCCCCCGGCCTGAAGTACGAGCAGAGCCGTCTCTCCGGGGTGCACTTCTACTCCTTCTTGTGCGAGCAGGTTCTCGGGCACCTACCGGTCGCCATCCGCCTCATGTACCTGCGCAGCGGCGAAACGATCACCGCCACTCCGTCGAGCCAGTCGGTGAAGTTCATCACCACCCGCGCCACAGCGGTGTGGAAGGCGGTCGAGAAGGCCTGCCAGCTCGGCGACTTCCGGCCGAAGCCTGGCGGCCTGTGCGGCTCATGTTCCTTCAAGACCTGGTGCCCGTCCTTCGGCGGAGACCCGTCCCTGGCCGCCGCCGAGGCGCCGCTCAAGTTCCGTCCCCCGGCCGCGGCATGAAGGCCTTCGAACCATTCGACGCCTGGGCCGACGCTCAGCTCGAGAAGCTCCGCGGCCGCCCCCTCGCCGACAAGCTGTTCACCACCGCCAGCGAGCTCGGCGACTTCAGCCTCATCTGGCACCTCACCGGCGCAGCTCGCGGCCTCACCAGCGATTCCAGGGCCAACCAGGCGTTCATCTTCTCCGCGCTCATCGGCGCGGAGAGCCTGATCGTCAATCAGGGCGTCAAGCGCCTCTTCCGCCGCACTCGCCCCACCGAGGCCGGCGATCCCCGCTACCCGGTGCGCAAGCCTTCCACCAGCGCCTTTCCCAGCGGTCACGCATCGGCAGCCTTCTTCGCCGCCACCGTGCTCACCGGGTGGGGCGGCCTTGCCACCGCCCCCCTGTGGTTCACCATGGCCGGGGTGGTCGGCATCAGCCGCGCTTACGTGCGCATCCACCATCCGAGCGACGTGGTTGGCGGCGCCCTGGTGGGGCTCGCCCTCGGCCAGGTGGCAAGGGCCCTGCTCGCTGCGACGGCCTGACGGCGCGGCAGTAACCTCGCGACGCATGACGGACCTGCCCCGCTTCGAGCACAAGATGAGCGACGCCGAAGCCCTGATGTGGCGGGTCGAGAACGATCCTCACCTCAGCAGCACCTTCGCCAACGTCACCATCCTCGACCGCCGTCCCGATCTCGATCGCCTGCGCCGGCGCATGGAGAGGGTCATCCACGCCGTGCCCCGGCTGCGCCAGCGGGTGCAGTCTGCGCCCGCAAACCTCACCTCACCGATATGGGTCGACGACCCCGATTTCGACCTCAACTACCACATCCGCCACCTCGCCCTTCCCAAGCCGGGCGATATGCGCCAGCTCCTCGACCTCGCCTCGCTCATCGCCTGCGATCCTTTCGACCGCACCCGCCCCTTGTGGCAGTTCGTGGTGGTCGACGGGCTCAGGGGTGCGAAGAGCGCCCTGATCGAGAAGCTGCACCACGCGATCGTCGACGGCGAGGCGGGTGTCGCCCTCTCACTCCAGTTCCTCGACTTCGAACGCCACCCACCCGAGCTGCCCCCTCTGGACCCCGACCTGATCGCCGCTGCCGAAGAAGCCCGCTCAGCGCAAGCACCCGCTCCCGACCTGCTGCGCGAGCTCCTCTCCGGCAGCATGCGAATGCCGCTGGGGTTGTTGAAGCACGTGAAGGGCCTGCTCGCCGACCCGACAGCTATACCCGAGGCCGGCTCCTCAGCGGCCGGCACAATGCGCACCATCGTGCAGCAGTTGAACGAGACCGACTCCGCCCGCTCCCCGCTGTGGACCCAACGTTCCCTGAGGCGTCGGATCGATGTCCTGCGCACCCCCTTCGAAGCCACGCGCGACGCAGCCCGCCGCCTCGGTGGCACGGTCAACATCGCCCTGCTCACCTGCGCCGCCGATGCCGCAGGCGACTACCACCGCCGGCTCGGTGCCCCGGTCGACGAGCTGCGCGCCAGCATGGCCATCAGCACCCGCTCCGAGGCGTCGGGGGCGAACGCCTTCTCCCTCGCCCGGATGATGGTACCGACGGGCGAGATGCCTATCGGCGAGAGGTTCGCGACCATCCAGAGTGCCGCCGACGCGGCCAAGGCGACCAGCGCTTCAGCTTCTCTGGAGACCATCGCCACGGTGGCTACCGGCCTGCCGACCGGCCTGATCACCCGCATCGCCCGCCAACAGGCACACACCGTGGACTTTGCAACCAGCAATGTGCACGGCTCCCCTGTGCCCCTGTTCCTTGCCGGTGCCGAACTGATGGAGAACTACCCCGTCGGCCCTCTCGGCGGGGTCGCCTACAACCTCACCCTCTTGAGCTACAACCACAGCCTCGACATGGGGCTCAACGCCGACGCCGCCGCGGTGACCGAACCAGATCTGTTGCGCGCCTGCATGAAGCGCGCGTTCAAGAGACTGAACTCTGCCTGAGGCAGCCCGGCGGGTAGTGCCGGCGCTGGTGTCAGTGGCCGGCGGTGGCCGACGCCGCGTGAGCCGGCATCGTGAGCAAGGTGCGCACGTCGAGCAGCACGTCGGTGATCTCACCGGACGAAACGAGTTCGCGGCGCATCATCTGCGAAAGCGCCTTGTCGATCACGCTCAGCGCCTCGTTGATGACGGCGTCGTTGGTCTCGGTCATCGGGTGCTCCTTCGCTCGGCGGAACCCTGCAACGACCGTAGCCGCGTGGCCTGGCTCCACTGGGCATGGTACCGGCGACAGACGCGTTCTCGTCTCTCTCCGCATCTGCGCCTACGATCAGCCCATGCAGGCGAGCGGGAAGAATGTGGTGGTCACCGGCGCCGCGGGTGGCATTGGTCGAGCGTTGGCATCGAGGTTCCACGCCGGGGGTGCTCGGGTAGTGGTCAGCGACATCGACGCAGAACGGGTGAAAGCTGTGGCCGACGACCTCGAGGCCCTGCGGGCCGGTAGCGCTGTGGCAGTGGTCGCCGATGTCGGCACCGAGGACGGCAACCGCCACCTCGTCTCTGCAGCGGAGCAGGCCTTCGGCCCGATCGACCTGTTCTGGGCCAACGCAGGCGTCGGAATCGGTCGCGGGCCCGAGACTGCGGAAGCCGACTGGGAGTTGGCTTTCGCCGTCAACGTGCACGCCCACCGCTGGGCGGTGAAGTACCTCCTGCCGGGGTGGCTGGCGCGCGGCGAGGGCTACTTCTGCAGCACCGCCTCCGCCGCCGGATTACTGAGCCAGATCGGCTCTGCTCCTTACACCATCACCAAGCACGCCGCCGTGGCGTTCGCCGAGTGGCTGAGCATCACTTACGGCGACGCCGGGGTGAGGGTCAGCTGCCTCTGCCCCCAGGGGGTCAACACCGCAATGCTGAACTCGGGCATGCTGAGCGGAGGCGACGATAAGAGCGCCGGCCTGAGTAGTGCCGTGGTGAGGTCCGCCGGCAAGGTGCTAGAGACCGCCGAGGTTGCCGAGGTGGCCCTTGCCGCAGTCGAGGCGGAAACCTTCTTGATCCTGCCCCACCTCGAGGTGCTCACCTACCTTCAACGAAAGTCAGCGGACACCGATCGCTGGCTGGCCGGAATGCGCAAGCTGCAGGCGCGCATGATCGACCGCACATGATCGACACCTCCACTCTTCAGCGCCTCGGGTTGACCCCCGGTGAGCCGGTGAGGTTCCGCAAGGGAGGCACCGGGAGGTGGCTCGTTGGCAAGATGTCAGGCATCGCCATCGACGGCAGCATCACCGTCTACGACTCCAACGGCGCTGCCCGCAGCCTGCGGCCCGAACGGGTCGAGGTGCGCCGGCCGGGCGGCCGTGGCCGTCTGACATGGCAGACGATCAGCGACGTGGCAATCACCTGGGAGCAACTGCAGCTCTGGTGACCTGGGCGACGTCGGCCAGCGGTAAGGGCGCCGACAATCTCTCCGAGGCGATCGGGAAAGCGGCCACCGAAGCGGTGACACCCTGAACACTGACCTCCTCGAGGATTGCCGCCGGCAGGCGAACGATGGCCGTCGTGCCCGAGCCATTCGCCGAAGTGGTGAGGTGGACCTCGACGCCCAGCCGAGCAGAGAGACGGGCGACCACCTGAAGGCCGAGCCCCTTGGCGCTATCCCGATCGAACGAGGACAAGCGGCCGAGACGTTCATTGGCGACAGCCAGCTCGGAGGTGGTCATGCCGGACCCCTGATCGCAGATCGCCAGCTCATGGCCACCGGGCACCGCCAGGCCGAAAACGGTCACCGGAGTACCCAGCGGGGAGAAGCTCGTCGCGTTCTCCAACAGTTCGGCCAGCAAGTGAGCCACCTCATCTGCTACGGCGCCCTGAACACCGATCCCACCGAGGTCGGCGAGGTCGGTGAGCTCCACCTGACCGAAGTTCTCCACCTCGGACAGGGCGGCGCGGGTCACATCCCCGATCGGGACGGCTACAGACCACGGGTGGGCCGGCTCCACGCCGGCCATCACGGCCAGGGAAAGCGCGTTGCGCCTCATGCGAGCGCTCAGGTGGTCGAGGCGGAAGAGGTCGTCGCGGGCAACCGGATCCAGGTCGTCGCGCTCCAGAGAAGCGATCAAGCTGCGGGATCTGGCGACAAGCTTCTGGTTGCGGTGGGAGAGCTCCTCGAGGTTCTCCGCCACAATTCGGCGGGCCTCTGCCTGCTCTCTTGCGAGCTCGACTGTGGCGTCCTGCAGCGAGTTGAAGCTTGAAGCCAAGTCGGCCAGTTCGTCTCTGCCGTCCACATCGAGTCTTTCCAGATGGGGAACGACCGAGTGTGCCGGAAGGTACCTCGCGGCCGCCACCACCTGGGGGAGATCCTCGGCGACCACCGACTTCGTCCTCGCGGCCAGCATCCTGGCCGGTCTCACGACGGAGCGGTGCAGCCTGATGACCAGAACGAAGTTGAGCAGGAGCAGGATGGCCATCACGCTCCCACCGACGACGATGACCCTTTGCTCGGTTTCGTTCACATCGGAGAGCTGCAGGGCCAGGTACCCGATCGAAGCGAAGGCAAGAAGGGCGAGTAGCTGCACGGTGATCAGCAGGTTGAACCGACCGCCGATCCTCAGTCGTCGAAGCACTTCCTCGCCCTCCCGCGAACTACATCGCTCATCTCTGGCTACGTCCGGTCATCGGGATGTCGCGCCGTATCATCGGCATCGTGGGCGAGGACTTGAGAATTCCCTCTCGCCGACCCGACGACACCCACCTCCAACCTCGCCCACGATGACGAGGGCCGGTGGAGCGTTCGGTACGGTGGTTCCCATGGGATTACGCCTCGAACCGTCCGACGAGTACATGCATGAGCTCGGCCCCGAGCAGAACTTCAACGAGAGCATGTACATCAACTGCTTCGACCCTGTCCAACAGGTGGGCGGTTGGTTTCGCATGGGCAACCGGGCCAACGAGGGCAACGCCGAGCTCACGGTCTGCTTGTACCTGCCTCCGGCCGAGCGGGCACCTCGACGGAGCGTCGGGTTCATCTACAAGCGACCCACGATCACGAACAACGATGCCCTCGATGCCGGCGGCCTGACGTGGACGATGGTGCAGCCCTTCGAGGAGCTGAGAGTCGACTACAGCGGCAAGGTGGTGCTGCTCGACGAACCCGAGCAGATGGCCGACCCGAAGACGGCGTTCACCACCAACCCCTTCGCCGAATGCGAGGTCCACCTAACCTTCACCGGCCAGGGCCGACCGAGCATGTTCGGTGGCGAGCCCGACGAGCCCCACGAGACACCGGGCGAGGAGTTCGCCAAGGGCCACTACGAGCAGTTGGTGGCGGCGCGCGGCACCATCCGCGTGGGCGACCGCGAGTGGGAGATCGACGGCCATGGCCTGCGCGACCACTCCTGGGGCCCGCGCTACTGGCAGGCACCCTGGTACTACCGCTGGCTCACGGCCAACGTCGACCGCGACTTCGGGTTCATGGCCAGCCGAGTGGCGAAGAAAGACGGCCCCGGCACTCGCGGCGGGTTCGTGTGGGAACAGGGTGAACTGCACCTGTGCGACGAGGTCGAGATCACCACCACGACTCGCGGCAGCGAGGCATACCACGAGGCGATCACCGGTGTGCTGCGTTCGTCGCGCTCGAACCGCGAGTGGAGCTTCACCGGCGAGGTGATGGATCTCATCCCCCTGCGTAACCGCCGCCAGGACCCCGACGGCAACTGGCTGATGACCCGCATCAGCGAGGGAATGACCCGCTGGACCGTGAACTCGGGCCCCTACGCCGGCCGGGTGGGCTACGGGCTCAGCGAATACCTCGACCAGATCATCGACGATGTACCGGTGGGGATCTCCGAGTAGGCGGACCGGGTTGAGGACGTCGGGTGATCATTGAAGTTCAGCCGAGTCGGGTGTGAGCAACGAAGCGCTCAGCTACACCGACATCGCCCATCACTTCGATCGCGCTCAGGGGTAAGCGGTGCCATAAGACCAGCAGCAGGTCGCTCGCCGCGCCGCGCAGGGCACAGTCGCCCTTGGCGTGCTCGCGGGCGACGACGAACCCTTCGCCGCCTTCGACCACCGTCCACTCTCCTGGCGTGTCGGTGCAGTGAAGGTGCACCGAACCCCCAACAGGCGGTGCGCCCTCCGCCGACCAGGGTAGGAAGTTGGCGAGGAACTCGTCGATCCCGTCGCCGGCCATCAGTGGGTCGATAGCCGCGTGTGTGCCCGCGGCGGCTTCGGCGTCCCACCGGTGCATTGCCGTCTCGTGAGCCATGCGACGGATGACCCACGCCACGTTCTTGTCGTTACCGCTCCACGACCACACAGGTGTCTCGGCGTCGGTAGACCTCAATACCTCCACCAGCGCGCCGAGCTGGTCATAGTAGAGATCCATCAGCTCGTCGTCGGCAGGGCGGTCGGGCCCGGCCATGCCCTTGGGTGTGGTGCGGCGTTCTGCCACGATCGTGCCCCAGAACCAGTGCACCCCGGCGAGGTGCCACAGAAGGTCGGCGACATCCCAGCCCGGGCAGGGCGGCACGGTGGCGTCGAGGCCCGCCGCCTCGCAGGCAGCAGCGAAGAGCGCAGCCTCATACTCCACGGCGACGAGGAGGTCGAATTCATCCATCCGACCATCCTGCCAGATCGCCCACGGCCGACGCACTACGTTCATCAACCATGTCCTCACCAACGGCACCGCCCCTGAGCCACCACGCAACCATCGCCGAACGAATCATCGGCAACATCGTCCACGCATCGAGCCCGGCCGTGTCACCCGACGGCAGGTGGGTCGCCTTCGTGGTCAGCCGCGTCGACATGGAGAAGAACACCTACCTGTCGCAGGTGTGGCTGGCTGCCTCCGATGCCGGCACCTCGCCGCGGCCCCTCACCGGCGGTGAGCACGACTCCGCGCCGGCGTGGAGCCCCGATGGTCGTACCTTGGCCTTCACCAGTCGGCGCAGTCCGAAGAAGGGTGAGACCACCCTGCATGCCATGCCCATCGACACTCCCGGCGAGACCCGCACCCTCGCCTCGATGAAGGACGGTGTCGGTGACGTCGCGTTCAGCCCCGACGGGCAGTGGGTGGCGTTCACCAGTCGCACCCCCGACGAGCGCTATGCGGCCACCGGTGCCGAGGACGGCGACGAGAGCTGGCAGACACCGCGCAAGATCGAGAGGTTCTTCACCAAGCTCAATGGTGAGGGCTGGGTGTTCGACCGGCCCCAACACGTCTACGTGGTCGCCGCCAACGGCACAGGCACGCCCCGCAACCTCACTCCGGGCGACTTCCAGCACGAACAACCCGGGTGGGCACCCGACTCGCTGAGCCTGGTGGTGGCGAGTCCACGACACGACACCTGGGACCTCGATTTCGCTGTCGACATCCACCGGGTCGGACTGGACGGCACCGTCACCACGCTCACCGGCCAGACGGGCGTGTACGGCTCCCCCAGTGAGGGCGCGGGCGGAGTGGCCTTGCTCGGTCACGAGGACCCGGCGACCTACCCTCAAAACGTCAAGGTTGGGTTATTGCCGGCGAGCGGAGGTTCACCCACCTGGCTCAGCGCAGGGCTCGACCGCACCTTCGAGTGCACCGCAGGGGGCCGGCCACCGGTGTGGGTCGACGACGCGGTCTATTCCACTGCAGAGGATCGTGGGACCACCCACCTGTACCGGGTGCCCCTCGATGGATCGGGGCCGGTGAGGGTCACCTCCGGATCCATCGCGGTGAAGTCGTTCGACATCGCCGGCGGCACCATCGCCTACTGCGCCTCATCGGTCGACGAAGTCACCGACCTGTTCGTGCACACTGCGGATGGACCGCGACGGCTCACCAGCTTCGCCGCCACCTATCGAGCCTCTGCCCAACCCCTCGGGTGGGAGCACTTCACCGTGCCGTGCACCGACGGGACGGGTGAGATCGATGCCTGGATCATGCGCCCCGCCACCTTCGACCCGGCCCAGGCCTACCCGGTGATGTTCAACGTGCACGGAGGGCCCCACACCCAGTACGGCGAGCTCCACTTCGACGAGGCCCAGATGCAGGCCGCTGCCGGGTTCGTGGTGCTGATGTGCAACCCCCGCGGCGGCTCGGGCCGCGAGGAGTCGTGGGGACAGGCGATCATGGGCCCCAAGCACCCCACCGTGCCGGGCGCCGGGTGGGGCAGCGTCGACGTCGACGACCTGATGGCCGTGCTCGATGCCACCCTCGAGCTCTACCCGTTCTGCGACCCCGACCGGGTCGGCATGTTGGGCGGCAGCTACGGCGGCTACATGGCCACCGCCCTCGCCACCCGGTTCACCGGCGGCGATCAGCCGCGACGTTTCCGGGCGATCTGCAGTGAACGAGCAGTCAACAACCTGCTCACCGAGGAGTACACCAGCGACATCTCGACCATCTTTCGCGTAGAGCACGGGCCGCGGCACATCGACGACCCTGGCGAGTACGAACGCCTCTCCCCCATCAAGGGTGTTGCCGACATCGACTGCCCCGTGCTGATCATCCACAGCGAAGAGGACTTGCGCTGCCCGATCAGTCAGGCCGAGGAGCTTTTCGTGGCCATGCGCCTCTTGGGCAAGGACGTCACCTTCTATCGCTTCCCCGGCGAAAGCCACGAGCTGTCGCGCAGCGGCTCACCCGTGCACCGCCGTCAGCGCGCGGAGATCATCCTCGACTTCTTCGCTGAGCACCTCAGAGCTTGAACAGGTCGTCGTAGGCCTCGGCCGATTTGGCGACTTCGTCGTCGTCGGCGCCGTTGGTGAACGCGTCGTAGCCGTCGATCTCCAGCTGGTCCGCCAACTCGGGGCCTCCCGAGGCCACGATTCGTCCCTTCACCAGGATGTGAACATGATCCGGGTGCAACTCCTCGAGGAGCCGGCTGTAGTGGGTGATCGCTATTACACCCAACCGGCCGCCGGCACCGTCGTCGTTGGTGGCAGCCTCGACGCGGCGAGCGCAGTCGCGCAGGGCGTCGATGTCCAGGCCCGAGTCGAGCTCGTCGAGGATGGCGAACTTGGGGTGCAGAAGGGCGAGCTGCAGGGTCTCGTTGCGCTTCTTCTCCCCCCCGGACAGGTCGACGTTGAGGGAACGGTCGAGCAGGGCCGTGGCGAAGCCGATGCGCTCGGCCTCGGCGGTGATCGCGTCGGCGAGGCCGTGGGTGCTGTGGCCCCTGGCGTCGTAGGCCTCACCGAGCATGTCGACCAGGCTCACACCGGGTACCTCGCTGGGGTACTGCATGACGAGGTGCACTCCCGGCCTGGGCACGCTGCCAGGCCGGCAGCGCCAACACGTCGACACCATCGAGTAGCACCTCGCCCGCGTGCACTTCGTAGCCGGGCTTGCCCGTGACTACAGCGGCGAGGGTGCTCTTGCCGGCACCGTTGGGGCCCATCACGGCGTGTACCTCGCCGGAGCGCACGGTGAGATCGATCCCGTTAAGGATCTGCTTGCCGCCAACGGAGGCGACGAGGCCCCTGATCTCGAGGGTGCTCATGCCGACGCCTCCGCTACCGGGCTCGATGTCGATGTAGACCATCTCGTCGATCACCCGGGCGACGTAGACGGGTACCGGCCGGGTGGCGGGCAGGGTGACCGCCTCGCCGGTCTCGAGGCTGAACAGGCTGCCGTGCTTCCAGCACTCGATCTCTTTCGACTCGCACCTCACCTCACCCTCGCTGAGCGACACGGCACCGTGGCTGCAGGTGTCGCCGATGGCGTACACGTCGTCGCCGATGCGGATGACGGCGATGGCCCGCCCATCGACGTCGAAGCGGGTGGCGCTGCCGGGGGCCAGGTCGGCGAGGGCGCAGACAGGTGGGTTCGGGGGGCTGCTCATCGGGTTTCTCCAGAGGCAGTGCGGGTGAGCTTGGCAGCAACCCGCCCCTTCAGGTTGGCCCTCAGCGAACCGACCGGCAGCGCCGACAGGACCTCGTCGAAGAAGCCGAGAACCACCAGCCTCTCGGCCACCTGGGGCGGGATGCCGCGGCTCTCCAGATAGAAGCGCTGCTCGTCGTCGATCGGGCCGATGGCGCTGGCATGACTGCACTTGACCTCGTTGGTGCGGATGTCGAGGTTGGGCACGCTCTCGGCCCAGGCGCCCTCGCTGAGGGTGAGGTTGCGGTTCGTCTGGAAGGCAGAGGATCCCTTCGCCTCCTCGCGGATGCGGATGAGACCGGTGTAGACGCTCTTCGCCTTGTCCTGTACGGCCCCCTTGAAGAGGAGGTCGCTGTTGGTCTTCGGTGCGGCATGGTCCTGCAGGGTGCGAAAGTCGTGCATCTGGGTGCCGTCGGCGTAGTAGAGCGCAACCTGCTTCGTGGTGCCCCCCTGGCCCTCCAGGCGGGCGTCGGTACGCACCCGGGCGTAGTCGCCGCCGAGTGCCACCGTGGCGAGCAGGGTGGTGCTGTCGCGGTCACCGGTGGCCTGCTGATGGCCGAGCTGCCACACGTGAGGGCCCAACAGGTTCAGCCCCAGATAGCTCACCCTTGCCGCCTGCGCGGCGTGGAGGACCAGCCGCGGCACCACCAGGGCACGTGCCTCGGCGGTGGACTCGAACCGCTCGACGATGGTGAACTCGCTGTCGGCGCCTCCGTTCACCACCAGCCGGGGGTAGAACGCCACCCCGTCACCGCTCACGTGGTGAGTGACCACGATCGGTTCGGTGATGATCTTGCCGGGCGGCACGGTGATGGCCACCGTGAAGTGGTGAGCAGAATTGAGCTCGTCGAAGATGTCGTGGACGGTGATTCCGTCGATCAGCCGGCTCACGGCGTCGCCGTCGACAGTGAGCCCCTCGGCACCGAGGACGGTGGTGCTCGTGGCGGCGGCGGTCACGCCCGTCGGCACGAATCGGGCAAGGTCGAGCTCACCGATTCGGCTGTAGCGCCACACCTCCTGCTCGGCGGAGGGGATGTCCATCGCCATCGCCCTCTCGGCGGCGGCAACTCGGAGCGCCCTGTCGGGTGCGGCGGCGTCGATGGCATCGATCGTCGATGAAAGCACGGCGGAATTCTACTACGCCCGTAGTGCTAATCCCCCACCCCCTCACCCTCTCAGGTGGGGGTCAGTCCGAACGGCGGCGGAAGATGCGGCGGCGCAGCGAGGGAAGGCCTGAGGGGTGGCCGGCGCGTCGGTTCCGCTCGGCCTGTACTTCGGCCATCACCTGGGGGCCGACCGAGTTGAGGAAGTCCTCCGCCTCGTCGAGGAGCGCGGCCGCTGTGCCGTCGTCGAGGCCAGGCGGCTCCGCCGGAGACTGGGCGGGGACCAGGGAGCCGTAGGTCCAGCCGATGTCGATGCGCGGTTCGAACGCCGCGCAGTCCGCCGGGCATCGCCAGGGTGCATCTGGGGCAAGGTCGAGATCGCACTTGCGGACGGTCTCACCGTTGGCATAGGTCCGGCTCTCGAAGTGCCTGCACTGTTGACGCATCGGCATGGATGCATTCTGCCCCACCGGGTCCGGAGGCCCGCGGTCGCCCTCCAGGAGCAGGGTACGATGCCGCGGTGACGGAGGTCGGGGCTTACCGGGACATACCAGTACAGGTCGTGAGATGACGATCAGCGTTTTCGACCTCTTTCGCATCGGCATCGGACCATCAAGTTCGCACACCGTTGGCCCGATGAGGGCGGCGCGTCTCTTCGCCCAGCACCTGATCGACACCGGGGCCGTGGGCCGCACCAGCGGGATACGTGTCGTGCTCTACGGCTCGCTCGGGGCGACCGGCGCCGGCCACGGCACCATTCCGGCCGTGGTGCTCGGCCTCGGCGGCGCCGAACCCGAGACTGTGGACCCCGACGACATCGCGCCGACGATGGGAGCCATTGCCGTTGCCGGTGAGCTCACCCTGCTCGGCGGCACGACCGTGGCTTTCGATGCCCTTGCTGATGTGGTGCTGAAGGCCGACGAGACCCTGCCCGGTCACCCGAACGGGATGATGTTCGAGGCCATCGACGACGGGGGTACGCGCGTCGCCGGCCGGCGCTACTACTCCGTCGGCGGCGGGTTCGTGGTCGACGACGACGAACTCGATGCCCCCCTCGACCCTTCCACCAGGTCGGTCCCTCACCCCTTCCACTCGGCCGATGAACTCACCACCACCTGCACCCACCTCGGTCTGTCGATCAGCGAGGTCGGGCTGGCGAATGAGGTCGCCCTCAGGCCGGAATCCGAAGTCCGCGAGCGCCTGCTTGCCATCTGGGCCGCGATGAGCGACTGCATCGACCGCGGCTGCCGACACGAGGGTGAGCTCCCCGGTGGGCTCGGCGTGCAGAGGAGGGCCGCAGCCCTGTTCCAGGTCCTGAGCACCGCTACCGGCCCGCCCGACCCTCTCGCGGCGCTCGACTGGGTCAACCTCTATGCCCTCGCCGTCAACGAGGAGAACGCAGCCGGCGGCCGGGTGGTGACCGCGCCCACCAACGGGGCCGCGGGCATCGTGCCGGCGGTCCTCCACTACTACACGAGGTTCATCGACGGCGCCGACGACAGCGGCGTGATCGACTTCCTCCTCACTGCAGGAGTAATCGGCAGCCTGTTCAAGATGAACGCCTCGATCTCGGGTGCCGAGGTGGGCTGCCAGGGGGAAGTCGGGTCGGCCTGCTCGATGGCGGCTGCCGGGTTGGCCCAGGTGCTCGGTGGTACCCCCGGCCAGGTGGAGAACGCGGCGGAGATCGCCCTCGAACACAACCTCGGCCTCACCTGCGACCCGATCGGCGGCCTGGTGCAGGTGCCCTGCATCGAGCGCAACGCGATGGCGGCGATGAAGGCAATCAATGCCGCCCGCCTGGCACTGCACGGCGACGGCACCCACCTCGTGTCCCTCGACGATGCCATCGCCACCATGCGCGACACGGGCCGCGACATGCACGAGAAGTATAAGGAGACGGCCCGCGGCGGCCTCGCCGTCACCTTCCGCGGCCGCGCCGGTCAGGTGGTGCCGGTGGCGGTGAGCTTCGTCGAGTGCTGAAGCCCCGGGCGATCAGCCGACGGAGCCTTCCATCTGAAGTTCGATGAGGCGGCTCCACTCCACCGCGTATTCCATCGGCAGGGTTCGGGTGATCGGCTCGATGAAACCGTTCACGACCATGCCCATGGCCTGCTCCTGCGACAGACCCCGGCTCATCAGGTAGAAGAGTTGCTCGTCGGCGATCTTGGACACGGTTGCCTCGTGGCCGATCTGGGCGTCGCGCTCGCCGACCTCCATGTAGGGAAGGGTGCGGCTCTCACTGTGCTCGTCGAGGATCAGGGCGTCGCACTGAACATGGCTCTTGCAGCCGTGGGCACCCTCATCGACCCTCACCAGGCCGCGGTAGGTGGTGATGCCACCGTCCTTGGAGATCGACTTGGAGACGATCTTCGACGTCGTCTCCGACGCCGCGTGCACCATCTTCGCCCCTGCGTCCTGGTGCTGGCCGGGCCCGGCGTAGGCAACGCTGAGCACCTCACCCGTGGCCTTCGGTCCCACCAGGTAGACGCTCGGGTACTTCATCGTCAGCTTGCTGCCGATGTTGCCGTCGATCCACTCCATATGACCCTCGGCCTCCACCCGGGCCCTCTTGGTGACCAGGTTGTAAACGTTGGGCGACCAGTTCTGGATGGTCGTGTAAGTGACCCTGGCCGAAGGCTTGACGATGATCTCGACCACCGCCGAGTGAAGCGAGTTGTTGGTGTACACCGGCGCCGAACAACCTTCGATGTAGTGCACCTGGCTGCCCTCGTCGGCGATGATCAGGGTCCGTTCGAACTGCCCGGCGTTCTCGCTGTTGATCCGGAAGTACGCCTGCAGAGGCATCTCGCACTCCACCCCCGGCGGGATGTAGATGAACGACCCGCCCGACCACACCGCCGAGTTGAGGGCGGAGAACTTGTTGTCGCCGGGGGGGATGACCGTGCCGAAGTACTGCCTGACCAGGTCGGGGTACTCTCGGAGCGCGGTGTCCATGTCGCAGAACAGGATCCCCCTCTGCTCGAGGTCCTCGCGATTGCGGTGGAACACCACTTCCGATTCGTACTGGGCGGTGACACCGGCCAGGTACTTGCGCTCGGCTTCGGGGATGCCGAGCTTCTCGTAAGTGTTCTTCATCTGCTCGGGCAGGTCGTCCCACTCGCTCACCTGGTCGGTGGCCGGCTTGAGGTAGTAGTAGATGTCCTGGAAGTCGATGTCGGGCATGTTCACCGCGAACCAATCGGCCATCGGCTTGCGGTCGAACGTCCTCAGGCTGCGTTGGCGGAACTGGGTCATCCAGTCCGGCTCGCCCTTCCACCAACTGATCTCGTCGACGACCTCGTCGCTGAGGCCCTTGCGTCGGGGTGAACGCGTACTCGACGTCGCTGTCGCTCCAGCCGAGGTTGTACTTGCTGAGGTCGAGGTCGAAGTTCGTCAACGGAGGCTCCGATCGGGGCGGGGGATTTCCACTACGGCCATAGTAACAATTCCCCACCCCCTTCCCACCCTGGCGCCTCGAGGACGATGCGGCATATGGTCACGGGGTGATCCGGCGGTCACCCCTCATCTCCATCACCCGCGTGCTTGTCTGCATGCTCGCCGTTCCCATCACGGTGCTCGCCACCTCAGGCACGGCGTCGGCCCGCGACGGTCTGGCCGTCACCAGCACAACCACCTACACCGTCGATGCCGCCTCGGGCGTCGTACGCGTTCTGGCCGAGATGACCTTCACCAACACCCTCCCCGACTCCGATGAGGGCGGCTACATCCACCGCCGCTACTTCAGCGCCTTCACCCTTCCGACCCCAGCGGGTGCCCTGAACCCGCGTGCCTATGCCGCGGACGGAACCTCGCTCGACATCACCGGGCGCTTCGTGGAGGGCAACACCGACTTCTTCCTGCTCGATGTCGTCTTCGCCAGCCCCCTCTTCTACGAGCAGACCACCCAGGTCAACGTCACTTACGACATCACCGGGTTACCGCCGCGCAGCGACAACCCGTCGCGGGTGAACTCCGCATACGCCGCTTTCAGCGCGTTCGGCATCGGTGACCCGGGAAAGGTGACGGTGAAGGTGGTGGTGCCGGCGGGCTTCGAGGTCGACACCTTCGGCAGCGAGGCGAAGGTGGCCGAGGTCGACGGAGCCACCATCTACACCGCCACCGACATCGCCAACCCCGACGAGTTCGACATCTTCATTTCCGCCCGCAACGACGACAACCTCGCCTCCACGGAAGTAGCCACCTCTTCCGGAGACCTCTTCCGGTTACGTTCCTGGCCGGGAGACACCGAGTGGCAAGGCTTCGTCGCCGAGCAGATCGATACAGGTCTGCCGGCCCTCAGCCAGCTGATCGGGCAACCGTGGCCGATCGACGACGCGGTCGAGGTGCGCGAGGCCTACACCCCCTACCTCTACGGCTACTCCGGCTGGTTCAGCGCTTCCAACCACGAGATCGAGATCGGTGAGGACCTCGACCAGGAGGTGGTGCTCCACGAACTGTCCCACGCCTGGTTCAACGCCACCTGGTTCACCGACCGCTGGCTGAGCGAGGGTTTCGCCCAGTACTACTCCAACAGGGCCGTCGAGTCTCTCGGCGGTGAACCCCAGCAGCCCCTCACCCCGCTCTCTTCCACCGTCGGCAAGGTCCAGCTCGACGAGTGGGGCGACCCCAACTTCATCGGAGGCGCCGACGAGATCGAGGCTTACGGCTACAACGCGTCGTACTGGTTGGTCCACCAGATCGTCGACGACGTCGGCGACCAAGGGATGCGCGCCGTGCTCGCCGCAGTCGCAGACGGGCAGATCGCCTACGTCGGAGAGGGAGAGCCCGAGACGGTGGACTGGCACAAACGGACTGGCGCCGCTTCCTCGACCTCGTCGAAGAGATCGGTGGAGCCGAGGATGCAGTGGGCCTCCTCGAGCAGTACGTGGTGGTTCCCGCCGACGCCGAGTTGCTGGATCAGCGCGCTGAGGCGCGCGACAGGTACTCCGACCTCATCGACCACGGTGGCGGCTGGGCGGCGCCGGAAGTGGTGAGGACGACCATGTCGGGCTGGCTTTTCGATGATGCCCAGCAGGCGATCGACGAAGCGGACGAGGTGCTCGACCTGCGCGACGAGCTCGATACCAAGGCGGCGGAGCTGGGAGCCGGCTACCCGACGACCTTCGAGACCGACTACGAGTCAGCCGAGAGCGACCTCTCCGCCGTCGCCGCCGACGTGGAGGCCCAGATCGATGCGGCCGACGCCCTGATCGCCGCCGTCGCCGCAGAGGCCGAGGACGACGGTGTCCTCGACGAAGTTGGCCTGATCGGTACCGATCTTCCGGGGCTTCTCGACGAGGCGAAATTGGCCTTCGCCGCCGGAGATCTGGCCACCGCTGGTGCGAAGGCGCAGGAGGTCGCGGACACCGTCGCCGACGCCGACGATGTCGGTCGGCATCGACTTCTCGTGGTCGCCGCGCTGTTCGCCGCGTTGGCCATCCTGCTCGCCGGCCTGCAGGTCTGGCGTGGACGTCGCCGCCGCCTTACCCACCGCGCCGAGCCCAAGCCCGATTTCTTCGCCGAGCCCGAGTTTGGGCGATCTGCCGGTGAAACCCATCCGAGTGCCTGGCCACCATCCGAGTGACAGCAGCCCACCGGAGTGACAGTGGCCCGCCGGGGGGCACGCCCGCACTCGGACGGGCGCGAGGCACTCGGATGGCGGCCTGGCACTCGGATCAGCACGAGCCGGTCATCCGACAGAGAACCTCAGCCGGACCTCTGCGGACCTCTGCGGACCTCTGCGGACCTCTGCGGACCTCAGCGGAGCAGGAGTAGGCCGTCGTCGCGGGAGCCGAGCACCTCATCGGCGTCAACACCCAACCAGTCCAGGCAACGGGTGAACAGGGCCAGCGGCTCGATCACCGGTCTCACGTCGCCGTCGAGAAGGTTGCCGAGGTCGGCGTCGCCGTAGAGGCCACCCCTAATGCCACGACCCATTGCCATCGCCAGCCCACCGGCACCGTGGTCCGTGCCCTCGCTGCCGTTCTCCGCCACCCTCCGGCCGAACTCACTCGTCACCACCAGCATCACGTCGTCAGCGATGCCACCGGCCTCGACCGCCTCGGAGAAACCGGCCAGACCCAGAGCGAGGTCCTCCAACAGCCCGGAGTGTGTGCCGGGCTGACCGGAGTGGGTGTCGAACCCTCCGGCGCTGACGACCACCAGACGCGATCCGAGATCGGAGGTGAGCAGTTGGGCGGCCACGTCGAGGCCGTCGACGATCGAGCCCGCACCCTGACCCGCAGGCTGCTGACCGGTGGTCGGTGAACCCTGGGTGAGTTCGGCGAATGCCGCAACGGCCTCCACCGCCCGGGAGAAGGCATGGCGGATGAGGGCGTCGAAGCTCCCCGCTACCCCACCCTCGCCGAACGACAGCCAGCCGGGCTGGATCCCGGTGAAACGGAAGGAGTCCGCCGAGTTGATCACGGTTGGCTGGACGCGCTCACCGACCAGCACGGGTGCGCCGCCGCCTAGTGCTGTGGCGTAAAGGGGAGCCGGCTCAGAGGCCAGTCTGTCGAGTACCCGCCCCAGCCAGCCGGGCGCCGACAGGTTGTCGGCCCGCCACCAGCGGTCCATCGACACGAAGTGCGACCGGTTGGGTTCCGCGAACCCGATGCCGCGGATCAACGCCAATTCACCCGCGTCCCACACTGCGGAGAGAGGAGCGAGGCCGGGATGCAGGGCAACCTCGCTGACCCCGCTGAGGGCGACCAACCCCTCCTCGTCGACGGCTATCGACGGACGCGCGTCGCGGTATCGGCCGTCGCTGGGGGGCAAGGTGTTGAGCAAATCGTTGCCCCCGTTGAGCTGGACCACCACCAGCCGCCGACGATCGGTCGACGCGGTGGTATCCGGCGCCTCACAACCCGGCGACGTGGTGCCCTGTCGCGGGTCGCATGCGCCGAGGCCGACAACAGCCACTGCGCCGGCACCAAGCTGCAGGAATCGCCGCCGGTCGATCGAAGGGTCGCCCATCTTGGTCTCCTCGGGTGTCGTTGTCATGGTCTCAGGCGATCAGGAATTCGGGTGCGACAAGGGCGACGGCGAGCCGTTGGCGCCCACCGGGAACGGCGGCCAAAGCGGCGATGGTGCCGGCGGAGAAGCCCGCCGACGGTAGGCCGAGCGCCTCGGCCAGCCGGCCCGGGTCCGAATCTCTCGCCGCCGAGAGCACGCTTTCGTCGCCGGCCGCCGCCGCCACCAGGGCAGCCAGGTTGGCTCTCGCCACCATGCTGCTGGCCCCCAACCAGGCAGCACCCCCCGGCCAGCCCGCAACGTTCGGCGGCTTCATCGGCATCTGCCCGGCAGCGTCCAGCAGCTGGCCGAACCGGCGTTGGGCATTGCCTTCGGGGAACGGGGCGCCAGTCATGCGCATCGCCTGCACCAGCCACGGCACGGGAGCCAGCAGGATGGGTGAGGACTCGCCGGCGAGACCCTGCTCGAGGGTGGCCTTCACCAGCGCCCTCAAATCGAACCCCGATGAGGTGAAGGTGGCGGCCAGCTCTTGGATCACTCCCTCGTCGACGGTGCCGAGTAGCTCCGCCGCGACCGATGACGCGATGAACACCGGCATCGCCGGGTGGGCCATCACGGCATCGATCACGGTGTCGAGGTCGTGCACTCCGTCTACGCCGAGGTAGGCCTGGGGGGTGTCGTCGTGGAGCCGCGGGGCGAACATCAGGCCGGTGGCCAGGGTCAGCGTCCAACCCGTAAGGGCCAATGCGCCGGCCTTCACATCGGCCTCGCCGTACTGGCCTTCCCCCAGGGTGAACAGCTCCATCAGCTCGCGGGCGTAGTTCTCGTTCGGCTCTGCGCCTGTAGAGGTGCGCAGGTCCAGATAGACGAGCATCGCCGGGTCGATGCTCACCGCCCTCAGCAGATTGCGGAACGGGCCGAGGCCCGAGGAACGGAAGAGTCGCACCTGGTCGACCATCAATCGGGCGATGCGGACCTTGTCTATCGCACTCACGAAGTGGCCGTGCCACATAAAGGCCATGCGGTCTACCAGGGGCTGCTCGGTGAACACCATCTGCTCCACCCACGCGGCCACCGAGTGCCCCTTGGACCCCTGGTCCTCGGGGTCGTAGGGCAGCAGGGCATCGTCCCACGGGTCTGTGGTTGCCGGCGCTCCGGCACCAGAAGGATCGATCAGCCGCCTCAGCTCCGCCCCGGCACCACGCCCGACGGCTTCTCGCAGTGCCGATGGTGAGAGCCCGAACCCTGCCCGCCGATGCAGCCAGATCACCCCATCACGTTCGTCCATGAACGCATCAGAGTAGACAGATGTGAACGAAGTGTGAGCGGAGTGCCGGTCGTCGATACATCGCTTGGTTACCCTGTCGCCCGTGAAGGCCCCGAGCGCGAAACAGGTTCCCCACGTCTGGCAGCGACCCACAGGCGAGGTCGACGACCCGTGGGCCTGGCTCCGCGACCGCGACGACCCCGACACCGTCGCCTACGTCGAGGCCGAGAACGAATGGAGCAATGCCTGGTTCCACGAGCACGGTGACCTGGTCGACACCCTGTTCGAAGAGATCAAGGCCAGAGTGCAGGAGACCGACATCTCCGCTCCGGTCCGCAAGGGCGACTGGTGGTACGTCACCCGTACCGAAGAGGGCCTCAGCTACCCGATCCACTGCCGCGGTCGATCCGCCTCCGCCGCCACCACCGAAGTGCTGCTCGACGAGAACACCGAAGCCTCGGGGCACGAGTACTTCTCGGTGGACGCCATCGATGTCAACCCCCAGCACACTCTGCTGGCCTGGAGCAGCGATGTAGATGGCAGCGAGCGCTACACGATGCGAGTCCGCGACCTTGCCACCGGGACCGATCTGGCCGATGTGCTCACCGGCACCACCTGGGGCGGCACCGCTTGGTCCGCCGACGGCCTCACCCTGTTCTACGTCACCGCCGACGAGCAGATGCGACCCTCGACCGTGTGGCGCCACCGGCTGGGCGCCGAACAAGCCGACGACGTGATGGTGTTCGACGAGGTCGACGAGCGCTTCTACGTGTCCGTCGGCCTCAGCCGCAGCCAGGAGTGGGTACTGATCGATAGCTCCAGCAGGGTCAGCTCCGAGGTCCGCCTGATACCGGCGACGGAGCCCGAGACAGAGGCTCTCGTGGTCCGGCCCCGCCAGCCCGATCTCGAGTACTCGCTCGATCACTGGGGCGACCTCTGGGTGGTGCTCACCAACCTCGACGCCACCGACTTCCGGGTGATGACAGCACCCGTGCACCGACCCGCCGAGTGGACAGAACTTGTACCCCACACCCCCGGCCACAGATTGACTGCGGTCGAAGCCTTTGCCGATCACCTGGTGCTCCACGAATGGGCCGATGCCCAGCCACGGCTGCGGGTCCTGTTCCGCGACGGAACCGACGCTGCGGTACATGCCGGCGATGAACCCCACGACATCGAGCTCGAAGCGAACCCCGAGTGGACGGCCACCACGGTGCGATACACGTACCAATCCCTCACCACGCCGGGCACCGTGTTCGAGCACGACGTGCACACGGGTTCACGAACCCTGCTGAGGCAGACCCCCGTTCCCGGAGTGGACCTGTCGCTCTATGCGGCCGAGCGCCACTGGGCCACGGCACCCGATGGCACCCTCGTACCGGTCGACATCGTCCACCACACCTCGACGGCCGCCGACGGAACCGCCCCCCTCGTGGTGTACGGCTACGGCAGCTACGAGGCCTCCCTTCCACCCTGGTTCAGCGTCGCCCGGCTCTCCCTGCTCGACCGCGGTGCGGTGTGGGCCCTGGTCCACCCTCGCGGTGGCGGTGAACTGGGCCGCGAGTGGTACCTCCAGGGCAGGCTCGAGCACAAGCGCAACACATTCACCGACACCATCGCCTGCGTCGAGCAGCTGGTGGCAGAGCGCTGGGCGGACCCCCTCAAGTTGGCTGTACGCGGCGGTAGCGCCGGTGGCCTCCTGGTCGGTGCGTGCGTCACCATGCGACCCGAACTGTTCCGCGCGGCCGTGGCCGAGGTGCCCTTCGTCGACGTCGTCACCACGATGTCGGACCCGACCCTGCCTCTCACCGTCACCGAGTGGGAGGAGTGGGGCGACCCACGATGCTCCCCGGCAGCCGAATTCATGCTCGCCTACTCGCCCTACGACAACACGAGGGCCACCGACTACCCGGCTCTCTACGTCACCGCCGGTCTCAACGACCCGCGCGTGAGCTACCACGAGCCCGCCAAGTGGGTGGCCAAGCTCCGCGCCGCGCGTACGAACGACCCCACCCTCCTGCTACGCACCGAGATGGGCGCCGGCCATGGTGGCCCCAGCGGCCGCTACGAGCTCTGGCGCGAAGAGGCTCGCGTCCTGGCCTTCCTTCTCGTCGAGCTCGTTTGACCCGGGACGAGGTCGTGTCGCGCCGCCGTAGGGTGGTGATGTGAGAGCGCGGGTGATGCTCGCAGCGGTTGCCGCGGCAGTGTCTGCGGTGGCGTTCCTCGGCCCGTCCAGCCAGGTCAGTGGCCAACCCGAGCCGACTCCGCAGAACGACCGGGTGGAGCTGGTCATCTTCCACGGTGACGGCTGCCCCCACTGTGCCAGGGCCCTCGACTTCCTCGACGAACTGCAAGACCGTGAGCCCCTGCTCGACGTCGTCCGCTACGAGGTCTGGTACGACAAGTCCAACCTGGCCCTGTTCGAATCGGTAGCCGCGATACACGGCATCGAGGCTCTGTCTGTGCCGACGATCTTCCTCGGCGACCTCTACTGGGTGGGCTTCGACTCCACCGTCGCCGACCAGATCGAAGAGGCCGTGGAAGCCCTGATCGAAGGGCGCGTCCCCGAGGAGACCGATCGCACGAGTGTCGACGTGCCCTTTGTCGGCGCCGTCGACGTCGGCGACCGATCGCTGATCGTCGCCACCGTCCTCATCGCCTTCGTCGACGGGGTCAACCCGTGCTCTTTCTGGGTGCTGTCGATGCTGCTGACCCTCGTGCTGCACAGCGGATCGCGCCGAAGGACGTTCGCCGTCGGTTCGGTCTTTCTCGTCGTCACCTCCTCCCTCTACGGGTTGTACATGTTCGGCGCTTACAGCGCTCTCGACTACGCCGAAGACCTGTCGTGGATCCGCCTGACAGTGGCCCTCGTGGCCGGCACCTTCGGTGTGCTCCACCTCAAGGAGTACATCACCCACAGGGGCCTCTCGCTGACGATCTCCGACGCCAAGAAGCCCGGCATGTACAAGCACATGCGCTCCCTCGCCCGCCCGGAGCGTTCCCTGCCCGCCGTTCTCGGTGGCACTGTTGTCCTGGCAGCCGGGGTATCGCTCGCCGAGACCCCGTGCACCGCCGGGCTACCCCTCTTGTGGACCGACATGCTTTCCTCGCGCGACGTGTCCGGAGCCGGCACCGCCGTGCTCTTCGGCCTCTACCTGCTCGTCTTCTTGCTCGACGAGCTGGCCCTCTTCGCGATCGCCGTCGTCGCCCTTCGATCGGTGAAGATGCAGGAACGCCACGGCAGGGCACTCCAGCTTCTCAGCGGCACCCTGATGGTGGCCCTGGCGCTGACCATGGTCTTCGCCCCGCAATGGCTCGAATCGGTTACCGGCACCTCGGCTGTGTTCGTCGCCGCCGGGCTGGTGGTGGCTGCGGTGCTCGCCATCGACCGGGCGGGCACAGGGCGCCAGCCTGCCGTCACAGCACCCCGGCGGCCACGGCAAGGGCGATGAAGACGGAGTTGCGCACCAGGTGACCGGGGCCGATCGGCTTGACGCTCCACGAGCCGAAGCACGCGCACGGAGGGCGGCGACCCTGGAGGAGACGCAGAGCCAGGAGGGCTGTGAAGGCGCCCAGAATGCCGACGGCGAGCCAAGCAGCCAGGTGCCTCTGCCACTGGACCAGCAGCCAAGCCGCGAGGACCGCCTCGCCGACGGGTACGAGCGGGGCAAGACGCCGAGGAACGCCGAGTGCCGTCGCTTGCCCCCGCCACTGGTCGGGCGTGGCCAGCTTGGCGATGCTCGACACCAAGAACACCGCCCCTACCGCAGCCGCAGCGAGCACCCCCCAGGTGTGGTGATCCATTTTCAGCCGACGTCGACTGCGAGACCTTCGTAGGCAGCTAGAACGGTAAGACCGCGCCGCTCACCGAAGCCGACCGCGCACCGGTGCAACTCGTCGAGGGCATCGTCTGTGCGGGTGGGGTCGTGATGAAAAAGGGCGAGAGTGCGCACTTCGCACTGTTGGGCGATCCACATAGCGAAGTCGATTGTGCAGTGACCCCATGTGGACTTGGCCTTGAACTCGTGGGGCGTGTACTGGGAGTCGTGGATGAGCAGGTCGGCGCCCTCTGCGATCTCGCGAGCACCGGCGCTGATGGAGAAAGAGCCGTCGCAGGGCTGCTGGTGGTCGCTCAGGTAGGCGATGGAGAACCCACCCCACTCGACGCGGTAGCCGAGCGTCGGCCCGATGTGGGGCACGAGACGCGACTTCACCGCTACCTCGCCGATGTGGAAGTCCCTGTCGGCCGTGTCGTGGAACTTGATCGTGCCGGGGAGCTGGTCGATCTCCACCGGGAACAGGGGAGGACGGATGGTGGCGCGGATGACCTCTTCCACGCTGCGGCCGTCGTCCTGCGCCGGGGCATAGATGTCGAGCTGCGAACCCTCATTCAACAAGGGGGTGAAGAACGGCAGGCCCTGGGTGTGGTCCCAGTGAAGGTGGCTGAGCAGGCAGGTGCCCCGAAAGCTGCCGTCGTGGGGCTGGAGGCGGCCGAAGTAACGGGCCCCGGTGCCGAGGTCGAAGAACAGCGGTCCTTCACCCGGGACGCGCACAGAAACGCACGACGTATTACCGCCGTACCTGGATATGTCATCGCCATGGCAAGGAGTGGAGCCCCTGACACCATGGAACGTGACCTGCATCGATGAGTTGCCCCCGATGAACTCACGTTAGGCCCCACGTGACCGCCGGGTAAACAGCTCGGGCCGTGACGTTCGTCGCACGACGGCTACGTTTCCGCCATGGCCGCGATCACCCAGGAGACCGTCACCGCCAACGGGGTGGACTTCACTGTTCTCTCCGCCGGACCCGGTAGCGACAGCGCTCCACTCGCCCTGTGCCTTCACGGCTTCCCCGACAGCGCCCACAGTTGGCGCCACCTCCTGCCCGAACTCGCCCGGGCCGGTTATCGGGCGATCGCTCCCTTCCAGCGCGGTTACGCCCCCACCTCGATCCCCGCCGACGGGCTCTACCAGTCGGGTGTCCTTGCCGCCGACGCCAACGCGCTCCACGAGGTGTTGGGCGGCGATGAAAGGGCGGTGATCATCGGCCACGACTGGGGCGCCTCCGCCGCCCACGGCGCCGCCGTGCTCGAGCCCGAGCGCTGGTGCAAGGTGGTATCGATGGCCGTGCCGCCGGGCCCGGCGCTGGCGATGGCTCTGCTAACCAGCCCGGCCCAGTTGAAGCTCAGCTGGTACATGTTCTTCTTCCAGTCGCCACTCGCCGACCTGGTGGTTCCCGCCCAGGATCTGGCCTTCATCGACATGCTGTGGGCCGACTGGTCCCCGGGCTTCGACGCCACCGCCGACCTGGCCCACGTAAAGGCTGCGCTCGGCGACCCGGCCAACCTCGCCGCGGCGCTCGGCTACTACCGGGCCACCCTCGGCGACGGCCCCAAGGACCCAGCCCTCGACCCCGCGCAGGCGGCCACCCAGGCGGTACCCGACCAGCCGATGCTCTACCTCCACGGCCGCGACGACGGCTGCATCGGTGTCGCGGTGGCCGAAGCCGCGGCGGCGATGATGCCGGCACACGTCACCTGCCGGGTGGTCGACGGTGCGGGCCATTTCCTCCATGTCGAACGCCCGAACCTCGTCAACGCCTTCATCATGGACTTCCTGTCGTGATCGCCGAGGGGGCACCTCCTCTGCCCGACGGGCTGGTGGTGTTCGTCAAGCGCGAGTGTGAGACCTGTCGCATGGTGGGCCCCCTCCTCGACCTCTTCCCGGTGAGCGTCATCAGCCAAGACGACCCTTCCTTTCCGGACGGCACCACGCCGATCCACGACGGCGACCTGTCGTTCAGCTGGCACCACGAGATCGAGACCGTTCCCACCCTGATCCGGGTCGTGGACGGGGTCGAGCGGGAACGCACCGTGGGGTGGCTGGCCGAAGACTGGCGCCGTATCACCGGTGTACCCGACCTCGGTGCCGGCCTTCCCCCGTTCCGGCCCGGGTGCGGGTCGCTGGCGGTCGACCCCGACCTCGTCGACCGCCTGCGAGCCCGCTTCGGCGGGCACGTTCTCGCCAGCCGCAGGATCGAACTGGCGGACCTCGACGACGAGATCGAAGCCCTCTTCGACCGCGGTTTCACCGATGGCCTGCCCGTGGTACCACCCACCGAGGAGAGGGTGCTGCGCATCCTGCAGGGCACCACCAGAGCACCCCACGAGATCGTGGCCGTGGTGCCCCCGGATCTGGTGGAGGTGACGGTGGAGAAGATCGCCGTCAATGCCGTGATGGCCGGCTGCCGACCCGAGTACCTGCCGTGGGTGATCGCCGCCGTCGAGGCGGTGTGCACCGACGAGTTCAACATCCACGGTGTTCTCGCCACCACGATGCCAGTCGGCCCGGTCATCGTGTGCAATGGGCCGGGCACCAGGGCCATCGGCATGAACGGTGGTGTCAACGCGTTCGGCCAGGGAAACCGCGCCAACCTCACCATCGGCAGGGCCGTGCAGTTGGTGATACGCAACGTCGGCGGTGGCCGTCCCGGCGAGGTGGACCGCGCCACCCACGGCAACCCGGGCAAGATCAGCTTCTGCTTCGCCGAGCTCGAGGAGTCGTCGCCGTTCACATCACTGGCCGTCAGCCGTGGCTTCGAACCCACCGCGAACACCGTGACGGTTTTCGCCGGCGAGGGGCCGAGGTGCGTCGTGGACCAGAAGGCCCGAACCGCATCGGAGCTCGCCAACCTGTTTGCCGCCTGCTTGCGCACCCTGCACAGCCCCAAGCTGGTGCTCGCCTTCGACGCCATGCTCGTGGTGGGTCCAGAACACGCCCGCGTGTTCAGCGATGACGGCTGGGACCGCGACCGACTCCTCGCCGAACTGCACAGCCGCCTCCAGTTGTCAGGGAGCGAACTGGTGTGGGGGGCGGGCGGAATCGCCGATGGGGTGCCCCCCGAGTTCGGTGAGCTCACCCTGCCCAAGTTCCGCCCCGATGGGATCCTTCTGGTTCACGCCGGTGGCGGCGCCGGCCTGTTCTCGGCCATCATCGGCGGGTGGGCCAATGGCACCATAGGGTCGCAGCCGGTAGCCAAGGAGGTAAGGCCATGACCAGAATCCTGCTCGACCCGAGCGGCGAGCGCTCTCTGCCACACCGCGAGCCCCTCCCCCGCCCCGCTTCGCTACACGGCCAGGTAGTGGGCCTGCTCGACATCGGCAAACCACGCGGCGACGTCTTCCTCGACCGCCTCGAAGAGAAGCTGATAGGCGGCGGTGCCACCGTGCTCCGGTTCCGCAAGCCGACCTTCACCAAGCCGGCGCCGGTCGACCTGCGCCACGAGATCACCACCCTGTGCACCCTGGTGATCGAGGCCCTGGCTGATTGAGGCAGCTGTACGTCGTGCAGTGTGCACGACATCGTCGATCTCGAACGCCGGGGACTTCCCGGTGTGTTCATCGCGTCGGCCGAGTTCGTCGACGCGGCAACGGCACAGGCGGCCTCACTCGGCTTCCCGGGTGTGGCGCGGGTGTTCACCCCCCACCCCATCCAGGATCGCACCGACGACGAGATGCGCGCTTACGCCGACGCGGCGTACGACGCCGTCGTGGCCGCGATCACATCCTGATCACGAGGGCTTCGCGGGTCAGTCCCACACCGCGACATCGTCGTAGGGGCGCTTGCGCGTGGGTGCGAACTCGCGCTTCCACACCATCACCCGGCGACGGAAGTAGCAGACCTCCTTGCCCTCCTGGTTGAACGCCTTGGTCTCCACGGTGACCACGCCACGGTCGTTGCGGCTCTTGCTCTCCTGCACGCTGAGCACCCGGGTCTCGGCGTGGATGGTGTCACCGTGGAAGGTGGGAAACTTGTGCTGCAGGGTCTCGACCTCGAGGTTGGCGATTGCCGCACCGCTCACATCGGGCACGCTCATGCCGAGGGTGAGGGAGTAGACGAGGTTGCCGACGACGACATTGCGGCCCTGCACGCTCGCCTTTGCGAACCAGTCGTTGGTGTGAAGGGGATGGTGGTTCATGGTGATCATGCAGAACAGGTGGTCGTCGTACTCGGTGATGGTCTTGCCCGGCCAGTGCTTGTAAACGTCGCCGACGACGAAGTCCTCGAGGCATCGCCCGAAGGGGCGTTCATGGGTGGTCATGAGCCCGACGCTAGTCAGCCGGCTGGGCCGCAGAACAGCCCCGAGGCGAACGGCATCCGCGGCCGTCAGCGCTCTTCGTCCTCGTTCACGGCGCGGCTACGGCGGCCGAACCTGGCGGAGAAGTCGAGAACGCTCTCCCGGTTGGTCTCGGTTTCGGCGGCAAGCTCACGCAGGCGCTGCAGGCTGGTTCGGCGCCTGATGCTCCATGGCCCCACCCTCAAGGTGGCGTACATCACGCCGCCGAGAAGGATCGGGAACCAGTACTGGGCGACGCGGTAAGAGATGACGCCCAGGGTCGCTTCGGCCCGGGTGAGACCGAAGCCCACCAGGGTAGGGATGTAGATGCCCTCCACGAGGCCCAGGCCGCCGGGGGTGATCGGAATCACGGCAAACACGTTGGCGAGGCCGAAGGCCACGATGAGTGCATCGACGTCGAGGGAGTAGCCATAGGCGCGAAGGAACACCCACAGTGAGGCAGCATCGAGCAACCAGTTCGCGGCTGCCCACGCCGCAACCCGTACGAGCAGTTGCCGGTCGGCCACCAGATCCTCCAGGCGGCCGCCGATCTGGCGGACCGCAGCACCGGCGCGATCCTCGTTGAGGCCGAACTTGCGGGCGATCCAGCGCAACGCCCTCTCGGCGCGGCCCTGCCCTTCCATCAGGCCGAAGACAAGGGTGGCGGCAATGCCCATGATCACAATGCCCGCCAGAGCCGCCCACGCATACCACTGGTTCACCCCGCGGATGGGGATAGACACGATCAGGCCGACCCACAAGATGACGTTCAACATCACCGCCGAGCCCAAGCCCGCAGTCGCCAGGGCGAAGCCGGCGTCGGGGCCCTGCACCCCGCTGAGTGTCATCAGCCGATAGGCGAGCCCCGATCCTGCCGCGCTACCACCGGGCACGATGCTGCTGAGGGCCTTGGTGCTCATCTGGATGCGGAACAGGCGAGGCCGCGAGATCTCGTGACCCCCGTCGCCGAGTGCCGCCTTGGTGAGGAGGGAGTAGCAGAACAGGGCGGCGACCTGCAGGCCGAGACCAAGTGCCAACAGAGCGGGGTTCACCCGACTGAGCTCGTCTGCCGCCTTGCGCATGCCCGGGATTAGGGGAAGGACGAAGAACCAGATCACCGCGGACAGGGCAACGAGCTTGACCGTGAGCCTCACGGGACGGACTTGGCGGGGGCGCGGCGGGCCGCCCGTGTCGTCTAGCGAGACAAGGGGGAGTTCACCGGTGAGGGGGCCGAAAGGCTCGGTGGCCACCCCATATTGCTAGCCGATCCGGCAACCGCGGAGGCGCCTACCGATCAGTTGTGCGTGCAGGCGACCAGCTCACGGAGTAGATCGTTCAGCAGAGGGCGACGGTCTGCGGGGGCCTTGCCGAGGTGCACTACCACCAGCTCGCGGTCGGGAACGACCAGGGTGTACTGACCCTCGTAGCCGTGGGCGGCGAGGCTGCCGGGGAGGTCGGGCCAGGTCCACCAGTGGGCCCCGTAGCCGAACCCGCTGTCGGGGTCGTGAGCCGTGACGGCGCGGGCGTGGTCGCGCCATCCAGTCGGCAGCACCCGGGTGCCGTCGGCGGCCACCCCGTCGTGGAGGTACAGCTCGCCGAAGCGGGCGAAGTCGCGGGCGGTGGCGTACACGAAGCTGGATCCCACGAAGGTGCCGACCTCATCGAACTTCGGGACCGCCGAGGTCATGCCCGTCGGCCCGAACAGGCGATCGCGAAGGAACCGCTCCATCCCCTCACAGCCGCCGCCAACGGCGTCGCCGACGATACGGGCGACGATGTTGGCCGTCCCGCTGGAGTAGTTCCACACCGAGCCAGGCGGGTGCAGCAGCGACTGCGCTGCGGCGTAGGCGGCCATGTCGGCATGCCCGGCGCCGCCCAGCATCTCGATGCAGTGGCTGATGCCGGCGTCGACGTAGTCCTCGACAAACTCGAGGCCGGACCTCATCTCCAGCAGCTGCTGGAGGGTGATGGCCTCTTTCGCAGTGCCCTGCCACGACGGCACCGGCGCCGGCTCCTCGAGCCGGAGACGCCCCTCGCCCACGAGGATGCCTACCGCAGCGTGGGTGATGCTCTTGGCCATGCTCCACGAGACGAGGGTCGTGTCGGCGGTGACGGGCCCACCCGGGCCGAACACCGTGTCGGGCTGGTGCCCGTAGCGTTCGAGCACCACCTCGCCCGACTGCTGGACCACCAGCGCGAGGCTCAGCCCGTGGGGTGCGTCGGGGGCGAACAGGGCGTCGGCTATCCGTTCGGCGGCAGCGAGGTCGATCGACGACATGACGGCGAAGGTAACACCGACCGAGCGTCAGACGCGAACGGCCTACGGTCTCAGGCCACGGGGCGGGGTGCCGTCGCGGTCGAGCCACTTGTGGGGAGTCTGGGGCACCGGCGAAGTGGCGATGGCGATGGCTTCGTCCACCGAACGGGCCCTCTGGGCGAGTACCCGGTGGGCCGACCTCACGAAGCCGTCGGCCACGGCGCGGTCCATCCAGGTGAGCAGGGGCTCCCAGAACCCGTCGACGTCGAGCAGCACAACCGGCTTGGCGATGATGCCGAGCTGGTTCCAGGTGAGCATCTCGGCAAACTCGTCGACGGTGCCGAAGCCGCCGGGCAGGACGACGAAGCCATCGGCCAGGTCGCACAGGCGGCTCTTGCGGTCGTGCATCGTGGGCACCACCTCGAGCCGGGTGAGGGTCCGGTGGGCCACCTCGGCACCCACCAATTGCTCGGTGATCACCCCGACGACTTCACCGCCCGCCTCCATCGCAGCGTCGGCGGCGATGCCCATCAGGCCGACACTGCCTCCTCCGTAGACGAGACCGATGCTCCGGTTCGCCAGTGCCGAACCGAGACGACGAGCAGTCTCGGCGAAGGCCGGGTTGCTGCCCGAGTTCGAGCCGCAGTACAGGCACAGGCGGACAGGGTCGGGGGATGCCATGGACCCAGCCTCGCACACCGGTGGTCAACCCCGGTCAGCCCTTTCGGCCGTTCTCCTACCCGCCAGTAACATCTCACCCATGAGCCCCACCCCCTCTTCTTCCGGTCCGGCCACGCCCGAACTCGCTGCCCCCGACCTCGCCGCCGCAGCTTCAGTCATCGACCTCGCCGGGATGATCGTCGGCAGGGGCGTGCGCCACCTTGCGGCGAGCGGAGGACCAGATGCCAACCAGGTTCTCGCCTACGACCTCGCCCACGGCGGTGCCCAGGTGGAGACGGCGCGCGCCCTTCTCCCCTATGGCGCCAAGGGTGATATCGAAGCGCGCATCACCTGTGCGTTCACCGCCGACATGGTGCACGACCTGATCACTCGCATCGCCGGCCGCGAGAGTCTGTGGGGCATCGAGAACACCGCCCTGCAGGCCGCCCACCCCTTCCTCGAGAGGTACCGCACACCCGAGTTCGTCGCCTCGCTCGCCCACAGTCCGGGGCCACGCCACCTCGACGACGAGATGGAGATGGTTGCCGATACCTTCCGCGGCTTCGCCGAGAAGGTGATCAAGCCCCACGCCGAGCACGTTCACCGCACCAACGCCGACGTGCCCGAGGAGATCGTCCAGGGCTTGGCCGAGATGGGTGCCTTCGGCCTCAGCGTGCCCGCCGAGTACGGCGGCTACAGCGAGGGCGGCGAGAACGAATACGTGGGCATGGTGGTGGCTACCGAGGAGCTCAGCCGCGGTTCGCTGGGCATCGGCGGCTCCCTGATCACCCGCCCCGAGATCCTCACCCGGGCCCTGGTGAAGGGGGGCACGGAAGCCCAGAAGCTCGAGTGGCTGCCCAAGCTGGCCACCGCCGAGGTGATGCCCGCAGTGGCGGTCACCGAACCCGACTACGGCAGCGATGTTGCCGGGATCAAGGTCACCGCTACCCCGGCCGAGGGCCCCGACGGTGAGCCCGGCTATGTGATCAACGGGGTCAAGACCTGGTGCACGTTCGGCGCCCGCGCCGATGTGCTGGCGCTCCTGGCCCGAACCGACTCCGACCGCAGCAAGACCCACCGCGGCCTGAGCCTGTTCATCGTGCCCAAACCACACGGCGAAGGCCACGGCTTCGAGTTCGAGCAGGATGGCGCCGCCGGGAAGATGCCGGGAAGATGCAGGGCCGGGCGATCGACACCATCGGCTATCGCGGCATGCACAGCTACGAGGTGGCGCTCGAAGATTGGTGGGTGCCGGCCGCAAACCTGATCGGCGAGGAGGACGGTGTCGGGAACGGCTTCTTCTACCAGATGGCCGGCTTCGAGAACGGCCGGCTGCAGACCGCGGCACGCGCCGTGGGGGTCATGCAGGCCGCCTACGAGGCTGCCCTCGACTACGCCGAAAACCGCAAGGTGTTCGGTAAGAACGATCGTCGACTACCAGCTGACCCAGGTGAAGCTGGGCCGGATGGTGATGCTCATCCAGGCCGGGCGTCAGTTCGCCTACCGCGTTGCCCGTCTGATGGCCAACGGCGAGGGCACGACCGAGGCGGCGATGGTGAAGGCCTATGTGTGCAAGGCCGCCGAGTGGGTGACCCGCGAGGCGATGCAGATCCACGGTGGCATGGGCTACGCCGAGGAGTTCACCGTCAGCCGGCTCTTCGTCGATGCCCGCGTGCTGAGCATCTTCGAAGGCGCCGACGAGACCCTGTGCCTGAAGGTGATCGCCCGCCGCCTCGTGGACACCACCACCTGAACCCGCCGAGTCTTGCCGCGGTCAGCAGTCGATCGCGGCCCTCATCGCCGCGCAGACCTCGTTCCACCGCCCGGGCGCCAGGGCACCAAGTCGCCTCACGAGCAGCGACTTCGGGAGCACCGCCACATTGTCGAACGACGCCACCGACTGGATGCGCAATCCATCCGCAGCGCCGAGAGGAACTTCACTGACCAGACCGCGACCGCGACGTGATCGGGGCCACCACTACGGAGCGCAGAGACGGGATGACTCTTTGCCTTGTGAGCACGAGAAACGGTCGCGGCTTGTCGTCGGGGAGGTCGCCCCACCAGATCTCCCCCTGCTGAATCACACCCAGTCCTCCAGGCTGCCCGGGTCGTCGTCGAGGTTGGCGAAGCTCTGGTACTTCAGATGTGCCGACTCCTCCTCGGTCTGGGGCAGGCGCGCGTACGCCTCGACATACTCGTCGTCGATCTCTCTCCGGCGCTGCTCGGCCAAGACAGTGCGGATGGCTTCGCGGATCGCATCGGTGCGGTTCGCGTAGTGGCAGCGGACGACGAGCCAGTCGAGCCCGTCGATCAGTTCCTCGTCGAGTCGGACTGCAAGTTGGGTGGGCACTCGATCATCATACCAGTCCGGTATGCAGAGTCCATACCAACCTAGGATGCACTCTCCGACAGGCGAGGCTCAGCCGGCGGCGGGAGCAGCTCGAGCAGGGAGATGATGCGGTCGAAGTCGGCGTCGGGGTGGTCGTCGTGGGGGTCGAGCAGGATCGGGTGAAGGCCGGCGGCGCGGGCACCGCCGACGTCCATCGTGACCGAGTCACCGACATAGGCGATGCGGTGGCGGTCGATGCCCGGAAAGTGAACGAGTGCGAAATCGAAGATCGCGGGTCGGGCTTGGCGACACCCACGAGATGGCTGTCGATGATCACCCGCACCGGAGTGTGCGGCCCCTCCCCCACCTGGCACACACCGCTGCCGCGCCAGCACCTCCTCGATCTGCCCGCTGGCGTTGCTGACCACACCCATCGGCACATCGGCCGCGTGAAGGGCGCGCGAGCGTCTCCACGCTCTCGGGGATCGGCCAGCGCCAGGTGTAGGCGTTGCGGCTCCGCGACCGAGCACCATCGCCGCCAGCTCCACGTCGTCGTCGGGTACGCCCACCGACCGCACGTAGGCGATGTTGTACTCGTGCCAGAAGGCCTCGCTCACACCGGCCCCACTCTTGGCGGCCATGCCCGCGTAGTGGGCTCGGCGGTGGCGCTTCGATGGACGGGTCGCCGCCGTGGTAGGCCAGCAGGGGGCCGAGCACGGTCGGGTCGGGCAGCAGGAAGATGCCACCGGCGTCGAAGAGGATCGCGTCGAAGTTCTGAAGTGCCACCCGGTCAACCTAACCTTGCCTCGTGCGCAGCCCTCGTGACTTCTTCAAGCCCCTTGCCGCCGGAGCCCCCGAGCCCTGTGCGCGAGATCCCCTTCCGCCCCAGCCGGGTCATCCACTTCTTCCCGCCGCAGAACGACAAGCTGGTCGCCAAGCTGCCGGAGCTCGTCCCCACCGTCGACATCTTGCTCGGCAATCTTGAGGACGCCATTCCGATGGCCGACAAGGAGGCCGCACGCGCCGGTCTGGTTCGTGTCGGCCAGACGGTCGACTTCGGCGCCACCCAGTTCTGGACCCGCATCAACAGCCTCGACTCCCCGTGGGCACTCGACGACCTCACCACCTTGGTGCCCGAGATCGGCGACAAGCTCGATGTCGTCATGGTGCCCAAGGTGGAGGGCCCCGAGGACATCCACTACGTCGACCGCCTGCTCGCCCAGCTCGAGGCCAAGGCGGGGCTGAAGAAGCCCCTCCTGGTGCACGCGATCCTCGAGACCGCCCGCGGGGTGTCCAACATCGAGGCGATCTGCGCCGCGTCGCCACGCATGCAGGGCCTGTCCCTGGGGCCGGCCGACCTGGCCGCCAGCCGGCGGATGAAGACCACCCGGGTGGGCGGAGGGCACCCCGACTACCTCGTGCGTGCCGACCCGCCTGCCGGCGCCGACGGCCCCCAATACGACGCACCGCGCGCCATCCACCAGCAAGACCTGTGGCACTACACCCTGGCCCGCATGGTCGACGCGTGCGTCACCTTCGGCATACTGCCCTTCTACGGCCCCTTCGGCGACATCAAGGACACGGTCGCCTGCGAGGACCAGTTCCGCAACGCCTACCTGCTCGGCTGCGTCGGGGCGTGGAGCCTGCACCCGGCGCAGATCGAGATCGCCAAGAGGGTGTTCAGCCCCCGCCCTGCCGATGTTCTCCAGGCCCAGAGGGTGATCGACGCCATGGGCGACGGCACCGGGGCGATCATGCTCGACGGCAAGATGGAAGACGACGCCTCGGTCAAGCAGTGCAAGGTAGTCGTGTCGCTCGCCCGCGCGTTGGCCGCTCGCGACCCCGAGCTCGCTGAGGCCTACGGGTTCTGAGCCAGGAATAATGAGCCAAAGATTCTGAGGAGGACAAGATGACAATCGACCTGCGCCCCCGGCGATCGGTGCTCTACATGCCCGCCGCCAACGAGAGGGCGCTGGAGAAGGCAAAGAGCATCCCCGCCGATGCAATCATCTTCGATCTCGAGGATGCCGTGGCACCCGATGCCAAGGACACCGCGCGCGCCAACGCCGTGGCGGCCGCCTCGTCGGGCGAGTACGGCTCGCGCGAACTCACCATCCGCTGCAACGGGCTCGACACTCCCTGGGGAGTCGACGACCTCGCCGCCACCGCCCAGACCCCGGCCGCAGCGGTCGTGATCCCCAAAGTGTCATCGGTGAAGTACCTCGACCAGGTGAGCGACCGCCTCGACGCCGCCGGCGCCCATCCCAACATGAAGATCTGGGCGATGGTCGAGACACCGACCGCGATCCTCGAAGTGCGCTCCATCGCCGCCCACTGGCGCGTCGGCGCGCTGGTTATGGGCACCAACGACCTGGCCCGCGAAGTACGCAGCGTGCTGGGTGCCGCCGGCCGCCACCCCCTGGTGCCCCACCTCGCTACCGCCCTCCTGGCAGCTCGCGAAGCGGGCACGGTGATCCTCGACGGGGTGTTCAACGACGTCAAGGATCTCGACGGGTTCCGCACCGAGTGTGTGCAGGGCTTCGAGATGGGCTTCGACGGCAAGACCCTCATCCACCCCGGCCAGGTCGAGATCTGCAACGACGTTTGGGCACCGAGCGAGGCCGACGTCGAGCACGCCCGCCGGGTGATCGCGGCTTTCGAGGAAGCCACAGCGTTGGGCAAGGGAGTGGCCACCGTCGATGGACGAATGATCGAGAACCTCCACGTCGCCAACGCCCACCGAGTGCTGGCCGTTGCCGATGCCATCGCCGCCCTCGGCTAGCGCCATGCCCGGGTCTGGTCGATGAGGCCTTCCGGGTCGTGCAGACTGTGGGGCATGGGCTACGACGTGAACGTGGTGGTGGAGCTTCCGAAGCCGCCCAACGACGCCTTGATGACCAACCTGGACCACATTTTCGGCTCCGCCAGCCACGAGGCCGGCTCGAAGATCGTGGTCCTCACCGAGCATGTCTCGGTGTCGAGCGAGGCAGACGCTGTCGAATTCGTGCGGGGTCTCGTTCTCGATGCCGTGCCACCCGGATCGAAGATCTCCCAGATCGCGGCCATATCGGGCACCTCGGGCCGGTGAGGATCACGAAGGGCTCGGCGCGTTAGCGTCCGGGCGATGGACGTAACGCAAGCTGTAAACACCCGGTCATCGATCCGGGCATTCCTTCCCGACCCGGTCTCCGACGAAACCCTGCAATCCCTGCTCACCGACGCGGCACACGCCCCCAGCGGCGGCAACCTCCAGCCGTGGCGGATCTATGTGGTCAACGGGGAGTCGATGACCCGGCTGCGCCAGTTCCTCACCACCCGACCGCCGGTAGAGGACCCCGAGTACGACATCTATCCGCCGAAGGTGAGCGAGCCCTACCGCACCAACCGGTTCAACGTCGGCGAGCAGATGTACGCCCTGCTGGGGATCGAGCGTGACGACCGCGAGGGCCGCATGCGCCAGTTCGCCCACAACGGCGAGTTCTTCGGTGCACCTGCAACCATCTTCTGCTTCGTCGACCGCCAGATGGGGCGACCCCAGTGGTCCGACCTGGGCATGTTCCTGCAGACCTTCATGCTCCTCGCCGTAGAGCGCGGTCTGGCCACCTGCGCCCAGGAGTACTGGTCGGTGCGCCACGGTTCGATCCACTCCTTCGTCGGTGCGCCGGAGAACGAGATGCTGTTCTGCGGAGTGGCGATCGGCCAGGCCGATCCGTCGGCGACGATCAACCAGTTGCGCACGGAGAGGATGCCCTTCGACCAGTGGGCCCGCTTCGTCTGACCTAGACGACTAGTTCCAAGGGGTGTCTACCCTGCCCGGGCCTTGGGTGGTCCGGCTTGGTTGCGGGTGTCGAAGGGGACGTTGCGGCCAGGGACGAAGGCGTTGGTGCCCGCTTTGTGTGAGCGCACAGACCGAACGTTGTGTCTGTGCGCTCACACAAATCCGGAACTAATCATCTCGCGGACTCGCTCGTCGACCCGACCCACAACTACTTTGTGCGGGAACAAAGACCACTCTGTACGCCATGCGATGTGACAACTAACATCACGTCCATGAGCGTCCTCGACACCCACCCCGCCGATGCCTATGCGAACGACCGTGCTCACGTGTTCCATTCGTGGAGCGCCCAGGGAACGCTCAACCCCGCCGTGGTCTCTCGCGCCGAGGGCAGCTACTTCTGGACCGACGACGGCACCCGCTACCTCGACTTCTCCAGCCAACTGGTCAACGTCAACATCGGCCACCAGCACCCCAAGCTGGTGGCGGCGATCAAGGAACAGGCCGACCGCCTGTGCACCATCGCCCCCATCCACGCCAACGACACCCGCAGCGAGGCCGCCCGCCTGATCGTCGAGGTTGCCCGTTGCGAGAACGAACACAGTGACCTCGACATGGTGTTCTTCACCAATGGCGGCGCCGAGGCCACCGAGAACGCGGTGCGCATGGCCCGCTTGCACACCGGTCGGTTCAAGGTGCTCAGCCACTACCGCAGCTACCACGGGGCCACCAACGGGGCGATCACCCTCACCGGAGATCCGCGTCGCTGGCCCAGTGAACCGGGCATGCCCGGCGTGGTGAAGTTCTGGGGCCCTTACCCCTACCGCAGTGCCTTCCACAGCACCAGCGAGGCCGAGGAGTGCGACCGTGCCCTGCAACACCTCGAAGAAGTGCTCATGGTCGAGGGGGCCAACACGGTGGCCGCGATCATCATCGAGACGGTCGTGGGCACCAACGGCATCCTCGTGCCACCCGACGGCTACCTCGAGGGCATCCGCCGGCTCTGCGACCGCCACGGCATCGTGATGATCTGCGACGAAGTGATGTCGGGGTTCGGCCGCTGCGGCGAGTGGTTCGCCTTCCACAAGTGGAATGTGGAACCCGACCTGGCGTGCTTCGCCAAGGGGGTCAACTCCGGCTACCTACCCCTCGGTGGAGTGGTGCTCAGCCGGCGTGTGGCCGACAGCTTCAAGGACCGCCCCTACCCCGGCGGGCTCACCTACTCGGGCCACCCTCTGGCGTGCGCGTCGGCCGTCGCCAGCATCAACATCTTCAAAGAAGACGGCATCATCGAGCACGCCCGCTCACTTGGTGCCGACACCATCGCCCCCGGCCTGGAGAAGCTGAAGGCCAACCATCCCAGCGTCGGCGACGTTCGCGGGCTTGGCGTCTTTCTGGGCAATCGAGCTGGTGAAGGACCGCGCCACCCGCGAGCCCCTGGTGCCCTACAACGCGGCAGGCGCCGAAGCCAAGCCGATGGCCGACCTCGCTGCGGCGTGCAAAGCGAAGGGACTGTGGCCGTTCACCCACTTCAACCGCGTCCACGTCGTGCCCCCGTGCACCGCGAGCCCGGCCGAGGTGGAAGAGGGCCTGGCCATCCTCGACGACGTGCTCACCCTCGCCGACACCCACTACACCGGCTGAACCGGCGGCACCCGCTTACTTTCGCGCACCCAACAGGCAGACTGCCTCAATGGGTCGCAACAGTCAGCAACGCCGGGCACGCAAGCACCGCCAAGAACAGCAGCAGAGGGCGCGTAGCGCCCCCACGGCACGGCGCGGCGGCGGCCCCACCATGGCCGACCTGATCGAACTGGCATGCGAGTCGGCGTATGGCCCCATGGCCGACAAGGCGACGTTGGCTATGGCTATGACCCATATCCACCGCCTCCACGATTCTCCCGACTCACCAGATCGACCGGCCGGCGAGATCGAGCGCCAGATGGGGCGAATGCTCGACCTCGTCTTCGAGAACGGCTGGCAGCCGGCCGACGTGGTTCACGCCGTCAAGCGCCAGTTCACGGTCCGTGCCGCCAAGCTCGCCCGGGCCCTCATCGCCGAACACTCCCGCCGCTTCGACGCACCCACCCGCGCCCCCACCCCTGGCTCGCCCAGCTGAGCGACCTCGGGATCTACCGGCAGACCCAACGCCAGATCGTCGGCGGCCACGGCGACCTCCTGGCCACCTGGGCACGAGCCGAGAAGCTCCACCCCGAAGACATGCTCGCACGAAGCCATCCAGGTCCTCGCCCTGTTGCGCCGGGCCACGCGTCAGACCCTCCTCATCGATCCCCCGTCCAAGTGGGGGGCCACCAACATCGGCACCGATCGACCCACCGCCACCACTTCCGGTGAGGTCGACGCCAAGGCACTGAAGGTCATCCGCGCCCTGTTGGCCAAGGCAGAGGCCACTTCCTTCGAGGCCGAGGCCGAGGCCTTCACCACCAAAGCGCAGGAGTTGATGACCCGCCACTCCATCGACGCCGCCGTTCTCGCCGCAGCTGCCGCCGGCTCCAACACCCGACGTGGGGTCGAGGCCCGCCGGGTGCACATCGACAACCCCTACGCCGACGAGAAGGTCCGCCTCCTCGGTGGTATCGCCGACGTCAACGGTGCCCGGTGCGTGTGGGTCTCTCAACCTGGGTTTGCCACCATCGTCGGCTTCCCTGTCGATCTGCAGCTCACCGACCTGCTCTTCACGTCCCTGCTCGTGCAGGCCACCCACGCATCTGCCGAAGCGACCCGTCACGATGCCCGGTTGCGCAACGCTTCCTTCCGCCGCGCCTTCCTGATTGCCTTCGCCGACCGAGTGGCCGAACGCCTACGCGCCACCCGCCAACACGTCACCCACAAGGCCGAGCGCGATTACGGCAGCTCCCTGGTGCCCATCCTGGCCGAGCGCGACGCCGCCGTCGACGCCACCTATGAAGACATGTTCCCCGGCACCACGCCAATGCGCGCCAGGCGGCTGAACTCGGCCGGCTGGTACGCCGGCAGGGCCGCCGCCGACAAGGCCGACATCGGTGTCGGCGAGGCGATCACCAGCGGCTGAACCCCTTCGAGCCGAGCGAACCGGGGCGAGACCGGGTCAGCCGACCATCCAGGTGCCGTTGCCGCGCAGCAGGGCCGACAGATCGCCGGGCCCCTTGCGCTTGGTTGCCTCGGCGAGCTGCTGGTCCACCATGGTGGAGTACTCACCGCGCAGGACATCGCGGAAGATGCCGAAGGGTGTGGGCGAGTGGTCGTCGGTGGACAACCGGGCGAGAGCGAACGCCAGGCCAGGGTCGGCGCGTTGAGCATCGTGGACCAGGATGTTCGCCTCACCGACCTCGGCGACTTCGACGATGCGCAACTGGCCGTCGGAACCCATGATCACGCCCTTGTGCCCGTCGGGGCCGAAGCGGATCGGCTCGCCGTGCTTGAGATCGATCATGTTCTCCTGGCGGAAGGACTTGCCGGTGACCCCGTCGAAAGCCGCATCGTTGAAGACATTGCAGTTCTGGTAGATCTCGACGAACGCTGCGCCCTTGTGATCGTGGGCAGCGCGGAAGACACTCATCATGTGCTTGCGGTCCAGGTCGTGGGTGCGGGCGACGAAGCTGGCCTCGGCACCCAACGCCACCGACAAGGGGTTGAAGGGGTGGTCGATCGAGCCCATCGGCGAGCTCTTGGTGACCTTGCCCTCCTCGGAGGTGGGCGAGTACTGGCCCTTGGTGAGCCCGTAGATGCGGTTGTTGAACAACAAGATGGTGAGGTTCACGTTGCGCCGCAGGGCATGGATGAGGTGGTTGCCGCCGATGCTCAGGGCGTCGCCGTCGCCGGTGACGACCCACACATCGAGGTCGGGCCGGGCCACCGCAACACCGGTTGCCAGGGCCGGGGCACGACCGTGGATGCTGTGCATGCCGTAAGTGTTCATGTAGTAGGGGAAGCGGCTGCTACAGCCGATCCCGCTGATGAACACCGTGTTCTCGATGGGCACGCCCAGCTCGGGCATCAGGGTCTGGACGGCCTGGAGGATGCCGTAGTCGCCGCAACCGGGGCACCACTTCACCTCCTGGTCGCTCATCCAGTCCTTCTTGGTGGTGAGGGTGATCGTGTCACTCATCGCAGGGCCTCCTGGATCGCGTCTTCGAGTTCGGCTGCACTGAACGGCAGGCCCTCGACCTTGGTGACGGCCTTGGCATCGATCAGATACTCGGCGCGCACGAGGCGGCACAGCTGACCCATGTTGAGCTCGGGCACCAGCACCTTGGGGAACGACTTCAACAGGTCGCCCAGGTTCGGCGGCAAGGGGTTGAGGTGGGTGAGGTGAATCCAGGCCACCTTCACACCCTCTCGCCGCTTGCGCTGCACGGCTGCGTCAATAGCGGCCCAAGTAGAACCCCAACCGAGCAGGCACACCTCGGCATCGGCGTCGCCCACGATCGCGGCGGGCGGGATGTCGTTGGCGATGCGAGCCACCTTCGCGGCCCTCAGATGGACCATCTTGGAGTGGTTGGCGGGCGAGTAGCTGATATCGCCACGGCCGTCTTCTTTCTCGAGGCCGCCGATGCGGTGCATCAGGTCAGGCGTGCCGGGGATGGCCCATGGCCGGGCGAGGGTTTCGGGGTCGCGCACGTAGGGCCAGTACTCCTCGGTGCCGTCCTCGGCAACATGGTTCTTGCTGGTGGCGAACTCGACCGAGATGTCGGCCAGGCTCGCAGGGTCGGGTAGGAGCCAGGGCTCGCTGCCATTGGCCAAGTAGCCGTCGCTGAGCAAGATGACCGGGGTGCGGTACTTGACGGCGATGCGCACAGCCTCGATCGCCGCGTGGAAGCAGTGCGACGGGCTGTAGGCGGCGACCACCGGCAGGGGTGCCTCGCCGTGACGGCCGTAGAGGGCGATGTTGAGGTCCGCGGCCTCGGTCTTGGTGGGCAGTCCGGTGGACGGACCACCACGCTGCACGTCGATGAGAAGGAAGGGCAGCTCCAGCGATACCGCCAGGCTGGTGGTCTCGCTCTTCAGCGCCACGCCGGGGCCGCTGGTGGTGGTGACGCCCAGGTGACCGGCGAAGGCAGCACCAAGCGCCATACCTGCGGCGGCGATCTCGTCTTCTGCCTGCACAGTGCGCACACCGAAGTTCTTGTGCTTGGACAGCTCGTGGAGGATGTCGCTGGCCGGAGTGATGGGGTAGGTACCGAGGAACACCGGCAGCTTGGCCAACTGGCCGGCGGCGACGATGCCCCAGGCGAGGGCGACGTTGCCGGTGATGTTGGTGTACTCGCCCGGCTCGCAGGTGGGCGGGCTTCACCTCGTAGGGGTGATCGAACAGCTCGCTGGTCTCGCCGAAGTTGTAGCCCGCCTTGAACGCGGCAAGGTTGCTGTCGCGCACCAGATCCTTGAAGCGACCATCGATCCACTCGATGGTGGGCTCGAGGGGCGCGAGTAGAGCCACGACACGAGGCCGAGGGCGAAGAAGTTCTTCGACCGTTCGGAGTCGCGGGCCTTGACCCCGAGGGGTTCGGTGGCCAGTTGGGTGAGCGACGTCATCGGCACTTCGACGAGCCGGTAGTTCGACAGGCTGCCGTCCTGGAGGGGGTTCAGTTTGTAACCGGCCTTCTCCAGGTCGCGCTCTTCGAAGGCATCGCTGTTGACGATCAACAGGCCGTTCTGCTCGAGGCGGTTGAGGTCGGCCTTCAGGGCTGCCGGGTTCATCGCCACCAGCACGTTTGGCGCGTCGCCAGGGGTGGTGATGTCGTGGTCGGAGATGTGGACCTGGAAGCTCGACACCCCGGCCACCGTGCCCGCTGGGGCGCGGATCTCGGCCGGGTAGTCGGGGAAGGTCGACAGGTCGTTGCCGAAGAGGGCACTCGCTGACGTGAAGCGATCACCCGTGAGCTGCATCCCGTCACCGGAGTCGCCGGCGAAACGAACTACGACGTGCGAAATCTGCTCGGGCTGCCGTTCATGTCGTTGTGCGGTGTCCGTCATTGGCCACCTCCTGGTAGATGGACGAGCCCCATTGCCCATCCGGTCCCTCTTTTCTACCTTGTGGCACCAACGATTACGCGATCAGGGCAAGGATCCGGTGGTCGACGCCCGGCATACAGGAAAGCGAAGGGGGCGGGCCACGTGAGTAGCCCGCCCCCCCTTTCACCGATGTTCGCAGAGAACGGTCAGGCGCCGCCCTCGGTGAGAGTGACCTCGACCGGCGCATATGAACTGCCGCTGATGTCGATGCCCATAGCCGTCAACAGGGCATGGGCCGCAGTGACGATGTCGTTGGTGTACGCCTCGGCATCGGGAGCCGCGGTGAGCACAGTGCTGCCCTCCAGGTTCATCGTCTCCTGGGCAAGGGTGGCCGTACGGTCCCATGCGTCCTGGTTGATGAAGCCGACACCCTCGGCGGCGGGCCAGATGAGCTTGTTGATCTCGTTCATCTGCCACGTCTGGTGGGTGAGACCCAGGATCGGGCTGAGCGGTGCTGACGATCGAGGCGCAAGCGTCGACGTTGTCGCGGCAGTAGGCCCAACCCTGCAACGAGGCGGCGACGAACTTCACTGCCATGTCGTTGTAGGCGGCGTCGGCGAGACGGCTGCCGTCGGCCCAGATGGCGTCCTGCAGCATTCCGACGCCCTCGTCCTCGTAGGAGATGACGTTGAAGTCGTCGGGTGTGTAGAGCTCGCCGGTGTCGGGGTTGATGGCCTCGAGCACCTGTGCGTACTCGTTGTAGGTCATCGCCTCGGCGGCGTCGATGTCGCCCTCGAGCAGGCCGACCATGTCGAACTGCTGGGCCACGTTCTCGACGTCGGGCCGGGTCGATACCGGCCTTGGTCATCGCCGCGAACACCTCGAACTCGTTGCCGTAGCCCCAGTTGCCGATCTTCTTGCCCGCGAAGTCGGCCGGGCTGGTGATGCCGGAGTCCTTGAAGCTCACCTGCAGGGTGCCGGAGCGCTGGAACACCTGGGCGATGTCGACGATGTTGGCTCCGGCCTCGCGGCTGGCGAGCGCCTTGGGCACCCACGCGATGGCGAAGTCGGCATCACCGTTGGCGAGCACGGTCTGCGGATGATGTCGACGGCACCTTCGAGGATGGTGACGTCGAGGCACTGGGCCTCGTAGAAGCCCTGGTCGACGGCGGCGTAGTAGCCGCCGAACTGGGCCTGGGTGAGCCACTGCAGCTGGAGTGTCACCGGCGTCAGCTCGGCGCACTCTTCGCCGCCGGTGGTCTCCTGCGGTGCTGCGGTGCCGTCGGTGGTGGATGTGCTTTCCTCGTCGTCACCGCATGCCGCGGCCACGAGGCCCAGGGCGAGCATTGCTGCCGACGACCCGGGTGATCCTTTGCTTCCTCATTTGTTGGTTCCTCCCCTTTTCGTTTGACATCTATTCCCTTGAGGGCTGTACGTCAGGCGCGGCCGCCCGAAGGCTGCACCCGTCCTGACACGACGATTGCCTCTACGAGTGCGAAGAACAGGTAGAAGGCGAGGCCGAGGAGGCAGGCGCCGACCACGTAGGCCCAGCCCGGCTGCGTTCTTCGAGTTGACGATATTGCTGGCTGATGCGACTAGCCGAGACCGTTCTGCGGCACCACCGAAGTATTCGGACACGTAGGCGTAGATCACCGACAGCGGCGCGGCGATTCGCAGCGCCGGTGAACAGGTAGGGCACTGCGTTGGGCACCCTCACCTTGCCCAGGAGCTGCCACCCCGACGCCGCATAGCTGTGCATCAATTCGGCGTGCACGGGGGCGACCTGACGCAGCCCCTTCGACACGTTCACCAGCACCACGAAGAAGACGACGATCGTGACCATCAGCCGCCGGGGCACCTCGCTGGTGCTGGAGAACATGTTGTTGAAGACCGAGACGAGAACGAAGGCGGGGATCGCGTTGAGGGCGATCGAGAGCGGTGTGACAAGTTCGTCGAGGAGGCGGAACCGGGCCAGGAGGAAGGACAGCACCACACCGAAGAGGGTGCCGACGGCGAGCCCCACAGCAGCGTTGGTGCCGGAGACCTTCATCGCCTCCCAGATGTTGTGCCAGTTGTCGGTGAAGGCCTCGGCGATGTCGGTGGGCGCGACCAGGAAGTAGGGCTTGAGATCGAAGCCGCGCACCACGAACTGCCACGAGCCCCAGCATGGCCGCGCCGAACAGCAGCGGTGGCCCGAGGTTGCGGGCGACGGCAGCGATGCGCGCGCTCACCGGTCCTCGATGCCCCTGGCCCCGAGGTGTAGCTCCGAGCCACGCAGGGCCTCGCGGACCTCGGTGATCTTCTGGAAGAAGATGCTGTCTTCTCGGGTGTCGTCGTTGCGGGCGGCACCGAGAGGAACGTCGATCATGTTGGTGATCCGCCCCGGACGGGGCGACATGACCACCACTCGCGTCGACAGGTAGACGGCTTCGGGGATGCTGTGAGTCACGAATACGACCGTGGTGGCCGTCTTGGCGCAGATGCGCAGCAGTTCGGCCTGCATGTGCTCGCGGGTCATCTCGTCGAGGGCGCCGAAGGGTTCGTCCATCAGCAACAGGGGTGGGTGGGCAGCCAGAGCGCGGGCGATGGCGATGCGCTGCTGCATTCCCCCGGACAGCTGCCACGGCATGTGGCCGGCGAACTCGGGGAGCTTCACCAGTTCGAGCATCTCCAGGGCGCGTGCCCGGCGGTTGGTGCGGTCCCAGCCCTTCAGCTCCAGGGGTAGCTCGATGTTCTTGGACACCGATCGCCAATCGAAGAGGCCCGCCTGCTGGAAGGCCATGCCGTAGTCCTGGTCGAGGCGAGCCTGGTGGGCAGGCTTGCCGTTGACCATCACGGAGCCGGCGGTGGGCTCGATCAGATTTGCGATGAGACGCAAGAGGGTGCTCTTGCCGCACCCCGACGGACCGATGAGGGACACGAACTCGCCCTGCTCGACCGTGAGGTCGATGCCGACGAGGGCCTCGACCCTGGCCGCCTTCCCCGTGGAGAAGATCTTGTCTACTCCGCTGACCACGACGGCACTCACGCCAATGCCTCCTTGGGGCGATTCCTCATGAACACGGCATCGGCCAGAGCGACCAACCCGGCCATGACCAGGCCGAGAGCGGCGGCGCCGATGACCGCTGTGTAGACGATCGCCGGGTCGTTGGACCGGCGCATGAACTCGATCACCAGGCGGCCGATGCCGCCCCTCAACCCGGTCGAGATCTCGGCGACGACGACACCGATGACGGAGCCCGCTGCCCCGAGCTTGAGGGCCGGGACGATGTACGGCACCGCCGCAGGGAAGCGCAGCTTGAACAGGGTGTGGCGCCACGGCGCAGCGAGGCTGTCCATCAGTTCCAGAGAGGCAGCGCTTGGCGATTGAAGCCCGCGCAAGGTGCCGACTGAGATGGGGAAGAAGGTGAGGAAGGCGCCGAGAACGGTGGCGGTGAGCCAGCGCGGCCACTCCCAACCGAACAGCTCGAGCTTGCCGCCCCAGCTCGGCCACCAGCGGGGCGAGGGCGATGAGCGGCACCGTCTGCGAGATGACCAGGTAGGGCAGAACCGCCCTCTCGGCGAGGCGGAGCCTGGCCATGAGCACAGCGAGGATCACGCCGGCGGCGAGGCCCAGGCCGAAACCCGGCGAGCACCAACCGGAAGGAGAACCACACCCCCTTCATCACAACCGAGAAGACCGATTCCTGGCCGACGCTGCTGGACGGATTGATGGGGTCGGCGAACCTGGTGAGGATGTCGACGACGTGGGGCATCACGCGATCCTTGGCGCGCGGCAGCAGCTTCCAGCCGAAGATCTCGCCACCGTCTTGGGGGCCGAGCCACTTGTAGAGCTCCCAGCCCGCAGCGACGAGGGCGAGGGCCAACACGAACATCACGCTGCGCCGGGCGCGCCGACCGACACCGGACGCCGCGACAGAAGGACTTCCGGGATCGTTCATGCGAGCTCTGCCGACAGTAGGCGCCCGGAGCGGGTGGAACACGCCCGAGCTGCGGGACCGATGTCAGCGATGGGCACCACAGGAACTGGCTCGTTCACGACTTAGCTGCGACATGTTCAGCAACTGCCGGCAGGATCTTGTCGCCATAGACCTGCAGGGTGTGGTCCTTGTCGTCGTGCTGGAGGTAGATCGCGAACTGATCGACACCGAGGTCCTTCAGCTGGTGCATCCGTTCGATGTGGGTGTCGATGGGGCCGACGATGCAGAAGCGGTCGACGATCTCGTCGGGCACGAACTGGGTGTGCGCGTTGCCCGCCTGGCCGTGCTCGTTGTAGTCGTAACCCTGGCGGCCCTTGATGTAGTCGGTGAGCGCGGCCGGCACCGGCGCATCCTCGCCGTAGCGGGCAACGATGTCGGCCACATGGTTGCCGACCATGCCGCCGAACCAGCGGCACTGGTCGCGACCGTGAGCGAGACCGGCATCGGTGCCGTCGGTGACGTAGGCGGGGGCGGCCACACAGATCGTGATGGATGCGGGGTCGCGCCCGGCGGCGGCCGCCGCCTTACGCACGGCAGCGATGGTCCATTCGGCGATCGACAGGTCGGCGAGCTGGAGGATGAACCCGTCGCCGACCTCACCGGTGAGCGCCAAGGCCTTGGGGCCGTAGGCGGCCACCCACACCTCGAGCTCGCTGCGCGACGCCCAAGGCAGGCAAAGCTGCGAATCCTTGTAGTCGACCGAGCGCCCGTTGCCCAGTTCTCGGATGACATTGATGCTTTCGCGCAATGTGGCCAGGGTGGTTGGCGCCCCGTTGGTGACCCTCACCGCCGAGTCGCCGCGGCCGATGCCGCACACCGTGCGGTTGCCGTACATCTCGTTGAGGGTTGCGTAAAGACTGGCCGTGACCGTCCAGTCGCGAGTCGCCGGGTTGGTGACCATCGGCCCCACCGTCACGTTGCGAGTCTCTGCCAGGATCTGGCTGAAGATCACGTAGGGCTCCTGCCACAAGATGTGGCTGTCGAAGGTCCACACATGGTTGAACCCGTACTGCTCGGCCCTCTTGGCCAGCTCGATTACCCGCCGCGATGGCGGGGTCGTCTGCAAAACCACTCCGAAATCCATGCTCTCCCCCTTCGCCTCTCTTGCCCCTGGCGGGCCTCGACATGTACCTACGGGCTGACCCAACCCCGCCTTACCGGTTCTGCGGGAACCCCAGGTCGATCTTGCTCGTGCTCGGGTCCGGCCATCTCTTGGTGACCACCTTGGTGCGTGTGTAGAAGTTGATGCCCTCGGGACCGTACATGTGGGTGTCGCCGAACAGGCTCGACTTCCAGCCACCGAAGCTGTAGTAGCTGACGGGAACCGGTACAGGCACATTGACCCCGACCATGCCAACTTGCACGTCGAACTCGAACTGGCGGGCGGCGCCACCGTCGCGGGTGAAGATTGCCGTGCCGTTGCCGTACTGGTTGGCGTTGATCAGGTCGCACACCCTCCTGGTAACCGCTGATGCGGGTGACCGTGAGCACCGGACCGAAGATCTCGTCGTCGTAGCAGCGCATTCCCGGACGCACCCGGTCGATGAGGCTGGGGTTGAGGAAGAAGCCCTCGGCGGGAACGCCCTCGCGGCCGTCGACCACCAGGGTTGCGCCCTCCGCCTCGGCGCCGGCCACATAGCCCTTCACCTTGTCGCGGTGCTCGCCGGTGATGAGCGGCCCCATCTCGTTGCCGTCGCCGCTGGCCGGGCCGACCTTGATGTTGGGGATGCGCTGCTTGATCTTGTCGACAAGTTCGTCGGCGATGCCGTCGCTGGCGAGCACGACCGAGATGGCCATGCACCGCTCACCGGCCGAGCCGTAGGCCGCACTGACGGCCGCGTCGGCGGCCATGTCGAGATCGGCGTCGGGAAGCACGAGCATGTGGTTCTTGGCCCCGCCGAGGGCCTGGACGCGCTTGCCGTTCCTGGTGCCGGTCTCGTAGATGTAACGGGCGATCGGTGTGGAGCCGACGAAGCTGATGGCCTCGACGTCGGGGTGTTCGAGGAGTCGGTCCACTGCCACCTTGTCGCCGTTGACGATGTTGAACGCCCCGTCGGGCAGGCCGGCCTGCTTGAGTAGCTCGGCCACGAACATGCTGGATGAAGGATCCTTCTCGCTGGGCTTGAGCACGAAGGTGTTTCCGCAGGCGAGGGCATTGGCGAACATCCACATCGGCACCATCGCCGGGAAGTTGAACGGGGTGATCCCCGCAACCACACCGAGGGGTTGCTTGATGCTGTAGACGTCGACGCCCGTGGAGGCCTGTTCGCTGTGGTCGCCCTTGAGCAGGTTCGGCACACCACAGGCGAACTCGATGTTCTCCAGGCCGCGGGCGACCTCGCCGAGAGCATCGCTGAGCACCTTGCCGTGCTCCTTGGACAAGAGGGTGGCGATCTCCTTGCGGTTGGCGTCGACCAGCTCGCGCATGCGGAACAGGACCTCGGCGCGGCGCGACAAGTTGGTGGACCGCCAGGCAGGGAAGGCCGTCTTGGCCACGGCAACGGCGTGGTCCACCTCGTCGACCGAGGCGAAGTCGACCGCGGCCTGCTGCTGGCCGGTTGCCGGGTCGTAGATGATCCCGGATCTACCCGAGGTGCCGTCGACGACCTTGCCGTCGATCCAATGACTGATCCTGTGCATCGTTGCCTTCTCTGGTGTGTGGGTGCCGCTAGACGAGGTACTGCGACAGGCCACGCCTGACGTATTGCCCGTGGCCCTCGCGGCCGACGTATTGGTCGTTCTCGATCAACACGGTGCCACGCGACATGACGGTGTCGACCTTGCCGTCGATCACCCATCCCTCCCACGCGCTGTGGTCCATGTTCATGTGGTGCTTGTCGTTGATGCCGATCTTCGTCTTGCGGTTGGGGTCCCAGACCACGATGTCGGCGTCGGCGCCGGGGGTGATGACGCCCTTCTTGGGGTACATGCCGAACATGCGCGCCGGAGTGGTGCAACAGGTCTCGACCCACCTCTCGAGCGACATCTCGCCGGCGATGACGCCCTGATAGAGCAGCTCCATGCGGTGCTCGACGGAACCGATGCCGTTGGGGATCTTGCTGAAGTCGCCCAGACCGAGCTCTTTTTGATCCTTGAAGCAGAAGGGACAGTGGTCGGTGCTCACGATGGCCAGTTCGTTCATGCGCAGGCCCTTCCACAGGTCGCCCTGGTGGCCGTGCCCCATCTGGCCGATGTAGTCGGGGTCGTGCTCCTTGCTGCGCACCGGGGTGCTGCACACCCACTTCGCCCCCTCGAAGCCTGGGCGGCCGAGGGTTTCCTCGAGGGTCAGCCACAGGTACTGGGGGCAGGTCTCGGCGAACACGTTGCGGCCGTGGTGACGGGCAGCGGCGATCTCGTTGAGCGCGTCGCCGGCGCTCATGTGCACGACGTAGAGAGGCACGTTGCCTGCCACATGGCTGAGCACGATGGCCCGATGGGTGGCCTCGGCCTCGAGAGGCGACGGCCGGGTGTAGCTGTGGTAGCGCGGGTCGGTCTCGCCACGGGCGAGGGCCTGCTGCACGAGCACGTCGATGGCGATGCCGTTCTCGGCGTGCATCATGATCATCGCCCCGCACTCGGCAGCGGTCTGCATCGCCTTCAGGATCTGGCCGTCGTCGCTGTAGAAGACCCCCGGATAGGCCATGAACAGTTTGAAGCTGGAGATGCCCTCGTGCTCGGTGAGGTACTTCAGCGCCTTCAGCGACTGTTCGTCGACACCGCCGATGATCTGGTGGAAGCCGTAGTCGATGGCGCAGTTGCCGTCGGCCTTGCGGTGCCACTCGGCCAGGCCGTCGAACACGTTCTCTCCGGCGCGCTGTACGGCCATGTCGAGGATGGTGGTGGTGCCGCCCCACGCCGCGGCGCGCGAGCCGGTCTCGAAGGTGTCGCTGGCGAAGGTGCCACCGAAGGGCAGCTCCATGTGGGTGTGCACGTCGATGCCGCCGGGTATGACGTACTTGCCGGCCGCGTCGATGACCCGGTCCATGCCCTCCTCGGTGAAGTAACCAGGAGCGCCGAGGGCGGTGATCGACTCGCCGGTCACGAGCACGTCTTGGGCGATCACCCCCGTGGTGGAGATGACCTTGCCGTTCTTGATCAGAGTCGTGGTCACAGTGTTCCTCCTGGAGTCGGTCAGCGGGTGAACAGGTCTTCGTAGGCGTCGGGGCGACGGTCGCGGTAGAACGCCCAACGGTCGCGCACCTGCTTGATCTTGTCTAGATCCAGGTCGCGCACGATCAGCTCGGGCTTGAACGGGTCGCCCTGTTCGCCCACGAACTGACCCTCGGGATCGACGAAGTAGCTCTGGCCGTAGAAGTCGTCGTCGCCGAGTGACTCGATGCCCACCCGGTTGATCGCCCCGATGTAGTACATGTTGGCCACCGCGGAGGCGGGCTGCTCGAGCTTCCACAGGTACTGGGACAGGCCGCGGCTGGTGGCCGAAGGGTTGAACACGATCTCGGCCCCGTTGAGGCCGAGGGCACGCCAGCCCTCGGGGAAGTGGCGGTCGTAGCAGATGTATACGCCCACCTTGCCGACGGCGGTGTCGAACACGGGGTAGCCGCCGTCGCCGGGGGCGAAGTAGAACTTCTCCCAGAAGCCCTTGGTGTGGGGGATGTGCTGCTTGCGGTACTTGCCCAGGTACTTGCCATCGGCATCCACGACGGCCGCCGTGTTGTAGTACAGACCGGGGCGCACGACCTCGTACATCGGCAGCACCAGCACCATGCCCGCCTCGCGGGCGATGCTCTGGAAGCGCTGGGTGGTGGGACCGTCGGGGATCAGCTCGGTGTAGTCGTAGTACTCGGTCTCCTGCACCTGGCAGAAGTAGGGGCCGTAGAAGAGCTCCTGGAAGCACATCACCTGGGCCCCTGAGGCCTTGGCCTCGTGTACTGCCTGCTCGTGCTTGTCGAGCATGGCCTCCTTGGTGCCGGCCCAGTCGGTCTGCAGTAGGGCTGCGCGGACGATGTTTGCCATGGCCGGACTCTAATGTGACAATGCGGGGCGCACAATAGATGTATTGTTACCGAACAATGAGTCGGGCGAGAGGCGGAAGCGTGGAGGTGGCGGGACCTTGATCGATCGAGTGATCGACCGGATAGACGATCGCAGCGCCCGCGGCATCGCCGCCGCTATCGGGCGGTTGATCTCGGCGGGCGAGCTCGCCACCGGCACGCGCCTACCCACGGTTCGCGAGCTGTCCAAGGCGCTCGGGGTGTCACCGACCACGGTCAGCGAGGCATGGCAGAGCCTGGCCGCCGTCGGGGCGATCGACGCCCGGGGTCGCCAGGGCACCTTCGTGAGCCGGCCGACAGGCCCGATCACACCTCGGCGCTACCGGCGTGTCACCGAGGGGCCCGGCCACTTCGCCCTCGACCTCAGCACCGGCACACCCGATCCGGCCCTGCTCCCCGACCTCGGCCCGGTCATCGCCCGCGTCAACCGCCAATCGCTCACCGGCAGCTACCTCGACCGTCCCGTACTGCCCGAGCTCGAAGAAAGGGTGAGGGCCGACTGGCCCTTCGTCCCCGAAGTGCTCACGGTCGTCGACGGAGCAATGGACGCCCTCGACCGCGTGGCCGGCGTCGTTGTCCGACTGGGCGACCGTGTGGTCGTGGAGCAGCCGGCCTTTCCTCCCTTGCTCGACCTCCTCGATCTTCTCGGCGCCGAGGTCATCGGCGTCGACCTCGACGACGAAGGCATGCGGCCCGACGGCCTCGCCGCGGCGGTGGCGACCGGTGTGAGGGCAGTGTTCCTCCAGCCGCGGGCACACAATCCGACCGGCATCACGCTCACATCCTCACGTGCTCGACAGCTGGCTGCGATCCTCGCCGGAAGCGAGACGATCATCGTCGAGGATGATCACTCCGGCGACATCGCCAGCGGCGCCATCGTCAGCCTCGGGCAGTGGATGCCCCATCTCACGGTCCACATCCGCAGCTACTCCAAGAGCCATGGCCCGGATCTGCGCCTCGCCGCGGTCGGTGGCGCAGGCGACGTCGTCACAGCGGTCATCAACCGACGCCTCCTCGGGCCGGGGTGGAGCAGCCGCATCCTCCAGGCCGTGTTGGTGGAGATGCTCGAACACCAGCCGACGATCGACGCCGTCGCCGCCGCCCGGCATGAGTACGCCCGCCGGCGCCGGGCCGTCACCGACGTGCTCGCGGCTCACCGGGTCGAGTTCACCGGTACCGACGGGATCAACCTCTGGATGATGGTCGCCGACGAGAGGTCTGCCCTGCTCACCCTTGCCGCCCAGGGGATCGGCGCGGCGCCCGGCGAGCCCTTCATGGTCAACGAGGGGTCACCAGCGTTGCGCGTAACCGTCGGCCTCATCGACCACGACATCGAAGCCTGCGCCACCCGACTCGCAGATGCGGCTGGCAACGAGCCTCCACGCTCCGGCCAGCGCTGAGGTCCCCCCGCCACCGCGCCCGCCGGCGAGATGGGACGCAGTCGGTCCGGCGCGCTACCGTGACCACCGTGGCCGGCAACCTTGCTCTCGACATCTCCCTCACCACCATTGGTGGCGAGTCCCGTCCCCTCGAAGAGTGGGTCACCACCTTCCACCTGGCCAGTGTCGTGCTGGACCCTTACACCAATGAGAGCTCTTGGGTGTTGGGCCCGGCCACCCGAATCCTCGACGCCTACCGCGGTGCCGATGTGCGCGTCAACCTCGTCGTCACCTGCCCTGCCGACGAAGCGCTCACCTACCTCGGGCCGCTCGCTGATCGCTTCCTCGTCTTCTGCGATCCTGAGCGGGAGTTCGTGCGCGGACTCGGCGTGGCAACCCTGCCCGCCTTCGTGTTCGTGCGCGGCGATGGCTCGGTGCAGGCTGCGGCAGAGGGCTGGAACCCCGCCGAGTGGCGCCAGGTGGCCGACGTCATCGCCTCTAACACGGCGTGGATCGCCCCCACCATCCCCGCCCAGGGCGACCCTTCCCCCTTCCAGGGCACCCCGGCGCTCGGCTGAGCCGCGGTGCGCTTCGCACCCCTCGACCCCTCGTCCGACCTCCCCGTACTAGACGCCCTACCCCAAGTCGCCGAAGCTCTCTCCCACCACGGCTTGGCAGTGCTGGTGGCTCCGCCCGGCGCCGGCAAGACCACCCTCGCACCCCTTGTCCTGCTCGATTCCGAGTGGCTCGGTGATCAGCGAATCGTGATCCTCGAACCAAGGCGACTGGCGACTCGCGCTGCGGCCCAGAGGATGGCCTTTCTGCTCGGAGAGCCGGTTGGCGCGACCGTTGGTTACCAGACTCGCGACGAGCGACGCATCGGATCGGCCACGCGTGTCGAGGTGGTCACCGAGGGGGTGCTCACCCGGCGCCTGCAGCACGACCCCACCCTCGACGGTGTCGGTCTGGTGGTGTTCGACGAGGTCCATGAGCGGAACCTGCCCACCGACCTCGGGCTGGCGCTGGCTCTCGACGCGCGCGCCACCGTGCGACCCGACCTGCGCGTGCTGGCCATGTCGGCCACTCCCGACGTGAAGGGGCTGTTGCGAGTGCTCGGCGCCGATACTCCGGTGGCAAGCAGCGACGGACGCCTTCACCCCGTGGAGGTCGTGTGGGCGCCGATGGGCAAGACCGATCGCGTGCCCGAGGCGTGCACCTCCCTCGTGCAGAGGGCGGTTCGCGAGCAGGCAGGAAGTGTGCTCGTGTTCCTGCCAGGCATCGGTGAGATCCGTCGTGTCCAACAGATGCTCGCCGGGGTCCTGCCGGGTGATGTCGACGTGTACCCACTCGCCGGGGCACTGAGCCAGACCGAACAGGACGCCGCCTTGTCTCCTTCGCCACCAGGGCGGCGTCGGGTAGTGCTCAGCACCGACATCGCCGAGTCATCGCTGACGGTCGACGGGGTGACGGTCGTGGTCGATGCCGGCCTGGCTCGTGTACCGCGCTTCGATCAACGCACCGGCATGACCCGGCTCACCACCGTGAGCACGTCGCGGGCGTCAGCCGACCAGCGCGCCGGGCGTGCCGGCCGTACCGAACCGGGGGTCGCCTACCGGCTGTGGAGCAAGTTGGAGCACGGCACCCGCCGCGCCCACCTGGAACCGGAGATCACCCAGGTGGACCTTGCCGGGTTTGCCCTCGAGCTGGCGGCATGGGGCACCCCGGTGAGTTCACTGAGGTGGGCAGACACTCCTCCACCGCGCACCCTTCAGCAGGGGGTCGAGCTGCTGCAGGGGTTGGGCGCGCTCGACGGAGATGGTCGCATCACCTCCACCGGCCGGCGCATGCTGCAACTGCCATTGCATCCCCGGCTGGCTCACATGGTGGTTGAGGCCGCGCCCTCCGATCGGGCGTTGGCCTGCGTGATCGGCACCCTGCTCGACGAGCGCGACATCCTGCGCGGCCGGCCCGACGAGCTACCCGCCGACCTCGCTCTCAGGGTGGCGGTTGTGCGCGGCCAGTACCACGACCGGGCCGACGACCGCGACGTGCGCCGGATGCGCGACCGCGCTGGAGACTTGGCCCGGCGCGCGGGTGTGCGCCTCGACCTCGACGAGGTGCTACCAGAGCACTGCGGCCGGGTCCTGGCACTTGCCTATCCCGACCGCATCGCCGTGCGCCGCAGCCAGCCCGGCCAGTTCCAGCTGCGCACCGGCTCGTCGGCGTGGACCCCACCCACGGATCCACTGGCGAACGAGCGCTTCGTCGTGGCCGCCGATCTCGACGGCAAGCGCGACAACGCTCGCATCCGCATCGGCGCCGCGCTCGACGCCGCTGAGCTGATCGATGCCCTGGCCGACCAGATCGAGAGGCGTGAGGCTCTCGTGTGGGACAAGCAGCGCGACGATCTCGTGCAGAAGGTGGAGGTGCGCCTGGGCGGGATGTTGCTCGACGAGCAGATCCGCTCCGCTCCACCCGGCGAGGCCACGGCGGCCGCCCTGCTCGACCGTGTGCGCATCACTCGTTTGGCTGCGCTGCCGTGGAGCGACCGAGCCGCGTCGCTGAGAGCGAGGGTCGCCTTCCTGCGTGGCGAACTGGGAGACGAGGAGTGGCCCGACTGGAGCGACCCTGCTCTTGTCGCCACCGTCGACGACTGGCTCGCGCCCTATCTCGCCGGTGCTACGGGGGCCGCCGATCTGGCCCGCCTCGACACCGAGATGCTGCTCACCTCCCAACTCAGCTGGGACAAGTCGGTGAAACTCACCGAGATGGCGCCGCCCACCCTCGACACCCCCGGTGGCCGCAGCGTGGTCATCGACTACTCCCGCGATGTGCCCACCGCAAGGGTGCGCGTGCAGGATTTGTTCGGCCTGAAGTCCCACCCGTGCGTGGCCGGGGGTCGGGTGGCGCTCGCCCTGGAGTTGCTCTCCCCCGCCGACCGTCCGGTGCAGATCACCCGCGACCTGCCCGGCTTCTGGGCGGGCACCTGGGCCGAGGTGCGCAAGGACATGGCCGGCCGTTATCCCAAGCACAACTGGCCCGTCGACCCCGCCAACGCCCCACCGAATCGCACCTCCCGCCCCCACTAGACGAATAGTTCCAAGGGGTGTCACTCGTCGCGGGTGATCCGAGTGACAGCGGCCCGCCCGAGTGACAGCGGCCCGCCCGAGTGACAGCGGCCCGCCGGGGGGCACGCCCGCACTCGGATGCTCGCCAGGCCCTCGGATGGTTGCCAGGCACTCGAACGGGAACTGGGTGGGCGCGGCGCTTGCGCTTGTGAACGGGCTTGGGTGGCGGATGGGCGGCGGACGTAGCCTGATCACATGGCTGCTACCCCCGAGTTCGAGTTCACCGAGCTGTTCCCGCTGGGTCACGACGACACCCCGTACAGGCTGGTGGGGACGGACCACATCAGCACCGTCGACACCCCACTCGGGCGCATTCTGAAGGTCGAACCCGAGGCGTTAACGCTCATCACCCAAGAGGCGATGCGCGACATCGCCCACTTCCTGCGCCCGGGTCACCTCCAGCAGCTGAGCAGTATCCTTGATGACCCCGAGGCCAGCGACAACGACCGCTTCGTGGCCCTCGACCTGTTGAAGAACGCGGCCATCTCCGCCGGCGGCGTGCTGCCCATGTGCCAGGACACCGGCACGGCGATCGTGAAGGCCAAGAAGGGTCAGCAGGTGTGGACAGGTGGTGGCGACGAGGAGGCCATCGCCCGCGGGGTGTTCAACACTTACCAGACGAGCAACCTGCGCTTCAGCCAGATGGCCCCGCTCACCATGTACGACGAGGTGAACACGGGAAACAACCTGCCCGCCGAGATCAAGATCAGCGCGGTCGACGGCGACAGCTACAAGTTCCTGTTCATGGCCAAGGGTGGCGGCAGTGCCAACAAGAGCTACCTCTTCCAGGAGACCAAGGCCCTGCTCAACGAAAAGGCCCTGCTGCCCTGGATGTTCGAGAAGATGAAGACCCTAGGCACCGCGGCATGCCCGCCCTACCACCTCGCCGTGGTCATCGGTGGTACCAGCGCCGAGATGGCAGTCGAGACCGCCAAGCTTGCGAGCGCCCGCTACTTCGACACCCTGCCCACCCATGGCAGCCCCGCCGGCCACGCCTTCCGCGACCTGGAGCTCGAGGCCAAGGTGCTGAAGCTCTCACAGGAGACTGGCATCGGTGCCCAGTTCGGCGGCAAGTACTTCTGCCACGACGTGCGCATCATCCGGCTCCCCCGCCACGGGGCGAGCTGCCCGGTGAGCATGGCGGTCAGCTGCAGCGCCGACCGCCAGATGCTCGGCAAGATCAACTCCGAGGGCATCTGGCTCGAGCAGCTCGAAACCGACCCGGCCCGCTTCCTGCCCGAGGTCACCCACGACGACCTGGCGGACACCGACGTCGTGCACATCGACCTCAACCGCCCGATGAGCGACATTCGCGCCGAGCTGTCCAAGTACCCGGTCAAGACGCGAGTGATGCTCACCGGCCCGATGGTCGTCGCCCGCGACATCGCCCACGCCAAGATCAAGGCCCGCCTCGATGCCGGCGAGCCGATGCCCCAGTACATGAAGGACTACTGCGTCTACTACGCCGGCCCGGCCAAGACACCCGTGGGCATGGCCAGCGGTTCCTTCGGCCCCACTACGGCCGGCCGCATGGACAGCTACGTCGACGAGTTCCAGGGCGCCGGTGGCAGCCTGGTGATGCTGGCCAAGGGCAACCGCAGCAAGGCCGTCACCGACGCGTGCAAGGCCCACGGCGGTTTCTATCTCGGCAGCATCGGCGGCCCCGCGGCCAGGCTGGCGCAGGACTGCATCACCAAGGTCGAAGTACTCGAGATGCCCGAGTTGGGCATGGAAGCGGTGTGGAAGATCGAGGTCCGCGACTTCCCCGCTTTCATCGTCGTCGACGACAAGGGCAACGACTTCTTCGACCTTGTCAACAAGCCCTACCTGGGCACCCCCGTAAATCTGAGGTGACCGGTTCCTGGGTCTTACTACCCTAGGAGTCTCCCGTTTCGTCTGCTTGGCTGAAACACGAGCAGCGAGGAACATGATGTCAGCAACAGTCCAGCGGCGGGCCGCGATCACTGCGTTAGTGGTCGGCATAGGCCTGGCAGCGGCCCCCGTGATATTTCAGATGTTCGACCGGGCGCCCAAGGGCGGCGACATGATCACCGAGTTCGAGCCCTACATGACCTCGGCCAAGATCGACACTTTCGCCGGCTACCTGGACCTCATCGACGTCGCCAACACCGAGACCATCGCACTTCGCGACGAGATGATCGCCGAAGGCTCCATCTCGGCCGAGGAGTACGACACGACCTACGCCGGTGCCGTCGCGCTGAACTCCCAGTGGGCCACGATCGACGAGGACATGGGCGATCTGATCGCCCGCATGGACCGCAACCTCGACAACTACGAGGCCGTCGCCGCCCTTCCGCCGTTCCCGCTCTTCCCCTGGTTCTTCCTACTGCCCGGCTTGATGATCGCCGTGGTCGCCGCCGTCTTGTTGTGGCGATTGAGGTCGCGGGGCAGCCATCGCGGCCTGGTCTGGGTGCTGGTCTGTCTAGGAGTGGGGTTGATCGCCGCTCCGGCGGTGTTCCAGATGTTCACCCGGGCGCCGAAGGGCGGCGAGATGATCGAGGACTTCCGCCCGATGATGACGATCGACCGAGTGCGCAACGTGCAGGGCTACTTCATCACGCTCGGCAGCGCGGAGGGTCAGCTCCGAGTCGGTGTGCTGCCGGCATTCACAGAGTCGGGCGGCGACCTCCGCGACTACCCCGAGGTCACCGAGTTCTCTGCCCAATGGGCCACCATCGTCCAGGACTTCAACCCGATGATCGCCACGATGCGCGACAACATCGAGAACTTCGAGGCAGTCGCAGCCCTGCCACCGTTCCCGCTCTTCCCCTGGTTCTTCGTCTTCCCCGGCGCGATCGTCGCCGGGATGGCGGCATTCGCCCTCCGGCGCCCCACCCCAATCCCAATCCCCACCCAAACAGGAGACAATCCCTCATGAGTTCATCAACCAGCACGGCCCGGCTGCTCCTAGCAGTCGGCGCCCTGTCTTTGCTCTCCGTCGCTTGCGGCGACGACGACGAAGCCACGAGCACCACTGCGGCCGCCGAGACCACCACCGCCGGCGACACGACCACACCGGCCGCCGAGACCACGGCACCCGTGGCGGAGACCACCGTGCCCGCCACCGAGATGCCGATGATGTACGAGGGCGAGCTCCTCGGTACCTTCGCTATCACCGCCGGCGACTGCGCCAGCGGCTCCACCACCGGCTCCTACTTCCGCATGGTCATGGCCGGAGGCACCGTCGAGGCGGGCCCGTTCATCGACAACGCAGACTCGACATGCACCGACGTGACCTACTCCCTGCTACAGGCGGGTGTCGACGGCGGTCTGGTGACCGGCGACTGGCAGGCTGCACCTGACCCGGCGTTCGACGCCAGCGGTGCCGGCCTCGCCGACCTCATCTTCCTCCCCGTGAAGTTCTTCGGCGGCGCCTTTGCCGGCGGAATGGACCCGGCCGAAGCCGTACCCACGATCACTGCGACCGGCGGAGTGCTGTCGGGTGACCTCTCGGCGTTCACCGCTTACTGGGGTGGCCTCCTCTTCAACCAGGGTGCCCCCAAGCCTGACGGTTCTGGTGATGCAGTCATCGGCACCATCGACGTGGAGACGGGTGCCTACGTGCTCGATTGGACCAGCCTCATCGCCGGTGGGTCGTTCGACGGCTTCACCGGTGTGTGGCATCTCGAGGGCACCTTCACCTCAGCGGGCTGATACAGGACACGACGGTCAGGGCACGACGCTCAGGCGAGCGAGACCAGCTCCAGCCAGTCCTCGTCGAAGTAGTCGACCTGGCCGTCGGGCATCAGCAGCACCTTGGTCGGCGACAACTGCTCGACGAACTCGGTGTCGTGGCTGACGAACACGATGCTGCCCTTCCACCCGCCGAGAGCGTCGGCCACGGCCTGGCGGCTCGGCGGGTCGAGGTTGTTGGTCGGCTCGTCGAGCAACAGCAGGTTGTTGCGCCCAACCATCAGCATCGCTAGGGCGAGTTTGGTCTTTTCGCCACCCGACAGGGTGCCGCTGGCCTGGTGCACCTTCTCCCCACTCAATCCCATCATGCCCAGCAGGGCTCTCAGCTGGGTTTCGGTGTAGATCACGCCGGGCGGCACCTCGGAACGGATGTTGTCGAGCAGGCTCTGGTCGGTGCGCAGGTTGTCGTGCTCCTGGGCGTAGTAGCCGACCTCGACATGGTGGCCGAAGTGGAAGTCGCCGGCGTTGGCGGTTGTCTCACCGGCGAGGATCCTCAGGAGCGAGGTCTTTCCCGCTCCATTGAGGCCCAGCACCAGAAGGCGTTCACCGCGGCCGAGGTCGAACGACACATCCTTGAAAACCGGTGGCCCGCCGTAGCCCTTCACCAGGTGCTCGGCGGTGACCACGGTGATGCCACACGAGGGCGGGTCGGGGAAGCGCACCCTCAGCACCTTGTCGCCGGGACCGACCTCGACCTTCTGCGACTCGAGCCGGGCGATCTGCTTCTCCTTGCTGTGGGCCATCGCGGCCTTGGTGGCCTTGGCCCCGAAGCGGTCGACGACCGTTTGGAGTCGGGCGATCTCCTTCGTCTGCTGAGCTGCGACCTTGGCTAGGCGCTCTTCGTCCTTGGCCCGAGCCGTTCGATACTGGCTGTAGGTGCCCTTGTACTCGACGAGGGTTCCCACACTGTCCTCGTTGGGGCGGTCGAGGTGAAGCACTCGGGTGATCGCCTCGTCGAGCAGGTCGAGGTCGTGGCTGATCACCAGCAGGCCCCCGCGATAGGTACGCATGAAACCCAGTAGCCAGGTCTTGGCATCGACATCGAGGTGGTTCGTTGGCTCATCGAGCAGGAGCAGGTCGCTGCCGGCGAACAGGATCCGCGACAGTTCGACACGACGTCGCTCGCCCCCGCTCAGAACGCCGATCGGCAACTCCATGCGGTCCGAGGGCAGGCCGAGACCAGCCATGATGCTGCGAGCCTCGCTGTCGGCGGCATAGCCGCCCTCGGACGCGAACACATCGTGTGCCCTGCTGTAGCGGGCGACGTTCCTGTCGCTGTGGTCCTCCTCCATGGCGATGCGCAGCTTCTCGATGCGGTCGAGTTGCTCGTCGATGCCGCGGCCGCTGAGCACATGGGTGACGGCGGTGCGGGTGTCGAGCACTCCGGCGATGCGTGGGTCCTGGGGCAGGTACCCGAACCCGCCCTTGCGCACAATGCGGCCGGCGGTGGGCTCGGTGGCCCCACCCAGCACCTTGAACAGGGTGGTCTTGCCCGCTCCGTTGCGGCCGACCAGCCCGACCTTGTCCTTGGGCATGACGGTAAACGAGACACCGTCGACGATGAGCCGCCCGCCCACCTCGACCGATATCCCTTGCACCTGCAACATGACCCACCAGCGTGGCGTGACAAGCAGGCGGATACAACCGCCCGCCTAGGATGCCTTCATGCAGGCGACCACGCTGGCTCCCTCACCCAGTGGCTCTACCGCGTGGGGCCGTGCTGCACCGGTGCTGTGCGGCTGCACCCTGGCAGCCTCGGCCGTCTACCTCGCCATCAACGATCCGGCGGCGGGCGGCAGCCGTTTCCCGGCATGCCAGTTCCGGGCGATGACGGGTCTGTGGTGCCCGGGTTGTGGGCTTACACGCGGCACCCACGAGCTTCTACACGGTCACCTCGGCGCCGCCATCGGTCACAACATCTTCGTCCCCCTGGTGCTGGTTGCCGTCGCCGCAGCCTGGCTGTCGTGGGCGCTCAGCGCCTGGGGCCGGCGCCCGCCACGACCAGGCCTCGCAGTGAAGTGGTCGAGCAGGTGGGTCGCGATTGCCATCCCGGTGGTCGTGGTCGCTTACGGGGTGCTGCGCAACATCCCGGCAGAACCGTTCCGCGCCCTGGCCCCCTGACCGCGCAGATCGCGCCGGCTGAGGTGCCCGCTCACTAGGCCCCGGTGGTCGATGGCGCAGCGGTAGAAGGCGCGGGGGTCGACGTTTGGGTGACAGGTGGGTCGGTGACAGAAGGTTCGGTGGAGTCCGGACTCGTCGTCGTCGTGACCCTGGTCGTCCTTCGGATTGTCGTCGGCGTGTCTCCACCGTCGACGTCTCCGGCCGAGTCGTCGTCGAACTCGGTCGGCAGGCACTTACCGGGCTTCACCGGCGACACACCCAACGCCAGGGCAACCTGCTCGGCCAGAGAGGCGCGCCCCTTGTCGGTGAGGTGCAGGCCATCGCCGCCGACGAGGGTGGGGTCGGCGGCAGTGGTTGCCCCCCAGTCGACGATGAGCACGTTGTCGTACTTCTCGGCCATGTCGAAGATCACCTCGTTGACCTCGAGGCGTGTCTCGGTGAACTCGCTCACGGTCATGAGTACGACGAGGCTCGGCGACAGACGCTGGATGACGCGGTCGAGTTGGAGGAAGTAGGCGGCCTCATCGCCGTTGTAGTTGTTGCCGAGCAAGACGACGCCAACGTCCCAGCCCGCCTCGAGCCTCTCGTCGAGGACCTCGTCGCCGAACTCGATGAACCTGCTCGTCTCGGCATCGACCTCGACCTGCCAACCGAGAGGAACGAGGGCCTCGCACATGTCGTTCGAGTAGCGGCGCGATGTGCTGGCCATCACCGAATCACCGATGGCAATCACCCGGTTGCCCTCCACCCGGGCACCGACCTGAGCCTCGGGCGAGATCGGCACGGTTGTACGGATGGTCGTGCTCGCGGTCGGTTCGGCGGTGCCCACTGCGGGTTCGAGGGTGGACGGTAGCCCGCCCACCCCCACTGTGGCGGGGGTGACAGGCCCATTGTCGGCGTCTGACCCACCGCACGCAGCAGTCGCGGCAAGGGCGGCCAGGAGGAGGAACACACGCCGCGCGACCATCTGGCTCCCCATTCGACCGGGCCAGCCCCGGTGATGCAAGTCGGGCTGCGACGCCGGCGGCCGCGTCAGCCGCGGGCCTTGAGCGAGTCGCGGATCTCGGTGAGCAGGTCAACCTCGCTCGGCCCGGAGGGGGCAGCGACTTCATCCTTCTTCATCTTGTTGTAGGCCCTGATGAGGAAGAACAGCACCAACCCAACCATGATCAGGCTGATGATCGTCGTGATCACCTGCCCGTAGTAGATCGGCGTGTCGTTGAGGTCGAACGACAGCAGGTCGAAGTTCGGCTTGCCGAAGATGGCCGCAACGATCTGCATCATCACACCGTTGGTGAACGAGTCGATTACCGCCTTCACGGCCATGCCGAGGATGACGGCGACAGCAAGTTCGATCATGTTGCCGGTGGCGATGAACTCCTTGAACTCCTTGGCGAGGTTCTTCATCTGGCATCTTCCCTTTCTCAGCTGGATCCGTTTCGCTCCCCAGTTCACCACGAATCACACCCCCCAGAGGGCGATCGACGCGCCTAAGTGATCGAGGTCTTCAGTGATCGAGGTCTTCGAAGCGGTCGACCTTGCGCAGCGACGGGAAACCCAGCCACCAGACTCCGACGACGACCATCGTTGCGATACCCCCGCCCACCACGGTCGCGGGAGTGCCGACCGCCTGAGCCATGATGCCGCTCTCGAACGCACCCAGTTCGTTGGATGCTCCGATGAACACGTTCTCCACGGCCAGCACCCGTCCCCTCTTCTCGTCGGGCGTGACCAGAGGCACCAGAGACCCGCGGATGAACACGCTCACCATGTCGGCGGCAGAGAGCACGACGAGGGCGAGGAAGGCGACCCAGTAAGTGCGGGTGACGCCGAGCATCACGGTTGCCACGCCGAAAACTGCCACGGAGATCATCAGGGCTCGACCGACTCCGCGCACCAGAGGCCGTATCGCGAGCAGGATGGCCATGGCCGCAGCACCTACACCTGGAGCGGCCCTCAAAAGTCCGTAGGCCACGTCGCCAACCCCGAGTCGGTCCTCGGCGATAGCCGGCAGCAGAGCCACCGCACCGCCGAAGAGGACGGCGAATAGGTCCAAGGAGATGGCGGCGAGAAGGATTGGTGTGCGCCGAATGAAGCGCAAACCCTCGATGGCACTGTGAAACGTCGGCCTCTCGTTCGGGTCCACCGGATCGGGCTGGCGGAGAAAGCGCACCGTGCCGAGGTACCACAGGGCGACACCGATGAGGGTCGCCGTCGTGGCATAGGCGACCCAGGGATCGATGGCGTAGAGCAGCCCCGACAGGGCGGGACCGATGATGATCGCCCCCGTCCACGTCGCCGAGTAGAGGGCGATGACCTTGGGCAGCGCACCCTCGGGCGCCACCATCGGCGGCATCGCCCGCGTGGCCGGCGCGGCGAAGGCGCGGCCGATGCCGTAGAGGAAGGCGATCACGAAGAGGGGACCCACCGCGGTGGGTTCACCGAGCGAGTAGACGAGTAGGGCGATCGTGGCGAGCAGTTCGATGCCGATGGCGAAGAAGGCGATCAGCTTGCGGTTCACCCGATCGGCCAGGGAGCCGGTGACCAGCACCAGCAGGGCCGCCGGCAGGAACTCGCAGAGCCCGATCCAGCCGAGGTCGGCCTCGTGACCGGTGATGTCGTATGCCTGCTTGAACAGGGCAGCGGCCTGCAACGCCACACCCGCGTAAAGCAGGAAGTTGGCGATCAGCAGGGAGCGCACGCTCGGGTGACGGAGCACCTGGCGGGTGGTGAGCGGGACATCTACGGGCTGCACGGTCGGCCCAACCTATCCACCAGGTGATACACAGCAGGCATGAGTTCGCTCGCTGACGACACCCGCTGGCTCGACGCCACCGACCAAGCCCTTCTCGTGAGATCCGGTGAGGTGTCGCCGGGCGAACTGCTCGACGCAGCGATCGAACGCATCGAGGCCACCGATCCGGCCTTGAACTCGGTGGTGATCCGCTGGTTCGACCATGCCAGGGAGGTGGCGGCAGGTCCACTTCCCGACGGTCCGTTTCGCGGTGTTCCCTTCCTGCTCAAAGACCTATGGGCGCACTACGCCGGACAGGTGCTCACCAACGGGTGCCAAGTGTTGAAGGACACTGCGCCGGTCTCCAAGGTTGACACCACCCTGGTCTCACGGTTCCGTGCCGCAGGATTGGTGATCGCCGGGCGTACCAACAGCCCCGAGTTCGGCAGCCTGCCCACCACCGAACCCACCGCCTGGGGCGCCACTCACAACCCGTGGAACACGGACCACTCGCCGGGAGGCAGTAGTGGTGGCTCCGCCGCCGCAGTGGCCGCCGGAATGGTGCCGTTCGCCCACGCCAGCGATGGAGGTGGCAGCATCCGCATCCCTGCCTCGTGCTGTGGGCTTGTGGGCCTCAAGCCCTCGCAGGGCCGCATCTCGCTGGGCCCGTTCCGCGACGAGAGCAACCTCGGCGTGGAGTTGGGCCTCAGTCGTTCGGTGCGAGACACCGCCGCCCTGCTAGATGCCGTGCGCGGGCCCGGGGTGGGCGACACCGTCATCGCCCCGCCCCCGTCGCGCCCCTACACCGAGGAGGTCGGCGCCGCTCCCGGGCAATTGCGCATCGGCCTCCTCGACCACCACCCCTTCGGCGGGCCTGTTCACGAGCAGTGCACCTTGGCCGTCCAGAATGCGGCCACCCTCCTCGAATCGTTGGGGCACCATGTCGAGCCCGGATTCCCCGCCTCTTTGGCGAATCCCGACTTCGCTCGCCGATTTCTGGCCCTGTGGTGCACCAACATGGGTGCCTCCTTCGCCCGCATCGAGGAGCAGGTCGGCCGCCCTCTGCAACCCGGCGACGTCGAACTGGTGAACTGGGTGCAGGCCGAGTTCGGCCGGAGCGTGAATGGTGTCGAATACGCCCTCGCCCTCGCCGCCAACGTCGAGTTCCGCCGTGCAACCCAGCAGTGGTGGACCGAGGGCTGGGACCTCCTGCTCAGCCCCACTCTCGGCGAGCCACCTGTCCGTCTCGGCGAGTTCGCCAACGATCCGGCGAACCCGATGAGCCCGCTGCTGCGTGGCTCCAGCTACGTGCTGTACACGCCGGCGTTCAACTCGAGCGGACAGCCGGCCATCAACCTTCCCCTCCACTGGACTCCCGACGGACTCCCCGTGGGAATCCAACTCGTCGCCGCCTACGGGCGCGAGGATCTGCTGCTGAGGGTGGCTGCCCAACTCGAGGCGGCCCAGCCGTGGGCCCACCGCCGACCGGGCGTGTGATCCAGCTCAGATCCCCTTGGTGAGGGCCGCGTCTTCGATGAGGGGGATGTCGATCCCCCACCTCTTCATGCCCTCTTCGATGCGGGCGATCAGGGTCTCCACGGCGGCAACCCGGGCGTAGCGCTTCTGCTCGGCGGCGATGACGTCCCACGGTGCGAACTTGTGGTGGGTGCCGGTGAACATCTCCTCCGCAGCCTCTTCGTAACCTCGGTTCTTCTCCCTGTTGCGCCAGTCCTCGTCGGTGAGCTTCCAGCGCTTCAGAGGGTCCTCGGCACGGTTGTGGAAGCGGCGCAACTGCTCCTCGTCGCTGATGTGCATGTACATCTTGACCAGGATCAGGCTCTCGATACAGAGGGACTCTTCGAAGTCGGCGATGGCCTTGTAGGCCCTCTTCCATTCGGCCCTGGTGCAGAACCCTTCGATGCGCTCCACCAGCACCCTGCCGTACCAGCTGCGGTCGAACACGGCCATGTTTCCCATACCCGGCAGCTCGGTGTAGAAGCGCCACAGGAAGTGGTGGTACTTCTCCTCCGTGGTGGGCGCGCCGTAGCTGACCACCGAGTAATGGCGCGGGTCGAGGTGGCCGACCATCGCCTTGATCGCCCCGCCCTTGCCCGACGCGTCGGGGCCTTCGAGGATGACGAGCACGCCTGGGCCGACCTTGCCGGTGCCCATCTGGCCACCGAGGTTCAGCCTCAGCTGCTGCAACCTCCTCTGCCCGATGACCAGTCGCCGCTCGTACTCATCGCGATCGAGGCGTGGCGACAGATCGAGCTTGTCGAGGATGCCCATGGCCCCAACCTAGTCGCCGCCCGCCGATCTGCGGCAAGGACTCAGCGCGCGGTCCATCCTCCGTCGACGATGATGCTCTGTCCGGTGATGAAGGTGCTGCCCGGACCGGCGAGGAGGAGTAGGGCGGCATCGAGCTCGTGTGCCCTGCCCATGCGAGGGATGGGTGAGTTGGTCGCGATGAACCTCTGGCTGCTCTCATCGGCTTCCATTTCGGCGGTCATCTCGCTGGGGAACCAGCCTGGGCATAGGGCGTTGACACGGATGCCTTTGCGACCCCACTGGGCGCCGAGCTCGCGGGTGAGGTTCACCACGGCCCCCTTCGACGCGCAGTAGTGGGCCTGTTTCACGGGCGAGGCGCCTACATGACCGAGCATGCTCGCCACGTTGACGATGCTGCCCCCACCATTGGCGATCATCGAGGGAGCGACCAGCTTGCTGAGCTGCCACACCGCAGTGACGTTGAGCTCCATCGTGGCGCGGAAGTCGTCGAGGGTTTCATCCTCGATCGCCACTTTGTACCCGATGCCGGCATTGTTCACCAGCACATCGACCAGACCGAAGTGATCGAGTGCGGTGGCGATCAGCCGCTCACGATCCTCCGCCAGCGACAGGTCGGCAGCGACCACCAGTGCACCAGGAAGGTCGGCGGCGAGGACGGCTAGCCGGTCCGCCCGACGGGCGGCGAGCACCACCCGGGCGCCTACCGCGTGAAGAACGCGGGCGAAGCGCTCCCCCAGCCCGGAGGAGGCACCGGTGACGATCGCGGTGAGGCCGTCGAGACGGAACAGGTCGAGTGGGTTGCCGACGGGTGTTGTCATGGTTGAGATTCTGTGACATTTACTGCAGTTCGACGAATTCTTGCCGAGAAGGAAACATCTGACGTTCCAGCGGAGTCTATGAAGGGTATGAAGTCGATGAACCTGAACACCCGCCATCAACACAGCACCAGCGACACTTTCGACTGGGTAGGTCAGATCAGGTTGGCTGTCGTGCTCAGCATTGCTGCCGCCATCGTGGCGATCGGGTTGGCCGATCGAGTGGCAGAACCGGTGCTGGTGATCGGCTCCTTCGTGGTGGCTTCGATCGCCGGTTGGAGCCGGGTCGACCCGCCGAGGTTGAGGCCGGTGCGCCTTCAGACCCGCCGCCACTGAGACTTAGCCTCGATCCACCGACCGAGTCCTTGGTGTCGGGTTGGTGGTGAGGGTGATGGGGTCGGCGTAGCCGACCCTCGTTGATCTGTGGGTTCGGGCGCGGTGAGGTAGGCGTCGTGCTGGTGGGGGTTGTCAGCGCTTGGCTGGTGTGCGGCGCGCCTGACCGCGAAGTGGCTGTCAGCCGGGCGCGGGGTGCAGGGCGCGCAGCGTGTCGAGCGCTGTAGTGAACTGCTCGGCCCACGGCCAGTTCGCGGGGAGCCTGAGTGTTGGTCGTCCGGCGCGGTTGACGATCCGGCCGGGGAGCGCGAGGAGTCGGGTGCGGATGGTGCGGGCAACGATCAGCTGGTTGTCGATTCGGGCGTCGCCGCAGATGGTGGTCCAGCGGATCAGGTTGTGGGCGAGGACTGCGCTTTGCAGCCAGGCGCTGTTGGCGTGGAAGTTCCCAGACGGCACATGTTCGAGTCCGGCGCCTTCTTTGAGGTCGCGGATCGCGAGTTCGACCACGGCGTGCTGGCGGTGGAACTTGTCGATCTCGACGACGGTGCCGTCGAGATCGGTGAGGAACGCGTGGTGCCGCCAGTCGGGCCACAGCCGTTGCTGGGTGGTGTCGGTAAGTCGGGTGCGGCGCACGATCAGAACCCGGAATCGACCCTCACAGTCAGCTCACCGCCGGCGCCGGCGCGACGGACGCGGGCGATGAGCTCGTCGAGGAAGCGGACCATCCCCCGTTGGGTGTTCGCTGATCCTTTGCGCATCCGAGCATGAAGCACCTCACCGGTGTCGGCACGCGTCGCGAGCAGCGGGTGGTAGCCGAGGGCGTGGGTGTAGCCGTAGCCGGCACCGTGCTTTGCTTTGCCGTCGACTTCGCAGATCGTCGAGTCGACATCGATCACCAACGCCAGCTCCCCAGGTCCCGCGCCGAGGTTCCAGGCCCGCTCAAGTGCGTGACCGTTAACGGCTTCGAGCTGGCGGCAGTGCCCGAACGTGAACGACCTGAGGAACGTCCCGACCGTCGACGGGGCCATCACCCGATGCCCCAACACGCCGGCGGTGGCACCAGCACGGAGCATGTCGGTGTGATCGATGTGCGACCCGCCCGCACACATCGCGTGCACCAGCGTCAACACCTTGCGGCCCGGACTGGCGCCGCCGACCCGACCATCGAGCCTCACGGTCGCGTTGACCAGGTCTTCCAACCCGAGGCGTTGCGACATCGTCGCGACGAGCAGCAGCCCGGCGTTCGCGACGAGGTTCGGGTCATCAAAGGTGGCGTCGATCCGGTCGAGCGCATGCGATACTCGCGTCACTGAAAGTGTCTCCTGGGCTGTGGGTGCTGACGAGGTAGAAGACGTACATCGTCCCAGCCCAGGAGACCTCTCACGCGGATACGCGCATCACCTCACACCAAGCCCATCGGTGGATCGAGGCTTAGTCCTACACCCTGCCCGCTGGCGTCCGGCGCCGAAGCTTGTGCCACGATGCCGCGATGAGTTCTCCCCACCCGATCGTGCTGGTACACGGGGCATGGCACGGAGCCTGGTGCTTCTCTGCCCTGCAGCACGCCCTCGATGAACGTGGCGTTGCGTCGTACGCCATCGATCTGCCGGGCCACGGCAGCTCCACCCTCCCCCTCGGCGACCTGTACGGCGATGCCGATCACGTGATTCAGGTGCTCACCGCACTCCCGGTACCCCCGATCCTGGTAGGGCACAGCTATGGCGGCGCGGTGATCACCGAGGTCGCCGCCCGGTACCCCAATCTGATCCACCTCGTCTACGTGACAGCGTTCGCCCTCGACGAAGGCGAGAGCATCACCAGCTTCCTGCTCAATCAGCCACGGGTCAGCGTCGCCCTCAACGCGGCCATCCTGCCCGGGCCGTCCGGCTGCACCCTGCTCGACCCCGAGAAAGCTCCGGCGGCCCTCTACGGCGACTGTCCCGAACCGGTCGTCGCGGCGGCCGTCGCGAGGCTGACCCCCCAGCCGATGGCGACCTTCGAGCAGACGGCCACGGGCTCTCCCCGCACCGCGCTGGCCTTCGACTTATGTGCGCTGCCTGCGCGACCAGGCGGTGCACATCGTCCACCAAGATGTCATGGCAGCACGTTGCGGTTCGACTGTCACCCTCGACGCCGACCACTCGCCCTTCTTGTCCCAGGCTCCCGCCGTCGCCGACCTCCTGGCCGGATTGGCAGCATCATGACCGCGCTCACCGAGGGCAAGCCCCTGTTCGATCACAAGGGGTCCATCTACACGGCCACAGAAATGGCCCGCGGCCCCTGGGACGCCCGCCACTGTCACGGGGGGCCGGTGGGTGCCATGCTCGCGCGCGCTGCCGAGCAGGCCGACAGCGGTGGCGTCGACTGGCACGTTGCCAGGCTCACCATCGAGCTCACCCGACCGGTGCCCGTACTGACCCCTTTGGAGCTGAAGGTCGTGGTCGAACGACCGGGACGCAAGGTCTCGCTAGTTGGGGCGGTGCTTCGCGACGGCGACACCGAGGTTGCCATCGTTCGCGCCCTGCGCATCCGCTCCGCCGACGTCGCCCTTCCGACCGAAACCGATCTCCCCCACGAAGTCCCCATGGCATCACCGGAGTCGGCCGAGTGGACCCAACACAAGATGGCCGACACCGGTCTCGTCGCCTTCCACTCCCACGCCTGCGAGCACCGCTTCGCGAAGGGAACGTGGGACGAGCCCGGACCGGCCGAAGTGTGGATCCGGCTCACGTGCCCGGTGGTAGCCGGGGAGGTGCCATCGGGTACCCAGAGCGCTGCCGCCGCCGCCGACTTCGGCAATGGGGTGTCAGGCGCCTTGCCCTACGACAAGTTCATCTTCATCAATCCCGATCTCACCGTCTATCTCACCCGCCCGGTGCAAGGCGAGTGGGTGGGAATGCGTTCAGCCTCGCACTACTCGTCGTCGGGAAGCGGTCTGGCAGAGTCGGCCCTGTTCGACGTCAACGGTCGCGTCGGACGCAGCTGCCAGAGCCTGTTCGTCGATCCGCGTTGAACCCCCATCGCCGCTGACCGGGAACCTGCCCGGCCTCGGCCATCCGAGTGACAGCGGCCCGCCGGGGGGCACGCCCGCACTCGGACGGTCACCGGGCACTCGGACGGTGACCAGGCACTCGGATGGTGAGTGGCTCTGACCTGGGGTTTTACTGGCAGCCCGTACGGGATTCGAACCCGTGCCGCCACCTTGAGAGGGTGGTGTCCTAGGCCACTAGACGAACGGGCCAAGCTGCACGCCCTTGCGGGCTATGTGAGTTCTTCGGCATGGCCGGAGAACTGGTTGGGGTGCAAGGAATCGAACCCTGAATAACAGAACCAGAATCTGCTGTGTTGCCAGTTACACCACACCCCACCGGGTCACCCGAAGGCGCAGTGAGTGTAGCAATGCGCCCCCGCAACTCCCACAAGGATCTCAGCCGGTGAGCGAAAGGAGGCGCCGAAACCCGATGATCCGGCCCAGCGCCACGCCAGCGGCCTCCCTGATCTCTCGCCAGAACACCTCTCCCCCACCGACGGGGCTGGTGAGGGTCGGCGAGACGTAGGCCGTGAGCCCCAACTCCTGGCTGATCAACCTGATCCGCAGGGAGTGGTAGGGGTCGCTGACGAGCAGCACCGAACCCAACCCGCGGGCTCTCAACTCGTCTCTCGCCATCTCGAGCGAGTCATAGGAGCTCCCGCCCTCTACCTGGACGATGGACTCCGCAGGCACACCCCTGGCGACGAGGTAGTTCGCCGACGCCTCGGCCTCGGTGAACCGGTCGCCGGGTTGGTTGCCACCGGTGGTGACGACCAGCGGTGCCAGCCCCTGCTCCCACAGTTCGACGACATGGTCGAGACGTGCGGCCAGCTCGGGCGAAGGGCGGCCGTCGTACTGGGCAGCGCCGAGGACGACGATGGCATCCACCGGGCGGGCCTGATCGCTGGTGCCGACCCGGTGCACCCACCACAAGGTGGCCAGGAAGTACGCCACCACAGCGACGGCAATGCCGAGACACACCCGAACAACGAGCCGCCCACGACGACGACGCCGACGACGACGAACGTGAGCCGGCCTCACCGACCCACCAACCGGTGTGGCCTCCGAGACAGCCTCCGGGATGGGCGACGGGGTGCCGGCTTCGGTCACGCCAGGCCGGCTCCGGCGGCGTTCATCCGGCGCAGGGTTTCGTCGCGACCCAGGCACTCCAGCGATTCGAACAGGGGCGGGCCCACCGAACGGCCGGTGACCGCGACCCTCACCGGCGCCTGGGCCTTGCCCAGCTTGAGACCGTGCAGCTCGCCGGCCGCCTCCAACTCGGTCTTCAACGCCCCAGCCGTCCACTCGCCAGAAGCCAGGCCCTCGAAGCCAACCAAAGCGGCGCGGAACACGGCGACGGCTTCGGCCGTACTCGTGGCTTTCGCCCAGGCCTCGGCGTCGATCAATGGATCCGGCTGGAACAGAAAGTCCATCAGGCCAGGTGCATCGGCCAGGGTGACGCAGCGCGGCTGGATGTGGGGTGCCATGGCCAAGAAGACGTCGTCGGAGAAGCGCTCCACCGGGTAGGGCGCGCCGGGTCCAGTGAGCCATGGACGGCAGGCCTCGAGGAACTCGGCGGGCGACATGGCGCGGATGTATTCGCCGTTGAATGCCGCCAGCTTCTTCAGGTCGAAGAAGGCCGGCGAGTGGTTGACGTCCTCGAGCCGGAAGTCGGCCTCCATCTGCTCCCAACCGGCGATCTCACTGCCCCCCTTGGGTGTCCAACCCAGGGTCATCAGATAGTTGACCATCGCCGAGGCGAGGTAGCCGTCGTCGCGGTACATCTCCAGAGCCACCTTGTCGCGGCGCTTGGACAGCTTCTTGCGGGCCTCGTTGACCAGCACCGGCACGTGGGCCCACACCGGCGGCCGGTGGCCGAGCGCTTGCCAGATCATCTGCTGCTTGGGCGTGTTGGGCAGGTGCTCCTCGGCGCGCACGACATGGCTGATGGCCATGGCCGCGTCGTCGATCACGTTGGCGAGCAGGAACATCGGGCTGCCATTGCCGCGCAGCAGGACGAAGTCCTCGATCGTCGAGTTGTCGAACACCACCTCACCGCGCACCAGGTCGTGGACGACCGTGGTGCCCTCGGGCACTCTCATGCGCAGCACACGACCGGGCCCCGGCCCGAGCCCGAGATCGCGCGACCAGCCCTGGTAGCCCTGGTTGCCCTCGGCCTTGTTGCGAGCCTCGATGTCGGCCGAGGTCATGTCGCAGTAGTAGGCGAAACCACCCTCGAACAGCTTTCGGCCGGCTTCGACGTGCTGCTCCGCGTACTCGCTCTGGAAGTAGGGGCCCTCGAAGTGCGGGATCGTCGGCCGCGATACCGATCCAGGCCAGGGCATCGATGATGCCCTGGGTCCACTCCGGCCGGTTGCGGGCCTCGTCGGTGTCCTCGATGCGCAGCACGAAGGTGCCTCCGCCGGTGCGGGCGAGGGCCCAGTTCCACAGCGCGGTGCGGGCACCTCCGACGTGGAAGAACCCGGTGGGCGAGGGGGCGAATCGGTATCGGGGGCCACTCATGCCTTGCCGAGGCTACCCGTGCGGGTCAGGTCAGCAGGGCCAGGTTGCGCAACTGGCGCACGGCCACCGACAAGGTGGTGAGGTCGTGTGAATCCACCCGGCGCAGGTCGGTGAACATCGCCATCGACCTGGTGATCAACTTCTCGTTCGTCGCCTGCCAGTCGGGCACTGTGCCGGCCTGCAGGGCATCTTCGGTGAGGTCGGCCATAGCCGCAATGAGGTCGTCGCGCAGGGCCGAGCGCGCCTGGTTCTGCCAGCGGGTGCTGCGCGGAAGGCGGCCGACCGCCGCCCACAGCCACGTCAGGTCGAGAACATCGAACACGTGCCAGTAGGCGCCGGACACCTCGGCCAGCGAGCGGCCAGTTGTGGTCGCGAGTTCGATCATGTCGAACCCGGTGTGCACCAGAGGCCACTGCACGCTGCGCTGGGCGAGATGCTCCGGCACCCCGGCGGCAAGCCGCCCGGCCTCTGCGGCAAATATGTCGTCGCGCATCCGACCGCGCAGCGAACCCTCCAGCATCACCAGCGCCTGGATGTCGTCGCGGTAGGCGCCGACCGCCGCACCGATGTCTAGGGGCAGCTTGCGATGCCTCAACAGCCACAGGGTGACGCGCTCGGCCATCGACCTCAGCTCGAGGAAGATGTCGATCTGGGTGTCGAGCTTCACCGAGCCGGTGAGGGCATCGACCTGTTGCCACAGATCGACCAGGCCGAGGATGTCGCGGGCGGCCACCCAGGCCCGAGTGATGTCGACCACACCCACCCCGGTCTCCTCGGTGACCCGGTGGTCGAAGGAGATGCCCGACATGTTGACCAACTGGTTGCAGACCTGGGTAGCCACGATCTCGCGGCGCAGGCGGTGGCGGAGGATCTCGTCGCGAAACTCGCGCTGAAGCCGCTGGGGGAAGTAGCTCACCAGATCGGGTTCGAGGTAGGGATCGTCGGGTAGGTCGCTTCGCTCCATCTCGGTGACGTTGGCGCTCTTGGTGTAGGCCAGAAGCACGGCGAACTCGGGCGTGGTGAGGCCGGTGCCTGCGGCCTGCCGCTCGGCGATCTGGCGGTCGGTGGGCAGGAACTCGAGGGAACGGTTCAACCAGCCTTCAGCTTCGAGCTGAGCAAGGTAGCGGCTGTGCACGTTGACCATCGGCAGAGCCTGGCGACGGGCGATGGCCAGGGCCAGGGTCTGGGCTCGGTTGTCGTCGAGCACCAGCTCGCCGACTTCGTCGGTCATCTCCTCGAGCAGCCCGTTGCGTGCCTCGGTGGTGAGCCGGCCCTTGCCCACGGCCTCACCGAGCGAGGATCTTGATGTTGACCTCGTGGTCGCTGCAGTCCACCCCGGCCGAGTTGTCGATGGCATCGGTGTAGATCAGCCCACCGGCGAGGGCGTACTCGACACGTCCGCGCTGGGTGAGACCGAGGTTGCCGCCCTCGCCCACCATTCGGCAGCGGAGCTCTGCACCGTTCACCCTCACCCCGTCGTTGGCCCTGTCGCCGACCTCGGCGTGCGTCTCGCCGGTGGACTTCACGTAGGTGCCGATCCCCCCGTTCCAGAGCAGATCTACCGGAGCCCGCAGGATGGTCGCGATCAGCTCGTTGGGGGCGAAGCTCCCGCCAGCAGCGCCGAGTCGCTTGCGTGCCTGCTCGCTGAGCTCGATGGTCTTCATCGTCCGCGGGTAGACGCCACCGCCGGCGGAGAGTCAGGTGCCGGGTCGTAGTCGGCCCAACTGGAGCGCGGCAACCCGAACAGCCGCTTGCGTTCGGCGAACGAGGTCGCCGGGTCCGGGTCCGGGTCGATGAAGATGTGCCGGTGGTCGAAGGCCGCCACCAGCTTCACGTGGGGCGATCGCAGGAGTCCGTTGCCGAACACGTCGCCGCTCATGTCGCCGATGCCGACCACGGTGATCGTGTCGCGGTCCACGTCTTTGCCGAGCACCCCGGCATGGCGGCGCACGCTCTCCCACGCGCCCCGGGCCGTGATCGCCATCTCCTTGTGGTCGTAGCCGGCGCTTCCCCCGGAGGCGAACGCATCGCCCAGCCAGAAGCCGTAGTCGGCGGCGATGCCGTTGGCGATGTCGCTGAACGAAGCGGTGCCCTTGTCGGCGGCCACCACGAGGTAGGGATCATCGTCGTCGTAGCACACGGTTTGGGGCGGGTGGACCACTTCATCATCGACGATGTTGTCGGTGAGGTCGAGGAGGCCGGCGACGAACAGGCGATAGCAGGCGACGCCCTCGGCCCGGATTTCGTCGGCGGCTTCCGGCGGTCGCTTGAGCACGAAGCCACCCTTGGCGCCGGTGGGCACGATCACTGCGTTCTTGACGATCTGGGCCTTCACCAGTCCGAGGATCTCGGTGCGGAAGTCCTCGCGACGGTCGCTCCAGCGCAGCCCTCCACGGGCTATGCGACCATTGCGCAGGTGCACCCCCTCGACCCGCGGCGAGCAGACCCAGATCTCGAACATCGGCCGCGGCAGGGGCAGGTCCGGCACCTTGGCCGCATCCAGTTTGAAGGCGATGACGTCGCGGTGGCCGCCGGTGGCGCCCGGTCGAAAGGCGTTGGTGCGCACCGTGGCGTCGACGAGGGCCAGCAGGGCTCGCATGGTGCGATCGGCTTCGAGGCTCGGAACGGCATCGAGCGCCCCTGTGAGCTCGGCCCTCAGTTCGGTGCATCGAGCCTTGCGCCTGGCAGGGTCACCGTCACCGGTAGCGGGGTCGAAGAGCGCGCTGAACAGGGCCACCAGCCCGGCGGCGATCGCGGTGTGGCGGGCCAGAGTCGTTTCGATGTACTGCTGGCTGAAGGGAAACCCGGTCTGGCGCAGGTAACGCGAGTAGGCCCTCAGCACATCCACCTGGCGGGTTGTGAGGCCGGCGAGCAGCACCAGCCGGTTCATCCCGTCGACCTCGATCTGCTCGGTGAACTCGGCGATGAAGGCACTCTGCACTTCGGCGCGGACGTTGGGAGTGAGGTCGGTGCCTTCGGGCACTTTCACCCCGACGTCGTGGATCCAGACATCACGTTCACCACAGGAGAAGTGGAAGGCCCTTTCGTCGATGGCCCGAAAACCGAGATGGTCGAGCAGGGGCAGAAGGTCGGCGATCGGCACAGCGGCACCCACGTGGTAGACGCGGAACCTCCACTCGGTGACGCCAGCCTCGCCGAACTGCATCATCGCCGTGGCGACGCGCTCCGTACCCGACGCCAAGCGGTCCACCAAGGGCAGATCGAGCACGGCGCTGTTCGGCCAGTTCAGCTCGTCGTAGCCGGCCGAAACCACAGGCAATAGCCGGGCAAGCAGATCGTCGGCCCGTTCGGCGCCTATCTGGACCGCGAGCGCCGCTCTGACCGCCGCCACCCAGTCGACAGCCACCTGACCGGGTGTTCCGTTGACGCTCACCTTTTCCGTCCCTTCCCGACCACATTGTCGCGAGTGCCGTGGGGCCAGTGTGCCACAGCCCACAGCCGTCTCAGCTCTGACGCCGGAGCGACTAGGTTCGGCCGATGATTAGGACCGAAGACCGTGGCCAGGTGCGCGTTGTCACCATCGACCGACCCGAGGTGAGAAACGCGGTCGATGGCCCTACCGCTGCCTCACTCGCCGACGCCTTCCGCGGCTTTCGACGCCGACGACTCCGTCTCGGTCGCTGTGCTCACCGGCGCCGGGGGCTTCTTCTGCGCCGGCGCCGATCTGAAGGCGATCACCGTCGGCCGCGGCAACCGGGTGGAAACCGGTATGGCGGCCGACGGGCCGATGGGCCCCACGCGCATGGTGCTCACCAAACCGGTCATTGCCGCTGTCGAGGGTTTCGCTGTTGCGGGCGGGTTGGAGTTGGCCGTGTGGTGCGACCTTCGCGTCGCTGCCACAGACGCCGTGTTCGGCGTCTACTGCCGACGCTGGGGCGTACCCCTGATCGACGGCGGCACCGTCCGGCTCCCCCGTCTGATCGGCCACAGTCACGCCCTCGACCTGATCCTCACCGGACGCGGGGTGAGCGGCGACGAGGCCCTACGCATCGGCCTGGCCAACCGCCTCGTCGAGCCCGGCCAGGCCCTTGCGGCAGCCGTCGAACTGGCCCAACAGCTGGCCGACCTGCCCCAGGGGTGCATGCGCCGCGACCGTCAGAGCAGCTACGACCAGTGGGACCTCCCCCTGGTCGACGCCCTCGCCAACGAAACCCGACTCGGGCTCGACACGATCAGAAGCGGCGAGACCCAGGCTGGCGCCGCCAGGTTCGCCGCAGGCGAGGGCCGCCACGGCGCATCCGCCTGAAGACAGGGCCCGAAGACGGGGGCCCGAAAACACGAGATAGCCTCGGTCGGGTGGACAGGACGGCTGTAGCTCAGCTCCCCAAGCCTCTCCTGCGCGGCTGGACCCACCTCGTCTCGTTTCCCCTCATGGTGGCACTCGGCGCGGCGATGGTGCTGTGGGCCAGGGTGCCTTTGTCGGGCCGCCTCCTGTTGTCTGCCTATGTCGGCGGCACGGCGGTCATGTTCGGTGTGTCAGCCCTCTACCACCGGGTGCCGTGGCAGCCCAGCGCCCGCGCCCTGATGCAGAAGTTCGACCATTCGGCCATCTTCCTCGCCATCGCCGGTGGGTACACGCCCGTTGCGGCTGTGTGCCTCGACGGTTGGTGGCGCATCGGCGTGCTGCTCACCGCCTGGCTCGGCGCCGGGGTGGGCATCGTGCTGCACTGGCTTCCTCGCGTGCCCCGCGTGGTGAAGGGCGCCAGCTACATCTGCATCAGCTGGACTGCGGCGCTCACCTTCCCCCAGATGGTCTCCAGGCTGGGCGGAGTCGGGTTCGCCCTCATCCTCGCCGGAGGTGTCTGCTACACCATCGGCGCTGCTTGCCTGGCGGCGAACTGGCCGAACCCCTGGCCCACGGTGTTCGGCTTCCACGAGGTGTTCCACGCCTTCACCGTGGTGGCCGCGGGCTTGCACTTCGCCGGCATCGGCTACGCCGTCGTGCCCCTCCTGTAGCTGCCGCGCCACTCAGGCTCGCGTACCTTGCTGTCCCACACCTGCGGTCCTCACTGGAGCAACCCATGTCACACGCCAGAATCGATGAGGCCGACGGCGTCATAACCGTCACCTTCACTCGCGACGACAAGCTCAACGCAGTCGACCTAGAGATGTTCGCCGCGCTCGAGGCCGGCGTGCATGCTCTGGCCGAACGAGACGACCTGAGGGTGCTGGTCATCACCGCCGAGGGTCGCTACTTCACCGCCGGCGCCGACATCGCCGTAGTCAGCGGCGAGCTCGGTGTGGGCACCGACGGGGTCACACGCGGCTCGGTCAGCCGACGCCAGTATCGGCAGCGCGCCCGACACGACCTCTACGACCTGATCGAGTCGATCGAGAAGCCGGTGGTGCTGGCGGCCCAGGGGCCTTGCGTGGGCCTGGGTATCGAGTTGTCGGCATCATGCGACTTCCGTCTGGCCTCGGACCGGACCACTTTCAGCCTCCCCGAGTTGGCGAACCTGGCAGTCATCCCTGGCTCGGGCGGGGTGTCCCGCCTCACCCGCCTTGTGGGGCCCCACTGGGCGAAGTGGTTGGTGATGGCCGGCCAGAAGGTGAGCGCCGACGACGCCCGGATGATGGGCCTCGTGCATGCCGTCTACCCCGATGCCGAGTTCGCCGAGCGCACGGTCGAGTTCGCCCGTTCCCTGGTGAAGGTCAGCCGCGAAGGCCTCGGCCTGGCCAAGCTCACTATCGACAGCGTCCATGGCGCGGACCGGCGCACCGCCCGCGATCTCGACCGCATCGTGCAGACCCTGCTCTTCGATTCGCCCGAGTACGCGGCGAAGCTCGCCGCCTTCACCCCCCGCAGCGTGTGAGCGCGGTTACTTGGCCAGGTCGACGACGTAACGACCGGTGACGGCGCCGGCGAGGATCTCGGTGAGCACGCCGTCGAGCTGATCGAGGCCGATCTCGTGACCGATCTCGTCGAGTTGCCCCGGACGCAGGTCGGTGGCGATCCGCTGCCAGATCAGGCGGCGCCGTTCGATGGGCGTCTGCACCGAGTCGATGCCCAGCAGGGACACGCCGCGCAGGATGAAAGGCATCACCGTGGTGGGTAGGTCGCCGCCGCCGGTGAGGCCGCTCGCCGCCACCGCGCCTCCGTAGTGGATCTTCTTCAGCACGTTGGCCAGGGTGACCCCGCCCACACAGTCCACTGCCGCGGCCCAGACCGGGCTCTCCAGGGGGCGACGGCCGGGCTCGGACAGTTCGGCGCGGTCGACGACGGATGTAGCGCCGAGCGACCTCAGGAAATCGGAGGACTCGGGCTTACCGGTGCTGGCGACGACCTCGAAGCCGAGCGCGGCGAGCATGCCCACCGCCGTGCTCCCTACCCCGCCGCTGGCACCGGTGACCAACACGGACCCGGCATCGGGGGTGATGCCGTACGTCTCGAGAGCGATGACCGACATAGCAGCGGTGAACCCGGCGGTGCCCACCACCATCGCTTCGCGGGCGCTGAGGCCGGCGGGCAGGGGCACCAGCCACTCGGCGGGCACCCGCGGCGTACTGGGCGAAGCCGCCGTGGCGGGCGACTCCGATGTCGTAGCCGTGGGCGATCACCTCGGTGCCCACAGCCAGTTCGCCGACTGGTTCCAACAGCACGCCGGCCAGGTCGACACCTGGAACGATGGGAGAGATGCGGGCCACCCTGCCGGCGGGGGTGGAGGCGAGGCCGTCCTTGTAGTTGACGCTCGACCAGTGCACCTCGATGAGCACCCCATCGGCGGGCAGGTCGGCGGCGCTCATCGTGGTGACTCCACGTTCGATCGTCTCACCAGTGGTGACTGCTTGGAACGCACGGAAGGATTGGCTGATCATGGGTTTCAACCTACTCCCGACCTCGATTTCAGCCAGATGCCGAAAATGTCGGCACGGAACCGACTACGCACCCCCGTGCGGAGAGCTGGGCGCGTTCCGTTCCGGCCTCCGAGACGGAACGCGCCCAGAACCCGATGCAAGGCCGCGATACGCTGCAACGTGCCCTTCTTGTCACGGGGCTGACCACGGTTCTTCGAGGTCGCGACGGGACCGGGAGCCGGGGCGGATCGTGCGATTCGCTACACAATGATCATGACGCCGAACTGAGTGCGACCCCACCCCCCCAACTGCCTGGTTGATGATCGGATTCACTGTCGATGCGCTCTAATGCTGGCGTGGTCCTGCCGATAGGCGGTCAGCGCCGCAACGGTGGCGACCGGTAGACCGTCGACTTCGACTGGGCCGAGGTCCGGCCACTCGTACAGGCAGGAACCCCAGAAATTGGTGAGCAGCATGCCGTCCACGGTGTTAACGATGATTAGCTCGATGAGTTCGCCTGCGGCGGTGAAGGCGCGCTTGTGTGTCAGACGTTTGGCGACGATCTCGCCGCGCTCCTGAACGAAGGCGTCGAGTTTGACGATCTCCGCGTCGAGAACGATCAGGTCGATGTCGTGGTGCGGACGTGGTCCCGAGAGACGGTGAAGTTCCTCAGCCCACCCACCGAACACAGCGGTCTGGAACCCCGCCACACGGAGGCTGTCGACCGTCTCACGAAGCAAGTCGATGTCGTTTGACACCAACCGAGCATTCCACGGACGGGCCGACTGGCCACACCGAACTGCCGATTTCGCACCCGGCTGGTCGTCAAACCCGCACATATCGGCGAACAGAACAACGCGCGCTCGCCGAAACACTTCATCCTCCGGGGCAGCCCAGGAACTCGGTAGAGGTCGGCATCGGTGTCACTCGGACGAGAGGCATGTGGGGGTCGACATGCTCACCGACCAGTTCACCGACCAGGCCGTCATCGCCGACCACGATTGTCATGCCAACTTCGAACTCGTCGCCGGCTTCAGCTCGGCTGGCGTTCGCGCGAATGGGCGCGCCTTCGATCACTCAGTTGAAGTCGACGGTGAGCTGTCGGATCATCGTGATCAGTCCCTGCCTCAGGCCGTCAGAAGGTGCGACCTGCGCATGGCTTCGACGTACTCCAGCGGATCACCAGGAAGAATCTCGAGGTGCACCTTGACGCCCGTCGGCCGCTCTGTGAGCGAGGCAACGCGGGCGAACACAGGGTCCTCAGCATCACCGGTGACGACGATCGCTCCCTCCAGGATCCGTTCCGGGTGCGCCGCTTCGTCGAGGAAGGTCCACGGCATGCCGGTGTGGTCGATCTGGGTGGGGTCGCAAGGTATGTCGACTTCGATCGGAACTCCCATGACGATCACCTCCCTCGGCGCTTGTAGGGGTTCGGTTCCGGAGCGCCGAACAGACTCAGCAATGCTTCGGCCTCACGATACTCGCCGGTGGCCAGCAGCAGGTCGTAGTGCGGGGCCTCATAGGTGGGGAGCAAGGCAAAGCCGGCAGCTCGCACCGTTCCCGCCGTCGAGACTGCGAACGCCGATCGGGAGGACAGCGGGCCGGCCAACAGTGCACTGAGATCCCAGCCGCCAACCGTCAGACTCACGCTGATCGAGTACATCGGAGCGTTGCGGTACGTGTACTCACGTGCCTGACGCCTGACGTGTTCGACGATCTTCTCAGCTGCAATGGGGCCGCCGCGGACGACGACAACGGCGTCGTCCGGCGGCTCCTCGCTCCTGAGGTAGCTCTCGATCGGTTCACCGGTCATCCGTGTCCTCCTCCAGAGCACTCGCAAGTGTTGCCGACCTCGAACAGGAAGCCGAGCTAGAGCCCGAGTAGGTCGCGCCAGCGGTCGGGGTAGGCCGCCTGCACCTGTTCGGGCGTCATGTTCAAGGTGGCCTCTGGCACCATGTCGGCCAGCGCCCTCACCCCGGCGTAATCGTGGCCGTGGCCGATGCCGGCAAAGCGGTGCGACCTCGCGGCCACCAACTCGACAGGCGGAGCCGGGTCGAGGAAGCCCCAGATCGTGAATGCGATCGTGAGGTCGTGCACCACGGGACCCCGACTGAACAGAGAGGCGCGGCGCAGGCCAATGGCGAAGCACCCCTGGATGGCGTCACCCGCATGCTCACCGGCCTTCAGCTGGAGCCGGCCGCGAAAGCCCTTGGCGATCTTCAGCGCGAATCCCTGGTCGGGCCCCTGGTATCCGAGTTGGGCACCCGCGGGCTGGAAGCCGGTGATCTCGCCGGGCCGTCCGGGCAACCACGCTGAAGGCACCATCGGCACCGACGCGTAGCCGCGTGCATCGTCGACAACCGGTGTGGGAGTGAACTGGGGAGCGGACATGGTGAGGTTCAGTCTGGCATTCAGCTCGCCGGGTGGAGCAAGCCGTAGACGAGGCCCTCCTCGAGGGCCCGCCACGAGGCCTCGATGATGTTGCCGCTGACACCGATGGTGGTCCAGGTGCGCAGCCCGTTGGTGAAGTCGATTAGCACCCTGGTGACCGCGCCCGTGGCCGTCGCCCCGTCGAGGATGCGCACCTTGTAGTCGGTGAGGTGAACCCGGTCGAGCTCGGGGAACGCCGCCCCGAGGGCCTCGCGCAGCGCCTTGTCGATCGCGTTCACCGGGCCGTTGCCCTCGGCCGTGTGCACATGGCGCTGGGCGTTGTCGTCTGCCCCACCGCTCGGCGCCGGCACCCACACCTTGACGGTGGCCTCGGTGGTGAAGTCGCCACTGGGCAACTCGTCGGTGATCACCCTCATGCTCTCGACCCGGAAGTAGTCCTGCTGCCAACCGGCGGCCCTACGCATCAGCAGCTCGAGGGAGGCATCGGCCGCCTCGTAGTGGTAGCCCTCATGCTCCAGGCGCTTGAGGTCGTCGATCACCTGGTTCACGGCTGGCCCGTCCATCGGCAGACCGAGCTCCTCGGCTTTCATCTCGATCGTCGCCCGACCGGCCATCTCGCTGACGATGAAGCGGGTTCCGTTGCCGACCAGTTCCGGGTCGACATGCTCGTAGGCGTCCCTCGCCCGCTTGATGGCACTGACGTGAAGACCGGCCTTGTGGGCGAACGCCGACGAGCCCACATACGGCGCCTGAGGGTTGAGTGGGCGGTTGAGGATTTCGGCGACGTGGTGGCTCACCGAGGTCAGCCTCTCGAGCCGGCCCTCTGGCAGGCAGCTCATGCCGAGCTTGATCTGCAGGTTGGGGATCGCCGTCGTCAGATTGCAGTTGCCGGTGCGCTCACCCAGACCGTTGAGGGTGCCCTGGATGTGCCGCGCGCCGACCATCACCGCAGCCATGCTGTTGGCTACGGCGCAACCGGTGTCGTCGTGGCAGTGGATGCCGATGGTGGCGTCGGAGCCGACATGGCGCTTTACCTCGGCGACGATGGCCGAGACCTCGTGGGGTAGAGAACCGCCGTTGGTGTCGCACAGCACGAGGTGGCTGGCGCCGTTCACGACCGACGCCTCGATGGCACGGAGAGCGAACTCGGGGTTGTGCTTGTAGCCGTCGAAGAAATGCTCTAGATCGACCATCACCATCTTGCCGTTGCCGCGGAGGAACTGAACCGAGTCGGCGATCATCGCCGCCCCCTCGTCGAGCGTCGTCTGCAGCGCCTCGAGCACGTGGTAGTCCCAGCTCTTGGCGACGATGCACACCGCCGACGTCTGGGCATCGAGGAGGTTGCGCAAGGTGGCGTCGTCGTCGACCTTGCCCTTCGGCCGGCGGGTGCTTCCGAAGGCGACCATCGTGCTCGTGCTGAGGTTCAGTTCCTTCAAGGCGCGGGCGAAGAACTCGACGTCCTTCGGGTTGGCGCCCGGCCAGCCGCCCTCGATGAAGTGCACACCGAGGTGATCGAGCTGCTCGGCGATGCGCAGCTTGTCGTCGACGGTGGCGCTGACCCCTTCGACCTGGAGCCCATCGCGCAGGGTCGTGTCGAAGACCTCGACAGATTCAGGCTGGTTCATGTTCACGTTGGTACCTCTCCGGTGAAATGAAAGAGCCGCCCGGAGGGGCGGCTCGGTGCGCACATCGGCATGGGCCGAGGTGCGCTAGCAAATGATGATGATCGCGTGGGGGGCGAACGAAGTCACCCAGCCATTCAAGCGCCAAAATGTGGTCCCGTCAACGTGTCGCCTGTGTACAAAGCTGTGGGTTAACAGTGGATGAACGAGAAACTTCTGTGGCTAACCCGGTTTCTCTGCGGATAACCCTGTGGGTACGAAAATACCTCTTGACCTGGCAGGAGGTCGGGTGCACGATGGGCGACATACCGGTAAGCGCACGCCAACCGGAACCCGAGGAACGGTGCCGGCAAGCCGGGGCAGCCAGCAATGGCGGTCACGGTGGATCGGAGGGCCAACCGGGTTCACGAGGTGAAGCGGGATCGGTCGGGGGATGATCTGCTTCCTCTGCTGCGAACCTTCGGGGGAGCCGGTGGAGGGCGTCGGGGAAACCGAGCCGGGTAACCGGCGCGGGGGAACCGGCGGCTGGGGTCGCCGAGCCGGGCAACCGGGGAGGTCGGCAACAGCAGCACCTGGGAATGCCAGCCGGGCAACCGGGGAAGTTGAACCAGAGTCGGTGCGCAGGTTGGCAGCCGGGAAACCGGAGGTCAGTCGGTGCAGCGACAGCGTCGGGGATTGAACCGGGCAACCGGGGAGACAGCCGGCACAACGGAATCGCCCGCCGGAGCTCTGCTCCGACGGGCGATGACATTGGTCGAATGGAAGGCTAACGCCCGAAGATCGATCGGTGGTGGATCACCCTCCATCCAGGAGTCGCCCCGGGCGGCGCGCCGGCTTCGGCTGGCAGCGCAGCTCGGGGCGCTTCGCGTTCCCCCTCCCCCATGGGCGTGGGACACCGCCACCTCTGCCGTCCGGGCGCGCAACCCCGTCACAACTGCGGGTTCTCGACCCCATGGGCGCGGGACGCCGCCACCGCCAGCGTCCGGGCGCGGGACACCGCCACCTCTGCCGTCCGGGCGCGCAACCCCGTCACAACTGCGGGTTCTCGACCCCATGGGCGCGGGACACCGCCAGCGACAAGGACAACGACACCGTCGCCGCCAGCGCCAGCGCCGTCAGCCTGCCCGCTCAGTGGGTGGTGACGTTCACCAGCACGCCGGCGGCGTGGAAGGTGGCCTGCAGGTCGGTCTGCAGAGTGTCGAAGTTCTTGGTCGTGCGATGGGCACCCACCGCACCCCCCATGTAGCCCTTCGAGCTCTTCTCGAGGCGGATGATGCCGTTGCCGTCGGGTGCGGTGCGGATGAGCACCCCGACCTTGAAGTACTGGGCGAGGGCGCCGAGTAGGGCGTTGGCCACCTTGTTGCCCCTCTCGGCGATTCCGTCCCACTCACCCGTCCAGGTGAACCGGAACTTGCGCGCCTGGAGGGCGTCGACGACGGTGGCTTTGGCCCGGGCGGCATCGCCTCTGACGGTGAACTCGACTGCGTCCATGCGCGGATCGTAGCGCCGGTCAGACGGCCAGCTCGCACCAATCCTTGTAGCGGTCCTCCTGGCCACGAACGGCGCGGGCATAGACCTCGGCAATGGCCTTGGTCTTCGGCCCGGGGCAGGGCACCTGGCGATCGTCGACCGAGTTGACCGAGCTGACCTCGGCGGCAGTACCGCAGACGAAGATCTCGTCGGCGATGTACAGGTCGCTGCGGGCGATGTTGTCGACCCTGACCTCGAAACCGAGGTCGCCGGCGATGGTCATCACCGAGTTCTGGGTGATGCCCTCGAGAGCTCCGGCCGACAAAGGCGGGGTGAGGAACACACCCTTGCGGGCGACGAAGATGTTCTCACCGGTGCACTCGGCGACCAGGCCGTTGGGGGCGAGCATGATGGCTTCGTCGTAGCCGGCCTTCAATGCCTCGACCTTGGCGAGCGAGCTGTTCACATAGTTGCCGGTGGTCTTCGATGCCGGCGGCATGGTGTTGTGGTCGTGACGGGTCCACGAGGAGATCTTCATGCGCACGCCCTTCTCCACCGCGTCGTCGCCCAGGTAGGCACCCCACGGCCAGCAGGCGATGGCCACGTCGGTGCGACAGGGAAGGGTGTTGAGGCCCATCTCGCCGTATCCGTAGTAGGCGATCGGGCGGACGTAGCAGCTGGGGAGCCCGGTGCTGGCGACTGTCGCCTTGGTGGCCTCGATCAGCTCGTCGACCGAGTAGGGGATCTCCATCCCGACGATCTTCGCCGAGTTGAACAGGCGGTTGATGTGGTCGGTGAGGCGGAACACGGCAGGCCCGTCGGCCGTCTCGTAGGCACGGATGCCCTCGAACACGCCGGTGCCGTAGTGGAGGGTGTGGGTGAGCACGTGGATCTGGGCCTTGTCCCAGTCGACGAGCTCACCGTTCATCCAGATCTTCGGAGTGGTTTGGATCGGCATCGTTGTCCCTGTTCTCTTGCCCTTCTCGGGTGCCCGCTCAGCCTGCCACGCGGGCAGCGATTTGTGAACCGATCTCACTGGTGCTGCCGCTAACAGGATCGGCGCAGGCGGCTCGAATGCGATCCGCCGCCGAACCCTCGCCGAGGAAGTCGAGCATCAGGGCGGCGCTGAGGATGGCGGCGATGGGGTTCGCCTTGCCGGTGCCCACGATGTCGGGCGCCGAGCCGTGGACCGGCTCGAACATGCTCGGCCCGGTGCGCGCCGGGTTGAGGTTGGCGCTGCTGGCCAAGCCGATGCCCCCACTGACCGCGCCGCCCAGGTCGGTGAGGATGTCGCCGAACAGGTTGTCGGTGACGATCACGTCGTAGCGCTGGGGATCCTGCACGAAGTAGATGCACGCCGCGTCGACATGGTTGTAGGCGGTGGCGACATCGGGGTATTCGGCGGCGACAGCGTCGAACGCCCTCTGCCACAGGTCGCCGGCGAAGGTGAGCACATTGGTCTTGTGCACCAAGGTGACGTGCTTGCGCCGCTGCATCGCCTTGTCGAAGGCGAAGCGGATGCACCTCTCGGCCCCCATGCGGGTGTTCACCGAACCCTGCGTGGCCACCTCGTGGGGGGTGCCCTTGCGCAGCACGCCACCCTCGCCCACGTAGGGGCCTTCGGTGTTCTCGCGGATGACCACGAAGTCGTGGGGCACGGTGTGGCCGGGCGCGGTGCCGATGAAGGGCCGCTGGTTGACGTAGAGGTCGAGATCGAAGCGCATCTTCAGCAGCAGACCGCGCTCGATGACGCCGGGCGGCACCTCCGGCGTGCCGACCGCACCGAGGAGGATGGCATCGAAACCGCGCAGCTGGTCGAGCACCGAGTCGCTGAGGATCTCGCCGTCGCGCAGGTAGCGCGCACCACCGAGGTCGAAGTCGCTGGTGTCGAGATCCACACCGGCGGCGCGGACGACCTTGACCGCCTCGGTGATGACCTCGGGGCCGATCCCGTCTCCGCCGATGACTGCAATTCGATGTGCCATAAGGCCAGGAACCGTACCTCCAAGCCACCGAGGTCCGGCAAACCACGAGATGACTATTAGGCCCGGACAAGGGTCGACGACCACGGATAGGCTCGGTATTCAATGGCGACGCACCACTTGTCACGTTCGGCTTACGACCGCTTGAAGGCCGAGTTCGAGGACCTCACCACGCGCGGGCGGATCGAAGTGGCCCACAAGATCGAGGCCGCCCGCCTCATGGGCGACCTCAGCGAGAACGGCGACTACCACGCCGCGAAAGACGAGCAGGGTCACATGGAGGGTCGCATCCGCCACCTCGAGCACATGCTCGACGTCGACAACCACGTCATCGTGGAGGCGGGCGACGACGGATCGATCACGCCAGGCACGATCGTGACCATCCTCTACGAAGGCGACGACGAGGACATGGCCGAGCGCTACCTGGTGGGCCACCCCGAAGAGCTCGCCGAGGGGCTCGACATCATCAGCCCCCTGTCGCCACTGGGTTCCGCACTAATCGGCCACGCCGAGGGCGACATCGTGGAGTACCAGGCACCCAACGGAGTACTGAGCGTGAGGGTGCTCGAGGTGGAAGCACTCGGGTGACCACGTCCGTCGGCGGCCATGTGCGCCACCCGGCGCTGCCCCACGGCGAATCCATCGACCTGCCCGGCCGGGGCACCACCTTCGTGCGCAGCCTGCCCGGCCCAGCCGGGGCGCCGACCTTGGTCCTGCTTCACGGGTGGACCGCCTCGGCCGACCTCAACTGGTTCACCTGCTTCAAGCCACTGGCGAAGCACTACCGGGTGGTGGCCCTCGACCACCGCGGTCACGGCCGGGGCATCCGTAGCCGCAAGACGTTCCGCCTCGACGACTGTGCCGACGACGCCGTCGCCCTCTGCGACGTTCTGGGCATCGATCGTTTCATCCCCGTCGGCTACAGCATGGGTGGGCCGGTGGCGGAGCTAGTGTGGAAGCGTCACCGCGAGAGGGTGCAGGGGCTCGTGCTGTGCGCCACCGCACCCTTCTTTCGCACTTCGCGCCAGGAGCACATGGGCTTTCTCGGCCTGTCGGGGCTGGCAGCGCTGGCCCGGCTGACGCCGGTGCAGGCCCGCGAGTGGCTTACCCATCAGTTCTACCTGCAGCACAAGCACGAGAAGTGGGAACCATGGGCCGTGCAGGAGGCCTCCCGCCACGACTGGCGGATGGTGCTCGAGGCCGGCCGGGCGATCGGCAGCTACGACGCCAGGCCGTGGATGGACGAGATCGACGTGCCCACTTCGGTACTGATCACGATGGGCGACAATGTGGTGCCCCTCCATCGCCAGATGCAACTGTTCGAGGGTATCCACCAGGCCGAGGCGTTCCGTGTAGACGGCGACCACGATGCGGTCATCGCCCAAGCGGATCGCTTCGTGCCCACCCTGCTGCGCGCCTGCCACTCGGTGATCGAGCGCATCGAGGCTGGCCAGTGAGGCGCCCGAAGTGGAGGTTCGTCACGGCGGCAGTCGCGGTTGGCGGGGCTGCTGCGGCCTCTGCCGTCGGGAGGGCGGTCGCCACCAGGCAGAGGAACCGGCACTTGCGCACCAGCAGGGCGCAGCGCAACACCGACGTGGTGAAACTCGGGGCCTCGGTTGGCGCCGCCTACGCCACCACTGCGGCGCGCAAGCTGTTCGCTAGTACCGAGCGGCGCATAGAGCTCGATCATGAGCGTGAGCTGAGAACCGCTGGTGCGGTGGCCGAACGACTGGGCAACATGAAGGGCGCGCTGATGAAGATCGGCCAGATGGCCAGCTTCCTCGACGAGGGACTGCCCGGCCCGATGCGCGACGCCCTCGCTCAACTCCAGTCGAACGCGCCGCCGATGAGTGGCGCTCTTGCGGCCTCGGTGATCGAGGGCGACCTCGGCGCACCGCCCGAGCAGTTGTTCGTGGAATGGGACCCGGACCCGATCGCCGCGGCCAGTATCGGCCAGGTGCACCGCGCCGTCGTACTCGACCCGGCCACCGGCATCGAGCGAGCCGTTGCGGTGAAGGTCCAGTACCCCGGCGTGGCCGACGCCGTGGCCGCCGACCTGAGCAACGCCGACCTGCTGGGGTTGGTGCTCAAGCAGGGCTTCAGCGGCCTGGACCCTGCAGACATGGTGGCCGAGATCAAGGAGCGCCTCGTCGAAGAGCTGGACTACAGGCTCGAGGCCCATAACCAGCAGGCGTTCGCCGACTTCTTCCGCGGCCATCCCTTCATCCACGTCCCCGATGTGCTGCCGGCGTTCAGCAGCGCCCACGTGATCACCAGTGAGCTGGTCGCCGGGGCGAGCTGGCAGGAGATTGCCGCCTGGCCCCAGGACCAGAAGGACCTCATCGGCGAGACTCTGTTCCGCTTCGTCTTTCGCAGCCTCTACGGCATGCACGCCTTCAACGGCGATCCTCACCCCGGCAACTACCTGTTCCACGGCGATGGTCGGGTGACCTTCCTCGACTTCGGTCTCGTGAAGCACTTCAGCGACGACGAGATGGCCACCTTCATCGCGATGGTCAAGGCCGCCGCCCACGACAGCGACATGGCCACGTTCCGCCAGATCGTGGAGGGGGCGGGCATGCTGCGCCCAGGCTGCCCCTCACCCGACGACGAGGTGGGCGAGTACTTCAGCCAGTTCTACGAGAGCGTGCGCGACGACCGGGTGGTCACGTGGAGCCCCGAGTACGCGAGCCGCATCGTGCGCCACACCTTCGACCGCTCCAGCCCCATCGCCCAGTACGCCACCGTGCCCAAGGCCTTCGTGTTCATCCAGCGGATCAACCTCGGCCTATACGCCCTTCTCGGCGAGCTGAAGGCCACCGGCATCTACAGGCGTATCGCCGAGGAGCTGTGGCCCTTCGTGGTCGGACCGCCGAGCACCCCGCAAGCCCACGCCGAACAGGATTGGCTGGCCGCTCACGCTGCGGGCGACAACACCACCAGATCCGGACAGTCGTCGAAACGGGCTACGCAGGCGACACCCTGATCTGTGGCCACGTGAACCACCCGGGCCCGGCGACGCCGAGGGAACTCGCCGGGCCGCAGAGGTTCTGCCCCTGGTGACGGCACCCAGCGGGTGCTCACCATGGCGGAGGCATCGTGGTCGTGGACGGAGTGAGCCGCGGGCAGGGCGGCGAGCATGTCAATCGATGGGGCCTCGGCGAGAAAGCTCACCCTCGCCGCCCCAGGGTCGAGGCGGTCGAGTCCGGCGGGGTCGACAACGTCGAGGCCGTAGAGGCGCAGGAGGGCCGACGGCGGTGAGAACGAGTCGTGGATGCGAGCTTCGAACCAGCGGACCAGTTGGAGTGGAAGTGATGGGGCGGTGCTCACACCCCTACTGGGCACAGCGAAGGGGGCGATTCGGCAAATGTCGAGGCTGGCGGGGGCCACCCCCTGGTTCAGTGGGCGAGGGCGGCCGAGACGGCATCGGCGCCGGCCGCCACCGCTGTCCCGAACTTTTCCCAGGGCCGGCGGGTGAGCCTCTCCACCGGTCCGCTGATGCTCACCGCGGCAACCACTTCTCCAGCGCGATCCACTACGGCGGCGCTCACCGAGGCGACACCCGGTTCACGTTCCTCCGCGCTCTCGGCGGTGAGCGGCGCACCCGGGCCGGCCAGCACCTTGCCCGCCGACCCCACTTCGAGTGGGAGCAGGGCCCCCACGGGCACGATCCATTGGAGGGCATGGCGCGACTGCAGGCTCACCACACACCGCCGCGCGTTGTGTTCGCGCACATAGAGTTGCACGCTTTCGCCGGTGAGCTCGCTCAGCTCAGTGAGCACCGGGGTGGCCAGTTCGGCCAGGGGAAAGGCGTCCGCGGCCGCACGACCGAGGCGGATGAGCTCGAAGCCGAGGCAGAACCGGCCCTGGGTGTCCCGGCGGACCAGGCCGTGGGCTTCGAGGGCCACGGCGAGGCGGTGGGCGGTGGCCCGGGGTAGGTCGGTGGCCGTCTGTAGCCGGGCGAGGTCGAGGGGGCCGGCGACGAGAGCACTTAGGATCGTCACCCCTTTGTCGAGGACCCCAACTCCGCTTACACTATTCATAAGCGAGAATGCTATCTCAGAAAGTGAGACAGGAATGTCGTCGCCTCAGACACTGGCAGAAAAGGTTTGGGAACGCCATGTGGTGCACCGCGCCCCCGGCGAGCCCGACCTGCTCTACATCGACCTCCACCTCGTCCACGAGGTCACCAGCCCCCAGGCCTTCGACGGCCTGCGCCTCAGCGGTCGCCCGGTGCGCCGGCCGGACCTGACCGTGGCCACCGAGGATCACAATGTGCCCACCGTCGACATCGACCGCCCGATCGCCGACCCGGTGAGCGCCCGCCAGGTCGAAGTGCTCCGCGAGAACACCGCTGAGTTCGGCATCGTCGAGTACCCGATGGGCCATCCCCAGCAGGGCATCGTGCACGTCATCGCCCCCGAGCAGGGCCGCACCCTGCCGGGTATGACCGTGGTGTGCGGCGACAGCCACACCGCCACCCACGGGGCGTTCGGTGCCCTGGCCTTCGGCATCGGCACCAGCGAGGTGGAGCACGTGCTGGCCACCCAGACCCTGCCCCAGAGCCGCCCGAAGTGGATGAGCGTCACCGTCGAGGGCGAGGCGCCCGAAGGGGTGAGCGCCAAAGACATCGTGCTGGCGATCATCGGCCGCATCGGCACCGGCGGCGGGCTGGGCCATGTCATCGAGTACCGGGGTTCAGCCATTCGTGCCCTGTCGATGGAAGGCCGGATGACCCTGTGCAACATGAGCATCGAGGCCGGGGCAAAGGCCGGTCTGGTGGCTCCCGACGAGATCACTTTCGAATACGTGAAGGGTCGTCAGCACGCTCCCCATGGCGCCGACTGGGATGCAGCCGTTGCGGACTGGCGCACCCTCGTAACCGACGACGGCGCCGTCTTCGACACCGAGGTGGTGATCGACGCCGCGTCTCTGCGACCCCAGGTCACCTGGGGTACCAACCCGGCCCAGGTGATGCCCATCGACGGCACCGTTCCCTCGCCCGAGGACTACCCCGACCCCACCACCCGGGAGAACGTCATCCGGGCGCTTGAGTACATGGGCCTGCAGGCCGGTACCCGGATGAGCGAGGTGGCGGTCGACACGGTGTTCATCGGCTCGTGCACCAACAGCCGCATCGAGGACTTGAGGGTCGCGGCGGCAGTGATGAAGGGCCGCACCGTCACCGTGCCGAGGGTGATGGTCGTTCCCGGCAGCCATGTGGTGAAGGCCCAGGCCGAGGCCGAGGGCCTGCACGAGATCTTCCGGGCAGCGGGTGCCGACTGGCGCGAGCCGGGCTGCAGCATGTGCCTGGCGATGAACCCCGACAAGCTCGCCCCCGGCGAGCGCTCGGCCAGTACCAGCAACCGCAACTTCGAGGGTCGCCAGGGTCGCGGCGGCCGCACCCATCTCGTCTCCCCCGCCGTCGCCGCCGCCACCGCGGTGGCCGGCCACTTCGCCACCCCATCGGATCTGGAGGTCCTGTCGTGAAGGCCGTTCGTATCGTCTCCGGTCGCGGAGTGCCGCTGAAGCGCAGCGACGTCGACACCGACCAGATCATCCCCGCCGAGTGGTTGAAGCGGGTCGAGCGCACCGGCTTCGAAAAGGGCCTCTTCGCCACCTGGCGCGACGACCGCAACTTCGTGCTCAACGATGAGCGCTACACGGGCGCCAACATCCTCGTCGCCGGGCCGTCGTTCGGCGTCGGCTCATCACGCGAGCACGCAGTGTGGGCAATCCAGCAGTACGGCTTCGACGCCGTCATCGCCCCCAGCTTCAGCGACATCTTCCTCAACAACTGCAGCAAGAACGGGTTGGTGCCGGTCGTGGTGCCCGAGTCGGTCGTCCACCGGATTTGGGCGGCGATCGAGTCCGACCCGGCCACCGAGATCACCGTCGATGTCGAGCGCCTCACCGTCGAGGTACCGGCCGAGGGCATCACCTCGCCCTTCCCGATGGACCCCCAGACCCGGGAGCGCTTCCTCGGCGGACTCGACGACATCAGCCTCACCCTCGGCCACGCCGACGCGATCGATGCCTACGAATCCTCTCGCCCCACCTGGCTCCCATGACCGACCTCCGAGGCCCTACCTCCGCCCCACCCCCGCTTTACGTAAAGAGTGACAGAGCCTGACCTGGGGCGACGGGTCTGGGTTGCTGACGCAAACCGGAGAAGGTTGCGAGCCAGCGTTGGCGGCGATATGTCGGGAACGCATGACCACTGCCAAGGGGCTTGCTGCCCTCGCACACGGTCAGCACGGAGCCTTCCTCGCAGAACAGGCTCGCAACGCCGGCGTACCGGCTGACGTGCTTCGAGGCTGGATCAAGAGCGGCCTCCTCAATAGGTTCGGCACACGAACGCTTCGTAGCGCCCTCACCAACTTCACGCCGGCGGACCACGCTGCGGCACACATGCTCGACATCCGGCCGATCGCCTGGATCTGCTGCACCTCGGCGGCAGCAATGCATCACTTCGACGAGTTCGGTGAACTCGTCGAGCCGTTCGACATCCTCATCCCGAGAGGGTCGTACGTTGCCCGGCGGGGCCTGCGAGTCCATACAACGATCGACATGCCGCTGGAAGACCGGGTGTTCATCGACAGGCTTCCAGTCACCAACCCAGTCCGGACGCTGATCGATCTGGCGCGCCACCAGCCACCCGCACGACTCACTGCGGCACTCGATGGCGCACTCCGCGACCGACTGCTAACGGAAGACAGACTGCTGAAGCGCATCGCCGAACTGCGATCCCAGGGGCGTTACGGCGTGCCCAAGCTGCTCGAGGTGATCGAGGGCTCTGAGGTGACGCGCGGTGGCCACTCCTGGCTGGAACGCAAGTACCTTGAGATCACTTTCGCCGCCGGGCTTCCCCGACCCGAAATGCAGAGGGTGATGGATCGCACCCGCCAGAGGGTGATCCGAGTCGACTGTTACTACCCGGACGCCGATTTGGTGGTGGAGTTGCTGGGTTACCGATGGCACCGCAGTCGTGCCCAACTCAATCGCGACACCGAGCGGTGCAACGAACTCATCCGTCGAGGGCGAGGGGTGCTGCAGTTTACCTACGACCACCTCGCGCTCACCCCGGAGGTCGTGGTCGACAGTGTTGCCGGCACCCGTGCGACACGTTTGCGTCAGGATTCGTGACCCGAAGCGCCTGGTCAGCGCTCGTCACCTTTTGCGTAAAGCCGGGGTGGGGGCGGGGCGGGGGCGGGGGTGACGTCAGTCGGTGAAGCGGGGCAGGTCCTTCAGCCTCGCGTCGTTGCTGAACACCTCGATGGGCGGAGCGGGGTCCAGCCTCAGGCCACGCTGCAGACTGCGCACCTGGGTGTGCTGGTTGTACTCGGCCAGGGTGACGGCCCAGCCGTCGCGGCCAGCGCGGGCGGTGCGGCCGCTGCGATGGAGGTAGTCCTTGGCGTCGGGTGCGGGCTCGTAGTGGATGACGGCGCCGATGTCGTCGACGTCGATGCCCCGGGCAGCCACGTCGGTGGCCACGAGCACCTTCAACTCACCGTCGCTGAACCTCTTCAGGGCCCTCTCGCGCGCCGCCTGGGGGAGATCGCCGTGGATGGCCATGGCCTGCACGCCGAGGTCCTGCAGGTTGCCCTCGACCCGGTCGCAGGTGCGCTTGGTCTGGCAGAAGACGAGGGTCTTGCCGAACCCGGAGGCGATCGATGCCACCACCTTGTCCTTGTCCATGTGGTGAACGGCGAGCCACAGGTGGTGCATGGTGCCCACGGTGTCGGTGGCGGCGTCGGTGGCCACCTCGACCGGATCGTTCATGTAGCGGGCCACGAGGTGGGCGACGTCGCCGTCGAGGGTGGCCGAGAACAGCATCGTCTGGTGGGGGCCGGTGACCTTGCGCATGATCCACTCGACCTGGGGGGTGAAGCCGTCGTCGGCCATGCGGTCGGCCTCGTCGAGGACCATGATCTCGACCCCGTCGAGCTGAAGCTCGTCTTCTTTGAGCAGGTCGATCAGGCGCAGCGGGGTGGCCACGACCACGTCGACGCCGAGCTTGAGGGCGTCGATCTGCTGCTGGCGCGAAGCGCCGCCGTAAACGGCGAGCACGGTGTGGCCGCTGGCCAGCGCCACCGGCGCGAGCACCTCGGCCACCTGCAGGGCGAGCTCACGAGTGGGGACGAGCACCAGGCCGCGGGGGCGGTGGGGTTCGCCGGCTCCGTTGAGCCGGGCCAGCATGGGAACGCCGAAGGCGAGGGTCTTGCCCGAGCCGGTCTTGGCCCGACCGCACACGTCGCGGCCTTCGAGAGCCACCGGGATGGCCTTGGTCTGGATGGCGAACGGTACCGTGAAGCCCGCCGCGGCGAGGCCGAGGTCCACCTGTTGGGGCACGCCGAGGTCGGCGAAACCGGTGGGTACGTAGTCCTCGAGGGAGAGGGTGAATGACGGCTGAGGAGCAGGAGTGCGGTACTCGGCGGGAGTGTGGGGGCGCCGCGGACGCGGGTGCCGTGTGCCCGTAGGGCGAGAGGTATTTGACATGTTGGCTCCAGGGTACTTCGTGCCACCCGATATCCGCTGAGCCTGCCTCACCGGTGATCTCCCGGCCGGTGTGAGCCATGATGTGGCCATGAAGGTCGCCCTCACCGTCAACGACTTCCTCCGCCGTGCCGAGCAGGTGTACCCGCATCGCATCGGCGTTGTCGATGAACCCCAGCAGCCCGCCAAGTCGTGGGGTGAGCTCACCTATGCGGAGATGGCCCGCCGGGCCCGAGCGATAGCTGCCGGCCTCGACGCGATGGGGATAGGTGTGGGCGAGAGGGTGGCCATGGTCAGCCACAACTCGGCCCGCCTGCTCACCATGTTGTTCGGGGTCAGCGGATCCGGTCGGGTGCTGGTGCCGGTCAACTTCCGCCTGGTGGCCGAGGAGGTGAGCTACATCGTCAAGCACAGCGGAGCGCGCCTACTTCTCGTCGACCCCGAACTGGAGGAATCGCTCGCCGATGTCGACTGCGAGCACAAGATGGTGATCGGCGCCCAAAGCGACGAGGCGCTGATGCGCTTCGACACCGAACCCCACACGTGGGCGTACGACGAGGACGCCACTGCGACGATCAACTACACCAGTGGTACCACCGCCAGGCCGAAGGGGGTGCAGCTCACCCACCGCAACGTCTGGCTCAACGCCTGCGTGTTCGGCTGGCAGCTCGGCATCACCGACCGCGACGTGTACCTGCACACCCTGCCCCAGTTCCACTGCAACGGGTGGGGCGTGCTCTACGCGGTCACCGGCATGGGGGCCGAACACATCATCCTGCGCAAGATCGACGGTGCCGAGATCCTGCGCCGCGTCGACCAGCACGGGGTGACCCTGTTGTGCGCGGCACCGGCGGTGGCGAATGCCGTGCTCGACGCCGCGGCCACCTGGCCCGGTCCGATCCCCGGCCGCGGCCGGGTACGCATCGTCTGCGCTGGCGCCCCACCGCCGACAAGAACGATCGAGAGGTTGGAGACCGAGCTGGGGTGGGAGTTCATCCAGATCTACGGCCTCACCGAGACCACTCCCCTGCTCACGATGAACCTCAACCGCGCCGAGTACGACGGGCTCAGCGACGCCGAGAGGGCAGCCAAGCTCAGCCGCGCCGGTGCGCCCGCCCTCGGTGTGGAGATGCGCACCAGCCCCGACGGCGAGCTGCTGGCCCGCGGCAATCACATCATGGGCGGCTACTGGAACCAGCCGGAGGCGACGGCCGACGCCGTCCACCCTGCGAGCGACGACCCGGATGGACCGGACTGGTTCCACACCGGCGACGGAGGCATGATCGACGGCGACTTCTATGTGACGATCAGCGACCGCAAGAAGGACGTCATCATCACCGGCGGCGAGAACGTGAGCAGCATCGAGGTGGAGGACGCCTTGTTCAGCCACCCCGAGGTGGCCGAGGTGGCTGTGATCGGTGTGCCCGACGAGAAGTGGGGAGAGTCGGTGATGGCCCTCGTGGTCACAGCCCCGGGTTCGACTCTCACCGAACACGACCTGATCGCCTACGTGAAAACCAAGCTGGCGAGCTACAAGTGCCCGAAAAGGGTCGAGTTCCGCGAGAGCCTGGCCCGCACCGCTACAGGGAAGCTGCAAAAGTTCAAACTTCGCGAGCCCTACTGGGCCGACCTCACCCGCCAGGTGAACTGAACCGGACCTTCAGTCCGACACGCCGAGGCGGAAACTCAGCGACCGACCCGCGCCGGCTCTTCCATGCCTGTTGCCGATCGATGCCCACTGAGGGACGGGTCCGTCACCCTGACCGTCTGGTCAGCACCACTGCCTGACTGATCAGCGAGTAGCAGGGTGAACGCGGTCTGGTTAGCGTTCCCCGCTCTCGTGCCGGATCGGCCGGCGAGGAAGGACGCGGCGATGAACCACACCGACACCACCCCCGTCTGCAGCCAATCCGGCCGCAAGGGGATCGTCTACGACTGGCAGAGCCTGTATGCGGCCACCCAGGCGGAGGGCATCGACGGTGAGCTCGCGTCGCTGACGCTCGAGTTCGCCAAGTAAGGCGAGCGCCCTCACGGCGCTCGTGTTCGTTTTCGGGCCATGACGCGGACAGGGTGCCCCAGCCGTGAATGGCTGGGGCACCCTGTTCAAGAGCTACCGGTTACGGCACTAGTTCAGTTCAGGAAGGCGTGCCGATCAGTTCGACGGCATCGATCTCGGTCCAACCGAGACCGAGCGTCGCCTGGTCGACGGTGATCCTCACCGTGTTCACGTTGGCCACGTCGGGGACGGGTATCTCCATCAGCTCGAGGACAGTCGGACGAGCCCATCGCCTCGGCGTCGCCCTCATAGACCACCGTCGGCGTGCCGGCGGTGTCGAGCACTTCGACCATCACGATCTGGCCCGGCGTGTAGGACACGGAGATGTTGACCATCGACGCCACCACTGGCGTCGCGTAGCCGAGGGTGATCGTGTCCATGCCGTCGGCCATTTCGCTGGCCCAGGCCTCGGAGTTGTCACCGCAGAACTCGATCGTCGGGGCACCCGTGGCCTGGTTCGCCGACCAGGCATCCTCGCCGAACTGACTCGTCGCGCCGGCTGTGGCGGCGAACTGGGAGATCACCCCGTCCGCGGCGGCGGTGGTCTCGGGGGCAGCGGTGGTCTCGGGGGCAGCGGTGGTCTCGGGGGCAGCCGTGGTCTCAGGGGCTTCGGTCACCACGGCGCCGGCCAGGCAGTCCAAGATGGCGTCGGTGAACGCGGCCTGGCCCTCGATACTGGGCGTCGCCCCCGCCGAGAACCTTGGCGAGGTCCGCCTCGCTGAGGCTGGTGAACAAGGCGTCGGCGGAACACTCGGCCTCCTCCTGGCTGACACCCGCGGACTCGACGATCTCGGCCACCAACTCGTCGCGGCTGGGTGCCTTGGCCGATGAATCGTCACCTCCACAACCGATTAAGAGAAATCCGGCAAGGCTGCCGACGATGAAACCTGACTTGCGCATGGATGCTCTCTCTCTTGTGGAGTTGGTGTTGTTCCCAGTCATATCGGCACCGTTCGTGAGAGGTTTAGCACTTTGCGTGAGAACTCTTGATGATCGACTCATCCGATCCAGAGTTGACTTTTCGACGTTCGCTCGGCAGACTCTTTCCCGATATGTCTTCGACCCGCGGCCTCCTTCTGCTTATGTAGGGCGAGCTGCACATACCCCTGCTCGCCCGCAGCCCCAGCCGAAAGGCCGGGGCTTCTTGCTTTTTCCGACTGCGACACCCACCGAAAGCGACCGACACGATGCCCGCCCAACCCGCCACCCCAAAGCAGATGCCGTTCCAGAAGTACGAGCGCTTCGTACCCCTCGTGCTGGCCGACCGCACCTGGCCGGACAAGGTCCAAGACAAGGCGCCCCGCTGGTGCAGCGTCGACCTGCGCGACGGCAACCAGGCCCTGATCGACCCGATGGACCCGGAGCGCAAGCGGCGCCTCTTCGAAACCCTGGTGAAGATGGGGTTCAAGGAGATCGAGATCGGCTTCCCGTCGGCCAGCCAGCCCGACTACGACTTCTGCCGCCAACTGGTCGACGAAGAACTGGTGCCCGACGACGTCACCGTTCAGGTGCTGGTGCAGTGCCGTCAGGAGCTCATCGAGCGCACCTACGAGGCCCTGGCAGGCCTGCCGAGGGCCATCGTGCACTTCTACAACTCCACCAATCCCCTCCAGCGCGAGGTCGTTTTCGGGCTCGACCGGGCGGGCATCATCGACATCGCGGTCAGCGGTGCCAAGCTGTGTAAGAAGCTGGAGGAGTCGATCCCCGGCACGGAGATCGTCTACGAGTACTCGCCGGAGAGCTTCACCCTCACCGAGCCCGACTACGCGCTCGAGGTGTGCCATGCGGTGATGGACGTCATCGATCCCACCCCCGAGCGTCCCATGATCATCAACCTGCCCAACACCGTGGAGTGCTACACGCCCAACATCTACGCCGACGTGATCGAGTGGTTCTGCCGCAACATCCGCAACCGCGACAGTGTGATCATCAGCATCCACCCCCACAACGATCGCGGCACCGCCACCGCCGCCGCCGAGCTGGCCATGCTGGCCGGCATCGACCGGGTGGAGGGCACCTTGTTCGGCAACGGCGAGCGCACCGGCAACGTCGACATCATCAACCTGGCGATCAACCTGATGGTCGACGGCGTCGACCCCGGGCTCGACGTAAGCGACGTCGATGCCCTTCGCCGTGTGGCCGAATACTGCAACCGCCTGCCAGTGGGCCCCCGCCACCCCTGGGTGGGCGACCTCGTGTACACCGCGTTCAGCGGCAGCCACCAGGATGCGATCAAGAAGGGACTCGACGCCCTCGACGAAGACGCCGCCGCCCACGGGGGCCAGTACACGAGTTGGAAGGTGCCCTACCTGCCCCTGGACCCCAAGCACCTCGGCCGCACCTACGAGGCCGTGATCCGGGTGAACAGCCAGAGCGGCAAGGGTGGCGTTGCCTTCCTGATGAAGGCCGAGCACGGTTTCGACCTGCCCCGGCGGCTGCAGATCGAGTTCTCCAAGAGCATCCAGCACATCGCCGAGGACCTCGGCACCGAGATCTCGCCGGCCGCGATGTGGGAGGAGTTCCGCACCGAGTACCTGCCCGAGGCGCCACGGTTCCGCCTCAGCAGCCACGAACTGCGCAGCGACTCGGCCACCGGCACCACCACGATCACCGCCCAGCTCGTCGTGGATGGAGAGAGGGTCACCATCGCCGGCGAGGGCAACGGGCCGATCGATGCCTTCGTGCACGCCATGCACACCGGTCTGGGCAGCACGATCGACGTGCTCGACTACGCCGAACATGCGATGGGCAAGGGCTCCGAAGCCACAGCCGTCGCCTACGTCGAGACCACGGTCGCTGGCGGCAATGTGCGCTGGGGCGTGGGCAGCGACCCGAGCACGATCACCGCAGCCCTGCGCGCCGTTCTCAACGCCCACGAACGCCACCACGGATGAGGAGTAGGATCAGGTCGATGAGGTGCCGACACAGGTTCCCGAGGTTGTTGCTGGTCGCGCTCGTGGTCGGCGCCGTCGCCTGGTGGTGGCAACGGTCCCGTTCCCGGGCCGAAGCCGAAACCGCGCCCGAGGCCGCGCCCGAGTCGTCCGCCGCCAACTTTGGCGCTGCGCCGGGGGCTGAGCCCGCCCCAGCGCCAAACCCGGTGGCGACTGACGAAGTCGGCGCTGCGCCGGGTGCTGAGCCCGCCCCAGCGCCAAACCCGGTGGCAGACCAAGCGGCAGAGGTGGCGCAGTGGGTGCTGCCGGTCGACGGCGGATGCCCGCCCGGGTACCCGGTGAAGGCCAACGACAACTCGGGGATCTACCACCTCCCCGGAGGACGCTCCTACGACCGCACCGTGGCCGAGAGGTGCTATGCGACTGCCGAAGCCGCAGAGGCCGACGGCTACCGCCAGTCCAAGACCTAAGCAGAAGTCGCCGGGCGCGGATATTCGTTCCGAAGTGGACGTTGGCCACTGACCTGGTGGTTCATCGACGCCATCACTGTGCGTACGGATATTGGACGTTTCTTGGATCGAGTCCCAGCTCCTCCTGCCGATGTCGCACACATGGAACGAAGGGTGGCGATCCTCGCGAGCAGCACCATGACGCTCGCGGCCGCCACCACCTCATTTGTGGCACTGGGCGGGATCGACCTGTTCGGCAGAGCGGAGATCGATTCGAGGAGCAAGGTGGTCGTAGTCACCCTTGCCCCACCCTCGGCCGCCGGCGACACCGGCCCCGTGGACGCCACGACGACAATCGTCACCGCCTTGCCCGACCCGACGCCGGCAGTTCCTCGCTTGGTCGTGCCCCCTCCCTCGGGTGGTGACCCCACCCGAGCGGCGGTCACCACTACCGACACGCTCTCACCGACGACCCCAGGATCGGCGACGCCGACGCCCACCACTATCACCACACCCACCGCCACGCCGACCACAGCTCACGTGATCACGACGGTGCCACCGACCGCGCCGTCGACCGGCACCACCCTGCCTCCCGATGCCCGCATCCCCAGCGACTGGCCGACCGGCAGTCCCATCCCACCGATCCCGCCCGACTGCGAGGAGCCCGTACTGGAAGACAACGGCATCTGGAACTGCGATCACTAAGCGGCCTGCCATAGGCTCGCAGCGATGTCGATGCACGAGACCCTCCGCTCGGCGTGGCGGCACTCGGACTCGATGCTCTGCGTCGGCCTCGACCCCGATCCGACCCGGTTCCCGAACATCGTGCGCGGCTCGGTGTTCGACTTCTGCCGCGCGATCGTCGATGCCACAGCCGACGCGGTCTGCGCATTCAAGCCCCAGATCGCCTACTTCTCCTCGATCGGCGCCGAGACCGAGCTCGAAGAGGCTGTGCGCCCACGTACGCGACCATCACCCACACGTCGCGCTGATCCTCGATGCCAAGCGGGGCGACATCGGCAGCACCGCGGAGCAGTACGCGCGCGAGGCCTTCGACCGTTACGGGGCCGATGCGGTCACAGTGAGCCCCTACCTCGGCGCCGACTCGGTGGAGCCCTTCCTGCGCCACCCCGGTGGTGGGGTGTTCGTGCTCTGTCGCACCAGCAACCCGGGCAGCGGCGACTTCCAGTCGCTCGACGTCGGCGGCGAGCCCCTGTACCTCAACGTGGCCAGGCGGGTGGCCACCGAGTGGAACGAGATCGGCGATTGCGGCCTCGTGGTGGGTGCCACATACCCCGCCGAGCTGGCCCGCGTGAGGGCGACCGTCGGTGACCTCCCCCTGCTGGTACCGGGTATCGGCGCCCAGGGTGGAGACATCCGGGCCACGGTGCAGGCAGGACTGGCCAGCGACGGCTACGGCATGATCATCAACTCCTCGCGGGCCGTCCTCTACGCCTCGTCCGGCGCCGGATTCGCCGAGGCCGCCCACGCTGAGGCGACGACCACCCGCGATGCCATCCGCGCCGCTGTCGGCGCTGCCGTTCGAGCTACCCCGCGGGTCGACCGAAAAACCATCTGATTCGTCAAGATCCTCCGACGAAATTCTTCAAGTTCCACGCTCAGCGGTCGATGAACAGGGGAATCACGACGACGGAGGTGAGCGTGGTCAAGATCAGGTCGAACGTCCGAACAGCATGGCTGGTAGTCGCCTACGTCGTAATCTTGTCGCCCGCGGCCTGGGCCGTGACCAACCTCGCCTCGTCGGCTTCGGCCAGAACCGCACCCCACACCCTCGAGGTCGCCGATGTCGCCGGCTGGACACGCCAAGCCACTACGGAGCACTACCTGCTGATCATCGGCGTCGGGCCCGGCGAGCAGATGTACACCGCCGAAGAGATCGCCGATCAGCACCCGATCAGCGGTGAAGCGATCATCACCGGAACAGGCGTACCCGTCGGTGACGACATTCGCCACGTCGAGGTGCACGTCTACGGCCTCGCTACGGGCGACCTGCTGGAGACCGAGGAGCCGGTGATCACCGTGGTGAACAGATCAACTGGAGAGGCGAGCAAGGTCGACCCCGTTCTGATGGAAGGTATCGAGATCGGCAAGCTCGATCGCCACTTCGGCAACAACACTCACATCCCAGGCAACAGTGACCTGAGCATCGAGGTCTTGGTTAACGGAGAGAGGGTGACCGTCGATGGCCATCTGGACTGAGCACCGATCACTCCAACAGCGACTCCGCGACCTGCCCGTCGGTCACAAGCTGTTCCACGCCTTCGCCCTCCTCACTCTCGTGTTCGGCCTTGCCGTCAGCTGCCTCCAACTCGCTATCAATCAGCTCGGCGACGCCAACAGCCGAATCGTCAACGAGGCAGGGCCACGGGCAATCGCCGCCACCAACCTCCGCTTCGCCACCGAAGGCCTGCGCTCCTCCCAAGACGCCTACATACTCGACGATGGCAACAGCAGGGCACTCTTCGACCAGGCCTTGGTTCGCTTCGACCGTACACTCGACGAACTCAGGAGATCCACGCATGGACCGCTGGAGGAAGCCCTGATCGACAGGATCTCGGCCGGATACCAGGCCTTCAGAGACACAGATCGGTTGATCTGGGACGCCACCCGCTCGATGCAGAGGACCGTCGCCCGCAGCCTTTCGGCCGGCCCCGAAAGGCTCGTCTTCGACACCCTCGCCGAGGATGCGTCTCTGCTCACCGACCTGACCGAGCAGGACAGGAACGCTGCGATCGCTGACTACGACAAGACGAGCACCAGCGCCTTCCGGATGGGCTTCGCCCTCGGCTTGACGGCCATCGGGCTGATGATCGGCGCGACCCTGATCATCACCCGCCTCATCCGCGACCCTCTCCGGCAGGTGCAGGACGCAGCGGAAAGGGCTGCCGACGGCGACCTCGACGCCGAGGCGCAGGTGAACGGCGACGACGAGACCGGTCGTCTTGCCGCGGCCTTCAATCGCATGCTGAGCACCCTTCGCCTGCGCGAGGAGATGCTGCGCAACGACCACCGCCGCCAGGAGACCGAGAGCATGGTGCACCGGGCGCTGGAGATGTCCGACGACGAGCAGAGCGCGCTAGACGTCGTCGGCCGGACCATGTTCGAGGTCCTGCCCAATCGATCCTGCGAGCTCCTCCTGGCCGACAACAGCAAGGCCAACCTCGAGCAGGCTGTCGTCGCCGGACCCCATCCCGATGGTCCCGGTTGTCCGGTCTCTTCACCGTTCGCGTGCGTTGCGGTGCGCAGCGGATCCGCAGTCAGCTTCCCCTCCAGCGCCACCCTCGATGCCTGCCCCCACCTACGCAGTCGCGGACCCGACGAGATCTCGGCGCTCTGCGTGCCGGTCACGTTCATGGGTCGGGCGATGGGTGTGATCCACGCCGTCGGGCCGCCCGACAAGGCGCCCACGGCCAACGAGATTGATCTCGTTTCAATGCTTGCGTCACGTGCCGGCGCACGTATCGGCATGTTGCGCACGATGGTGCGCACCTCGGTCCAGGCATCGACCGACTCGCTTACGGGCCTGATCAATCGGCGGACATTCCAGACCCGCATCCGCTCCATGCGCAGGAGCAACACCGAGTTCACCCTGGTGATGGCCGACATCGACCACTTCAAGCGGCTCAACGACACCCACGGTCACGAGATGGGCGACCGGGCACTGCAGACCTTCTGCGATGTCGCCAAGAACTGTCTGCGCCACAACGATCTGCTCGCCAGATGGGGCGGCGAGGAGTTCGCGTTCGCGTTCGCCGGGCTCGAACCCGCCGCCGCCTGCGCAGCCCTGGACCGGATCCGCCTCGAGCTCGCCGGCAGGCTGTCCACCAGTGATATCCCCGGCTTCACGGTGAGCTACGGCCTTGTAGCTGCCGGTCGTTGCGGGAGCTTGGAGGAAGCCATCCGGCGTGCCGACGATGCCCTCTACGAAGCCAAGTCGAAGGGACGCGACTGCTCCATCGTGGCCGACGAGGCGGACGACGACACAGACCAGCCCTACGTCTCGAGCATCCGGGTGGCCGAACGCACAGACCAGCGTGACGACGGAGTGCTCGCCAGCCTCGCCCAGTTCGACGATCCCCAAGACTTCTGAGCCGTCGGCTCTGGCGTCGCCGTCAGCCGGCGAGCTGGATGACCGACGTGATGCCGGGAGCCCGACGGAGCTCGGCGAGGACAGAGTCGGACACCATCGCCGTAGGGGCGATGAGCATCACCGCTGTGCCGGGTTCGGCGGCACGGCCGACGTCCATGTCGGCGATGTTCACCCCGGCATTGCCGAGCAGGGTGCCGACGGTGCCGATCACGCCCGGACGGTCGTCGTTCTTGACCATCAGCATGTGCTCGGCCGGCGGCACGTCGAAGTCGTGCTCGTCGATCATCACGATCCGCTGCTCGCTGCGCCGGCCGACCAGGGTGCCGGCCAGGTGTGACCGGCGCCCCGCAGGGTGAGCAGGTTGACGAAGTCCGGCCGACGTGGCCGACCTTCACCTCCCTCACCTCGATGCCGTGCTGCTTGGCGAGCTGCGGCGCGTTCACGTAGGTGACCTGCTCGTCGCTGATCCCGTCGAAGAAACCCTTCAACGCCGCCAGGAGCAGGATGCGGGTGTCGTAGCCGGCGATGTCGCCTTCGGCGCACACCTCGAGCGAATCGGGTGAGCCGCCGACGAGAGAAGCGAAGAGACGACCGAGGCGCTCGGCGAGGGGCAGGAACGGGCGCAGGGTCTCGTTGGCCTCGGCAGCGTCGACGTTGACCGCGAAGGGCACGAAGTCGCCGGCGAGGGCGAGCAGCACCATGTCGGCGATGGTGTCGCCGGCCTTGTCCTGCGCCTCGCGGGTGCTGGCCCCGAGGTGGGGGGTCACCACCACGCTGTCGAGCTCGAACAGCGGCGACGAGGTGGTGGGCTCGGTGGCGAAGACATCGACGGCGGCGCCGGCGATGATGCCGTCGCGGATGCACTCGGCCAGCGACTGCTCGTCGACGATGCCGCCGCGGGCGACGTTGATCACCCTCAACGACGGCTTGGCCTTCAACAGCAGATCGCGGTTGATCAGCCCCGTGGTCTCCTTGGTCTTCGGCAGGTGCACGGTGAGGAAGTCGGCCTCGGCGACCGCCTGGTCGAGGGGCACCAGCTCGACGCCCATCTGGCGGGCGCGCTCGGCCGACACGAAGGGGTCGTAGGCGATGACCCGCATCGCGAAACGCCTTGGCCCGATCGGCCACCAGTTTGCCGATGCGGCCGAGGCCGATGACCGCCAGGGTCTTGTCGGCCAGCTCGACACCCTCCCACTTGCTGCGCTCCCACCGCCCGGCGGTGAGCGCGGCGTGGGCCTGGGGCACGTTGCGAGCCTGGGCCAGCAGCAGCGCCATCGTGTGCTCGGCAGCGGAGATGATGTTGCTCTGCGGCGCGTTGACCACCATCACACCCCGACGGGTGGCGGCATCGACGTCGACGTTGTCGAGGCCGATGCCGGCGCGGCCGACCACCATCAGGTCTCGCTGCCGGCTTCGAGCACCTCGGCGGTCACCTGGGTCGCCGAGCGGATGATCAGCGCGTTGGCGTCCTTGATCACATCGAGCAGACGGCTCAGGTCGAGCTCGACCTGAACCTCGTGGCCGGCGGCGCGCAAGCGCTCGAGGCCTCCTTCGGCGATCTCTTCGGTGACCAGGATGCGTGCCATTGCCCCCATCGTTACCGCCCCGACACCCCGAAGCGAACCGGATTGAACGTTCTGTTCACCCGGATTCCATACACTCCGGCGGATGGCTTCGCGACGCACGGAGATGGAGACGTGGTTCATTCGTCGCGGCGTGCCCCACTTCATCGAGCCCTACGCCGCCGGACCCGACGTGTGGAGTCGAGCATCACCGGTTCTGCTGGTCGCCTACGTCGCCGGCGGATTGAACGGCCTCGACCTGGCCCACTGGAGCTGGCAGCGCAACCTCGCCGCCGCCGGCGTGGTTCTGGTGCTGCTGTTCGCCACCTGGGCGCTCACCAACCTCCTCCGCCACCGACCGGTCCTGTCTCAGCCCGCACACCTGGCGCTCCCGAGCTGGCCGCCTTCCTCCTCGGGCCGGCCGTGCCCTCGTTGGTCTTCTCCCAGTGGGGCGACGCAGTGCAGGCGGTGGTCGAAGGCGCAGCCGTGCTCACCGTGATCTACGTGGTCACCAGCTACGGCGTCATCCCCCTTGTCGGCTGGGCGGCGTCGCAGATCTTCTCCCAGATCGCCGCGGTCGGCCGCATGGTCACCCGGGCCCTGCCCCTGCTGCTCTTGTTCACCACGTTCTTGTTCATCAACGCCGAGGTGTGGCAGGTGGCCGGCACCCTGCAGGGTCCTGTGTTTCTCGCCGTTCTGGCCCTGTTCTTCGTGCTCGGCAGCGCTTTCGTTCTGTCGCGCGTGCCGGAAGCCATCCGTTCCGTGCACGACTTCGACGACTGGGTCGAGGTCGCCGCGCTGGTCAGGGGAACACCCGCCGAAAACCTGCCCCTACCCCAGTTCGGCGACCCGATGGAAATACCCCTGTCCGGCCGCCAGCGCCTCAACATCGGCCTGGTCAGCGTGTTCAGCCAGGCGATCCTGATAACCATCGTCGCCACCGTCCTGTTCAGCTTCTTCATGCTCTTCGGCGTGCTGGCCATCCCCGAAGCCACTACCGCCGCCTGGACCACCCTCGACGACGTACACGTGCTGGCCCGCTTCCACATCAGCGGGCGCACCCTGGTGCTGACCGAGCCGCTGCTGAGGGTGGCCGGCTTCCTCGGCGCATTCAGCGGGATGTACTTCACCGTCGTGCTCGGCACCGACGCCACCTACCGCGACGAGTTCGCCAAGGACGCCGGCCCCGAGATCCGCCAAGCACTCGCAGTGAGGCTCGCCTACCGCCACGCGGCGAAGGCCGACTAGTCGCCCGGTCCGCGACCGCCGAGCCTGTTGGATACAGTTCACGCCACCTCACGAGCCGTGTTCGAAGGAGCCGAAATGAGCCACCCGTTCCTCTCCGACGAATGGATGACCGCCGCCAAGGCGATCCGCGAGAAGTACGCCGACCAGGCCGGCAAGGTCACCACCAGCATCCGCATGAACCAGGTCGTCACCGACGTGCCCTTCGGCGAGGGCACCGTGAAGAGCTACCTCGACACGTCGTCGGGCGACGTAGACATGGAGCTCGGTGAGCTCGACAACCCCGACCTCACCGTCACCACCGATTGGGAGACGGCCCGCAAGATCTTCGTCGATCAGGATCAGGCGGCGGGCATGCAGGCCTTCATGAGCGGCAAGGTGAAGATCCAGGGCGACATGATGAAGATGATGGCGATGCAGACGGCCGCGCCCGACGACGAGATCGCCAAGAAGATCGCCACCGAGATCAAGGACATCACCAGCTGACACTCCCGGCCGAGCCGCCTTCACCCCCACCTGAGCCGCCCGCCCCCCCGAGGTTTGTGTGAGCGCACAAAGCGAACGTTCGGTCTGTGCGCTCACACAAACCCTCGTCGGCGGCCCGTAATGAGTGTTCCTGGGTGAAGCTGGTTGTCGATTGGCGACAGCGGAGATAACACCTCGTTACATGGCCACATCGCAGCGCACCAGCGCCAGCACACAGGGTCAGCCCGAACAGGGTTTTCGGGGCCGGGTCACGAGCGGCCTCCAATCACGACACCTACCAGCGCTGAGGGCCCTGATCTCCAGCGTTGGCGAACCACTCCGGGTCAGCGGAGCCACCGGCTCCGCTCTGCACGGCTTCGATGGCTTCTACCTGAAGCCTTCCTTCCATCTCGTTGTCCCTCGCGGACGCAATGTTCGCCGCATCGGTCACATCATCCACACCACCCTCGACCTCGACCCGATCGACTGCGAGGAGGTCTGGGGGATCCCCATCCTCAGCCCGGCCAGGGTGCTCATCGACATCGCTGCCACCACCGGAGCTGCACCTCTCACGGCTGCTCTCGACGGCGCCATCCGCGACGGCCTCACCACCGAGGACCACCTCCACCGGCGGATCATCGCCCTCCGCGGCTCTGGGCGTTACGGCATCCCAAGGCTGCTGTCCGTGATCGAAGGCATCGAGATCACCCGCGGTGGCCAGAGCTGGCTCGAGCGCGAGTACCTGCGTCTCATCGGCGGTGTCGGCCTGCCCAAACCTGCCACTCAGGTCGTTCTCGGCCGACGTGGCACCACCTTGATCCGTGTCGACTTCTTCTTCCCAGACTCGCCGGTCGTGGTCGAAGTGCTCGGCTATCGCTTCCACTCCACCGCCCACCAGCAGAGCATCGATGCCCAGCGGATCAACCGCCTCACCCTCGACGGCAAGCTCGTCGTCCAGTTCACTTACGAACAGGTCACCGCCGACCCCGAGTACGTTCTGGCGACGACGCTGGAGGCGCTCTCCCCTTTCATCACCGTCCCCCAACACACCCCAGCCCGGTTTGTGTGAGCGCACAAAGCGAACGTTCGCTTTGTGCGCTCACACAGACGGCCGGGACGGCCGGGGCGGGACGGCAGGGGGAAGGCGGGGTGGGACGGCCGGAGGGCGCAGATCAGGGGCGCGGATCAGCCGGAGGGCGCTTCGCGGGGGGTGGGTTGCACCATCGACGCGGCCACGGCACCGGCTGCGGCGACGATCGCGCCGACGATGAAGGCGAGGTGGAATGAGCTGAGGTTGTCGGAGTCGGCGGCGACGCTCATCGTCGCCAGCACGGCCGAGCCGAGCACCGCTCCGAGCTGGATCATCAACTGCTGCATCGCGCCGGCCACACCGAGATCGCTCTGGGCGACGGAGTTCGCCATCAGCGAGGTGAGAGCGGGCGAGGCGATGCCCAGGCCGAGGCCCGACAGGGCCGTAGCCAACACGATGAACGGCTTCCCGGTGCCCTGGCCGACCATCGCCCACAGCACCATCGAACCGACCACCCCCAAAGCGCCCGCCACTCCGGTGACCCTCTCGCCGACCCTCAGCGTCACCAGCGCGGCGAGGGGGGCGATGAGCGAGAAGGCCAACGGCCGGGCGATGACGAGGTAACCGACCGTGGACTCACCGAAGTCGAGCCCCCGACTGCCGAGCACCTGGGGTATCAGGAACAGGCCACCCATGTAGGCGAAGTTGGTGAGCAGTTGGCTGAGCACGGGGAAGGCGATGTTGCGGGTGCGAAACCAGGCCAGCACCACAAGGGGGGCGCGAGCGCGCCGTTCAACTCTCACGAACAGGACCGTCGACGCCACCGACACCACGAAGCAGGTGATGGTGGCAGGGCTCGACCAACCCCACGACCGACCCTGGCTGATGCCGGCGAGCAGGAGCGCGGCCCCCACGCCGAGGGTCAGTGACCCCTTGATGTCGAAGCGCACCCCGCTGAGCCGGTCGGTGCCGGGCAGCAACCACAGCGCCAGCAGGAACCCGGTCAGACACATCGGGGCCTGGATGGCGAAGATCACCCTCCACCCCACCGCTTCCACCAAAGGACCGCCGAGCACGATGCCGATCACCGGAGCGCCGGCGCTGACGAAGCTCCAGTAGCTCAGCGGCTTGACCCTCTCCCCCGGCTCGAACATGCGGTTGATGTAGGCCATCGCCGAGGGGCCGCAGGCCGAGCCGGCGGTGGACGACAGGATCCGGAACAGGATCAGCGAGGCAGGGTTCCACGCCAGCGCCGAGCCGATGGCGAAGACACCGGCGAACAGCAGGCCGCCGACGAAGATGCGCTTGTGGCCCCACAGATCGCCCGCCTTGCCGAAGGCCGGGCCGACCACACCGAAGGCGAGCATGGGGCCGGTGATCGCCCAGGTGAGTGTGGTGACACTGCTGTCGAGCTCGTCGGCGATGCCGCCGAGCGAGACCACCAGCAAGGTGAAGGTGAAGCTGACGGTGAACAGGCCGGCGAGCACCACCCACAGCACCGCCCAGCGCCGGTCGATGCCCACCTTGTCGGCCAGGCGGCGGCGCAGGATCGCCGGCCACGGAACAACACCGAGCTCGTCGACCCCAGCGGAGTCGAGGGACACCGTCGAGTCGGCGCGGGGGTGGACGTTCTCGCGACGAGACGTCACCGCGGCGCGCTCACTGATCGACGAGGGATGCCATGGCGACAGTGAGCTCGGCGACGGTCCACTTCGAATCGCGCTCCACGCCGGCACCACGCTTCCAGCTCTCGACCATCGCCACGCTGCCCCCCTGCACCAAGAAGGTCTCCCCGGTGAACGCGCAATCCGCAGAAGCGAGGTAGGCGACGAAGGGCGAGATGTTGGCCGGATCCCACGGGTCGAAGACGCCCTCGCGAGGCTTCATGACGTCCTCGAGGCCAGGGGTGGCAAGGGTGAGCCGGGTTCGGGCCCCAGGAGCGATCGTGTTGCTCTTCACGTTGTAGCGAACGAGCTCCTTGGCCACGATCTGGCTGAAGGTGGCGATGCCGGTCTTCGCCGCGCCGTAGTTGCTCTGGCCGGGGTTGGCGAACAGGCCCGAGGTGCTCGAGGTGTGTACGACGTTGCGCGGCCGATCGATGCCCGCCTTGTGCTGCTCGCGCCAATAGGCGGCCGCCCAACGGGTGGGTGCGAAGTGACCCTTGAGGTGAACGTTGATGACCGCGTCCCATTCCTCTTCCGTCATGTTCACCAGCACCCGGTCGCGCAGGATGCCGGCGTTGTTGACGAGGATGTCGAGGTCGCCGAAGGTCTCCACCGCCTGGTTGACCATCCTCTGGGCGCCCTGCCAGTCGGCCACATTGTCGCCGTTGACCACAGCCTCGCCGCCCATCGCGCGGATTTCCTCGGCGACCTGTTGGGCGGGGGTGAGGTCGGCGCCGGTGCCGTCGTTGGCACCACCGAGATCGTTGACGACCACCTTGGCACCCTCGGCGGCGAAGAACAGGGCGTGCTCCCGGCCGATGCCACGACCGGCACCCGTGATTATGGCGACGCGACCATCTAGTGAACCCATGATGTCAACCTCCTCGGAGCCTGTCGGCGACGTTAGTGACACCAGGCCTTCGCCGCAGAACCGTGGCGGATCAAGGCGTCGGGATGGGGCCGGGATGGGGGGGGGAAACCAGTTGGACCTTGGCACCACGCACCGCCACATGACCAGGTGGCGCCAGAACACCGTCGACGTAGACGGCGATCAGGGTCTGGGTTGGGTCGCCCTGCACCGTGTCGAGAGCGAAACCGGCACCGGCGAGGACCGTTTCGACACCGGCGATGTCGAGCCCGGTGAGGTCCGGCAAGGTGACCAGATCCTGCCCCTTGGACACAGTGACGGTGACAGTGCTCCCCCTTTCGACTGATCCGCCCGGAGCGGGATCCTGGCGGATCACCCGACCTTGCCCGATCTCGTTGCTGAACTCCTGAGGCGCTTCGGTGATCGCGAGACCGAGGACCTGTAGGGCCGTAGCGGCATCGACCAGCGCCATGTCGGTGAGGTCCGGCACCGTGCGCGGCGCCGGACCGGCCGACACGACGACCGAGACGGTGGTGCCCTTCAGCACCGTGCCGCCGGCAACGAGCGCCGGTGAGTCGGGCACGGTCCAGGACAAGACGATGTCCTTGGCGATGTTCTCGTCGTAGACCGGTTCGGCGTACTCGACGACCAGCCCCATTCCTTCGAGCTTGCTTAGGGCGTCGGCGAATGACAATCCGGTGAGCTCGGCGAGCACCCTTGGCGCGGGACCGGTGCTGACCACCAGGGTGACGGTGCTGCCCTTGTCGACCCTGGTCCCCGCCACCGGGTCGGTGCGGATGACGATGCCTATCGGCTCGGTCTCGCTGGCTTCGTCGATCTGTTCCACGGCGAAGTCACCGGTTAGGAGGTTGCCCGCCTGGGCGACATCTAGCCCAACCAGGTCGGGTACCTGCTTCTCCTCGGGCTGAGCCGACCACCATGCCAGGGCGCCGCCTGCCACAGCCATCACGGCCAGGACGGCGAGGAACCACCGGCGACCAGTGCCGGTAGGCGCAGGGTGGTCGGGGAACTCATCGCCCGGACGGACGTCGTCGTCGAGCTCAGAGGCAAGGTCCGCGATATCGGGGGCGGGTGCATCATCCGGTATCGGAGGCGGAGGGACCGTCTGGGAGACCGTCTCAGGCACCGTCTCAGGCACGGGCTCCGGTTCGGGGGCGACCGGAGCGACCGGGGCAGCCGTCTCGGAATCGAACAGGGATACCACGCGCAGGGGCAGGGGCTCCGGCTTGGGCATGCGCTCGGAGATCTGTACCAGCCCGCGACCGAACTCGGCAGCTGTGAAGCGATCGGCAGGATCGGGCCGGCCGGCGCGCTCGAGGACAGCAGCAAAGGCACCGAGATCGGCCGACACCGGCATCAGCTTGTCCACCCGGTTGGCAAGAGTGGCCACAGCGGAGTCCGCGGCGAAGGGGACCCTGCCGGTGATCGACTCGAGCAGGGTGAGGCACAGGGCGTAAACGTCGCTCGCCGTTTGCAGTGGGGTACCGACTGCCTGCTCCGGCGATGCGTACATCGCGACGTCGTTGCTCACCTCGGAACCGACAGCGTCGGCCACCACCTGGCCGAGACCGGCATCGACCAGCCTCAGCCTGCGGTCGTCGCCGAACACCATGGTCGCCGGCCTCACATCGCCGTGCACCAGGCCCTTGCGGTGCAAGACGTCGAGGGCCTTGCAGGCGTCGAGGCCCACCAGCAGAGCCTGTGACGGGGACAGCAGCCGGCCGCGATCGAGAAGGTCGCGCAAGCTGCCCCCGGTGAGGTGCTCGCTCACCACATAGAGAACTCGGTGCTCGTTCCATTCGGTGGCGCCGAAGTCGAGCACCGCGGCGATGTTCGGGTGACGGAGGTCGGCGACCACCTGCATCGTCGAGCGAAAGGACTGCTGCACCTCGTCTCGGCCGCTGAGATCGGGGTGCACCAGCTTGACCACCACAGCGGTCTGCGACTCCTCGTCGAAGGCCTCGAAGAAGGCAGCATCCACGGCGCTGCCACGTCGCGGCCCGAGTCGGTAGCGGCCGGCCAACAGGCCGGGCTCGGATGCTGAGGGTTCCTGTTCGCCGACGCCATCCATGACCCCATTGAAGCTAGCCCCGACCTGGCGCCGGCGCAGCGCGACCGGGCACCTCCGGGCGGGTGGGAATCACCCCCGACCCGGCGAGAATGGCCGAGTGAGATTCTCCCTGCGGCGGCCTAACTGGCCCATCCTGGTCGCCAGCCTCATCCTCGCCTCATGCCTGGTGGCCGCCGGATACGCGCTCGACCTGGCCATCACCGGCAGCGAGTCGCAGAACCTCCCCGCGGCCATCGAGTCGATCGACCCCCTTCGGGGCGCCCGACAGGTGCCCAGCCAGACATCGATACTCGTCGACCTCGAGACCGGGTACGAGGGTGTGCTGGTGGTCGACGGGCTGGAACTGGAAACGGTGAGGCTCGACGAGCTCCAAGATGCGAACACACCAGGCCAGCAGGTCACCCTGCCGGCGACGACCATCTTCGAGCCGGGCAACGCGACCCTCACCTTCGACCCCAGCGAGAACGCCGAGATCTCCGCTTTCACCCAGGGCGAGCACATCATCAAGATCATCTACTGGAAGAGCATCGAGGGGCGAGGCAGCGCCCTCACCTACACCTGGAGCTTCGAGGTCTTCTAAGCGACTCAGGCCGGTGGGAGTGCACCGGTAGCGAGGAGGTGCTCGAACCCGGCGAGGTCGAGGATGGGCACACCGCACTCGGCGGCCTTGGTGAGCTTGGAGGCACCCGGCTCGGCGCCGACGACAAGGGCGAAAGTCTTGGAGCTGACGCTGGAGGGGCTCTTGCCTCCGCGCTCCTTGATGGCCGACTCGGCCGCCTCGCGCGACCAACCCTCCAGCGTTCCGGTGACCACCACCGCCTTGCCAACGAGCACCTGGGGCGCCACCCTGACCTCGACCCGACCGAAGTCGACCCCGGCGGCGCGGAGCTTGTTGATCATCGCCTGGTTGGGTTCGCGGGCGAACCAGCCCACGATCGAGGCGGCGATCACCGGCCCCACTCCTTCGGTGGCCGAGAGGTCAGCCTCGGTTGCCTCCATGACGGCGTCGAGGGAGCCGAAGCGACTGCTCAATGCTTCGCTTGCCGATGGTCCGAGGCCCTTGATGCCGAGCGCCGTGAGCAGCTTGGGCAGGGGACGATTCTTGGAGCCTTCGATCGCTGCCAGCAGCTTGTCGGCCTTGAGCGTGCCCCAACTGGGCAGGGTCATCAGCTGTTCACGGGTGAGGGTGTAGATGTCCGCGGGGTCGGCTACCAGACCGGCCTCGCTGAGCTGTAGCACGGTTTGCTCCCCGAGGCCCTCGATGTCCATCGCCCCGCGTGACCCGAAGTAGATGATCCTCTGATCACGCTGGAAGGGGCAGTCGGGTTCGACGCAGCGGGTGTTGGCCTCACCTTCGGGACGAACGAACTCGGTGTGCAGCGGGCAGGAGCAGAGCTTGGGGAACTGCCATGGCACGCTGTCGGCGCTCACGCAGGGAGAGCACCGGGCCGACCACCTCGGGGATGACGTCGCCGGCCTTGCGCACCACCACCGTGTCGCCCGGCCGGACGTCTTTGAGGCGCACCTGGTCCTCGTTGTGCAGGGTGGCCATGCCCACCGTGGAGCCACCGACGAACACCGGCTGGAGGACGGCGAACGGGGTTGCCCGCCCGGTGCGGCCCACAGACACATGGATGTCGAGCAGCAAGGTGGTGCGTTCCTCGGGCGGGAACTTGAAGGCGATGGCCCACCGCGGGGCACGGCTGGTGAACCCCAACTGCTCACGCTGGGCCAGGGAGTCGACCTTGACGACACAGCCGTCGATCTCGTAGGGAAGGTCGTGACGGTGAGCCTGCCAGTGGAGGCAGAACTGGTACACGCCCTCGAGCCCCTTCACCACCTTGATCTCCGGGTTGACGGGGAACCCGAGTGAGGCAACGAAGCGAAGGGTCTCGTGGTGGGTGGACAGATCGGGCCCACCGACCACCTCGCCGAGCTGGTAACTCCAGAAGTCGAGACCCCGACTGAGGGTGATTGCCGGGTCCTTCTGGCGCAAGCTGCCGGCACCTGCGTTGCGCGGGTTCACCGGAACGGGCTCGGGTTTGCGGCCGGCGGCCACCCTCACCGCGTTCTCGGCCTGCTTGGCCGCCTTCAGCTGTTCGAAGGCGGCCAAGGGCAGATAGACCTCACCGCGGACCTCGAGAACCGGCGGGGCGCCGACGAGCTGCGATGGCACAGAGGCGATTGTGGCCACGTTGGCCGTGACGTCTTCACCCACTCGACCGTCGCCGCGGGTGGCTGCCTGCACCAGGCGACCGGCCTCGTAACGCAGGCTCATCGCCACCCCGTCGATCTTCAGTTCACACACATAGTCGCACCTCGGCACCTTGGAGCCCACGCGCCACTCGATCGCCCCAGGCGACAAGCTCATCGAGATCCATCGCGTTGTCGAGGCTGGTCATGGGAACGCGGTGGGCGACCGGCGCGAAGGTGGTCGAAAGTGCACCCGCCCCCACTTCGACTGTGGGGCTGGACGAATCGATCAGCTCCGGATGCTCTGCCTCGATCTGTTGCAGTTCGCGCACGAGCAGGTCGTAGTCGGCGTCGGCGACCTCGGGCGCGTCGAGTGAGTAGTACAGCTCGTTGTGGTGGCGGATGAGCCGCCCCAGTTCGGCGGCCCGTTCGGCGGCGGTCATGCCCTGTGCGCGGCGGTCATGCGCGGCATGGTACCGCTGGGGTGTCTCAGGGAAGTCAGACGGCCTTGGGCCAGGTGCGGCGCTTGGCCAGGGTGGCGATGCCGCCGGCCAGGGCGACGCCGGCGCCGAGGAGGATGACCCACAGGCCCGGCCCCTGGGAGAAGTCGGCGTCGTAGATGTCGGCGAGCTCCTGCAGGTCCGATACGTCGCCGAGGTCGGCGAGCACGCCGAGCAGGGCGAAGGAGGTGAACACGACGGCGATGATCGCCACGGCGAGAACGCGCTTGGCCATCAGCTGGGCGATTCCGAACCCGAGTGCGAGCACCCCGAAGAAGACGAAGACCGGGCCGTCCTTGACCTCGTTTGCATCATCGCCGGAGAAGCCGTTGAACGACTCGCCCTCGATGGCGAACCACTCGAGGAAGCTGCCGAGGATCATCAGCACGCCGCCGGCGATCAGCAGCATCGAGCCGACCTGCACGGCCGGCCGGGGTGGCTTCTGGGTGGCGCCGGCAACCTGGTTGTAGCCCATCGGCTGGTAGCTGGGCGGTGGTGGCGGAGAACCGTAACCGCCGAATGGGGGCGGAGGAGGGGTGCCGCCTGGCGGTGTCGGAAGGTTGGGATTCGGAACCGAAGTCGCTCATGTGCGCGACTGTAACCGGTCCCAGATGCTCAGGCGCCGATGGCCCACCGGGTGGCAGAGGCCTGGTCGCGCACGCGCCGACCGACGATGGCGGCCACACGGAAAACCCTCTCCGCCACGACGGGGGTGTGGGCGGAGAGCCCACACTCGGGGGTGATGATCGCCTGGCGACGCAACAGGCCGGGATCTGCGCCGCGCTGCACGAGGTCGCACCACAGTTCGCTGAGCTGGCGCCAGGGCCGATCGGCCGACGACGAGATGGGGCCGTTGGTGGGCACGGCACCCCAGGCCACATAGCCGCCGCGCTGCATGAAGGTCTCGAGGTAGCCGGCGGAATCGACCACCGAAGGGTGCACCGGCAAGGAGATGACGGCCGGACCGGCGGCCAACTGCGACGGGATGTCGGCCAGGCCACACACGTGCAGACCGCTGACCGCGCTGGTCTCGATAGCTGCCAGCGCACCCGACACGAGGTCGATCGCGGTGTCGGGGGCGATTGGGAAGCCGGGTGTCATCAGCTGGGCGAAGTCGGGTTCCTCCACGAACACCAGTTGGCGGCATCCGGGAAGCGCGGTGTCGACGGCGTCGAGGAGGTGTTGGATGCGGGTGCGCACACACCTCACCGCGGCCTCGAAGGCCACGCTCATCGGCACCCCGGCGCGCATGAGGGCCATCCCGAAGGTGACCGGGCCGACGAACTGCCACTTCACCCACCCGGTGTGACCGTGGGCCTGTTCGAGGAAGGTGCTGAACCCGACGAAGGCATCGTGTTGAAGGTCGGTCACCACCGGTGCCAAGGGATCCACCAAGGCGCGATCAACGGCGATGGCGCCGTACTGACCGACGGTGATGCCCCTCATGCCCACCATGGCCTGGGCGATTGCCCCCTCGGCCGGGCTGCGGCGAGGCAGGGAGGGGATCGAAGGCAGGTCCATGTTCGCCAGGGCGAAGGCGGCGCCCTGCTGGGCGTCGCGATGGGGAAGGCCCCCGATGCCGAGGGTGATACCACTTGGTAGCTGGATCTTTTGCACTGTCGGGAACCTCCTTTCCATTCGAGTCGTCGTGACGGCATCCATCGTTCCACGTCAGCCTCGCGCATTGCGAAGCGCACGTTCGGTTACCGATACGTTGGCCTCGTGCCCACCCTTTCGACAAATCTGTTTCCGTGACCGTGAACCCAGCCACCCTTGCTTCGCCCCGCGCCCTGGCTTGGGGACTGGGTTTCCTGTGGGTTGCGCTGGCCCCAGTGATGGCCTTCGCAATCGCCGACGCCGCCGCCGGCCGTTCGACGCACGCCTCCCTGGCCGCATCGGTCGTGTGGTGGTTCGCCGTCGGCGCCGTGGTGGTCGGTGTGGTGGTACCCAGCGCCCTCACCCTGACTGTCGTGCGAATGCTGGTGCCCGCGTCGGTGCCCTGCCGCAGCCCTCACCCTCGCGTTGGGCGCCCGGGCCGTGCTTGGCGCACCTGCCCTGGCTCTCGCCCTGCTCGTCACCATCGTTGCCTTCGCCGGGGAGATCGGCGAGGTCTTCGTGCAGGGTTCCGCGTACGGACACGAGAAGAGGTACCCGCTGAAAGTGCCCGCGAGTTTCGTCGTGCCGATGGTCATCGCCTGGGGGGTGTGGTGCGCCACCGTGATTTCGGCTGTGCTCCTGCTCGGCGGGCGCCAATGGATCGCAGGAGCAGCCTGTGGGGCCGCCGCCGTCGGCCTGACGGTTCTCCTCGTCGGGCGCTTCCACCGCTTCTCGATGCGCTGGCTGGTGCTGGTCCCTGCCGGCGCCGTGGTTCACGACCCGGTGGTGCTGGGCGAGACCCTCATGGTTCCCAAGCCCAATGTTCGCCTCGTCAGGCTGGCCCCGGCCGACACCGAGGCAGCCGATTTCACCGGCCCGGCCGCCGGCCACGCGATCGAGATCACCGTCGGCGAGATGGCCCTCGCCGTGCTCGCCGGCACCCGCGAGGAGCCCAAGGGCAAGGCGTTGCACGTCCAGTCGTTCCTCATCGCCCCCACCCGCCCCGGCCGCGCCCTGAACGCAATGGCCGCAGCCAATCTCCCCACCGCCTGACCCCCACGCTTCCACCCCAAACCAATTGGGCGCGAAACCCCGTCACACCTGTCCGTCGGGCGCGAAACCCCGTCAGAACTGCGGGTTTTCGAACCCATGGGCGCGTCGGACCGACAGGTTGAGGCACGCCTGACGCTGCCCGAGCCGGATCAGAGGGCGATGCCGCCGCCTAGCACCAAGCGGTCGGCGGAGTCATAGAAGACCATGCTCTGGCCAGGGGAGACCACCCTTTGGGGTTGGAGCCAGTGCACCACCACCTCATCAGCGCCACCGGAGTCACCGATGAGCTCAAGGGTCGCCGGGTAGGCGATGCCATGGGCACTGCACTGCACCCTCACCTCCCCGAGTGACAGGTCGATGGGACCACACCACCCGACCGGCACCCTGCCGGGATCGCAGAAGGAGATCCTCGCCGCCCACCGAGACACGGGCCGCCTCGCGGTCGATGCCGACGACATAGCGCTTCGGGCCCCCACCGGGCAGACCGAGACCGCGGCGCTGGCCGAGGGTGACCATCTCCAGCGCTTCTGTCTCGCCCAAGGTGGTTCCGTCGGTTGCGTCGACCACGACGGCCCGGCGGAACGCGATTCGCTCGCCGAGAAAGCGGGTGCGGCCTCCGTCGTCGGTGATGAAGCACACGTCCTGGCTGTCGGGCTTGGCCGCAGTTCGCAGACCGAGGACCGTGGCTCGCCGGCGCACCTCGGCCTTGGTGAGGTGGCCGATGGGGAACAGGGTGCGGGCCAGTTCGCGCTGGGCGAAGCATGTGCACGACATAGCTCTGGTCCTTCGCCGGGTCGGCACCGCGAGCCACGTATCGCACGCCTCGCTCCGTGCCCCCCGTGCCATCTCCCTCGACGACGAGGGCGTGGTGGCCGGTGGCCACAGCGTCGAAGCCCAACAGATCGGCGCGCTCGCTCAGCCGGTGGAACTTGAGGTGGCGGTTGCACTCGATGCACGGGTTGGGGGTGACACCGTCGCGGTGGGCCTGGACATAGGGGTCGACGACGGACGTGTGGAAGTCGTCGGTGAAGTTGAACACCAGGTGATCGATGCCCAACTGCTGGGCGACGCGGCGGGCGTCGTCGACGTCGGCCACCGAGCAGCACCCGGTGTCGCTTTCGCCGCCCCAGAGCCTCATCGTGATGCCCACCACCTCGTGGCCGGCGGAGATCAGTTCGGCCGCGGCAACCGATGAGTCCACCCCGCCGCTGAGGGCCACGAGCACCTTCATCGGCGGCCAGACCCCTTGCCCCGACGCAGGCGGTCGACCGCGCCCACCAGGACTTCGACACCACGATCGACATCGGCCACCGTGGTGGTGCGGCCGAGGGTGAGGCGCAAGGCACCGAGTGCTCGCTCGCGTGGAACGCCCATCGCCGCCAGCACGTGAGACGGCTCCATGGCCCCGCTCGCGCACGCCGAGGCGGCACTGGCGCACACCTCAGCCTCGTCGAGGAGGAAGAGCAGGGCCTCGCTCTCGATGCCCTCGATGCACAGGTGGGCCGAGCCGGCCACCTTGCGCGATCGGGGCACCGTCTCGTGCACTCCATCGAGCCGGGCGACGACGTTGTCGACGAGCCTGTCGCGCAGGCCGGCGATGCGGGGCACCTCCGTGTTCGCGGTGGGCGTCGGTGAGGCGCAGGGCTTCGGTCAGCGCCACGATGCCCGCCACGTTGTGGGTGCCGCTCCGGCGTTCCCTCTCCTGCCCGCCGCCGATGATCAGAGGATCGAAGATGGCCCCCTGCCGAGCGACCAGCACGCCCACACCCTTCGGACCCCCGAACTTGTGCGCCGACAGGGAGAGCAGTTGGACGTGGGGGGTGATGCTGCGCAGGTCGACCCAGCACGGCGCCTGCACGGCGTCGGTGTGGAGCACGGCCTGGGGGGCATACTCGGCCACGACGGCCGCCACCGCCGCAAGATCGTTGACCACGCCGACCTCGTTGTTGACGGCCATCACGCTGACCACCGTGACCTCCGGCGTGAGCCTCAGTGCGCGAGACGAGAGCGTCGAGGTCTACCGAGCCGTCGGCCATCACCGGAATCTCCACCCCGTGGAGCCGCTCGACGCTGGCGAGCACGGCGTGGTGCTCGGCAGCCGGGCAGACCGCCGTACCACCGCGCCGGGCGACGGTACCCAGGATGGCCGTGTTGTCGCCCTCCGTGCCTCCACTGGTGAAGATCACCTCACCTGGGGCACAGCCGATGACCCCGGCCACCACGTCGCGCGCTTCGTCTACTGCGGCGCGCGCCTCGCGGGCGAAGCGGTGCGACCCGGACGGGTTGGCGAAGCGCTCGGAATAGGAACGGCAGCATCGCCGCCACCGCCTCGGGGAACATCGGCGTCGTGGCCGCATGATCGAGGTAGGTGACGGTGCTCACTCACCCAAGGCTACGGCCGTCGGCCCCAGGGGGTCAGCGGCCCTGCCAAGCGGTGGGCTGGTATTGGGGGAAGTTGCGGCGCTGGTAGCGGGAGATGACGCACAGCAGGTAGTCCTCTGGCGCCATCCGCGTGGCGCCCTCGTGGCCCAGGGTCGCTGCGACTCGTGAAGCCAGGTCGGCGGCCACGGCGTAGCGGGCGGAGGGGGCGAGTTCCCGGTTACGCATCAGGAACGACCGGATAACGGTGTACTGCTCGTCGGTCATCGCCGTCGGGTCGATGGTGGCGGCGAACTGCTCGAGGCCGGGCGGAACAGGGAACCACAGGGCCGGCGGCAAAGGGGCGAAGGCGGGGTCGCGGATCACCACCGTGCCAGCCAGCAGGTCACCCACACGCTGGTGCCTCCTGGTGCCCAGCACGAACAGGGTGCCGGTGACGCCGATCGGCGGCAGGTAGCGGTCGACGAGGCCGCCCATCATGCGCAGCAGGGCGTGGCGCAGGCGGATGGGTGCTCCCTCGAGGGTGACCGCACGAAGGCCCATCGCCCTCTTGCCGACGGTGCGGCCGCGGGTGAGGGTCTCGAACAACACCGGGTATCCCATCATCACGGCGGTGATCAGCAGCGCCGCCGTGGTGGCCGACGCTGACTCGTCGAACCCGCCCCCGGCAGCGATCACGAGCATGCCGACCCAGAGCATCGCCATCTGGACGGCGAGATCGATGAGGCCGGCGAAAACACGCGAAGCCACACCTGCGGTCTCGACGTCGAGCACCACAGCCTCGGGGGTGATGATGCCGTCCATCGCTGGCCGGTACCCTATGCGGCCGGTGGACATCGACGCGTTCGTGGCGGCGCATCAGGGGGCGTGGTGGCGCCTGCAGCAGCTCACCAAGGGGGCGCGGAACGTAAGCCGCCTGTCGCCCGACGAGCTCGATGAGCTGGTTCACCTCTACCAGCGCGTGGGCGCCAACCTCTCGGTCGCCCGAGTGGACTACGCGGCCGACTCGGCGTTGGTGAGCCGCCTCACCCTGCTCGTCGCCGACGCTCACGGCGTGCTCTACGGCCAGCGCGACACCGAGGTGCGCAAGGGACTGGTCCAGTTCGCCAACGTCACCTTCCCAGCGGCCATCTACGCTCTGCGCCGCTACATCGCCGTCGCTGCTGTTCTCACCTTCTTGCCGTGGGCCGTGTTCCAGATCTGGCTGGCGGTCTCGCCGTCGGCGTTCGACGCCGCCGCACCCGACGCGGCCGCGCAGCAGTACATCGAGCAGGATTTCGAGGAGTACTACTCCAACCAGCCGTCGCAGAACTTCGCCACCCAGGTGTTCCTCAACAATGTCAGGGTCGGGTTCCTCGCCTTCGCCAGCGGCATCCTGCTCTGCGTTGTCACCGCCGCCCTGCTGGTGTGGAACGGCGCCAGCGTGGGCATGGCCGGTGGGTTGTTCACTCATGTCGGCCAGGCGGACAAGTTCTGGGGTCTGATCCTGCCCCACGGCATGCTCGAGCTGTCGGCGGTCGTCGTTGCCGGAGCGGCCGGTCTGCGCATCGGTTGGGTGATGATCGATCCGGGCGACCGCCCCAGGTACCAGGCGCTGGTCGACGAGGCGCGGCGCATGGGCAGTGTGCTCGTCGGGCTCGTGGTGGCGTTCATGCTCGCCGCCCTCGTCGAGGGGTTCGTCACCGGCCGGCCGTGGCCGACCTCCGTGCGCATCGGTATCGGGGTGGGCGTGTTCACCCTCTTTTGGGGCTGGACGATCCTGGCCGCAACACGCATCCACCGCGCCGGCCTCGAACAGTCATTCCCCGACGCCCCGCTCGCCTGACTGTGGGTGCCGTCAACCCGGTCAGAGCCGGCCGCCGGCCTTGAGCTCGAGGTAGGTATCGACGAGTTCGACCGCCAGCCGCCCGGGAGCGGCATCGACAACCACCGCGCCGGCTGCACCCAAACGGGCCACGGCACGGGCTCGCTGGTTGAGCTGAGCCACCGCCGCCGCCTCACGGTATGCCTCACTCGGCCAGGTGTGGACACCACCCCGAGCCCACGCCTTCACCGCGGGGTCCTGGACGGCGGCCACCACCACCAGGTGGCGCCGAGTGAGGATGGGTAAGGCCGGCAGCAAGGCTTGCTCGACCACGGCCTCGACGAGATCGGTGAGCACGATGAACAGGGAGCGACGGCGGAACCGCGCCGTGGCCGCGCTGAACGCCACCTGGTAGGCGCTCTCGCTGAAGTCGGGTTCGAGCTGGTACATCGCCTCGGCGGCTCTCCCGAGCTGGCTCTTGGAGTTGGTGGGCACGAGGATGCTGCGCACCTGACGGTCGAAGGTGAGCATGCCCACCCGGTCGTCCATGCGGGTTGCGGTCTGCACGACGCCGAGCACGGCATCCATCGCATGCTCGACGCGTGGCACTCCACCCACCGTGCCTGCCATGACCCGCCCATTGTCGAGCAGGAGGACGATGTTCTGGTTGCGCTCGGCTCGGTACTGCTTGACGATCGGCCTCTGCGACCTCACGGTGGCCGGCCAGTCGATGAGGCGGAACTCGTCGCCGGAGCGATAGTCGCGCAGCCGATCGAACTCGGTACCGCCTCCGCCGACACGGATGCTGCGCAAGCCCACCTCGAGCACCCGCGGCAGCCGAACGCGGCGTTGCACCTCGGCCCGGCTCGGGTAGGCGGGCATCACCCTCACCCCGCCCGGCACCACCCGCGTGGTCTGGCGGCTCACCATCCTCAACGGACCCTGCACCCTCACCGTCACCTCACCGAGTGGGAAGCGGCCACGCCTCGACGGCTTCAGCTCGGCCCTTGCCCTCAGCCGATCGCCGGAGTTGAGGGTGGCCGTCACCGTCCGCCGGTCCGCCCTCAGGCTGGGCCACAGGGCATCGGTGACCGTCACCCGGGTGCCCCGGCGCGCTCGATTGGCGACGATCCAGGTGAGGGTGGTGTCCTCCCCCATCGTCACCGACTCGGCCAGCTCGCGTTGCACGTCGATGAGTCCGGGCGACACGCAGGCGACGGCGTCGATCAGCATCAGCGCCACGAGGCCAACCTCCACCACCACCAACGCCTGCCAGCTACGCCCCGGCCAGGCGAAGAGGGCCAAACCGGTGACGGCCACGAGCGCGGCGAACCCCACCGTGGGGAGGGGGAAGGCTGGCCGTCGAATCGTCATGCGGGGTTCCGAGAGGTTCCGAGAGCGTCAGCGGGGGGTGGGCACGGTGGCGAGCAGACCGTCGAGGACGGTGTCGGCGGTGGTGCCCTCGAGTTCCAGCTCGGGGCGCACCATCACCCGGTGGCGCAGGCACGGTTTGGCCACCGCCTTCACCTCGTCGGGGGTGACGAACGCTCTCCCGCTGAGCCACGCCCAGGCCTTCGCTGCATGGAGCAGCCAGGTGGTGCCACGCGGTGACACCCCCAGCGACAGAGATCCGGACTCGCGGGTGGCCCGGCACAGGGACACGATGTACTGCTGCACCGCCGGGTCGACGCGGATGAGGTGGATCGCTGCCCGACCAGCGGCGAGGTCTGCCGCGCCGGCCACCGGCCTCACCCCCGAGCCGCGGATGTCGTGGGGGTTCATCCCGGCGTCATGACGGGCGACCATCTCCATCTCCTGCTCCGCCGACGGGTAGCCCATGTTGAGCTTGAACAGGAAGCGATCGAGCTGGGCCTCGGGCAAGGGGTAGGTGCCCTCGTACTCGATCGGGTTCTGGGTGGCGATCACCAGGAAGGGATCCGGCAAGGTGTGAGTGGTGCCGTCGAACGTGACCTGACGCTCCTCCATCGCCTCGAGCAGGGCCGCTTGGGTCTTGGGCGGGGTGCGGTTGATCTCGTCGGCCAAGAGGAGGTTGGTGAACACCGGACCCTGGCGGAAAGTGAACGTGATGCCGCCATCACCCTGGGCAACCATCTGCTGGCCGATCACGTCGGACGGCATCAGGTCCGGCGTGAACTGGATGCGGGTGAACTCCATGTCGAAGGCGGCAGCGATGCTCTTGGCGAGCAGAGTCTTGGCCACGCCGGGCACACCCTCGAGCAGGACGTGGCCGTTCACCAAGAGGGCAGCGATGGCACCGGTGAGCACACCCTGCTGCCCAACCACCACCTTGCCCACCTCGTCGCGCACGGCCAGCACTGCTTCCAGCGGTGACCGCTCCCGATCTTCGACTGGTGTCTCGTTCACGATGTGACTCCTTGACTGGTGGTGAGCCGACTGGTGGTGAGCTGGCTGGTGGTGAGTTCTCGGATGGATTGCAGTTCGGCGGCGAGCAGGAGGAGCTCGGCATCGGTGGACACTTCGCGCCTCAGGCAAGCCCCGAGCCTGTCGGGGGTGAGGCCGGCAATCGTGGTCGCCGCGGTGTCGAGCACAACGATCGATGTCGTCGTCGGCAGGTGGAAGCGAACACACAGATCGCGGTAGAGGTTGCCGCGCATCAGCCATCCGGCGCGCTGGGTGTGACGGGCTCTCTGCATCAGGTTGCCCGTCGCCACCACGAGTTCGCTGCCGGCGATCGGGACTTGCTCTGGTTCGCTCACCGGCCTGCCGGGGCGCACCGCCCGGGCGATGGCGAAGATCACGAATGCAACCGCCAGCTGGGTGATGGCCATCCACACCCCGGGTCGCACGAGGTCGGCGAGGGTCCTCTCGCCGGTGCCGATGTCGGCCACCGACTTCGCCGCCTCGGAACCCGACCAGGATGGACACGCGGCCCCCAGGGTGAGGAGAGAGCAGGGCGGTGGCCAGGCCACTGTTGTCGGCGTAGCGCAGCAGGTCGTTGGTGAACAGCCTGTTGTCCCCCAGGGCGACTACGGCCCCGCTGCCGGCGGGCAGGGCGACGGCGAATGCCTGCCGTGAATCACCGAAGCAGGCGGGGGTCTCGGCGGGGACGGCGAACTCGACACCGTCGCGCACGAACAGGCCGCGGAGGTGAACGAGTGAAGCGATGTCGCACTCGCCCACACTCAGCGTGGCCTCGGACTCGGCCGTGCCACCAAGGGTCGGGGCGGGCGCGTCGTCTGTGGCAAGCGGCGTCGAATCGAGGGTGCCACCGGTGAGGTCGCTCTGCGGATCGGCCATCACCACCACCCCTCCGGCCTCGGCGAAGCTCATCAGGCCGGCGCGCTGCTCTTCGTCGAGTCGATCCTGCAGCACGAGCACCCTCAGGTCGCTTCCCGCCTCCGGCACCGACCTGACGATGTCGACCTGAGCCCCGTACCGTTCGAGCAGAAGCACCAGACCGCGAGCCCCGTCGCCGTCGCCGCTCCGCGGATCGAAGGGCTCGGAGCCCGGCCGGGCACGTACGAGCAGCATCATCGCCACGGCCACCAGCACCACGACGACCGCGGTGATCGCCACCCGGCCACCGCCACTTCGCGCCTGGGTAGCCGAACGCGGGCTCATCGGAGGTCGCCTGACCCGGCGAGCACGTCGCCCTCCAGCACCTGGAAACGGTCGACATCGCCCTCACCGACCGCGACATGGCCGTACCACGCCGAGTCGAAGAGATCGGCCGCGTCACTGAACGGAAGGGCCACCTGGGGACGGATCGACCCGAGCTGTTCCCTCTCCTCTCCCGTGGTGCGGCCGGGGATTTCGTCTATCAGACCGCGCCGGGCGAGGTCGCCCACCAGAGCCCGATACCGACAGCGCAGGGCGTCACGGTAACGACCCTCGCGTCGATGAGCCTCGGCCTCGGCGCGCCAGTCGATGGGTTCGCGGCCGCGGTCGATTGCCACCGCGTCGCGTTCCACCGTGTCGCCTTCGGTTCCTTCATCGGAACTCGATCGGCGGCGCTTGGAACGTCGCGAGGTGATCCCAGAACGCCTCATTGCGGCCCTCACAATGAGATAGACCAAGAAACCCACGGCAGCGATCAACACCACCCACAAGATCAGGGAGAGCAGATCGAGAGCCAGCCCACCGCCACCCTCCGGAGTATCCGGCGGCGCAATGTCGGCCGGCTCGCAGACCGAAGGGTTGGCAGACAGGATGTGGCAGGCATCGTCGCGAACCTCATCGGGGTCCTGGTCTACGGGGCCGAGGTTGTCGTCTGTGGATGCGGGCAGGAGCCGAGCGCGCCCCGACGAGGGCGACGCGGGCGACGTGGGCGAGCGCGAGGAGGTTCACGGACGCGGCCCGAATGCCCGGTCGGCGGCGATGACGATGTCGAGCCCCTCGGTGTGCACCCTCATCTGGAGGTAGAACTGGGCAGTCGCCAGCGCGCTGAAGGGCACCACCACCAGCAGCGCGATCTGGGCCATCACCCCCTGCACCAGCCACTCGAAGCGCCCGAAGGTGACCAGTCCGGTCCCCTCGGCAGCCGCCGGCAGGTAGGTGATGAACACCAGCAGCACCGTGCCCAGCACGGAGCAGGCGACGACGAAGCCCCAGGCGGCCCCGAGGCGGGGACGCACCAGCCGCCAAGCGCGCCGGATCGAGCCCAGCCCGAGATGCTCGACCATCATCACCGGCACGACGAACAGGACGAACGTGCTGGCGAGGACCACCACCGGGGCCACTATCCACGACAAGCCGACGACGGCGACCGGATCACCGTTCAACATCGCCAGGTCGATCAGCACCAACCACCAGTGGGTGAGAACCCAGGTGACGACGAGGAGGGGAAGCCGCCTGACCACTACGCCTGCGGTTCGGCGAATGCGAGGCTCGCCACCGAGCTGGTGACGAACCAGGTACACGACGGCATAGGCCCCCACGACGTGGGCGGTGAACGACTGGAGGGCGACCGCCACGAACACCAGGCTGGCCTCGACCCCGATGTAGCCGCGGTCGCTGAACAGGCCATCGAAATGGTCGAAGTCGCGGAAGGCGACGATCGACAACATCAGACCGAGTGCCACCACCGGCACCATGAACAGAGCCGTACCGAGAAGCACCCCGCGCGCCTCGCGCTGCAGTACATGGGCAGCACCGTCGATCGAACCGATGATCAACCTCTCCGTCCGGCGCAACCTCGGTGTCGTGGGGCGGCCAGCCCGCCCAGAGGGAGTGTCGCCAGGCGAAGGCCGAGCAGGCGACCATCCGGACTCGATCCCCGCCCATTGGCTCATCGACGCCATTCTGGCCCACTCGCGGCGATGATGGGACCATGCGCGGCTACGACGACTCCAGCTACGGCGACGCCTTCGCCGACGTATACGACGACTGGTACGGCGAGATCAGCGACGTCGACGCGACCACGGCGATGCTCAAGGACCTCGCTGCGCTCTCCGGCGACAGACGCGTGTTGGAGCTCGGGGTGGGCACCGGACGGCTGGCCATCCCACTCGCAGCCGCAGGCCTAGAAGTGGTCGGCATCGACTCGAGCGCGGCGATGCTCAGCCAGCTCGCCGCCAAGCCGGGGGGTGAACTCGTGCTCACCCTCGTCGGCGACATGGCCGAGAACCTGCCAGAGGGCCCGTTCGGAGTGGTGTTCGTGGCCTACAACACGCTCTTCAACCTGCCAAGCGCGGAGCGTCAACTGGCCTGCTTTCGGGCCGTGGCCGCCCGGCTCACTCGCGGTGGGTCCTTCGTCGTCGAAGCCTTCGTGCCCGACACGGGCGCGGCGCCGGAGTCGCAGGTGTCAGTTCGTTCGGTGACCGCCGATCGGGTGGTGCTGAGCGTCAGCACCAGTGATCCGGCGGACCAGCGCGCCGAGGGCCAATACGTCGACATCACCGAAAGCGCCGGGGTGCGCCTACGGCCGTGGAGCATCCGCTGGGCGACACCCGACCAGCTCGACGCGATGGCGGAGGTGGCGGGCCTGACCCTGGTCGAGAGGTGGGAGACGTTCGCCGGCGCGCCCTTCGGACCGCACAGCCCACGCCATGTGAGCCTCTATCGCGCTTCACACGTCACCTCGTAAGGCGCCTCCGGTCCGCCCGCCGGGGTGGCATAGGCCGTAGGCTGACTGTGCTGTGAGCCAACTCCGTCTCAACCCACTCGCGGGTCGATGGGTCACCATCGTCGCCGACAGGGCCCAGCGGCCCTCCGATTTCGCCCCCCGCCGCGCCCAGGTCGAGGCCGACCCCGGTCGGCCCTGCCCCTTCTGCCCCGGCAACGAAGAGGCCACCCTGCCGGCCCTCGAGACCCTCGACGAGGGTGGTCATTGGCGCATGCGGGTCATCCCCAACCTCTACCCCGCGTTCGACGGCGACGAGCCCTTCGCCGTCCACCACCACGGGCCGGTTCACATCGTTGCCGAGGCCAGCGGCATCCACGAGATCTTCGTCTTCACTCCCAACCACGACGGCGGCGCCCACGAGGGCACCGATGAGCACGCCGGCGACCTCATGCTGCTCCTCAAGCGACGTCTCCAGCAGCACTCGTCGAGCGGCCACATCAGGTACACCCAGGCGATCATCAACCATGGTCGCGAGGCCGGCGCCTCGCTGGCCCACCCCCACGGTCAGCTCCTCGGTCTGCCCTTCGTGCCCGGCGAGATCCTCGAAGAGCAGAGGGCGTTCAGCCGTTTCGACGGGGGCTGCATCTTGTGCGCCACGGTCGAGGCCGAGCTCGTGGACGGCAAGCGGGTGCTGTTCGCCAACGACCAGGTGATGTGCGTCAGCCCGTTCTGGGCAGGCACCCCCTACGAGCTCCTGCTCATCCCACGCGACCACGACCTCCACCTCACCGATTCATCCGACGCGATCTTGAGGGCGATGGGGGTGGCCGTCCGCGACTCCCTGCTCGCCCTGCGCGAACTCCATGGCGACGTCGCCTACAACCTCGTCTTCCACACCGCCCCCCACCACTACAACGGCGCCTACCACTGGCACGTGCACCTGTTCCCGAAGCTGGTCACCACCGCCGGGTTCGAGCGCGGCACCGGCGTGATGATCAACATCGTGCCGCCCGAAGACGCCGCCGAGCAGTTGCGCAAGGTCAGCGTCAGGGCCTGAGGCCCGCCGATGGCCCGCAGCATCCCACGCGGCATCACGATCAGTGTCGAGATCGATGCCCCGCCCGCGAGGGTGTGGAAGATCGTCGAACCGGTGGAGCATCACATCGATTGGATGCACGACGCCATCGCCATCCGCTTCACCGGCGAGCAGACCCGTGGTGTGGGCACCGAGTTCCTGTGCGACACCAGGGTCGGGCCGATCAAGCTGGTCGACCGGATGGAGATCACCGAATGGACGCCCGGCGAGGCGATGGGCGTGAAGCACACGGGCATCGTCACCGGCGACGGGCGCTTCACCCTCGAGCCCATCGACCTCGCCCGACGCACCCGCTTCACCTGGACCGAAACCCTCACCTTCCCTTGGTGGCTGGGCGGCCCCCTTGGCGCCCTCGTTGGCGGAAAGCTCGTGTTGCGTCCCCTGTGGAAGAGGAACCTGGGCAACCTGCGCCGTCTGGTGGAAGGCAGTGTCGGCGTCGACCCGGCTCAAGACAGCTGACGCACGAGTGCGGTTACGCCCGCGCCGATGATGATCACGGCTACGAACGGGGCCTTGCGCCAGGCGGCGATCACCGCCGCCCCCACACCAATCGCGCGGGCGTCGAGCTGGAGGTGCATGCCGACCCCGAACGTGTCCTTGACGATTATCGCCGCGATCAGCGCGGCGGGGATCAGGGCGAGACAGCGGTCGAGCACGGGCGGCAGGGAGCGGGCGCCCACGACCACCAGCCCGAGCACCTTGAACCCATAGGCGGTGGCGGCCAGGGCGATCACGAACGTCCAGCTCACGCAGGCCCCTGCGCCGTCATCTGGATGGGCCGTTGCTGGGGCGGCACACCAACGAGCACACCTACCGTGGCGCACAGGATGGGCACACCGACGGGGGTGAACGGGATCAGCACGAGGCACACTGTCGCCCCGATCAGTGCAGCCAGCGCAGACCGCCGCTCGCGAAGCAGGGGCCACACCATCGCCACGAACGCGGCGGGGAAGGCGGCGTCGAGCCCCCACACCTTCGGGTCGATCGCCTGCCCGAGAAGGGCACCTACGAGAGTGCCCACGTTCCAGAACAGGTAGACGCTCACACCGGTGACCCAGAAGGCGGCCCGCCGGTGGTGCTCGTCCTCCTGGGTGAGGGCCATCGCCGTCGACTCGTCGATCGTCAGCTGGGCCGCCACCAGACGGGCGCCGAGCCCGCCCCCGAGGTGGGGAGCCATCGCCAGCCCGTAGACCCCGTTGCGGGCGGCCAGGAGGGCGGCACCGCCGAACGCCGAGGCGGCCGACCCGCCAGAGCCGAGCACGCTGACCGCCGAGAACTGAGACGCTCCGGTGAACACCAGCAGCGACATCGCGCACGTCTGAGCAACCGTGGCCCCTGCAGCGACCGCCGACACCCCGAAGGAAACCGCGAACACGCCGACGGCGAACCCAAGGGTGACGCATGCAGACATGACCTGCCTCAATCGTTCGTCGCGCCAGGCGACGTTCACACTGCGCCCGAGGCGGATCACAGGCGGCGGGAGCCCAGCCAGAGCACGCCGAGGGGTGGCAGGTCCACCACCGCCGACGCGGGCTGGCCCTGCCAGGCGATATCGGTGCCGGCCTCGAACCCGACCCCGCCGAAGACATATCCACCGGCACCGGCACCACCCCAGGCAGGCATGTCGGTGTCCACCAACAGGTCCCAGGTTCCCGCCCAGGGCAGCCCGACCCGGTAACCGGGTCGCGGAACAGGGGTGAGGTTGGCGAGACACGCCACCGCCGTGCCGCCGGCGAAACCCCACCTCAAGAAGGCGTAGACCGAGTTGTCGGCGTCGTCGGCGTCGAGCCACTGGAAGCCGGTCGGCTCGTGGTCCCGCTCGTGCACTGCGGGCCACTCGGAGGTAACCCGATTGAGTTCGGCGAGGAGGTCGCGTACACCCCCGGTGAGGGGCGTGATCGAGGAGGTGCCAGGGAAGCCCACCGGCCTCGTTCCACTCCGTGAACGGGGCCAGTTCGGCGCCCATGAACACCAACGGGGCGCCGGGCATGGCCCACATCCAGGCGTACAGCGCCCTCAGGTTGGCGAAGCGCTGCCAGTCGTCGCCGGGCATCTTGGACAGCAGGCTGCCCTTGCCGTGCACGACCTCGTCGTGGCTGAGGGGCAGCACGAAGCGCTCGCTGAACGCGTAGAGCAGCCCGAAGGAGAGGTCGCGATGATGCCAGTGGCGATGCACCGGGTCGTGCTGGAAGTAGCCGAGGGTGTCGTGCATCCACCCCATGTTCCACTTGTGGGTGAACCCCAGCCCTCCATGGTGGACCGGGTGGGTGACCTTGGGCCACGCCGTGCTCTCCTCGGCGATCATCATCGCCGTGGGGATCTCCTCGCCGACGACCGTGGTGAGCTGTTGCAGGAATCCGACGGCGTCGAGGTTCTCGCGCCCACCGTTTCGGTTGGGCACCCATCCCCCGGCCGGTCGCGAGTAGTCGAGGTACAGCATGCTGGCCACGGCATCGACTCTCAGCCCGTCGATGTGGAACTCGTGGAGCCAGTAGAGGGCATTGGCGACGAGGAAGTTGCGCACCTCGTTGCGTCCATAGTTGAAGACTAGGTACCCCAGTCGGGGTGTTCCCCCTGCCGGGGATCGGAGTGCTCGTAGAGCGCGGTGCCGTCGAAACGGGCCAGGCTCCAATCGTCTTTGGGGAAGTGGGCCGGCACCCAGTCCATCAACACCCCGATGCCGCGACCGATGGAGGGTGTCGACCAGTGCTCTCAGGTCGTCGGGGGTGCCGAAGCGGGCCGTTGGCGCGTAGTACCCGGTGACCTGGTAGCCCCACGAGCCACCGAAGGGATGCTCGGCCAGGGGGAGCAGCTCGACATGGGTGAAGCCCAGCTCGCACACGTGGGCAGCGAGCTGTTCACCGAGCTCGCGGTAGCTCGTTACACCGTGGCGCCACGATCCGAGATGCACCTCGTAGATCCTCAGCGGCGCGCCCGACGGGCAATGCTTCGCGACTCCATCCAGTCGTCGTCGCCCCACTGATGGGCGCTGGGCCCTGCCACGACGCTGGCATTGGACGGCGGACATTCACTGGCGCGGGCCATGGGATCGGCCTTCATCGTCGTTTTGCCGTCCGCCCCGACGACCGCAAACTTGTAGCAGTGCCCGGCGGCAGCGGCCAGCACGTCGGCGGCCCAGATTCCCGACCGACCCTGAGGATGCAGTTCGGTGCCGTCGCCCCAGCCGTTCCAGTCGCCGACCACCCAGACGGAGGTGGCGTTGGGTGCCCAGAGGGCGAACCTCACCCCACCACCGGGGTGCACGTGGGCGCCGAGGAACTCCCACAGGCGCCGGTGAGTGCCCTCCCCGAACAGATGGAGGTCGAGGTCGGAGAGCAGCACGTCGCGAGCGTACGACACCGACACGTCTCGACCAGGTGCCCCCGCTGCTACCTTCGCTGCCGTGCGCGTGTTGATGCTGTCGTGGGAATACCCACCCCTGGTAGTGGGTGGCATCGCCGCCCATGTCGAGGGGCTGGCCACGGCGATGAGCCGAGCCGGTCACGAGGTGGTGGTGGGCAGCCTGCACCACCCGGGCGAGCCCGACGACAAGGTCGTCGATGGGGTGAGGGTGCTGCGCGCCGACACCTCCCTGCCCTGGCTGCCCGACGACGACCTGGTGGCCCGCATGGCCTCGGCCAACCACCAGCTGGTGCAGCTCGCCGGGCTGCTCGGCGACTGGCGGCCCGATGTGGTGCACGCCCACGACTGGCTCACGGCCTGGGCGGGCGACACCTTGAAGGTTCTGTTCGGTGTGCCCCTGGTGGCCACGATGCACGCAACCGAACGCGGCCGCCACGGTGGCCACCTCCCTCCGGGGCTGCCGGGAGCCATCAACGCCGTCGAATGGTGGCTCACCTACCAGGCCCGCGAGGTCATTGCCTGCTCGCGGTTCATGGTCCGCGAGGTTGTTCAGGGCTTCGAATTGCCGGCGGAGAAGGTCCATCTGGTACCCAACGGGATCGACATCGACCGTTGGATGCCGGTCGGCGGGGCCGTTCGCGATCCGGCCGGCGATCTCGAACCTCTTGTCGTTGCCTGGGGGCGGATCCAGTACGAGAAGGGCTTCCACGTCCTGGCCCGGGCGATGGGCGAACTACGCCACCGCGTACCGGGCATCCGCTGTGTGATCGCCGGTCGGGGCACATACCTGCCCGAACTGCAGACCCATATCGACATCGAGGGGGTCGGCGACCTGGTGCAGCTCGCCGGGTTCGTGACCGACGACGAACTGCGCTCCCTTCTCGCCCGGGCCGGTTGCGTGGTCATCCCGTCGCTCTACGAACCCTTCGGGATCGTCGCCCTCGAGGGCATGGCCGCCGGCGCTCCCACCATCGTCGCCCGTACCGGCGGCCTGGCGGAGATCGTCGAAGGCACCGGGGCCGGCCTCCTCTTCGAACCCGGCAGCCACCAGGAACTGGCCGATCGGATCGCCGAAGTGATGGCTGACCAGGAGTTGGCCCATCGTTTGCGCACCAAGGCAGCCACCCTGCTGAGCGAAACCTATACGTGGGACGCGATCGCCTCTGCCACCGTCGCCGTCTACCTGGCCGCGCAGCGCTGACCCCACCCGCTGACCCCACCCGACCGGCGTCACCCGGCCGGTTCGCGGGTGCTCCACTATCCTGGCGGCGATGCGTGCAGTCCGCCAGTTCACCGTAGTTCCCGCCGTTCCACCCGTTCTCCACGAGCTCACCGGGCTGGCCTCGAACCTGCACTGGACGTGGGACCGCGACACCAAGGCGCTGTTCCGCCGCCTCGACCCAGCCCTGTGGAAGCAGACCAAGGAGGACCCGCTACACCTCCTCGCCGCGATCAGTGGGCCGCGCTGGTCCGAGCTGGCCGACGATCCCGAGATCATTGCCGCAACCTCTGCCGCGGCGGAGCGCCTGCGCGACGCGATCGAGTCACCGCGTTGGTTTCAGGGTCGTGACGGCTCGCCGCTCGACCTGGTGGCCTACTTCTCGCCCGAGTTCGGCATCTCCGAGACCGTGCCCCAGTACTCCGGTGGCTTCGGCGTGCTCGCCGGCGACCACCTCAAGGCGGCCAGCGACCTCGGCGTACCCCTGGTGGGCGTCGGCCTGCTCTACACCGAGGGCTACTTCCGCCAGCGGCTCAACGCCGACGGCTGGCAGGAGGAGCGTTACCCGAGGCTCGAACCCGCCCATCTCGCCGCCACCCCCACCGGTGCACAGATCACCGTCGACCTCGGCGGCGATGTCGCCCGGGTCAACGTATGGCAGGTCCTGGTGGGGCGCACCACCCTGTACCTGCTCGACACTTTGGTCGAGGGCAACAGCGCCCAGGCGGCGGCAATCACCGACCGGCTCTACGGCGGCGACATCGAGCATCGCATCCGCCAGGAGATCGTCCTCGGCATCGGCGGGGTGCGCGCCCTGCGCGCCCTGGACCTCGACCCCCAGGTGTTCCACACCAACGAGGGCCACGCCGGCTTCTTGGCGCTCGAGCGCATCCGCGAGCTCGTCAACCGTGGCCTCACCTGCGCCGAGGCCGTCGAGGCCGTGCGCGCCGGGGGGGTGTTCACCACCCACACTCCCGTGCCGGCAGGCATCGACCGCTTTCCCCGGGACCTGATGGAGACGTACTTCGGCGAGTACGCCGCCTCGCTCGGCATCAGTTTCGACGAGCTGATGGCGATCGGCAGCCGGGCCGACGAGCCCGACGACAAGTTCAACATGGCCGTCATGGGCCTGCGCCTGTCGGGCCGCAGCAACGGAGTCGCCCAGTTGCACGGCCAGGTCAGCCGCGACATGTTCGCCGGCATGTGGCCCGACGTGCCGGTCGACGAGGTGCCGATCGGCGCCGTCACCAATGGGGTCCACGCCCACACCTGGGTCGGCGACCACATCGCTCCCCTGCTGGCCAAGAGCGTCGGGTCGGTGTGGGACGGCGCCGACGAGCCATCGTGGGCGGGCGTCACCGGCCTCGACCCGGCCGAGGTGTGGGCCGCCCGGGCGAAGGGGCGCGCAGACCTGGTGTCGTTCGTGCGGGTCCGCATGGGCGATGCCCTGCTCAACCCGAACGCACTCACCATCGGCTTCGCCCGCCGGTTCGCCACCTACAAGCGCGCCACGATGCTGCTGTCCCAGCCGGACCGGCTGCGCAAGCTACTGCTGTCGGCCGATCGGCCGGTCCAGTTCGTCTTCGCCGGCAAGGCCCACCCGGCCGACCAGCCGGGCAAGGACATGATCCGCGAGATCGAGCTGTTCGCCCGCCAGCTCGACGTCAGCCACCACTTCGTGTTCCTGCAGGACTACGACATGGCCGTCGCCCGGATGATGTACCACGGCTGCGATGTGTGGCTCAACAACCCGCGTCGCCCCCTCGAGGCCTGCGGCACCAGCGGGATGAAGGCCGCCCTCAACGGTTGCCTCAACTGCAGCATCCTCGACGGCTGGTGGGATGAATGCTTCGACGGCACCAACGGCTGGGCGATCAACTCCGCCGCCGACGACCCGGATCTCATTCGACGCGACCAGCGCGAAGGCACCAGCCTGTTCGGCCTGCTCGAGCGCGAGATCGTGCCCCTCTTCTACGACCGCGAGGACGGGGTGCCCGGCGGTTGGGTCGACAAGATGCAGAACAACTGGCGCTCGCTCGGGCCGTTCGTCACCGCCGCCCGCATGGTGCGCGACTACACCACCCGGTTCTACGAGCCGGCCGCCGCCGATGCCCGGCACTCGATGGCAGACAACGCCGCTGCCGCACGCGAGCTCGCCGCCTGGAAGCGCAATGTGCTGGAGGCCTGGCCGGTGGTGAAGGTGGTCGATCTCGAGTGCGACACGTCACCCGCCCACGAGGGCGAGGTGCGCCATGTTCGCACCCACGTCGACCTCGATGGCCTGGTCCCCGGCTCCGTTGCCGTCCAGGCCCTCCACGGCCCGATCAACAGCGAAGGCGAGTTCATCGACACCCCCCAGGTCGTGGCCCTCACCCTTTCGCCGAGCGGGGCATGGGAGGGCGATTACGAGGTCGCCGAGGCCGGCCCGTACGGAATCACCGTGCGCGCCCTTCCGTCACACCCCGACCTGATCTCCCCGGTCGAGATGGGCACCATCGCCTGGGCCGTGTGACCCCCCACCCAGCGACCGCGGCTGCTCACCGGCCGGTGAAGATGGCCTTGCCGGGCCCGTTCTCCTTGAAGCTGGATACGCCGATCCTGCTGTCCTCGGTGTGGAACACCTGCTCGAAGAGATCCTGCTCCATCGCCAGGTCACCGGCCAGGTCGGTGTCGAGACCCTGGTCGACAGCACGCTTGATCATCGCCTGGGCCTGGAGCGCACCCTTGGCGACCTCGGCGGCGAGGGCCAGCGCCCTCTCGTGGAGCTGATCGTTGGGCACCACCTCGTCGACCATGCCGATGCGGAGAGCTTCGTCGGCCTTCACCTGACGGCCGGTGAGCATCAATTCCTTTGCCCGGCTGGCGCCAACCACCCGCGGCAGACGTTGGGTGCCGCCACCACCGGGGATGATGCCGAGCAGAACTTCGGGCTGGCCGAAGGTGGCCCTCTCCCCGGCAATGCGGTAGTCGCAGGCAAGGGCCAACTCGCATCCACCGCCCAGCGCGAAGCCGCTGACCGCGGCGATCACGAGACCGGGGGATCGCCGGCGACGGAGTCCAGTGCCCGGTGGAAGCCTGCGGTGATGGCCCGGGCCTCGGCGGGCCCACCGAACTGGCTGATGTCGGCGCCGGCGGCGAAGATCCGCTCGCCTCCCGTGAGCACCACCGCGCCAGGCGGGTCGGCGGTCAACTCGGCCGCCACCTCGGCAAGCTCGGCGAGGAGCTCTTGCGAGAGAGCGTTGACCTTCGGATTGTTCAGCGTCACCACGGCCACACCGTCGGAACGCCGTTCGAGCAGCACCAGTTCTCCCATGCGCCAGACCCTACTCCGAGCGGGTCAGGCGCCGACTGGGCCGAGCATGGCGTCGGCAGCCGACCACGGGTCGAGGGTGCGGGCCGAGACCTGACGCTGCAGCTCGACCCACCGATCGCCTGTGGTGATCTCGCGGGCGCGTTGCTCGAGCCGGCGGGCGACGATCTCGCGCAGCTCCTCACCGAGGCGGAAATCGCGCCTGCGGCTCAGCTCGCCGTTGGCTTCGATGAACTCACGATGGCTGAGGACCGACGCCCACAGCGACTCGACGCCCTTGCCCTCGGTGGCGACCGACGGAGACGATCGGTGGACGCCAGGCGTCGGCGCCGAGATCGCCGAGCTCGAGCATCTGCTCGAGGTCGCGGCGGGTTTCCTCCACGCCCTTGCGGTCCGCCTTGTTGATCACGAAGACGTCGGCGATCTCCATCAGGCCGGCCTTGTTGGCCTGCACCGAGTCGCCCCAACCGGGGTTGACGACCACCACGGTGGTGTCGGCCTTGCCGGCGATCTCGACCTCGACCTGACCGACACCGACGGTCTCGACGAGGATCCAGCGGCGGCCCACGGCGTCGAGCAGGCGCACCGCCTCGGGCGTGGCCAGGGAGAGGCCGCCGAGGTGACCGCGGGTGGCCATACTGCGGATGAAGACACCGGGGTCCGTGGCGTGATCCTGCATGCGCACCCGGTCGCCGAGGATGGCCCCACCGGTGAACGGCGACGACGGATCGATGGCCAGAACGGCGACCTGCTCGCCACCTGACCGGAGGAGGCCGATGATGGCCGAGGTGAGGGTGCTCTTCCCCGCACCCGGCGCGCCGGTGAGCCCGACCGTGTAGCCACCCCCCGAGGCCGGGTGGACGATGCGACCGATCTCGCGCGCCTCGGCCCCGCCGCGCTCCACGAGGGACAGGAGGCGAGCGAGAGCCCCGCGGTCTCCGCCTCGAGCGAGTTCGAACAAGTCGTCGATGGGGAGAGCGCGCAGGCTCATTCGATGTCGTCCACGATGTTGATCACTTCGGTGACTCCGTCGATGCGGTCGCGCATGATGCGCTCGATGCCGGCCTTGAGGGTGACAGTGCTGGTGGGGCAGGTACCGCAGGCGCCGACGAGGGTGACGTAGACGATCCCTGTGGCCTCGTCGACATCGCGAAGGACGACGTCGCCGCCGTCGGCCTGCAGAGCCGGCCGGATGACTTCGATTGTCTCTTCCACTTGGGCACGCATGGGGGAACTTTCGGGTCGGGCCGGGCGACCATTGAATCAGCCCCGACCATAGGATTGCGACTCATGAGAACGTTTCCCGGGCTGGTCCTCATTCCCCTGGCCGGCCTGGCACTCATCGGCTGCGGCGACGGCGACGACACCACCGACACAGTTCCCCCGACGGTGGCGACTGGCAGCCCGGGTATCAGCACCACCACGCCGGCCACCACTGTGCCCCCCGCCACCCAGCCGCCTGTCACGACGCCGGCCACCGCCCCCGACGGTCCGGTGCAGATCGACGTGGTGGTGGGCGTGGACAGTGGGCCCGACCGGATCGAGCTGGTCAGGGTTGGCGCCGACGTGACCCTGAACATCACCAACCGCGACGCCGCCGACGAATACCACATCCACGGCATCGAGCTCGAGAGGGCGGTCGACGCAGGAGTGATGGCCACCTTCAACTTCGTCGCCGCCGCCTCAGGCACCTACGAGGTGGAGAGCCACGAGACCGGCGACGTCATCTTGTCCATCGTGGTGTCGTGACCGCCCTTATCGCTCACCAGGGCGGATGGGATGAGATCCTGATCGTCGCCGGGCCGATCCTGCTCATCGCCGGACTGATGCAGATGGTGAAGAGAAGGGCCGATCGCGGCGGAGGGCGGCCCGACAACTGATACCTCAGAGTGCCGGCGCCCTCTCGATGTCGGCACCGAGCGCTGCCAGCCGGCCCACCAGATCGTCGTAACCACGGTCGATGTGGTGCACCCCCGAAACTGACGTCTCCCCGTCGGCGGCGAGGCCGGCCACCACCAGGGCCGCGCCGGCGCGGATGTCGGGGGCACGCACCGGTGCACCACTGAGCCTGCGGCACACCCCTCACCACAGCGTGATGCCCGTCGGCGCGGATGTCGGCGCCGAGCCGCTGCAGCTCTTCGACGTAACGGAAGCGGCCCGGGTAGAGGTTCTCGGTGACGATCCCGACGCCGTCGGCGACGGTGAGCATGGTGACGATCAGAGGCTTGTAGTCGGTGGCGATGCCCGGATACGGGAGGGTGGCCACGTCGATGCTGTGCAACCGGCCCGTGGCCCACACGGCCAGGCCGTCGCCGTTGCCCGTGCCGGGCCCGATGGTGGTGATCGTCAGGCCCATGCCGCGAAGGCGCTTCAGCAGCATGTCCATGTGGTCGGCACGGGCACCGCGCAGCACGACCTCTCCCCCGCTGACGGCCGTAGCGGCCAGATAGGTAGCCGCCTGGATACGGTCGGGCACGACCGCGTGATCGGTGGCGTGGAGCGAGCCCTGCTCCACCCCGTGCACCACCAGGCGGCTCGATCCGATGCCATCCACCTGGGCGCCCATCGCCACCAAGAAGTGGCACAGGTCGGCGATCTCCGGTTCGCGCGCCGCGTTGTCGATGACGGTCGTGCCCTTGGCGTAGACCGCCGCTGTGAGGAGGTTCTCGGTGGCCCCGACGCTGGGGAAGTCGAGGGTGATGTCGGCACCGTGAAGCCGCTCGGCGCTGGCCTCGACCACCCCGTGGTTCAGCTCGAACGTCGCACCCATGGCTTCGAGCCCCTTGAGATGGAGGTCGATCGGCCGGCTGCCGAAATCGTCGCCGCCCGGCAGGGACAGAGATACCCGACCGAAGCGACCGAGCAGGGGGCCGAGCACGTTGATGCTGGCGCGAATTCGCTCGACCAGCTCGTAGGGCGCCACCGGGTTCACGTTGCCGTCGTTGACCAGCCTCAGGGCACCCGGCCCGGGGCTTTCGCTGCGCACCCCGATGGCGGCGAGCAGTTCACCCATCGTGCCCACGTCGACGATTGCGGGCACGTTGGTGAGGTTGAAGGTGCCATCGGCGAGAAGGGTGGCGGCCATCAGCTTGAGCACCGAGTTCTTTGCGCCGGGAATGACCACCTCACCGTGGAGCGGGCCGGCGCGCCGGATGAGGATGCGATCGTCGTCCATGGCCCGTCAAGTATGCCCCAGCAACCGGCCTACGAATCCCCGGCGGGCAGTAGCCTCGCCCGGGTGCCACACAGCGACCACACCATCACCACGGTGTGGTCGGCGGACTCGCCGAGGGCGGCGACTGCCTTCGAGGCCCGCGACGACGTTCTGAGGGAAAGGGCCGAGGCCGACGGCCGCTTCGAGCAGGACCACGGCCCGTTCCATCGTTACCGGCGCGAGGTGAACACCACCCCCGACGGGACGGTGACCGAGACGATCACCTACCGGCTGCGCCTGCCCGGGTTCGGGTGGCTGTTCGGCCTGCCCATCCGCCACGCCCTGCGCCACCCCCGGCCACCGGGCGCGCCGAGCGCGTGGTGGGCGCCGCCGGACCAGCTGAGCGAGCGCCAGGCGCGCACGTTGGCTCTCCTGGCCATGGCTTCGATGTCGGCGACGTTCGCCAACACCTTGTTCACCCAGACTGCCAACGCCGCCGCCGACAGCTTCGGCATCTCCGACGGAGGTCAGGGCGTCGGGGGTGCAATCGTCCGCCTCGGGGTGTTCATCGCCCTGCCTTTCGCCCTCTTGGCCGATCGGCTCGGTCGGCGCCGCACGATCGTGCTGTTGGCATGGCTGACACCCGTGTTCTGTGCCCTCGGTGCCCTCGCCCCCAGCTTCTGGCTGCTCGTCGCTTCGCAGACTGTCGGTCGGCCCCTTGGCATCGCGCTGGCCCTGCTGGCCACCGTTGCGGCAGCGGAAGACATGCCCAAGAACTCGCGCGCATACGCCCTCAGCGTGCTCGCCATGGCCGCCGGTCTCGGCGCCGGCGTGGCCGTGGGCGCCCTCAGGTTGACCGACCTCGGTGACAACGGATGGCGACTCGTCTACGTCCTGTCGCTGGTGTGGCTGCCGGTGGGTGCGGTCCTGCTGCGCCACCTGCTCGAAACCCGTCGGTTCGAGACGGTGCACCGCATCGACGTGGGACTGAACGGACGGCGCCTCGCCCTTGTGGCGGGCGTGGCGCTGACCGCCAACCTATTCGTTGCCCCCGCTTCTTTCTTCCAGAACCGCTACCTCACGGATGTTCGCGGGTACAGCGGGGGCGGCATCGCTCTGTTCACCTTGGCCACCGGCACACCGGCCTCGCTCGGGCTGGTGCTCGGCGGGCGCCTCGCCGACATGGTGGGCCGCCGCCGACTGATCGCAATCTGTACCCCGATCTCGACTGCGTGTCTGGTGGCGGGCTTCACCACCCAGGGGATGGCGATGTGGGCAGTGGCCCTCTTCGGCGGGTTCACAGCGGCGATGGCCTACCCGGCCTACGCGGTGTACCGGACCGAACTGTTCCCCACCGGCAACAGGGGCTTCGCCAACGGGCTCGTAACCACCACCGCCCTGCTCAGCGGTAGTGTCGGCATCCTCGCCGTGGGCTATCTGCGAGATCGGGGTTCGAGCTTCGGAACCCTGATCGCGATGATGGCCATCGGGCAGCTCATAGCGGCCTGGCTCGCCTACCGCCACTACCCTGAGACCGCCCATCTGGAGCTGGAGCAGCTCAACCCTCAGGACCCGGCCATCGCCGACGGCTGATATCGGTCACTTTCAGATGTCGGGCACCATCAGATATACGGCCTCAGTAGTCCGTGAAGCTCATCCGCCGCTGCCATCGCGGTTTCGTGGTCGGGCTCGTCGTCGTCTACCAGGGCGCCGGTGAGCTCGTCGGCGAGTTCGCATGTGCGGTGCCACAGGCGGATGTCGACCCCATAGGGCGGCCGGTCGGGATCGGCCAGCTCGACTGCGTCGAGCAGTTGCTCGAGCCCGTCGGCGTCGAGGGGGTCGCGGCGTAGCCGGTCGCCGGCGAGGAAGAAGGTGGTGAGGGTCTCGAACGGCAAGCGCTCGGCACCTTCATCGTCGGCGAAGGCCTGAAGGCCGAACTCACCGTTCTCGACCATGTCGAGAAGGGCTTCGACGACATCCTCGTCGTCGGTGTGCACCAGCAACAGGTCTCCGTCCCAACGGAAGGGATGACCCTGGCGGGTGAGTGCGCGACCGACTGCCTCGCGGCCGGCTTCGGACCACTCCTCGAGGTCGTACTCGGTGGTCGGGGCGCCCGAGGTGATGTCGATCGGGGTTGCGGCCGGGTCGTCGTGCGGTTCTCCGGCGTCGGGGTTGTAGACGATGCCGAGCCTCTCCTCGACGAGCGAGATCGTCGAGTCGGCCGCGGCCTCGAAGGCCTCGGGGACCACCAGCTCAGCACCATCCCAGGAGTGGGGGATCTCGGCCTCGGCCAGTTCGGCGGCGAGCTCGGCCTGCTGATCGAAGGACCACATACCCAGGTCGTACAGCACCCGCGGGCTGTCGGGGTCGGCTGCGTTCCAGTCGTCGCTCACGGCCGCGACCCTATCGGTAGGTGGGTGTCCAGAAACGCCTCGATGCGCCTGTACTCGTCGAGCTGGTGGTTGCGGTCTCGAAAGCCGTGACCCTCGCCGGGGTAGACGTGAAGCTCGACACGGCCACCAGCAGCACGAACCCGCTCGGCGAACACTCGACTGTGCTCGACCGGCACCACAGGGTCGACGTCACCGTGGAGCACCAGGATCGGGGCGGATGTGAAGCGATCGGCGTGCCAGATCGGTGAACGGGCGCGATAGATGTCGAGCGACTCCGGCAGAGGCCCTACCAGGCTGTGGGAGTAATGGCGCTCGTACCGGTGGCTGCGCTCGGCGAGGTCGACAAGGTCGGTGACCGGGTAGAGCACCACGGCGGCGGCGAAGAGCCGGGGTTCGCGCCCGAGGGCACCGAGGGCGGTGAAACCTCCGGCCGAGCTGCCCATCAGTACCGTGAGGTCCGGCCGGCCCCAGCCCTGCGACTGGGCATGGCGAGTGACGGCGACGGTGTCGGTGACGTCGAGCTCGCCCCACCTGCCGCGCAGCGCCTGTTGGTAGGCGCGGCCGTGGCCGGTGGAACCCCGGTGGTCGGGTACGAGCACGTTCCAGCCCCGCGACCTCCAGTAGTTGAGCCGGGGCATGAAGGTGACCGGCCACTGGTCGGTGGGCCCTCCGTGAAGCCAGACGATCAGGCGCCCCTCGGAGTTCTCCGCCGGGTAGAAGCGGGCGTGCACCGTGGCTGCAGCCGGCCCACCAGCGGGCCCATCGTCGGCTACCGCCACCTCGACCAACAGGGGTTCCACGAGTTCGTCGTCGGACCAGTCGGTGCGCGGCCCGACGGCGACGACGGTGCGCTCCCACGTGTCGGTGTCGTAGACCACCACCTGGGTCGGGGTGCGGGCACCGGTGCGCAGGGCGGCGACGCGGCGTCCCTCCCACGACAACTGCCCGTGTACGGCGCGAGCCACCTCGGTGACCGAACCTGTCGAGGTGTCGACGACGCACAGGCGGCCGAAGCCGCCCTCGTTGCGGGTGAAGGCGATCCGTCCCCCGTCGGGCGACCAGGCGTAGGACCTCTGCCCCTCACCCCAGGTGGGGCCGGCGTGCTCGAAAGGTTCCTCGACTAGGGGTCTGTCACCGACCCACAGGTTCGCCCACCCGTGGTCGTCGCGGATGCACACCCCACGACCATCGGGCAGCACCCGTGGCTGCTGAACCGAATGGCTCGGGCACGATGGCCGGCAACGGCGCCCCGTCGAGGTCGGCGCGGGCGATCCGGCCGGCATCCCAGGCCATGTCGGGCACATCCCACGCCTGCCACTGCACGGAGCGGCCACCCGGGCCGGACCATGGGTCGAAGCAGAAGTCGGCAACTCCACCGTCGAGCCGCCGGGCCTGACCACCTGCTGATGGCGACGATCCTCACCTCGGCCTGGTCGACGACATAGACGACGTGGAGCCCATCGGGCATCGCGTGGGGCGCTGACGCGACGTTCTCGGGGCCGTGCTCGGTGATCCGGGTGGCGGACCCGGTGGCGAGCAGTTGGTGCCACAGGTTGCCGTCGGCACCGACGTAGACCACCGCGTCCATCGCTGCCGTCCAGCACCAGCCTCCCCCACCCAACCCACGCCCCGGCCGGAGGGTCGGTGAGGTAGCCAACTCGGTGTCGGGCCGGCCGTCGAAGTAGTGCACCACGAGCCTGGCAGTACCCGCAGCGGACGACGCGTAGCAGATCGACTCTCCGTCACGGCCGAGGCGCGGCTCGGTGAGTTCGACGACTGCGATGCACCTCTCGGCCGCGATGGGTTCCACGAGGTATCACGATATTGGGTAGCCGTTCTCCGTCGCGCCTGGCCGCAGGCGGTCCCGAGGAGCACTACCGTGGGGATCGTGAACACCAAGAGCCAACGCCCCGATCGCAACCTCGCCATGGAACTGGTGAGGGTCACCGAGTCCGCTGCTCTCGCCGCGTCGCGTTGGGTCGGCCGCGGCGACAAGATCGGAGCCGATGGTGCCGCCGTCGACGCCATGCGCACCGTGCTCGCCACCGTGCCGATGGACGGCATCGTCGTCATCGGTGAGGGCGAGAAGGATGAGGCGCCGATGCTCTTCAACGGTGAGCGCGTCGGCGACGGCACAGCGCCACTCACCGACGTCGCGGTCGACCCCATCGACGGCACCACCCTCACCGCCAAGGGCAGCGCCAACGCCATCGCGGTCATCGCCGTCAGCGAGCGGGGCACGATGTTCAACCCCGGCCCCTGTGTGTACATGCACAAGATCGCCGTCGGTCCCGACGCCGTCGGCTCCATCGACATCACGGCCACCCCGACTCAGAACCTGCGCTGGATAGCGAAGGCCAAGGGCGAAGAGGTCCGCGACCTCACCGTCGTCATCCTCGACCGCGACCGCCACGCCGACCTCATCGCCGAGGTGCGCAGCACGGGGGCGAGGGTGAAGCTGATCAACGACGGCGACATCTTCGGTGCCATCGCCACCTCCTGGCCCGACGCAGGCGTCGACGTGCTGTTCGGCATCGGCGGCACCCCCGAGGGGGTCACCGCCGCGGCTGCGCTGAAGTGCATGGGCGGCGAGATCCAAGGCCTGCTCGCACCGCGCAACGACGCCGAGCGCGACGCCGCGATCGACACTCGGCTACGACCTCGATCGTGTGCTCACCACCGACGACCTGGTGATGGGCGACAACTGCTTCTTCGCCGCTACGGGCATCACCGACGGCGAGTTGCTGCGCGGGGTGCGCTACGACCGCGCCATGGCCAGCACCCAGAGCCTGGTCATGCGCTCCAAGAGCGGCACGGTCCGCATGATCGATGCCCGTCACCGCATCGACAAGCTCTCCGCGTTCGCCTCCGTCGACTACTGAGCGCCTGCCTGGGGGCGGTGGGGCTCAGCGCCTCTGCACGAGACCGCTGATGACGCCTCATCAAGGAGCGCGGGACAACCCCTCCGGCGGTCAACATTCCCTTGTACAACAACCCCGGCACCGACAACGCCCGACCCTTCGCCACGTCGTCGAGACCGGTGGCTGCGACATCGCGGGCGTCCGTCCAGGCAAGGCCCGGGAACTTGGTGGCGTAGCTCTCGGTGTTGCTGACGCTCTGGAACTCGGTGCGGGTGAGGCCCGGGCACAGCGCGGTGACGTGCACGCCGGTGCCGCTGACCTCTTCGTGCAGGCTCTCGGTGAGGCTGGTGACGTAGGCCTTGGTGGCCGCGTAGACGGCCAGGCGTGGGCGCCGGTTGGAAGCTCGCCACGCTGCTGACGTTCAGCAGGTAGCCGCGCCCACGCGGCACCATTGCCCCGAGCGCCGCCCGGCTGAGGCGGGTGAGCGCAATCACGTTCAGTTGCACCTCCTGCTCGAGACGGTCCGCGTCGAGGAGGTGGAACTCGCCCGAGGTACCGAAGCCGGCGTTGTTGACCACCAGATCGACCATCGCCTTGCCACCGGCGGCGATGCGTTCCTCCACTGCGGCCAGCCCGTCGGCGGTGGTGAGGTCGGCGGCCAGCACCTCCACGCGGGGTAGCCGGGCGGCGATCTCGTCGAGGCGGTCGCGGCGGCGGGCGACCACCACCGTGGCGACACCGGCGGCGGCGAGCAATTCCACCATCGCCTCGCCGATCCCGCTGGATGCCCCGGTGACGAGTGCTCGTCGGAATGGATAGCTAGGTGCCATGGCGCGAGGTTAGGCCCCGGCAGAAGCAGATCGGTGGCGAACTTCGCCTCGGCGGTTCTCCGGTGTAGACGAGGTCAGTGGGCGCCCTGGGAGGTGCCGACGACACCACCGGAGGCGTTGAGGCGGGCGTGGGCCCGGGCGAGGGCGGCAACGGCCTCGGCGTCGTGCTCCTTGCGCAGGATCTCCTCAGCGGCCTCCTTGGCGCGCACGGCCCGCGGCCGGTCGATCTGCTCGGCCAGTTCGGCGAGGTCGCTGAGGATGCTCACCGTGTTGCCGGCAACTTGCACGAAACCACCGTGGACGGCCACGTCGAGGACGCCGCCGTCGACCAGGGTGACCCGGGTGTGGTTTTCGGTGAGCGCCCCGAGAAACGGCGCATGGCCAGGCAGGAAGGCGATCTCGCCGCCACCGAGGGTGCGGGTGATCACCTGGGTGGCCTCACCGACGAACAGCACCTTCTCCGGTGAGACGAGCCGACTTGCATGACCGCCATGATCAACCGACCTGCTCGGCAAGGACCTTGGCCTTGGCCAGCACCTGCTCGACACCACCGACGTTCAAGAACGCCTGCTCGGGCACCTCGTCGAGCTCGCCGCGCACGATGGCGTCGAAGCTCTCGACGGTCTCGGCGACAGGCACGGTCTCGCCGGGCACGCCGGTGAACACCTCGGCCACGTAGAACGGCTGCGAGAGGAACCGCTGGATCTTGCGTGCACGCGACACGGTGAGGCGGTCCTCGTCGGAGAGCTCGTCGAGACCGAGGATGGCGATGATGTCTTGCAGTTCCTTGTAGCGCTGCAGGTTCTCCTGCACTCCACGGGCCACGTCGTAGTGGCGCTGGCCCACGACCTCGGGAGCGAGGATGGTGGACGTCGAAGCCAACGGGTCCACGGCCGGGTAGATGCCGAGCGCGGCCACCTGGCGGCTGAGCTCGGTGGTGGCATCGAGGTGGGTGAAGGTGGTGAACGGCGCCGGGTCGGTGTAGTCGTCGGCGGGCACGTACACGGCCTGCAGCGAGGTGATCGACCGGCCACGGGTGGAGGTGATGCGCTCCTGCAGCTGACCCATCTCGTCGGCCAGGGTGGGCTGGTAGCCCACGGCCGACGGCATGCGGCCGAGCAGGGTGGATACCTCGGAGCCCGCCTGCACGAAGCGGAAGATGTTGTCGACGAACAGCAGCACGTCCTGGTTCTGCACGTCGCGGAAGTACTCGGCCATGGTGAGCGCCGACAGGGCGACGCGCAGGCGCACGCCCGGCGGCTCGTCCATCTGGCCGAAGACCAGGGCGGCCTTCTCGAACACGCCGGACTCCTGCATCTCGAGACGCAGGTCGGTGCCCTCACGGGTGCGCTCGCCGACACCGGCGAACACCGACACACCACCGTGGTTCTGGGCCACGCGGCGGATCATCTCGGTGATGAGCACGGTCTTGCCCACGCCGGCGCCACCGAACAGGCCGATCTTGCCGCCCTGCACATAAGGGGTGAGCAGGTCGATGACCTTGATACCGGTCTCGAACATCTTCGCGCTCGGCTCGAGGGTGTCGAAGGCGGGGGCCTCGCGGTGGATGTCCCAACGCTCGAGGTCGTCGGCGTAGCCGGGCTCGGCGTCGAGGACTTCGCCCCACACGTTCCAGACATGGCCGAGCGTCTTGTCGCCCACCGGCACCTGGATGCCGTGGCCGGTGTTGCGCACCGCGGTGCCGCGCTTCAGCCCGTCGGTGGGCTTCATGCACACCGCGCGGACGCGACCGTCACCGAGCTGCTGGGCAACCTCGGCGAGCACGTCGATGTTCGTGCCGTCGACGGTGACGGTGAACTCGAGAGCCGTGTTGATCTCGGGCAGGGAGCCGCGAGGGAACTCGACGTCGATCACGGGGCCGGCGATGCCGACGACCCGGCCGTCCTTGCGGTCAGTGTCAGTCATGGTCATGACGTGTTCTTCCTTGTGTTCCTAGTTCGTCGCGGCGGTGTGGGGTTCGTCGGACAGGGGCGTGAGGTCGATGATGCGAACCTTCTTGGCGTCGCCACCGAGAGCTTCGGCGCCACTGACGATCTCCATGATCTCGGTGGTGATGCTGTCCTGGCGGGCGCGGTTCATGATGCGGCTGAGGTTCTTGATCAGCTCTTCGGCGTTGTCGGTGGCACTCTTCATCGCCCGCTGGCGGAAGGCGTGCTCGCTGGCCGCGGCGTTGAGCAGGGCGGCGTAGATGCGGGCCTCGACGTAGCGAGGCAGGAGGGTGTCGAGGATGGTGCCCGGATCCGGCTCGAACTCGTAGTCGGCGGGGGTACCGCCGGCATCGGGTGCCCTGACCGTCGCCACCTTCGACCACCTGGCGGTCCAGGGGCACGAGCGGACGCTGCACCACTTCTTGCGAACCGGCGGAGATGAAGCGGGTGTAGACGAGTTCGACACGATCGAACTCACCGGCGAGATAGGCATCGACCACGTACTCGCCGATCGCCTTGGCATCGGCGTAGGTGGGGTTGTCGCTGAACCCGCCGAAGCTGTGGGCGATCTTGTAGCCACGGAAGCGGAAGTAGCCCTCAGCCTTGCGGCCGACGGTGACCACCGCATAGTCGCTGCCCTGCAATACGTCGGCCTTGATCTCGCCCTCGGTAGCCCTCTGCACACCGGCGTTGTAGCCGCCGCACAGTCCACGGTCGGCGGTGATCACCACATAGGCGGTGGTCTTTACCTGCTCCCGCGAAGTCAGCAGGGGCGACTGGGACGAGCCACCGGCCGCCGCCAGGTCCTTGACGACCTCGGTGATCTGATCGCTGTAGGGCACGGCGGCGGTGACCCTTTGCTGGGCCTTGACGATTCGCGATGCCGCGATGAGTTCCATGGCGCGCGTGATCTTCTTCGTGGCCTGGACGCTACGAATGCGCCCACGAAGAATGCGCTCCTGACCTCCGGCCATGTCCTACTCCGTCGCCAGGGTCTTGTGGCTCTCGGCTTCGCCGAGTTCTTGGGCCGAGGTGGCGGTGGGGTCGACGGCTCGGGCCGCGGCCGAGCGGGCCACGAACCCTTCCTTGAAGGAGACCACCACCCCGGCGAGCTCATCGGGTACGCCACCGGTGCGGACACTGTCGAGAAGTGCCCCGTGGCGGGTGCGCATCTGGTCGAGCAGCTCGGTCTCGAAGCGGCGGACGTCTTCCACCGGCATATCGTCGAGGTAGCCCGCGGGTGCCGGCGAAGATGCTGACCACCTGCTCTTGCACCGGCATCGGGCTGTTCAGGGGCTGCTTGAGCAGTTCCACCAAGCGGTAGCCGCGCTCGAGCTGGGCCTTGGACATCGCGTCGAGCTCGGATCCGAAGGTGGCGAAGGCCTCGAGCTCGCGGAACTGGGCGAGGTCGAGCTTCAAGGTGCCGGCGACGGACTTCATCGACTTGATCTGGGCGGCGCCACCCACGCGAGACACCGAGATGCCCACGTCGACGGCCGGGCGTACACCAGACTTGAACAGGTTGTCCTGGAGGAAGACCTGACCGTCGGTGATCGAGATCACGTTGGTGGGGATGTAGGCCGAAACGTCGCCGGCCTTGGTCTCGATGATCGGCAGGGCGGTGAGCGAACCGGCGCCCTTTTCGTCGCTGAGCTTGGCGGCACGCTCGAGGAGCCGGCTGTGGAGGTAGAACACGTCGCCGGGGTAGGCCTCGCGGCCCGGGGGGCGGCGCAGCAGCAGGGACATCTGGCGGTAGGCCTCGGCCTGCTTGGAGAGGTCGTCGTAGACGACCAGGGCGTGCTCGCCGTTCTCCATCCAGTGCTGGCCGACTGCGCACCCGGCGTAGGGGGCGAGGTACTTGAACGGGGCCGGGTCGCTGGCGGGGGCGGCAACGATGACGGTGTACTCGAGGGCACCGTGCTGGCGGAGGATCTCCACGGTCTGGGCGACGGTCGAGCCCTTCTGACCGATGGCCACGTAGATGCACTTCACGCCGAGGCCGCGCTGGTTGATGATGGTGTCGATCGCAACCGTGGTCTTGCCGGTCTTGCGGTCGCCGATGATCAGCTCTCGCTGGCCACGGCCGATGGGGGTCATCGCGTCGATGGCCTTGATGCCGGTCTGCAGCGGCTCGTGCACCGGCTTGCGGCCGATGATGCCAGGAGCCTGGATCTCGACACGGCGAGGGATGCCGCCGACGATGTCGCCCTTGCCGTCGAGGGGTTCGCCGAGAGCGTTGATCACCCGGCCGAGCAGGGCGTCGCCGACGGGCACGGAGAGGATCCGACCGGTGGCCTTCACCGTCTGGCCCTCTTCGATATGGTCCGCCAACCCGAGCACAACGGCGCCGATGGAGTCCTCGTCGAGGTTCAGGGCGAGGCCGATGGTGCCGTCCTCGAACTCGAGCAGCTCGTTGACCGCGCAGTCGGGCAGGCCACTGATGCGGGCGATGCCGTCGCCCACCTCGGTGACGCGGCCCACGGTGCGGGCCTCGAGCGAAGGTACGAAGCCTTCCAGGTTCTTCTTCAGCGCCGACGCGATGTCGGTGGCGCTCAGCGTGAGTTCAGCCATGTTCTCTCAAGCTCCTAGAGGCGGGACTTCAACTGATCGATACGGGTGCGGACGCTGCCGTCGATGACGGTGTCGCCCACGGTGGCCACCAGGCCGCCGAGACCGACGGGGTCGACGACGACCTTCAGGTTCACCTGCTTGCCGGTGGCGTTGGCGAGGGCCGCTGCGAGGCGGGTCTGCTGGTCGGCGGTGAGCGCCACAGCGGAGCGCACCTCGGCGACCTCGAGGTTCTTGGCAGCTGCTGGCCCGGGCCACCAGGCTGTCGATGATCGCCGGCAGGTCGCGGCCTCGGCCGGAGCCGACGACCATGCGAGACAGCTGGGTGGTGGTGTTGGAGGCCTTGCCGCCGAGCAGGTCCTCGACGATGGCGAGGCGCTTGGCGACGGGGATCTCGTCGTCGGTGAGCGCCGTGCGCAGCGACGTCGCTGCTCTCGTAGCTGCGGGCGAAGCGGAACAGCTCGTCTTCGACCTCGTCGAGGGTGCCCTCGGCGCGGGCGATCTCGAACAGACGCCCGGGCGTACCGTCGATGCGTGAGTCGCTCATGCGCTCGCCCCGATTCGTGAGATGAAGCTCTCGATCAGCTCCTGGTGGGTGGCCTCGTCGAGCGAGCCGGTGACCACATGGTCGACTGCGGCGCAGGACAGGCGGGAGATCTCGGCGGTCAACTCGTCGCCCACCCGCGAACCGGCGGCGGCGATCTCGGCAGTCGGCCTTGGCCTCGAGGTCCGCGACCTCTGGCGCGCAAGCGTGCCCGGCCGTCCTCGAGGACGGCAGCGGCCTGGGCCTCGGCCTCGCCGATCAGGCGTGACCTCTCGGCGGCGATGTCGCCCTTGGCCTGGCGGATCTGGGCCGCCTCGGTGGATGCGGCAGCCTTGTCCGCGGCAGCGGCGTCGAGCTCCTTCTGGATGCGCTCGGTGCGGTCCGCCATGGCCTTCTTGACCAGGCGGACCGCCGAACTTCGCACAGGGCGAAGAAGATCAGCAGCGAGGCCAGACCGCCGAAGATGATCTCGGCGGTCTCGGGCAGCCAGGCGTGTGGGTGACGACGTCGCCGTTGCCGTCAGGTGACGACGTGCTCCTCTTCGGCGATCAGGCGGCCGACGGTGGTGATGATGCCCAGAACGTTCATCGTGCCATCACCTCGCTCGACCACCGGTTGACCACATCGGCGTCGGGGCGACGACCGGTGGCGAGCTCTCCGGCCCGCCCGGCGACGTCGCCGACTGCGGCAGCGATCTGGTCCCTCACGGCGGCCCGGGCAGCTTCCGCCTGGGCGGTGGCGGCCGCGCGCCTCGCCGATGAGCGGCGTTGACCTCGGCCAGCTTGGCCTGCCGCTCGGTCTCGAGGGTCGTCCGCGCCGCGTCGACGAGCTTCGCCGCCTCGGCCTTGATGGCCGCGACCTGAGCCTTCGTATTCGGCGACCTCGGAGCGAGCACCGCTGCGCTCGGCATCGGCGGACTCGTGGGAGGCGCGGATGCCTTCGTAGCGGGCGTCCATGCCCTTCTTCACCTTGGGGAAGAGGACGAACCTCATCAGCAGGGCGAAGACGATGAACGAGCCAGCTCCCCAGTAGAGCTCCTTGAGCTCGGGGATGATGGGGCCGGGATCCTTGCTCACCGTTTCGTCGGCACCGGTTTCTTCTTGGCCGGTGGACGAGACGAGATGAGCCGTGGATCCGTGGAGATGTACGACGGCGAGATGCACGTCAGCTCCTTGGTGATGAGACGGACGAAGAGGCAAAGAGATGGCTCAGAGACCGATGAGGATGAAGACCACGAAGCCGATGAGGGCGAGGGCCTCGGTGAAGGCGATGCCGAGGAACATGGTGGTACGCACCATGCCGGCGGCCTCGGGCTGACGGGCCATGGCCTCTACCGACTTGCCGACGAGGTAGCCGATACCGATACCGGGGCCGATGGCGGCCAGGCCGTAGGCGAAACCGGCCGAGGCGGCAGCGGCGGCGGCCTTGTGGCGTCGGCCTGCTGCTGGTCGAGCGGCGCCGACGAGGGGGCGAATGCTTCCATGTGGTGTACTTCTCCTGATGAGTGGTTCTGGGTAGGTGGAGATCGATGAGCCGGGTCGGCTCAGTGCTCGGGGTGAGCGGCGCCGCCGATGTACACGGCGGTGAGGATGGTGAAGATGTAGGCCTGCAGGAACGCCACCAGCACTTCGAAGGCGGTGAGGAACACCAGCATGAAGAAGGGCAGGATGGCCATCGGCTTGAGCATGAACACCTTGGTCTCGGCCGTGACCAGCGAGTTGGTGAGCAGGGCGAAGGTGACCAGCAGGATGTGGCCGGCGAGCATGTTGGCGAAGAGTCGCACCGTCAGCGAGAAGGGCCGGACGATGATGTTGGAGATGAACTCGATGACGCCCACCAGAGGCTTGAGCGCCGTCGGCACCCCGGGGGGCCACAGCGTGTTGGTCAGGTAGCTTCGACGCCCTGGTGCTTGAAGCCGACACCGTTGTAGATGACCCACACCACAAGGGCGAGGAACATCGGGATGGCCATGCGGGCCGTGGCCGGCATCTGCAGGATGGGGATGATGCCGGGCACGTTGCAGAGGTAGATGAAGATGAACAGGCTCAGCAGGAACGGTGTCCAGCCCAGGCCGTCCTTGCCCATCGTCTGCATGACGATGCCGTTCTCGATGAACTCGACCGAGGTCTCGGCCAGGTTGCGCACGCCCTTGGGCGCCTTGGCCGGGTCTCTTGGCGGCCGGCGAGGATGAAGATCAGCGATGCCGATCAGCGCGGCCGCCACGGCGATGAGGGCGATCTTGTTGAACGACGTGAAGATGTCCTTGCCAGCGCAGGATCGAGTTGATCTCGGGGAAGTAGAAGGATTCAGCGATCACGACTGATTCCTGTGCGTGGTGTGACGGGCGGGTGGCGAGGACTTATTGGCGGGCGGGCTTGAGGCCGGGATGGGCCAGGGAGAGTGCGACGTACTTCATCTCCCAGATGAGGAGGCCGAGGTGCGTCACGATGATGGTCGCTCCGAGGGCCGGAAGTGAAATCCAACCGGCGTCCTTCACCAGCAGCACGGCCAGAGGATCAGCCCGAGCCGGACGAGGTAGCCGAACAGTACGGCACCCATCATCAGCCCGAGGCTGATCCGCGCGGTTGTGGCCACGATGATCGCGGCGAGGGCGAAGTTGACCAGGACGATGGCGATGCCATATGCGCTGCTGAACGCGCCGTCGATGCCCCAGATGAAACCGCACAGGAGGATCAGCACAGGGGCGACGATCAGGCCGCGGCGAACCATGTCCTTGGAAACGCCTCACCTCGGGTGCCGGTCCGGGCAGGGCGGTGCGGACTCGGGTCGCTGCACCCGACCCTCCGCTTGGTCGGGCCGCGGCTGCGTTCGGTCTCAAGGCGCTCGGCATGGTCGGCGTTGTACTCGTAGTACATGCTCACGAACTGGCCGACCGTGCAGACCACGACCAGGCCGACGATGAAGGCCGGCCAGGTGTCGAGCCAATGGTCGAGGCGTCGCCGAGCCGAGGAACACGAGGATGACCAGGGCGAAGTCCATGCCGCGCGCCGAGGTTGTCGCCGCTGTGCTGCGAGTCCTCATGGGTGCGCCGAGCGGGCAGGAGCTTCACGGAGGTGTGGGGTCGGTCCGTCGGTACGACGTTGTGCCGGGCTTGTGAACGCGAACACTCTGACGTGACCCGAGCTTGCGCAACCCGGCGTGCGACACAATCGGTACCCCTGCCCGCCACCGTGAAGCCGCAACCGCATCCGCTGCGGCCCGCTGAACCTGGCGAGTCAAGCGCAGCCGCACCCGGTGCGGCCGTCTTAAGCGGCAGCCGGCGGATCTGGGGGTGCAGGACGGTGTACAGCACGAGGCCGAGCATCGCCGCGCCGATCGGCATGTAGCTCACCCCACTGCCGGTGAACACCGGGTAGAGCACGAAGGCGGACAGCAGCGCCGTCCAGGTCCACAGGATCAGCACGCTGCGCCGCTGGCCGTGACCCATCTCGATCAGGCGGTGGTGGAGGTGCCCCTTGTCGGCCGAGGCCACACCCTGGCGGCGCAGCCGCCCGGCGCAGGATGGCGAACAAGCGTGTCGATGATCGGCACACCGAGGATGAGCAGGGGGATGAACAGCGGGGCGAGGAAGAAGTAGGTCTGGCCGACGAAGCGTTGGGTGTTGGGATCGGCGCGACCACCAACCACGCTGGTGCTGACCGCCATCAGCAGGCCGAGCAGCAGCGCACCGCCGTCGCCCATGAAGATGCGCGCCGGGTTGAAGTTGTGCGGCAGGAAGCCGACGCAGATGCCCACGGCGAGGATGGCCACCAGCGGCCCGATGTTCGGCGGCGTGAGCATGCCGATCGTCGGGTCGGCGAGGCGCTGGCTGTAGAGGAAGAACGGCTGCGGCGCCGATCGCGACGATGCCTGCCGCCAGGCCGTCGAGGCCGTCGATGAGGTTGATCGCGTTGGTCATGCCGAGCAGCCAGAGCACGGTGACGAGCGGGACCCAGTCGTCGCTGAGGATGTAGACGTCGAGGAACGGGATGCGGAAGTAGAACATCGTCACGCCGTAGTAGACGAGCACGACACCCACGGCCACCGTGCCGATCATCTTTGCCGGAGCGGAGAGCTCGCGGATGTCGTCGACGAAACCGACAGCGAACATCACGGCGGCGGCGATGAGAACGCCGCTTGGGCTCCGAGTTGCGAGCGAAGAGCGGGTCGAAGGTGTCCATCAGGCGGGCCGAGGCGAACGCGACGATGAAGCCGGCGAGCATGGCGATGCCGCCGACGTCGGGGGTGGCCACCTTGTGGATCCGCCTATCGTCGGGTTCGACCACCCAGCCCAGCGGCGAGCGCCCCAGGCGACGATCGGCGTCGCGACGAAGGTGACGGCCGCGGCGATCGCGCCGATCAGCAGGTAGGCCCCGGTGCCGGGCATCAGCCAGCCGACGGCCGGTCGGATCGGCGCAGCGATCTGTCGTGGGCCGACTTCGCCCGACCCTCGCGCTCGGCCGAAACCGGAACCCGAGGAAGGCGGCCACGACGAGGGCGATGATCCCGAGACCACCAAGGCGATCGAGTCGCGCCAGATCGACCTCGCCATCTCCGCCATCCAGTCGAAGTAGGGCACGATGGGATGTCGATCGTGTCGCCGCCGTCGGCGAACCACTTCCCTACCAGGTGGCGCTCGACGTCGTAGCTGGCGAACACGATGCACCGAGGCCAGCGTGACAGCATGGTGGCGATCATCGCCGCCACGTGCGCCCGGCCGATGCATGCCCACGAGACGCCGTACGCAACGGCGACGCCGATCATGGCATCAGGAACGCCTGACGAGAACGGTGACGAACACGACGAGGAACCACAGCTGCTCCGGCGAGCAGGCGCCGGTCAAGGAGGCCGCCGAGCCGCGCGCAGCAGCCCCACCGCACTGGGCGCAGGCGCGACCGCAGGGTCGTCGTCCTTCGGGGGTACTTACGATGACGCCAAATGGCGCCGAGCTACCGCTCAGCCGTAGGCGGGGAAGCGGGCGCACAGGGTCGCCACCTCGGCCCGGCGGCGGCGATCGCCGCCGGCGTCGGTGCGCTGGCGCAGTACGCGGACGATCAGCGCGGCGATCTGCACCATCTCCGGCTCCCTCATGCCCTGGGTGGTGACCGACGGGGTGCCGATGCGCACCCCGCTGGTCACGAACGGGCTGCGCGGATCGTCGGGGATCGATGTTCTTGTTGAGCGTGATCCCGGCCAGGTCGAGCACCGCTCTGCGCCTCCTTGCCGGTGAGGTCGGCATCGAAGGGCCGCAGATCGACCACCATCATGTGGTTGTCGGTGCCACCGCTCACCAGGCGGAAGCCCTCGCTGCACCAGCGCCTCGGCCAGGGCGCGGCGTTGGCGACGATCTGCGCTGGCGTACTCGCTGAAGCTCGGCTGGGCGGCCTCGAAGAAGGCCACCGCCTTGCCGGCGATGACATGCTCGAGCGGGCCGCCCTGCCACCCGGGGAACACCGCCTTGTCGATGGCGGCGGCGTGCTCGGCCTTGGCAGAGGATCGCACCCGCCCCGCGGGCCGCGCAGGGTCTTGTGGGTGGTGAAGGTGACGATGTCGGCATAGGGCACCGGGTTGGGGTGCTACGCCGCCGGCGATCAGGCCGGCGATGTGGGCGGCGTCGAACAGGAACAGGGCGCCGACCTCGTCGGCGATGGCCTTGAACGGTTCGGGGTCGAGGCGCCGGGTGTAGCGGTGGTGCCGGCGACGATCATCTTCGGCCGGTGTCCGAGGGCCAGGTCGCGCACCTGGTCCATGTCGATGCGCTCGTCGCCCGGGGTCGACCTTGTAGGCGCACGAAGTCGTACAGCATGCCGCTGGCGTTCACCGGCGAACCGTGGGTGAGGTGGCCGCCGTGGTTGAGGCTGACAGGCCGAGCACGGTGTCGCCGGGCTTGAGCACCGCCTGGTAGGCGCACATGTTGGCGTTGGCGCCCGCTGTGGGGCTGCACGTTGGCGTGGTCGGCACCGAACAGTGCCTTGACCCTCTCGATGGCCAGCGCCTCGATCTCGTCGATCACGGCAGGTTGCCGCCGTAGTAGCGCTTACCCGGGTAGCCCTCGGAGTACTTGTTGGTGAGCACGCTGCCGACGGCACTGCATCACCGCCGGCGAGGTGAAGTTCTCGCTGGCGATCAGTTGCAGACCGGTGACCTGGCGTTGCAGCTCGTCGTCGATTAGGCGGAACACTTCCGTGTCGGGCGTGGCGTCGCTGGGGAAGGGCATGTCAGTTCTCCGGGGCGTCTCGGGTCGGGGTGGTTGGGTCAGCAGCCGGCGTGATCTCGTCGATTTCGATTGCCATCACTTGCTCCACGCGGCGGGCATGGCGGCCACCCTCGAAGGGGGTGCCGAGGAAGACGGCCACGATCTCTTCGGCGAGGCCGACACCCACCACCCGGGCACCGATGCGAAGCACGTTGGCGTCGTTGTGGGCTCGGGCCATGCGGGCGGTGTAGAGGTCGTTGCACAGGGCGGCGCGCACGCCGTGCACCTTGTTGGCGGCCAGTTGCTCGCCCTGCCCGCTGCCGCCGAGCACGATGCCGAGGTGGGCGTCACCGTCGCGCACGGCGCGCCCGACCGAGGCGCAGATCGGCGGGTAGTCGCAGCTCTCGGTGCTGTCGGTGCCGAGGTCGAGGATCTCGTGCCCATCACGTGCGAGCACGGCGACGAGGTGCGGCTTGAGCTCGAAGCCGGCGTGGTCGGAACCGATCGCGATCCGTGACATCGGGCGAGTGTAGGGCGTCGGTTCGCCGTGGGCCTGATCCTCTCCCTACCCTGGCGGCCGATGCCGATCGACCCCCGTACCCCCGTGCTCGTCGGTGCCGGCCAGTTCCTGCAGAGAGCGAGCGGCATCGACGACGCACTCGACGCCTCGGCCCTGATGGCCGAGGCCGTCCGCCTCGCCTCCGCCGACGCCGGACTGGCCTCGGTGCCGAACCCCGACAGCTTGAGGGTGGTGGGCCTGTTGAGCTGGCGCTACGGGGACCCGGCCTGGGTGGTGGCCCAGCAGTTGGGCATCTCCCACGCGAGACGGCGCTCACCACAACCGGCGGCAACAGCCCCCAGGCCCTGGTCAACAAGACCGCGCTCGAGATCCTGCGTGGCGAGGTCGACCTTGTGGTGCTCGCCGGCGGCGAGGCCTGGCGTACACGCATGCGCGCCCGCAAGGCGGGGGCGACGCTGGAGTGGCCCAAGGCCCCGGCCGAGCAGATCCCCCGCCTGATGGGCGACGAGTTCGACATGACCCACCCCGCCGAGCGGGCACGCGGGCTGATCTTGCCCGTACAGGTGTACCCGATGTTCGAAACGGCCATCCGCGCCTGCGCCGGGCGCAGCGTGGCCGATCATCAGGCGAGGGTCAGCGAACTGTGGGCCAGGTTCAGCGAGGTGGCCGCGTCGAACCCTTACGCCTGGCTGAGGGAGGCGAAGACCGCCACAGAACTAGGCACCGTCGGCCCTACCAACCGCATGATCGGCCTCCCCTACCCGAAGTACATGAACTCGAACAACGACGTCGACATGGCGGCTGCGATCATCATGTGCAGCGCCGAAAAGGCCTCCGCTCTTGGCGTGCCCCGCGACCGCTGGGTCTTCCCCCAGTCCGGCGTCGACTGCCACGAACACGCCTACGTCAGCAATCGGTGGTCGTTCGCGGCCACACCGGCCATAGAGCTCGGGGGTCGGCAGGCGCTGCACCTGGCCGGCACGACCATCGACGAAGTCGACATCGTCGATCTTTACTCCTGCTTCCCGTCGGCCGTCCAGCTCGGCGCTCAAAGCCTCGGTCTGACGATCGACCGCCAACTCACTCGCACCGGCGGGCTGGCATTTGCCGGCGGCCCGTGGAACAGCTACGTCATGCACTCCATCGCGACGGTGATCGGTGATCTGCGCGAACAGAAGGGCTCCACCGGGCTGGTGTGGGCCAACGGAGGGCTGGTCACCAAGCACTCCTTCGGCATCTATCGCACCTCTCCGCCGGTGGGTGGCTACCGACACGCCTGCCCCCAGGATGAGATCGACGCGATGCCCCGCCGCGAGCTCACCGAACCTGCAGACGCCGCCGGGCCGGCGAGCGTCGAGGCTTACACCGTCATGCACTCACGCGAGGGCGAGCCCGAGACGGCGTGGGCAGCCTGCCTGCTCGCCGACGGCAGCAGGGCGTGGGGTTCCTCCACCGACCTCGACCTCGCGTCGGCGATGTGCGAAGGCGAGTGGGTGGGGCGTGCCGTCACCCTCGAGACCGACGGCAGCCTCCACGCCACCTGACGGTGACGATATGAGTGCGCCTCCAGGCGCTCACACGGCGTCGCCGACGCCGATCGAGGCCAGGTCGGGGCAGTGCTCGGCCAGGTAGGCGTCGGTGAGAGGGGTGTCGATCCCGACGGTGACCAGGCTCGGATCTTCGGCAAACGGAGTAACCGCAGCGTCGAACGCGGCAGCAGCGGCGTCGACCAGAGGGGCAAGATCCGAGGACAGGGCAGGCAGCACGATCTCCGGTGACGCGTTGTCGCGATTGCGCAGTGCATCGAGCCAGAGCGCTGCCAACTGCTCGATCTGGTAGTCGTCGAGGCCGGCGTCGCGGGCGGCGGAAAGGGCCTTCTCCGCCCGGCGCAGGAATGGCCCCAGCAGGTCGGTGAGCACCAGGCTGCGTTCGCCGACCAGCTCGTTGGACCAGTTCGACCCGATTCCGTTCACGGCCGACACGAGCGCCGCTGCGGCCACGACCTCCAAGCGGGCCACCTCCTGGCTGGGGACCGTACCGAAGGCGACGGCCACCCCAATCGCTTGCACCGTGCCGCTGTAAGAGGCCCAGGCGGCACAGAACGGATCCTCGTCATCGAGGCCGGGCACCCCCTTGGGCTCCGGAGGCAGGGTGGAAGACAGGTCGAAGGTGGTGGAGATCTCCCGTGATGTCGTGGTGGGTTCGACCGGGGCCGTTGCTGCCGAGACCACCGCCCTGGCCGTCGTGATGGTGGCGACGGCCCTACTTCCCTCACCGTCGCCGCTACACGAGGCGAGAAGCACCACCGCTGCCGCCCACGGCATCGTCACCCCAGCCACCGACCGCATCGCGCAGAGCGTAACGGTGGCAAGCTCTTTGGGTATGTCGCCCCCTCCGCCCTGCCGATCATCTGCTCGACTGCGACCCCGGCCACGACGACGCCATCGCGATCATCGTCGCCGCCCGCCACACCGAGGTGGTGGGCATCACCACCGTCGCCGGCAACGCTCCGCTGTCGCCACCACCCGCAACGCGATCATCATGCGCGACCTGCTCGGCCTCGATGCCCGGTGCACGCCGGCAGCAACCGTCCGCTGGTCGCGAGGCCCGCTCGCCACGCCGGCTACGTGCACGGCGCGAGCGGGATGGACGGCGCCGACCTGCCCGAGCCCAGCGGTCCGCCGGCCAGCCACGACGCGGTGGGCTACATCATCGACACCTGCCGCGCCCAAGAAGGGGTGTGGCTGGTGCCCACCGGGCCGCTCACCAACATCGCCCTCGCCCTGCGCGCCGCGCCCGACATCGCCGGGCGCATCGCCGGCATCTCGCTGATGGGCGGCGGCACGTTCGGCAACACGCACCGCCGCGGCCGAGTTCAACATGGTGTGCGACCCCGAGGCCGCCGACATCGTGTTCGCCTACGGTGGGCCGCTGATCATGGCCGGCCTCGATCTCACCCACCAGTTCCAGGCAGTACCGCCGCGCATCGAGATGGTGCGCTCCCTGCCCGGGCAGCTGGCCGCGGTGCTCGCCGGACCTGCTCGACTTCTTCAGCGGCACCTACCGGGCGCGCCACCACCACATCGGCGGCGCTGCCGTGCACGATCCGTGCGCGGTGCTGGCACTCACCCACCCCCACCTGTTCACCCGCCGCCTGGCCCACGTGGAGATCGAGACCGCAGGGCGTGCGCACCGCGGGCATGACGGTGATCGACCAGCGCGACCTGAAGGAGGTGCCCGCACCGAACTGCGACATGCAGATCGGCCTCGACGCCGACGAGGCGTGGCAAGTGATCGTCGAATGCCGTCGCCCACTTCTCGCACTGACCGGAGCACCCGATGACCAAGCGCAGCCCCGAGCGGACCGACGAGCGACACCTTCCCCCGGCAGTACGCGCGCACCCAGCGGCTCACCCTCGGCGAACCGCGCGACATCAACGTGGTTTCGCGCGACGGGCAGAGGGTGGTGTTCGCCCGCAGCCGCGCCGGCGACGACCCGGTGAACTGTCTGTGGGTGCTCGACGTCGCCAGCGGCGACGAGCGGCTGGTGGCCGATCCGCTGCAACTGCTCGATCTGGTCGACGATGCCGACGACCTGCCGGCCGAGGAGCGGGCCCGTCGCGAGCGGATGCGCGAGGGCGCTGCGTGGGGTCACCGCCTACGCCACCGACGAGGCCGCGACGGTCGGCGCCTTCGCCCTCGCCGGGCGCCTGTTCGTGGCCGGGCTGGTGAGCGGCATGGCACGCGAACTGGCGGTGGAGGGCCCGGTGTTCGACCCCCGACCCGACCCGGTGGCCACCCGCGTCGCCTATGTGAGCGGCCGCGCCCTGCGCATCGCCGAGCTCGACGGCAGCAGCTGGGAACTGGCCGGCGAGGCCGACCCGACGATCAGTTGGGGCAGCGCCGACTTCATCGCCGCCGAGGAGATGCACCGCTTCCGCGGCTACTGGTGGAGCCCCGACGGCGCGGCGATCGCCGCCTGCCGGGTCGACGACCTCGCCCGTGCAGCGGTGGTACATCGCCAACCCGGCCGAGCCGCAGCGGCCGGCCGACGAGATCCGCTACCCCGCGGCCGGTACCGACAACGCCGAGGTCACCCTGCACGTGCTCGCGCTGGAGGGTGGCAACACCGAGGTGCTGTGGGACCGCCACACTGTATCCCTACCTGACCGCCGTGCAGCTGGGCCGGCGCCGAGCGGCTGATCGTCACCGTGCAGTCGCGCGATCAGCGCTCGCTGATGGTGCTCGAGGCCGAACCCGCCGCTACGGCGACACCGAGCCGCTGTTCGCCGACGGCGACACCGCCTGGGTGGAACTGGTGCCGGGCACCCCGGCGGCGCTGGCCGACGGCCAGATCGGTGACCGCCGCCGATCGCGACGGTGCCCGACGGCTGCTCGTCGACGGCATCACCGGTCACCCCCGCCGATCTGCAGGTGCGCTCCATCGCTCGTCGCCCAGGGCGACGAGGTGTACTTGCTCGCCAACCCGCTCGACGACGCGACCGTGCAGCATGTCTGGCGATGGCGCAGCGACGGCGACGCTCGACCGCGCTCACCGACGAGCCCGGCGTGCACACCGCGTGGGTGGGCGGCCCGGTGCCGGTGAGGGCGACGGACCGGTGGTGGTGCGCCGCGCGGCCGTGCTCACCGAGCACGGCGCCACCACCCGGTGGTGGGCGGGCCCGACACTGGCGTCGCACGCCCAGCGCCCGCTGGTGACCCCCAACCTGCATCTGCACCGGTCTACGGCGAACGGCGCATCGCCACCGCGGTGCTGTTGCCCAGCGGGCGATCGCCCGACGACAACGGCCCACCGCTGCCGGTGCTGATCGACCCCTACGGCGGCCCGCACGCCCAGCGGGTGGTGACGGTCAACAACGCCTATCTCACCTCGCAGTGGTTCGCCGACCAGGGTTTCGCGGTGGTCGTGGTCGACGGCCGGGGCACGCCCGGCCGGGGCACCGAGTGGGAGCGGGCGGTGCACCTCGACCTGGCCACGCCGGTGCTCGAAGACCAGATCGACGCGCTTCACGCGGCGCGCCGCACGAGCACCCCCTCGACCTCGAGCCGGGTGGCCATCCGCGGCTGGAGCTTCGGCGGCTACCTGGCCGCCCTGGCCGTTCTGCGTCGACCCGACGTATTCCACGCCGCGGTGGCCGGCGCACCGGTCACCGAGTGGCGGCTCTACGACACCCACTACACCGAGCGCTACCTGGGCGATCCCACCGTCGACGCCACCCCCTACGCCTCCACCTCGCTGCTGCCCCTGGCCGCCGACCTCACCCGACCACTGCTGCTGGTGCACGGCCTGGCCGACGACAATGTGGTCGCCGCCCACACCCTCCAGCTGTCAGCAGTGCGCTGCTGGCCGCCGGCAAACCCCACGAGGTGCTGCCGCTGGTGGGGGTCACCCACATGACCCCGCAGGAAGTCGTGGCCGAGAACCTGCTCCTGCACCAGCTCGAGTTCTTGCGCCGCTCGTCGGGCGTCAGCCCGGCGATATAGGTTGCATCACCGTGAACCAGCGCCTCGAGGATATCTACGGCCACGTATCGGTGTACGCCACCGCGGACCGCGAGCATGAGGCGGCTATCGAGCTGCTTTTGCTGGTGATGATGGCCGACCGCCACATCTCGGGCGACGAGATCGACGAGATCCGCCACATCAGCGACGACTCCGGCTGGGAGTCCGACACCTTCTCCTTCGACCAGTACGTGGGCCAAGCGGCAGCCAAGGTGAGGGCTGCCCTGGTCGGCCATTCGGTGGATGCCCTGATCGACGACATCGACTCCCGCGTCACCAACGGGGTGCTGCGCAGCTGCCCTGTTCAGCGCTGCCCGCGACGTGGCTGGGGTCGATCACGATCTCGACAACGCCGAGGAGAGCCTGCTCGCCCAGATCGCTGCCCGGTTCGACTGAACGCGGCGGGTCAGGGCGTTCAGATGCCCTGTCGACGGCCCTGTTCAGATGTCGAGCACCATGGGTGCGCCGAAGCACTCGGCCCTGCCGTAGAGGTTGAGCTGAGGGTCGCCGCCGGCGAGGGCACCATCGATGGTGATGCCGTCGGTCAAGGTGGTGGGGCCGGTGCGCTCGATCCGGGTGTCGTGGGTGGTCCAGTTCAGCCCACCATCGGAGGTCTCGGCCTCCAGCCTCACCACGAACTGGCTCCCGGCCGCACCGTCGCACATCATGCCCGAACGCACCGCTGCAGCGTTGTGCACGGGGATGATGAAGGGGTCGCCGCCACCATTGTCGAACTGAAAGACGCAGCCGTCGGCTCCGAGGCCGAACACACCGAGGTTCCAGCCGGCACTGTTGCTGCCGACGATGGCCAGGAGCTCGTCGCGGTTCACACCTGGTTCGAGACCAAGGCCGAAGTCCACATCGACACGATCGAGCACCCGGGCGGGGGCGGGACCGACGTCTTGAAGGAGAATCGTGGAGGATGCGCCACCGGCCACCTCGAGGCGCACATACCAGTCCATCGTGCTCGGGTTCGACCCAGCTGACGGCGGAGTCGTCGGTGCCGTCGCCGTCCCAGTCGCCGGAGGCGATTGCGAGCGAATCAGAGGAGCCGTCGGGGGCAGTGGTGTTTGCGCACGCCGGCGCCGGCGCCGCCGTAGTGGGCGGCACGGTGGTCTCGGGCGGCACGGTGGTCGGGGCCGTGGTGGTGCTCCCGGCAACGGTGGTGGTCTCGCCGACCGTTGTGGTGGCGGCCAGGGTCGTGGTGCTCTCGCTGGAGCTGCCCGAGCTCGACGACGAGCTGCACCCGGCGAGCAGGCCGGCCAAGGCGAAGGATGCGGCTGCGGCTCGGGCACGAGCTGTTGACAGATGGGCGACGCGGAATGTTGGTCATGATCGTTCTCCTCAGCTGAGACCGTAGCGGCCGACGGGCAGGGGCAACCGGGATCCCTCGCTCAACTCTTCCGGGCGACAGCGATGCGGTCCCTGCCGGCCAGGTCGGCTCTCACCTCGACATCGGTGAGTCCTACCGAGTGCAACAGTTCGGCGACAACCTTGCCCTGGCGGGCACCGATCTCGAGCACCAGTCGACCGCCGGGGGCGAGCCACTCGAGTGCACCTTGGGCGATGACCCTCACCGCATCCAGCCCGTCCGGGCCGGCATAGAGGGCATCGGCGGGCTCCCATTGATGCACCGCCGGCTCCACCTCCGGATCGTCGGTGGCGATGTAGGGCGGGTTAGACACGATGATGCCGAACGTGCCCTTCAACTCGGCGGGCAGGGCGGCAAACCACGAACCGTGCCCGAAACGCACTCCGGCCGCCGGCGACACCCAACCCGGCAGCATTGGCCCGGGCAACGTCGAGGGCGTCGGCCGACACGTCGGTGAGCCACACCTCGGCCGTACCCTCGTGGCATCTCGCAAGGCGAGCGACAACCCGATCGCGCCGCTCCCCGTTCCCAGGTCGGCGCAGCGCAGAGGGCGCTCGCCGACCAGCGTCGCCGATCAGTTCCAGAGCCGTCTCGACCACCAGCTCGGTCTCGGGACGGGGGATGAGCACCCTCCGGTCGATCATCAGGTCGAGGCGGCGGAACGACCAGTGACCGAGCACGTACTGGAGAGGCTCGCCCGTTCGCCAGCGGGCAAGCATTGCATCGAGATGGGCAAGGGTGCGCTCGGTGGCGGGCTGGTGCAGGACTTCGGCGAACTCCGTCACCGAACGCGCCGCTGGCCTCCTCGCACAGCCACCGCGCCTCGGCCCGACCGCCAACCACGGCGGCCGTCTCGTCCCACAGGGCGCGCCAGGTGATGGCACCGTCCTGGTTGCCACCGCTCACCCGACGACCCTCACTCAGGCCTCACCTCAGCCTCACCTCGGCCGCGCCCGCTCAGGTGGCGGGCGCGCTCGTCGGCGGTGAGGGCGTCGACCGCTTCGTCGAGGTCGCCGGCCAGTACGTCTTGGAGGCGGTAGATGGTGAACCCGATGCGGTGGTCGGTGAGGCGGTTCTCCTTGAAGTTGTAAGTGCGGATCTTCTCCCCTCGCCCCCCGGCGCCCACCTGGGAACGTCGCTCCGCCGACATCGCTGTCTCACGCTCGTCCTGGGCCAGCTTCAACAGGCGCGCTCTCAGCACGGTCATCGCCCGCGCCCGGTTCTGGATCTGGCTGCGTTCGTCCTGCATCGTGACCACGGTGCCCGTCGGCTTGTGGGTGATGCGCACTGCCGAGTCGGTGGTGTTGACGCTCTGCCCGCCGGCGCCGCTACTGCGGTAGACATCCACCTCGAGGTCGGACGGGTCGATGGCAACCTCCACCTCTTCGGCCTCGGCCAGCACCAGCACCGTTGCCGACGAGGTGTGGATGCGACCCTGGCTCTCGGTTACGGGCACCCTCTGGACGCGATGTGTTCCACCCTCGAACTTGAGCCTCCCCCAAGCGGTGTCGCCCCTGACTTCCATGGTGACCTGGTTGACGCCGCCGAGATCGCTGCGGTCCTCCGAGAGCACCTCCACCTTCCAGCCCTTGGCGGCGGCGTAGGCGCGGTACATGTCGTAGAGATCGCCGGCGAACAGGTTGGCCTCCTCGCCCCCCTCGGCACCGCGGATCTCGATGATCACCGACCTTCCGTCGTTGGGGTCCTTGGGCAGCATCAGCAGCCTCAACTCCTCCTCGATCGCCGCGATGTCGCTCTCGATCTCGGCCAGCTCCGCCTTCCACATCTCGCGCTCGTCGTCGCCGGCAATGGTCAGCAGCTCGCGGACCGACTCGGCGTCGGTGGTGCGGGCCCGGTGGCGGCGCACACAGTCGACCACCGGGGTGAGGTCCTTGTAGCGCCGCGACACCTCGCGCAGCTTGCGCCTGGTCGCTGACGATGTCGGGGTCGGACAGGCTCGCCTCCAGCGAGACGAACTCATCTTCCACGGACTTCAATCGATCAAACACCGGGTGGCCAGGTTAGGGCAGAGTCACCTGCTGCGGCGGGCGGTTCAGCGGACGGGGGTGAACCGGGGGACGGCGTCGCCGTCGCCGGCGGGTTCGAAGACGACTTGCACCGGTTGGCCGACGAAGACCAACTCGGGATCGGCGCCGACGATGTTGGTCATCAGTCGCGGCCCTTCCTCGAGCTCGACATATGCCAGAACGTAGGGCGCATGGTCGCGGAAGGGGCCGCTTCCGCGACGCATGATCGTGAAGCTGTAGCCGTGCCTCGCCCACTGACCGTTTGGCTAGGCAGCTGGCTGGTCAGCTGGGCGTTCGGCTGGCCGCCGGGGTGATCGTGAAGCTGTCGTAGATCGACGCGTACTGGATGTCGGCCGGGGTGACGCCGGCCTCGGCGAAGGCTCGGGGGCCGGACCACACTGCGCCGGTGTAGGTGAGGTCCACCCGGCCACCGCTCGTGGTCCTTGGCCGCCTCGCCCTGCGCCGAGGATCTTCACGCACGAACGCGTGCAGGGACCGCGGCCACCTCGGGGCTCACCACCACCAGGGCACCGCCTCCGTCGGTGATGACGCAGCAGTCGAGGCGGTGCAACGGGTCGGCGACCAGGGGGGAGTCGAGCACATCATCCACCGTGACCACGTCGCGCAGGAAGCGCGTTCGGGTTGTGCTGGGCGTGGAGCGACGCCGCCACCTTGATCTCCGCAAGCTGACGACTGGTGGTGCCGTACTCGAGCATGTGCCGCTGCGCTGCTAGGGCGTAGTTGCCGACCACCGACGTACCCCACATGTTCTCGAACTCGGACTCGGGCGCCACCGAGAACGCGGATCCCGAGCCTGGCTGATTGCCCCCGTTTCGCGGGGCACCGGCGAGGGTGATGAGCGCGACATGGGCATGACCGGCGGCGATCGCCGCTGCGGCATGACCTACGTGGACCAGGTACGACGATCCGCCTGTGTCGGTGGAGTCGTAGGTGAGGCACGAAAGGCCGAGGTACTCGGCCATCGAGACCGGGCCCCACCCAGGGGCGTCGCCGGCGCAGTAGTAGGCGTCGACGTCGCTCATCGACAACCCGGCATCTGCCAGGGCGCCGATCGCCACCTCGCCGTGGATCTGAGCGAGGGTGCGATCGGGGATGTCGCGGCGCGGGTGCTCGTAGGCCCCGGCGATGTAGGCGGCGCCGCGCAGCGACATCAGGGTCTCAGATGCGCTCGATGATGATGGCGGGCGCCATACCACCGGCAGCGCACATCGTCACCAGGCCGAACCGGCCGTCGCGACGCTCGAGCTCGTCGAGCAGGGTGCCGATCAGGAGTGCGCCGGTGGCGCCGATCGGGTGGCCGAGGGCGATCGCCCCACCGTTGACGTTGATCTTCTCCCGGTCGATGTCGAGGTCGCGGATGAACTTCTCGGTGACCACGGCGAAGGCCTCGTTGACCTCGAACAGGTCGATGTCGGCGATCGTCAACCCGGCCCTGGCGAGCACCTTCTTGGCCGCCGGCACCGGAGCATTGAGCATCAGGGTGGGGTCGTCGCCGACGTTGGCGGTGGCCACGATGCGGGCACGCGGCTTCATGCCGTGGGCCTTGGCGTAGTCGGGGCTGGTGATCAAGATGGCAGCGGCACCGTCGACGACGCCCGACGAGTTGCCGGCGTGGTGGACGTGCTCGATCTCGAGGTCGGGATACCTGCGCAGCACCATGCTGCGATAGGTGTTGCCCTTGTCGTCGAGCGGGTAGTCGGCCAATGCCGCAAACGCGGGAGGCAGGGCACTCAGAGACTCGATCGTCGTGCCCGGCCGCGGGTACTCCTCGCGGTCGAGAGCGAGGGTGCCATCGGTCTTGTACACGGGCACCAGGCTGCGATCGAAGCGGCCCTCGGCGATCGCCACACCGGCGCGGCGCTGGGACTCGGCTGCCAGTTCGTCGAGCGCCCGGCGCGGGATGCGCTCCAGGGTGGCGATGGCGTCGCCGGCCACACCCTGGTTGGTCTGGGGGTGGAGGTCGCGCAGGTGCTCGTTGCCGCCGTCCATGAACGGCGACCGGGTGGAGCCCTTGCTGTTCGGCCCGTACGACGACATCATCTCCGCCCCACCGGCGATGACGACGTCTTCCAGCCCGGCCATGACGGAGGCCGCGGCGAAGTGGGTGGCGGTGATGCCCGAGCCACAGAAGCGATCGAGGGTGACCCCGCTCACGGTGATGTCGAAGCCGGCGTCGAGGGCGCTCATGCGGCCGAGGTCGCCGCCCTGAGTGCCGATCTGCATGCTGCAGCCCCAGATGACGTCGTCGACGTCGCGGGTGTCGAGCCCGTTACGTTCGACAATCGCCTTCAACACCGTGGCGCCCAGGACCTGGGGGTGAACGTCGGCAAGGGCACCCTTGCCCACCTTGCCGATGCCGCGTGGCGTGCGGCAGGCATCGATGATCCAGGCTTCGGACATGGTGTTCTCCTCGTCTTGGCGCCGGTCAGTCGACGCAACATCCGCACAGTCTTTACACCGGCGGTGCCGCCACTCCCAAGTTGGACGGGCTGGATCCGACCGCCGAGCAGGGTTCAGCCACCGTTTCCCAGGAGATCCTCCTGGGGCTCAGGGGGCAGACCCGTGACAAGATTCAACGACGGGTCCAGCGTGCCCGATACCAGCGACCGACACCAGGAGACAAGCATGACCGGAATCGTGACCACCCTGTCGCAGGACGAGTACGACGAGTTCGGCCTCCTCCACGAGAACGCGCAGGAGTGGGGCTTGCCCTTCGACGGACCTCCCCCCCTGCAGCGCGGCGTGATCGAGGTCGGCGCAGGCGAGTGGCTGTCCTACATCCGCTGGGGCACAGGCAGTCCCGAGGTCGTATTCCTCCACGGAGGTGGCCAGAACGCCCACACCTGGGACACCGTCGCCCTCGCCCTCGGTCGCGATGCCATCGCCTTCGACCTACCCGGCCACGGTCTCTCCTACCGTCGCGCCGACAGGGATTACGGCCCGTGGCGCAATGCCGAGGCAGTCGCCCTGGCGATCGAACGCCTCGCCCCCGACGCCTCGGTAGTGGTTGGCATGTCGCTCGGCGGGGCCACCACCATCCGCCTCGCCGCCAGCCACCCCGAGCTCTGCCGCCGGGTGGTGATCGTCGACGTCACCCCTCAGATCAACGACTCCAGCCGCGAGATGACCACTCTCGAACGCGGCTCGGTGGCCCTCATCGCCGGGCCGCCCACCTACGAATCGCTCGATGCCATGGCCGAGGCGGCGGTGGCGTTGAGCCCTTACCGGGCAGCGTCCGGTGTGCGCCGCGGGGTGCGTCACAACTCCTACCGTCGCCAAGACGGCCTGTGGTCGTGGCGTTACGACCTGTTCGGCCCCGGTGTTCCCGCCCCTTCGAAAAGCCCCGATGAAGGTGCCGACGAAGGTAAGGGTGAAGCCACGAGGACCAACAGCTACGACTTCACCACCTTGTGGGACGATGCGGGACGCATCTCGTGCCCGGCGATGTTTGTGCGTGGCGGGCTGTCGAAGTACGTAACCGACGACGACAGCGCCGAGATGAGTCGTCGCATCCCCGGCCTGAGGGTGGAGATCGTCGACGGCGCCGGTCACGCCGTGCAGAGCGACCGCCCACTCGACCTTGTGCGCCTCATCGATGACTTCACCCGCTGACCCCAATTCCCTCGGGACGAGCGCTGGACACCCCGGTCAGTCGATCGCCACCAGGTCGATCGGCGGGTCAGCCAGCGCGGCGAGGCGTTGCTGTAGATCGATGACATCGCGGCGGGGCAGCACCACGAGGCAGGGGGTCACACCCAGGGCCGCCCGGGCATCGACGGCGTAGGGCACGACGTCGAGGTCTACCCCCACGCTGCACACAACGGCTACTTCCCTACCGTCGATGACCGCCAACGCCGAGCAGGGCACGGGGTCCTTGAGGTTCGTTCGCGGGCTGGGCGGTTCGACAACCTTCACCTCGGTCGCCCCGATGAGACCTGGGTCGGCCACCAGCCAGGCCCTCAGCGCCCTCTCCTGGGCGAGCCGGTTCAGGGGGTGCCCAGTGCCGCCCGGGCGGCGATACTCGCCGACGGTGCGAACCACCTCGGCAAGGGCCTCTGCCGGCGGACGGTCGCCGTGGAGCATCAGGAACGCCTCTCGGTCGTGGACACCGACACCCACCTCGAGCCTGGTGGTGCCGGTGAAGGGATCATCGACCACCCTGCAGACCTCGAGACCCCACACCTCGCCCACCAACACCCCATGCTCGACCGTCGGCTCTGCACCAGCGGCGACGATCACGGGCCAGAAATCGGCGTGACCATCAGCAAGAGGCAGCGGCTCGGGCAGTGCCTCGGGCGCCGCCGGTTGGAGGGCCCGCCCATCCACCTGCCAGACCTGGATCGGCAGGGTGAACCCCGCGGCTCTACGGGCCAACACACCGGTGCCCGAGTCTGCCACCAGATGCAAAGCCGCGGCGTCGTGCCTCACGGCCCAGACGAGCGCGCCACCCAGGCCACGCTCGGGATTCTCGGCCACCAGCACCCAGGCTTCGCGACCGTGCAGCAGGGCAGCACCACCGGCGAACTCGCCCGCCTCGAGCATCTCTTCCCCACCGAGGTGCTCACTCACCAGAGCGGTGAGCTTGATCGCGTTCAGCCGGGCAAAGCGGGACCGGTCGTTCACGGCGGCCACGTTAGGGCAGGCACTCTCGCGTCGGGCAACGACGACCGCCCGACCTTGCGGGCCGGGCGGTGTTCGATGATCGAGGTGTGCGGCGCCACGGCGCCGGGGGTCACTTGCCCTTGCGGGTGCCGTAACGCTTGTTGAAGCGCTCGACCCGGCCACCGGTATCGACCAGCTTCTGCTTGCCGGTGAAGAAGGGGTGACACTCGTTGCACAGTTCGACGTGCAGTTCGCCACCACGCGTGGAGCGGGTGGTGAAGTTGTTACCGCACGAGCACTTCACGAGCACGTCGCTGTAGTTGGGGTGGATGTCGGTCTTCATAGCGTTCTTCTCCGAAAAGGTGGACACCGCAGTGTAGCGGCGAGGGTCACACAAACCCCTGCGCCCGCTGCATTCAGGTGGCGGGTTGCTTGGCGATCTCGTTCAGGAACTCGTCGTTGGTGCGGAAGGTCTTCAGCCGGTCGACGAGCAGTTCGAGACCGGGGGCGGCGTTGCCTTCGGCGGCCAGCCCACTGAGCACCCGGCGCAGCTTCCACACCATCTGCAGTTGCTTGCGGTCGAAGAGCAGTTCCTCGTGGCGGGTACTCGACGCGTCGACGTCGATCGCCGGATAGATGCGCCGCTCGGCGAGCTTGCGATCGAGGCGCAGCTCCATGTTGCCGGTGCCCTTGAACTCCTCGAAGATCGCGTCGTCCATACGGCTGTTGGTCTCGACCAGCGCGGTGGCCAAGATGGTGAGCGAGCCACCTTCCTCCACATTGCGGGCCGCGCCGAAGAACTTCTTCGGCGGGTACAGGGCGCCGGCGTCGATACCGCCCGACAGGATGCGCCCGCTGGCCGGTGCCGCGAGGTTGTAGGCACGACTGAGGCGGGTGATGCCATCGAGGATGATCACCACGTCGCCGCCCTGCTCGACCAGCCGCTTGGCCTTCTCGATGGCCATCTCGGCTACAAGGGTGTGCTCTTCGCTCGGCCGATCAAAGGTGCTGGAGATGACCTCGCCCTTAACCGTGCGGCGCATGTCGGTGACCTCTTCAGGCCGCTCATCGATCAGCAGCACGATCAGGGTCACCTCGGGATGGTTGAGCTCGATCGAGGTCGCAATCGTCTTCATGATCGTCGTCTTGCCGGCCTTGGGCGGGGAGACGATGATGCCGCGCTGGCCCTTGCCGATGGGCGAGATGAGGTCGATTATGCGCGCCGTCATGTTGTTCTCGTCGCCGGGGTTCTCCAGCTTCAGCTTCTCGTCGGGGAACAAGGCGGTGAGGTCTTCGAAGCGGGGCCTGTTGCGGCTCGTCTCCGGGTCGGCACCGTTCACCGTGTGGATCTCGAGCATTGCCGGGTTCTTCTCGTTCCGGCCGGCGGGTCGCGACAGGCCGGTGACGTGATCACCCTTGCGAAGGCCGTACTGCCTGGTGAGCTTCACCGGGATGTAGGCGTCGTCGCGGCTGGGCAGGTAGCCATTGACCCTCAAGAAGCCGTAGCCCTCGTCGCGCAGATCGAGGTAGCCGGACACGCTCACCGGCTCCTGGCCGGGCTGGGGTTCACCACCACCGTCGTGGTGACGCTGCTGGCCGTGACCTTGACCGAAACCTTGGCCGGGACCGCTCTGGCCGGGGCCCTGGCTGTATCCCTGGCCCGTGCCGGGCTCGCCCTCGTAGCGGTCGGAGCCCTGGGGGCTGTCGCCGCTGCGATTCTTGTTGCGCCGCCGCCGGCGCCGCCGCGAGTTGCGGCTCTCCCCATCGCCGAGACCTTCATCGTCGCCGTCGTCGCCCGAACCTTCGTCGCCGGGACCGTCGGCCCGGTCTCCGCCGGCACCGTCATCGCCGGTACTGGCTGGTGCGGTGACTTCGCCGGGTGAAGACGCCACGGGCGCTTCGCCGGCGCCCATCAAGGCGACCTCCCAGTCGGGGAGGGGCTCGCCGTCGGGTCCGAGCACGACCTCGGCTTCGACAACAGCCGGATCGGCGGGGCGGGGCGCGGGGCCCGACCAGGCCTCGTGCCGGCAGCCTGTGGGGCAGCAATTGGGGGGGCGGCCTCCTCGGTACGGGCGGTCGAGGCCGCCTCGGAGACCGCATCAGAGGTGGCCGAAGATGCCGCCGAGGGGGCCGTACCCGTGGTCTCGAGGATCTTGCCGATCAGGGTCGCCTTCGATGCCCGGGCGTTGGTCTTTATGCCCAGGGCCTGGGCGATAGCGAGCAGTTGCTCCTTGTCCTTGCTGTCGAGCACCGACGCTTCGAGCGCTTCCGCGGCCACCGGCCACCTGCTTTCGTGGAGAGGAGGAGGTCACCCACTGATCGGCCAGCTGAAGTGCTGACGCAACCGGCGGCCCCACCACCTGAGAATTGCGGACCCCAGCCGCGCCATCAGCCTGAGCCGGTTTGCAGCGGGGACGTTCGGGAACCCGAACTAGATGAACTGTAGCGACCCACACCACCTGCCGCAACGCGAAGGAGCAGTCAGGAAAAGGTCGTGGAAACGAACCTCTGCACGGCAGCGAGATCGTTGGGCAACAAGGTGACGTGCTCGGGCCGGTCGAACAGGTCTTCGAGATGGGGTGGCAGACCGGGGCGAACACCGGTGGCCCGCTCGACGGCATCGGGGAACTTCGCCGGATGGGCAGTGGCGAGAGTGACCGTCGAATGCCGCAGGGCACCCGCCTCGCGCAGCTTGGCGACCGCTCCGACCCCGACTGCGGTATGGGGATCGAGCAGCATCCCTGCCTCGCGGAAGGTGAGGCCGATGACCTCCAAAGTTTCCGCATCATCGACCCGTTCGGCCAGGAACGTCCCGTCGATGAACTCGGCCCACTGATCGGGCTCGACACTCAACCGGCCGGAGTTGCGGAACCTCTGCAACTGCTCTGCGGTGGCACCACCGTCGCGGTCGTTCATCTCGAACAGGAGTCGCTCGAAGTTCGACGACACCTGGATGTCCATGCTCGGGCTCAGCGACGGCACCACCGGTGAGGTGCTCATGTCGTTGGTCTTCAAGAAGCGAGTGAGGATGTCGTTGGCATTCGATGCGACCACCAGGCGGTCGATCGGCGCCCCCATCCGGCGGGCGATCCAGCCGGCGAAGACGTTGCCGAAGTTGCCGCTGGGCACGCAAACATCGATCGGCCCGGCGAGCAGGTCGGTGGCCACCGCGTAGTAGACGACCTGGGCCATCACCCGCGCCCAGTTGATGCTGTTGGCCGCGCTGAGGTTCATGCGCTCGCGGAACGGAGCATCGTTGAACATCGCCTTGACGAGATCTTGACAATCATCGAAGGTGCCGTCGACGGCCACCACCCTCACGTTCGGCGCATCGACCGTGGTCATCTGTTTGCGCTGAACATCGCTGGTGCGACCGTGGGGGTAGAGGAAGACGACGTCTACGTTGGCGCAGCCCTTCACCCCGTCGATCGCCGCCGAGCCGGTGTCGCCGCTGGTGGCACCGACGATGGTTACCCTCTGGTCCCGCTCACGCAGGACTTCGTCGAACATGCGGCCCACCAACTGCAAGGCGACATCCTTGAACGCCAGAGTGGGGCCGTGGAAGAGCTCCTGCACGAAGTGGTCGTGGTGAAGTTGCACGAGGGGCACAACGGCCGGGCTGGCGAAGGTGGCGTAGGCGTCGCGGCACAGCCTCTGCACCGTGGCGGGCGCCAGGTCGGGGCCGACGAACAGCTCGATGATCTGGGCGGCTCTCTCCGCATAGTCCGCCCCCTGCCGGCGGGCGGGAAGTGTCGGCCAGCGGGCGGGCACGTACAACCCACCGTCGGTGGCCAGGCCGGCCAGTAGGGCGTCGGTGAAACCCAGCTCGGGCGCGGCGCCGCGGGTGGAGACATACAGCACGATCAGCCGCCGATGACCCTCAGCAGGCTGCCCACGCCGAGCACGACATCGAGTTCGCGCAGCTCGCGCACCGTCGCCTGCACCGCTGACTCGCGCGCCACATGGGTGATGAACACCAGCCGCGCGTCGGGGCCGTTGCCCTCTTGCTCGGCGGCGCGGATGCTGACGTCGTTGCGGGCGAAGACGCCCGTGACGGAGTGCAGCACACCCGGGCGGTCGGCCACGTCCATGCTCAGCAGGTACTCGGCGGAGGTCTCGTCGATCGGCCGGATCTTCGCCCGCCCGAAAGTGCCGAGCGTGCCGTGGGTGCCCTTGGTGAGGTTCACGGCGGCATCGATGACATCGCCGAGCACGGCGCTGGCCGTGGGTAGCCCACCTGCACCCCTGCCGTAGAACATCAACGAGCCGACGGCCTCGCCCTCGATGAAGACGGCGTTGAAGCTCTCCCTCACACTCGCCAGAGGGTGGGTGAGCGGAACCATGGTGGGGTGCACCCTCACTGCGATGTCGCCGGTGATCGGGTCGGCCTCGGCGATGCCGAGCAGCTTCACCACATAGCCGAGGCGCTTCGCCATGGCGATGTCGTGGGAGCTGATGCGACTGATGCCCTCGTGGTACACATCGCCGGCAACGACCTTGGACCCGAAGGCGATGGTGGCCATGATCGCCGCCTTGGCACCCGCGTCGAAACCCTCGACGTCGGCTGTGGGGTCGCGTTCGGCGAAGCCCAACTGCTGGGCCTCGGCGAGGGCCGCCGCGTAGTCGGTGCCTTCCTCGGTCATCTTGGTGAGGATGAAGTTGGTGGTGCCGTTGATGATGCCCATCACCCTCTTGATCGGCTCACCGCGCAGGCTCTCACGCAGCGCCCGGACCACGGGGATACCACCGGCTACCGCCGCCTCGAACAGGAGGTCGACACCTACTTCGTCGGCCGTGGCGAACAGTTCGGTGCCGACGTTGGCGAGCAGTTCCTTGTTGGCGGTGACGACCGGCTTGCCGTTGCGAAGGGCGGTGGTGATGAGTTCGCGGGCCGGTTCGATACCGCCAATCACTTCAACGACGAGATCGATCTCCGGGTCGGCCACGACCGCCTGGGCGACGCGGGTGAGCACCCCATCGGCCAGGACGACATCGCGCTGGGCACTGAGGTTGCGCACGGCCACCTTGCCCACCACGAGCCTCACCCCGGTACGGGTGTGAATGGTGTCGGCCTGGGCCTCGACGAGCTTCACCAAGGCGGCTCCCACGTTGCCGCACCCCAGTACCCCGAGCCTGATCAAGGATGTCACGGCGTGCAGGCTACGAGGCGGGCGGGCAGAGCGGAAACGCATTCGCCACCGACCGGTGACTCTCGCGCCGTCGGTAGGCCGAACCTGTCGCGCTCAGCTGTAGTGGCGGCGGGCGACAAGAGAGGCGATCACGCCTGCTGCCACGAGCAGGCCGCCGATGACGACACCCCACCCGGCCTCGCTGCCAGTGGCGGGAAGTTCGCTGGACGAAGTGACAGACGAAGGGGGTCCCGGCAGCACCTCGACCGTCGGTCCATCGCACTCGACAACCACGTTCACGCTCGCGTCGACGCCGTCGATCGTTATCGCTATCGAAAGTGGACCATCATCGAGGTCGGTGAGGGTGACGGCCTGGGCGGACTGGGGCGGAACCGTGACGACCTGCCCGCCGAGCACGACGAAACGTGCAGGCGTGGTCTGGCGCTCGTTGAGCAAGGTGAGGTCGAGCACACCCTGGTCGCGGTAATCGCACTGGACATCTACCATGACGTAGGCGGTGCCATCGGCTGCGGCTGCCGGCGAGGCGACCGAGAACAGAACGCCCACGGCCAAGACGAAACCGGCGAGGACCATCTCGCGGAGCGTATTGACCGCCTTCATATCTCCTACGCTATTCGTCAAGGTCCACCACCGATAGGGATGTAGGGCAAAATGGGCCGATCGGCCCATCCGCCCCGATTCAGTGGCCACCAGCCCGGCGGACACCCGCGACGACCTCGTAGAACACGGCCTTGGGAAGCACAGCACCCTCTCGGCGCACCTGCTGAGGATCGATCTCGAGGAGCCGCTCGACCTTGGCGTAGCTCGGGCGTCTGTCGCGGTCCCACGGCCCGGTACCCACCGGCACCTGCTCCTCCTGCTCGCGTCGCTGGGATGTGAGGGCAACGCCGAGCAGGTGTGCGCCGCGTCGCCCGATGACGACCACCGGCCGGTCCTTGCCCTGGGTCGGGTCCTCCTCGTACGGCACCCAGACCCACACCACCTCGCCGGGATCCGGGTCGCCGGCGAGGCAGGGCGAGTATTCGATGTCGAGACGATGGCTCTCCACGTCGCGCGCCGGAGGGCTGGCGGTACGGACCGCGCGGGGCCGGGCCAGCAACCTCTCACCGAGGCGCAGGACGTCGTCGATCAACCGACGTCGCACCGCAACAGGTCCTCGAAGGTTTCGCGGCGCAGCACCAGTCGGGCTGTTCCGTCGCTCACGAACACGACCGGGGGCCGGGTGAGCTTGTTGTAGTTGCTCGCCATGCTGTGCCCGTAAGCGCCGGTGACCGGGGTGGCGAGCAGGTCGCCGACGACCACCCCCTCGGGAAGGGCCGCGTCGAAGACGAGAACATCGCCGCTCTCACAGTGCTTGCCCACCAGCCGCGCCCGCGCCGGTCGAGGGGCACATACGGCCCTAGGCAGGAAGGCTTCATAACCGCTGCCGTAGAGCACCGGACGCGGGTTGTCGCTCATCCCCCCGTCGACGCTGATGTAAGTGCGCACGCCGGGGATGTCCTTCACCGTGCCGACCTCGTAGACGGTGACCGCGGCATCGGCCACGATGCTGCGCCCGGGTTCGACCCCCACCCTGCTGCTCACACCCAGAGAGTGACAGGCATCGAGCAGGACGTTCGCCCACTGGGTGATCGAGGGGGCTTCCTCGCCGGCGACGTAGGGCACGCCCAGCCCTCCACCGAGCACCAGCTCGGGCAGGTCGAGGGGCGCGGCGAAGCCGGCCATGACCTCCGCAGCCCTGGCAAAGCTGGAGGCGGAGAAGACGTTGCTGCCTATGTGGCAGTGCAGACCGACCAGGTCCACCGCGGGCGAACGGCGGAGGCGCTCGACGGCCAGCGCTGCGTCGCCGTTGCCGAGGTTGAAGCCGAACTTGCTGTCGTCTTGCCCGGTGGCGATGAACTCGTGGGTGTGGGCGTGGACGCCGGGGGTGATGCGCGCCAGCACTTTTGGAGTCGGCAGACCCCTGGTACGGAGTGTCTCCAGCCGGTCTATCTCGTCGAAGCTGTCGACCACGATGTGCCCGACTTCCTCGGTGAGCGCCATGGCGAGCTCGGCCAGGCTCTTGTTGCTGCCGTGGAAGGCGACAACGCCGGGTGGAGCTCCTGCCCTCAGCACGGTGTGCAGCTCGCCCCCACTTGCAACATCGAGACCCATGCCCTCCTCGTAGGCGAGACGGGCCATCGCCGTGCAGAGGAAAGCCTTGGTGGCGTAGTAGGCGCGGCGCGGTCCGAAGGCGTCGACGGCTTCGCGGCAGCGGGAGCGCAGGTGGGTCTCGTCGTAGACGAACACAGGAGTGCCGAACCTGGCAGCGATGTCGTCGAGGCGGCAGCCGCCGATGGCCAGCGAGCCGTCGGAGAGGACCTCGGCGGTGAGGGGCAGGAGGTTGAGCGGCAGAGGATTCACATGCGCTCCGGCGCCTCGATGCCCAAGAGGGCGAGACCCTGTTCGAGCACGCGGGCGGTGATGTCGCACAGCGCGAGGCGACCCTCGCGGGTGGCCTCGTGGCCGGGCCTGAGCACCGGGCAAGCCTCGTAGAAGGAGGTGAACGACTGGGCGAGGTCGAACAGGTAGGTGCACAGCTTGTGGGGGCTGAACTTGTCGATGGTGTCGTGGACTACGGCATCGAACTGGAGCACCTGAAGGGCCAGGGCGCGCTCTTGGGGCTCGCCAACCGTCGGCGTGGTGCCGCGCACCGAGGCCCGCTCGATGCCGGCCTTGCGGAAGATGCTGCAGATGCGTGCATGGGCGTACTGCAGGTAGGGAGCCGTGTTGCCGTCGAAGGCGAGCATGCGGTCCCAGTCGAAGATGTAGTCCTTGACGCGGTCACTGCTGAGGTCGGCGTACTTGATCGCCCCGAGGCCGACAGCGCGCGCCACATCCCCCTTCTCCGCGACGGACAGCTCGGCGCGGTCGGCGACGGTTGCCGTCGCCCTCTCCAATCCTTCGTCGATCAGGGCCTGCAGCTTGACGTTCTCTCCACTGCGGGTCTTGTACATCTTGCGATCGGGGCCTAGGACGCTGCCGAAGGCAACATGTACGGCCCTTGCCGGTGGCTTCAACCAGCCGGCCATCCGCGCCACCTCGAACACCATGCTGAGGTGCTGCGCCTGGGGTGAGCCGACGACGTACAGCAGAAGGGTCGCGCCAAGCCTCTCGACCCGATCGATCACGCAGGCGAGGTCGCTGGTGGCGTAGTTGAAGCCTCCGTGCCCCTTCTGCACGATCAGGGGTAGGGGGTCGCCGTCGCGGTTGGTGAAGCCGGGGGGAAACACGACGTCGGCACCTTCGCTCTGCTCCAACAGACCGAGCGCGTCGAGCCTCGCGATCACCTGGGGCAACAGAGAGTGGTAGGCGCTCTCCCCCATCAGGTCGTCGTCGTCGAGAAGCACGCCGAGGGTGAGGTAGACGGTGTTGAAGTACCGGGTGCTGTTGTCGACCAGCTCGCGCCACAGGGCGAGGGTCTCGGCGTCTCCGCTCTGCAGCTTCACCACCCGGTCGCGGGCGCGGTCGCGAAAGTCGTCGTCGTCGTCGAAGCGGGCCCGGGCCGCCTGGTAGAAGGCGTTGGGGTCCGCGGCGTCGATCGCCTCGCCGGCATCGAGCCCGAGGTCGACGAGCTGCTCGATCAGCATGCCGAAGGGGGTGCCCCAGTCGCCGATGTGGTTCTCGCGCATCACCCGGTGGCCGACGAACTCGAGCAGGCGCACCAGGCTGTCGCCGATGACCGTGCTGCGCAGGTGGCCGACGTGCATCTCCTTGGCGACATTTGGTGCCGAGTAGTCGACGACTGCTGTCTCGGCGAACTCCGCCGGGCGTACACCGAGGCGGCTGTCGGCGGCCGCCTTGACGACCTCGCCCGCCAGGAACGAGTCGGTGAAGGTGAGGTTGATGAAGCCCGGCCCGGCCACCTCGGCCGCGCTGCACACACCTGCCACAGCACCGGTGGCCACGACCGCTTCGGCCAGTTCACGCGGGCTGCGGCCGACCTGCTTGGCGAGGGCGAGAGCGCCGTTGGCCTGGGCGTCGGCCCTGTCGCTCGGCCTCACCACCGGGTCGATGGATGCGGCTTCCAGACCAGTCACACCGGCGAACGCTTCGCGAAGGGTGGCAGCGACGGTGTGCAGAGGATCGGCCATGGTCTTGCGAGCGTACCTTTCAGGCCTGGCGCGGCGCCCTTCCTTACCCCTAGCTGGCGCTACCCTGGTCTGCTGTGGACGGTAATGACCTCATCTCGATCGGCCAGTTGTCCACCCGCGCCGGTGTGGCCGCCTCGGCCCTCCGCTTCTACGAGTCGCTTGGCTTGCTCACCCCGGCCGAGCGCTCCGACACCAACCGGCGGCGCTACACCCGCGACACCCTTCGCCGCGTCGCCTTCATCCGCGCGTCGCAACTGGTGGGCCTCACCCTCGACGACGTCAAGAAGGCACTCGACACCCTGCCCGCCGATCGCCCACCGACGCCCGAAGACTGGCGCCTCCTCTCCGCCGCCTGGCGGCCCAAGCTGGACCGGCAGATCGCCACCCTGGGCCATCTGCGCGACGACCTCGATCAGTGCATCGGATGCGGGTGCATGAGCCTGGATTCCTGCCCCCGCGACAACCCCGCCGACGCCGCCTACCGGTTGGGTCACGGCCCGCGATACTGGAAGGGCAACTCGCCCGCCGACATCGGCGCCGGCAGCTGACGGCGGCTTTCGTCGCTATCGTGGCCCCGTCTTCGGACCCCCGCCTCCGTAGCTCAGGGGATAGAGCGTCGGCCTCCGGAGCCGTGTGCGCAGGTTCGAATCCTGCCGGGGGCACTCAGTGTCAATGTCGTCACCGATCACCGATCGGCGGTCGTGCGGAGCTGGTGGTATTCATGTCTACCCTGCCCGAGCCTTGGGTGGTCCGGCGTGTATTCGAGTGCCGTCGGGTTGTAGGAGGGTGTCGTGCCAGCCGTCGTGTTGGACTGTCCAGCCTCCTTCGTGAAGGTGGTGGTGGTGTCGGTTGCAGGTTGGGCGCAGGTTCGTGAGGTCCGTAGATCCGTGGGGGTCCCACGGGTCGAGGTGGTGGATGGTGCACCTGTCGAAGGGGACGTCGCAGCCCGGTACGAAACATGTGGGGTAGATGACTCTCAACGCGCGCCTCTGGTCGGCTGTTGCCAACCGGCTTCGGCGCCCCGTGTCGAGCACCACATCGTCGGTGCCGAGCACGACGGGGATGATGTCGGCATCACACGCCATACGGCGGATCGTCTCGACCCCCAGATCGACGCCACCGGAGACGTCGACGACGGTGTCGTCGTGCACCTGGTGGCGCAGGGTTTCGTAGTCGATGACGACGATCACCTCTGCCCGTCCTGATGACACGCCTTGCCCGTCCACCAGGGCGATCAGCGCCAAGGCTTGGAGGTGGTGTTGGCGTTCGATGGGGTCGGTGGGGCAGGTGTCGGGTTGGCGGTCGTGGAAGAGCGCTTCGACGGTGTTGGCGATCTTGCCCAACAGGCGGGCGCCGGTTTCGGGGTCGAATTGGAAACGGCCGCAGACCATCCCGGTGATCGGGTCGGTCCACGTGTTGAGGCTGCAGGCACGCTTCTGACGTTCGAACCGGGCGGCCTCATCTTCGGCGGTCTGGACCGATCGGAGTTCGCGGTCGGTGAACTTGCGCGAACTCGCCGTTGCTCATGTTCTTCGCGGCGATCGCCCAACGCGCCGAGCCTTGTTCAAGCTGGAGGCGTTGTTCGGGTGTTGCCTTTGCGCAGGGTGGCTGCGACGGTGTCGAGGTGGGCGGTGTTGATGTCGCCTTGGGCCAAAGCGTCGCCGAGTTCGGGCATCGCCCCCGCTGCAGACGGCACGGTCGTTCACCTTCTGGCCTTCACGCAAAGAGGTGCGTGAGGCGGTGGCAACATCGCTCTGGGGGCACGAATCGGCACGACGGTCCAAGGCGGTGACGATCGCCAACCGTTGGGCCTCCACCCAACCGGCGAGGCGGTGGCAGTCGGCCAAACCCTTGGTCAGCACCACCCTGTCCAACTCGTCGCAGGTCGCCGCGCCGTGGGTGGTGTCGAGGAGGGTGTGAACACGGGCGATGTCCATGGGAGAACTCTAGTTCGACGAACGCACGTCCGAAACCCGAAACCCGAAACCAGAGAAACCCCCAGAATACTTCTGTCACCTCGCGACCGTCCGCGATGTGGCGATCGCTCTGATGTTGGGGAGTCTGTCGGACAATCCGCACCGCGGCAGGCAAACCCCTCGTCGGCGAGCCCGAAGGCCTGTGGTCAGCACGAGGGGCGACTTCCGGATCATCTACGAGATCGACGACAATGCCAACATCGTGATCGTGCTCAGGGTTCAGCATCGCGGCGACGTGCACGGCCCTCGGTGACCGGCAGCATCGAGTCCCCGCGCACGGGATTTCGAGACTCGAATCCTGCCGGGGCACAAAGGGTCCAGCAGGGTCGGCGCGTTACTCGAACCCCGCCGACGCCCGTCATCGATGACGTAGGCTTGGAGGCGTGTCTCGGCTTGCTCGAATCGTCTCCGACCCCGCCGTGTGTCATGGGCAACCAGTGGTTCGCGGCTTGCGTTACCCCGTCGAGTTGATCCTCGACCTGCTGGCTTCGGGAATGTCGAACGATGAGATCCTGGCCGACTACAACGACCTAGAGCTCGACGATCTGTATGCCGCTTTGGAATATGGCGCGCGAGCCTCGGCGGTGCAGCGGGTAGTCCCGCTCGGCGTGGCGTGAAGTTTCTCGTCGACGCACAACTACCGATGCGCCTTGCGCGCCAACTGGCCGCCGCTGGCCATGATGTGGTGCATTCATCGGAGTTACCGGACGGCAATCGCACCTCTGACGTCGCGCTCGCCGCGCGAGCAGATGCTGACCAACGAGTCATGATCACCAAGGACCGCGACTTCGAGATCAGTCATCGGCTTCGGCGCACTCCACGACGGCTGTTGCTGGTTTCGACTGGCAACATCACGAACACAGCGCTGGTCGATCTTTTCGAGCGTCATCTCACCCTGCTCGAGCGAGAGTTGGCGACCAACAACCACGTGGAGGTCTCATCGTCAGTCGTCGTCGTGCGGCGCGACATCGAAGACCAGTAGGTCCAGGTTCAGGTCGAGGCATGCCAGGGGTCCTGATCCGAGGAGCTACGTCCCCTACTTGAACCTGCTCTGGCGCGATCCTGGCTGGACGCTCGTCTTCCTTGCCCTCACCTACTGGCCGTCGGGCGACGATTCGCTACGACCGCTCATGCGTAGCGCCCACGAGTGGCTCTTCATCAAGCACTTCCTGGAGCCACCCTGTACCGCCCCCGGTGACCGGCTGAGGCTTACAGCCAGGTCTGCATCACTTGGCGTTCGAACACGACCTTGCTCCAGTGCCAGCGACGGGACGGCGGGTGCATGATGACGTCGGGCGCGGGGGTGGCATAGAAGTTGCCCGAGCCGTAGGCCGCACGCCCGGCACCGGTCTCGACGTAACAGCCACCGAACCCGTCGAAACCGGCAGGTGCAGGCTTACCGGTGATCGTCGCGGCGATCATGTCGGCTGCGGTCTGGGCCTGGGAGTCGGCAAAGGTACCGGTGCGCGGAAGCGGCCTGCCGTTGGCGAGCATGATCTGGGTGATGTCGCCGATCGCGTACACACCTTCGAAGGCTGTTGCCAGGGTGGCGGGATGGACCTCGATCCAGCCGTCGGGGCCGGCCAACGCCGAGTCGGCGACGATCGGGGGCGGGGTGATCGGCGGCATGTAGACGATGAGTTCGGCCGCCTCACTCGAATCGCCGAAGTGGATCAGGCCCTCCTCTGCGGCGGTGATCTGGCGAGCCTCGTAGTCGATACCGCGCTCAACCAAGATCTGAGCGAGGGAGTTGGAGATGTCGGGGCCACCCGCAGGCATCGGCGCCGGCTCCGCGCTGCGGATCGCGACCTCGAAGCGGTCGCGGATACCACGCGTCCTCAGCTCGGCATCGATGAGCAGGGAAGCTTCGTAGGGCGCTGCCGGGCACTTGTACACGGGGGCCGCGGTGACCACGACGATACGACCCGACTCGATCCGCTTCAGTTCACCGGCCAGCCGCTGGGCACCGGCCACGGTGGCGAAGGTGTGGCCGTGCTCGGCCAACCCCGGCACCCGATCGGCGGCCCAGTCGGCACCGAGGCTGACCACCATGTGGTCGGCGACGATCGTGCGGTCCTGGACTGTCAGGGCCCGCGCTTCAGGGTCGATGTGGGAGATCTCGCCGACGACCACTTCGATCCCTTGGCGCTCCAGCCGGCTCAGGGGTCGGGTTATCTGGTCGGGCCGGCGGGCGCCGGTCATCACCCACAGGTAGGAGGCGGTGAGGCTGAAATCGGGGTCGCGGTTGACCAGAACCACACGGTGACGCCGGTCGAGGCGACGGCGCACGCGCGTCGCAGCCTGGATGCCGCCGATACCACCGCCGGCGACGAGAACGGTCTGAGCAGGAGCAGAATTCGGCACAATCAGGTGGCCTTGAGATCCGCGGAAACGAGGGGCAGCCCCGCTGCCCTCCACTCGAGTGGACCGCCCTCGAGACGGCGGGCCTGTAGGCCGCTCTCCCTGAGAAGGACCGCTGCCCGGGCCGCGAGGATGCAGTACGCACCGCGTCCGTAGACGACGACCGGTATGTCGCCTTCGAGTTCAGTGACGCGGTCGGCGAGTTCGTCCATCGAGATGTGCACCGCACCCGGTATGTGCCCCGTTTCGTAGCCCTGCCGCGGTCTCACGTCGAGCAGCTGAAACTCCTCCCCGCCCTGCCCGAGGCGAGGTCGGCGATGCTGACCGGCTCGACCCCGTCGACCAAGCCGAAGAAGGCACCCGACACCTGGCGGACCTCGGCGATCCGACTCTCCGCCAACGCCCTGATCACTAGGTAGCAGTCGGCGACGGCTGGGTCGGCTAGGCGGTAACGGACATGGTTTCCGTCGCGCCGCGAGTCTGAGCAGGCCGGCCGCGCGCAGCACATGGAGGTGGCGCGAGGTGTTGGCCACCGAGATCCCGGTGATCTCGGCGATCGAATCGACGGATCTCTCGGCCTGGGCCAAGAGGTCCACGATCTCGACCCGTTTGGGGCTGGAAAACGCCGCAGCGACGGTGGCGAAGTAGTCGAACACTTTGTCTTTGAACTCCTGATCGAGCATGTCGGGTCCTCGATTCATCAATTCGTCGACCCACAACACGATCGTGTAGGTCAATTCCTCAATTGAGTCGGAGAATAGCATGCCTCCCCGGTCCAAGCGTGGCAAAGTGGCGGCGATGACCGCATCCGGTGGGCGCATCGCCCGACTCGTCCCCGGCATCGCCCAGGTGAGCGCCTACCAACGCTCCTGGCTGACCCGCGATCTCACCGCCGGTTTAGTGCTCACCGGGCTCCTTGCGCCGGCGGGCATGGCCTACGCGACGGCGTCAGGCCTGCCGGCGGTGACCGGACTCTACGCCACGATCGTCCCCATCCTCGTCTACGCCCTGTTCGGGCCGTCGCGAATCATGGTCGTCGGCCCCGACTCCTCGTTGACCCCACTGATCGCCGCTTCCGTCGTACCCCTGGCCGCCGGCAACCCCGATACGGCGATCGCAGTAGCCGGCATGCTGTCGATCCTCGCCGGCGTGATGTGTGTTGCGGCCGGCATGGCCAGGTTCGGGTTCGTCTCCGAGCTCCTTTCGGCGCCTGTGCGCTATGGCTACCTTCACGGCATCGCCCTCACGATCATCGTCAGCCAGTCGGCGAAGCTGTGCGGCATCTCCGTCGGCACCGAAACGATCTCCGCCCAGTTGAAGGACTTCGCCGAGGGCCTGCGCGACGGCCAGTTCAATGGCTGGTCCTTTGGGGTTGGCGCGGTGTGCGTGGGAGTCATCGTCTTGCTGCGCTGGCGCGCAAGGCGCGTACCCGCACCCCTTGTGGCCGCCATCGTGGGTGTTCTCGCGGTGGTTCTGCTCGATCTCGGCAACCGGGGGGTGGGCCTGGTCGGGGACCTGCCTTCCGGAATCCCCACACCCGCCCTGCCGGACATCGGGTGGGACACCACCCGTACCCTTTTCGGTGCCGCACTCGGTGTGGCGCTCGTTTCGTTCGCCGACACCAGCGTGCTCTCCCGGGCGATGTCCATGAGGCGTCACGAGCATGTCGACAGCAACCACGAGCTGGTGGCGCTGGGACTCGTCAACGTGGCTTCCGGTTTCTTCCATGGTTTCGCCGTCAGCGGCAGTAACTCGCGGACACCGGTGGCCGAGTCTCTCGGTGCACGTACCCAACTCGCCGGCGTCACCGCCGCCATGACCCTGCTGGTGATCACACTCGCCGCCCCCAGCACCTTCCGCCACCTCCCCGACGCGGCGCTGGCGGCAATCGTCTTCGCTGCTGCCCTTTCCCTGGTCGACATCCCGGCCATGGTGAGGCTGTGGAAGGTGAGGCGCAGCGAGTTCGTGCTCTCCATCGCGGCCCTCGTGGCGGTGGCGGTGTTCGGCCCCGTGAACGGTGTGGTGATCGCCGTCGCCCTGTCGATCCTCAACTTCTTGCGCCGGGCGTGGAAACCGCACACCGCCGAACTCGTGCGCGTCGATGGGTTGAAGGGGTACCACGACCGCGCCCGCCATCCCGAGGGCAGGATGATCCCCGGCCTCCTGCTCTACCGCTTCGACGCACCCCTGTTCTTCGCCAACGCCCGCTTCTTCGCCGACGACGTGGAGAGCCGCATCGCCGCCCAACCCGCGCCGGTGAGGTGCGTCATCGTCACCGCAGAGCCGATCACCGACATCGACACCAGTGCTGCCGACACACTCGGCGAACTGCTCACCGACCTCACGGCCAGGGGCATCGAGCTGAGATTCGCGGAACTCAAGGGCACCGTGCACGACCGGCTCGACCTCTACCACACGTTCTCGTCGGGTATCGGTTCGTCGGACACGCGCGACCGGCCGACGCCACCCGAGCACACCGCTCGCACGACGGGCGAAGCGGTGAAGGCCTACGTGCGCGACTACGGAGTCGCCTGGACCGACTGGGAGGACCACTGACCTCCCCCGGATCGCGGTCGGCGGCCGAGCTGCGGGTAGGGTTCGCGGCCGTGATCCGACGTCTTGCAGTGCTCGCCGGCGCCTTGGCAGCCGCAACCTCGCTCTCCTCGTGCGCCACCTTCAACGACTCCGGCACCGCCGCCGTGGTCAACGGCCACGAGCTGGCCGCCGACCAGCTCGAGGCGCTCACCGACGGTGTCAACACCGGCGATGCCGTGCGCGGCGCGATGTCGGCGTGGACCCAGATCGAAGTGCTCGGTGGCAACACCGAAGGTCTCTCCAGTTCCGTCGCGCTCGGCGAGCGACTCCAGGAGACGATGAGAACCCTCGCCACAAATTACCTCGACGAGGGGCGTGCCTCCTACGAGCAGGGCCTCAGCGGCAGCCCGGTGGCGTGCCTGGCGGTGATCCCGCTCGACCCAGCCGTTCCCTCGGCCGACGTGCTCGCCGAGTTCGACGACGGCACCTCCTTTGCCGATCTCGCCGCCCAGTTCTCAGCCATCGAGTCCTTCGCCCTGAACGGAGGCCTGCTCACCGACGCCGACGGCAATGAATGCTTCGACCCCGCCGGCCTGAACGTCGAGCTGATCACAGGTCTCGCCGATGCCGGAGCCACCGTGGGCGCCCCCGTGGCCGTCGTGTTCAGCGGCCAGGAGCTGATCGTTCTGCTCAGGCCCTTCGACGAGCTCAGCGGCGATTCCAAGGCCCTCCTGTCTCTGCCCGCCGCCCAGGTTGAGGCGGCCACCCTCTTCGCCGCCGCCGACGTGCGCGTCGCGTCGCGCTACGGCCGCTGGGACGCGGCCAGTTCCAGTGTGCTGCCGTTGGGCGAGGGGTGACCCTGCCGCTAGTCACCGTCGTCGGCCTCGGGCCGGCCGGGCCCGAATACGTCACAGAGCACACACTCGCCGAGATCGCTCGCATCCCCCACCGTTACCTGCGCACGGCGCGCCACCCGTCCGCAAACCTTGTCGCCGATGCCGTCTCCTGCGACGACCTCTACGAGCAAGGCGCGACCTTCGACGAGGTCTACTCGGCCATTACCGAGAGGCTGGTGGCCTCGGCAGCGGAGCATGGCGAGATCCTCTACGCCGTGCCCGGGTCGCCCCTGGTGCTCGAGCGCACGGTGCGCAACCTGCGCGCCGACGACCGCATCGAGTGCACCGTCCACCCCGCTATGTCGTTCCTCGACATCGCCTACGCCCGCCTCGCCATCGACCCCGTCGAAGCCGGTGTGACCCTCGTGGATGGCCACGAATTTGCGGTCGCAGCAGCGGGCAATCCCGGCCCCCTGCTGGTCGCCCACACCCACGCCGACTGGGTGCTCAGCGACATCAAGCTGGCGGTCGAGGGGGCTACGGGAGAGGAGCCGGTGGTGATCCTCCAGCGCCTCGGAACGCCCGACGAGCTCATCACCCACACCACCTGGGCCGACCTCGATCGCACTGTGGAAGCCGATCATCTGACGTGCATCTACATCCCCCTGCTGGCGAGCCCGGTGGGCGCCGAACTGGTGCGCTTCCACCAACTGGCCCGCACCTTGCGCGAGCTCTGCCCGTGGGACCAGGAGCAGACCCACCAGAGCCTGGTGCGCTACCTGTTGGAGGAGACCTACGAGGTGGTCGACGCCCTGCAGGCCCTCGACCCCGACGACCCCACCACAGATGACGCCCTCGTCGAGGAACTCGGTGACCTGCTCTACCAGATCGAGTTCCACGCCACCATCGCCGAGCAGGAAGGTCGATTCACCATCGCCGACGTGGTGCGGGGTGTGCACGACAAGCTGGTGCGCCGCCACCCCCACGTGTTCGGCTCGGTGACGGCCACCGACACGGGCACGGTGCTGGCCAACTGGGAGGCGATCAAGAAGGCGGAGAAGGGGCGCACGTCCGTGTTCGACGGGGTGCCTGTTTCGCAGCCATCGCTGTCGTATGCCGCGGCTGTGCAGCGCAAGGCGGCCAAGGTCGGCTTCGACTGGCCCGACGTTCACGGTGCCCTGCCGAAGATCGCCGAGGAGGCTTCCGAGCTCGCCCTGGCATCAGCCGGCGGCGACCAGCGGCTGGTGGCCGAAGAGCTGGGTGACCTCTTGTTCGCGGTCGTCAACGTCGCCCGCCACCTCGACGTCGAGCCCGAGATTGCGCTGAGGTCGGCAACCCAGAAGTTCCGGCGCCGCTTCGAGGAGGTCGAGAAACTGGCCGGCGCGAACGGCACCGACCTGAGCACGGCCGGCCTGGAGGCCCTCGACGCCCTTTGGGACGAGGTCAAGCGCCGGGAGCACTGAGACCCGGCAGTCGATCGAGGTCTTCAGGCCCTCTCAACGATGTTGCCAAATCAACGGTGCTGCAGGAACCTGGCGAACGAGTCGTCGTCGTGACCGAGGATGCGAGTCCCGATGCACGCCCTGTCGAACGACAGCATCGCCTGGTACATGGTCAGGGCATACCAGCCGTAGATCGCCAGGGCGATCACCGGTACTGCCATCATCATCGGCTTGTTGGCCGCCGCGGCGTAGAAGCCGGCAACGGCACCGAGGGCGGCGGATGCCCAGGGCAGCACGATGAGCAGGGTCCATCCCCCTTGGGGTGCACCGATCGCGTCAGCCGTCCGGCGGAACCCGGAGACGACACCGAGGTGGGCGATCATCACGACCAGGGCCACGAGTATTCCGAGGGCCGACTGCACCCCTTCGTCCTGCCCTTCGGCGAGCTGGGGTAGGAACGCCACCGCGACGGCGCTCGTGGCGACCGAGGCGAGGGGCATCCACGGCGACATGCCCCATCGACTGGATTGCTTCGCGTTCGCCGCCGCTGCCGTTGCCCACCAGAGCCAGCCGACGACAAGGGCCGTCGCAGCACCAGCGAAGCCGACCGACAGCACCCTCTCCGCTGTCTCGTCGTAGATCCATATCCCATTGGCGTTCAGGTCGAGGTGGCCTGCACGGTTCAGCATCAACACCGCAATCGGCGAGCCGAGTCCCGCCAACAGGGCGGCGATGCACAGGGTGCGAGGCAGCAAGGTGTGGTGCCGACGCCGGTGTACATCGCCCCCCAGTTCGCTGGTTCCGGCCGTTGCGAACAGGACTTGGGCACGGCTCGACGCCAGCCACCGCGGTGGCTCACGAACCCGACCGGGCAACCTCAGGTCCCCATCGACGAACGAGTCTGGCATGCCACGTCATCGGCCGTCAGGCCGTGGACTTGAGTCAAGGTTCGTGTTCAACGGAAGCACACCATTCGCTACCGTGATGACATGAGCGAGATCGTCAGCGTCACCGGCCGTGAAATCCTCGATTCGCGAGGCAACCCGACTGTCGAAGTCGAAGTCACCCTGGACAGTGGGGCGACCGGTCGGGCAGCGGTGCCGTCGGGTGCGTCTACCGGCGAGCACGAGGCCGTCGAACTGCGCGACGGTGGGAGCCGTTACCTGGGCAAGGGCGTCAACACCGCCGTCGGTTTCGTGAACGGTGAGATCGCCGATCTCCTTCACGGCGTCGATGCCTTCGAGCAGAGGGCCATCGACATCGGGCTCGGCGCGCTGGACGGAACTGACAACAAGCGCCGGCTCGGCGCCAACTCCATCCTCGGCACCAGCCTGGCCGTGGCCAAGGCCGCAGCCGATGACCTCCAATTGCCCCTGTGGCGGTACCTCGGCGGGCCCAACGCCCATGTTCTGCCGGTGCCGATGTTGAACGTCGTCAACGGTGGCGTCCACGCCGACAACACCATCGACATGCAGGAGTTCATGGTGATGCCGGTCGGCGCGCCCAGCTTCCGGGAGGCCCTCAGGTGGGGCACCGAGACCTACCACGCGCTGAAGAAGGTGCTCCACGACCGCGGTCTCAGCACGGCCGTGGGCGACGAGGGCGGCTTCGCCCCCAATCTGGCCACCAACGAAGACGCGATCAAGATCCTCCTCGAAGCGATCGAGAACGCCGGCTACACGCCGGGCGAAGACATCGCCATCGCCATGGACCCGGCGATGAGCGAGCTGTTCAAGGACGGCGCCTACCACCTCGCCGGTGAGGGCAAGGTGCTCTCCCCCGACGAGATGGTCGCCTACTGGCAGCGACTCGTCGACACTTACCCGATCGTCAGCCTCGAGGACGGCATGGCCGAGGACGACTGGGACGGATGGGCGGCCCTCACCGCCGCCGTCGGCAACAGGGTTCAACTCGTCGGCGACGATGTGTTCGTCACCAACGTCAGCCGCCTGCGCATGGGCTTCGAGCGCAAGGTCGCCAACTCAATACTGGTGAAGGTCAACCAGATCGGTTCTCTCACCGAAACCCTCGACGCCGTCGAACTGGCCACCCGCCACGGCTACAGCAGTGTTATGAGCCACCGCAGCGGCGAGACCGAGGACTCCACCATCGCCGACCTCGCCGTCGCCACCAACTGCGGCCAGATCAAGACCGGCGCCCCCGCCCGCAGCGACCGGGTGGCGAAGTACAACCAGTTATTGCGAATCGAAGAGGCCCTCGGCGAGCAGGCGGCCTTCCGTGGCCGCGGCGCCCTCACCCCCCTCACCCCCCTCGGCCGCGACACGCGGGTGGGGTGACGCCGCTCGGGTGGGTCGCGCTGCGAGAATGGACCCGATGTCGAAGCACGGTGGCCACTCGACGACCACGATCACTCGTCCCAAGGACAAGACCGAGGCGCGCCCCCGCAAGGCCGACGACACCATTTTCGGCGATCTCACCCTGCCCATCCCCCAGGAGAAGCGCCTCGTCAAGGGCAGGGCCAAGCGGCGACTCTTCGCCCTCGGAGCGGTCGTCGTTACAGCAGCCCTGGTGGCCGCCCTGTTCGTGCTACCGGTGAAGGCCTGGCTCGGCCAGGACGACGACATCGCCGGGAAGGAGAACGAGTTGGCAGCCCTCGAACAAGCCAACGCCGAGCTGACGGCAGAGATCGGCCGGCTGCAGACGCCCGAAGGGGTGGAAGAAGCGGCACGCGAGGAGATCGGCTACGTGAGGAGCGGCGAGATCCGCCTCACCGTGCTGCCCAACGTGCAGGCCCCATCGACCCTGCCCGGAGGCTGGCCCTACGACACCGTGGCCCAGATCGTGGCCGCCGCCACCGCCGCCACCAGCACTGCGACCGTCGCGCCCTAGACGGCCCGAGCTGCCGCGAGTCTGAAGCGGCGTGACATAGCAGCGAAAGCCCAAGCAGGCGGTCACCAAGCCCGTCACTGCGGTGGGTTGGCCGCAGGGCGGTTAGGGTCGGCCGGAATTCGCCGATGACATAGTTCACCGATGACATAGGGGGTTTCGCGCGTGGCTGGCAGCATCCTTGGCAACCGGGTCCTTCGCAAGGAGGATCCCAAGTTCCTCACCACCGGCGGGGTCTACGTCGACGACCTGCTCGACGAGCCCCTGCTGGCCGGGGCCGCCCACGTCACGTATGTGCGCTCCACCGTTGCCCACGGCACGATCGTGTCGATCGATGCCGCCGACGCCCTCGCCATGCCCGGTGTGATCGCCATCTTCACCGCCTCGGACCTCGGCTTGCAGCCCGTCCCGAGCGACTTCAACCCGATGGTGGCCCGCGGCCTGTTGGCCATCGACAAGGTGCGCTTCGTCGGCGAACCGGTGGCGGTTGTGATCAGTGAGACCAGAGCCCAGGGTGAGGATGCCGCCGAACAGGTGATCATCGACTACGACGTCCTGCCCACCCTGGTGGACACCGAGGTGGCGATGACCTCGACCACCCTGCTCTACGACTCGGCGGGTAGCAATGTGGTCTTCGACACCACGATGCTGGGCATGCCCGAGAACACCGGCGAAGCCTTCTTCGAGGGCTGCGAGGTGGTGGTCAAGGGTCGCTTCATCAACCAGAGGGTGGCACCCTGCCCCTCGAGGTTCGCGGTGCGGCCGTGGCATGGGCCCCGGCCGACGACGGCACGCTGCGCCTCCACCAGTGGCTAAGCACCCAGGGCGTCCAGTCGGCGCGGGCCACCATCGCCAAGACAAACGGTGTCGATGCGGCCCAGGTCAAGGTCATCGCCCCCGACGTGGGCGGTGGGTTCGGCGCCAAGATCACGTGCGATCCCGAAGAAGCCCTACTGGGCGTCATCGCCGCCAAGGTGGGTAGGCCCCTCCGCTGGCGCGAGACCCGCAGCGAGTCGATGATGGTCCTCGGTCACGGTCGCGGCCAGGTGCAGTACGTCACCATCGGCGGCCGGCGCGACGGCACCGTCACCCACTATCAGCTCCACGTCATCCAGGACTGCGGGTCGTTCGCCGAGATGGGCACCATCCTCGCCCCCTTCATGACCCGCCCGATGGCCAGTGCCGTCTACGCCATCGCCAACATCGAGTGCCGCACCACGAGCGTGGTCACCAACACTGCGGTCATCACCCCCTATCGCGGGGCCGGCAGGCCCGAGGCTGCCGCCGCCGCCGAGAGAGCGATGGACCTCTTCGCTGCCGAATTGGGCATGGACCCGGCAGAGCTGCGCCGCAAGAACCTGATCCCCAAGTTCCTCGACCAGCACACGACTGCAATCGGCCAGACCTACGACGTCGGCGACTATGAAGGCGCTCTCGACCGGGTGCTGGCCGCCGCCGGCTACGCCGAGCTGCGCGCCGAGCAGGCCGCCCGCCGGACGGGTGGGCCTGATGGCCCGGCGGTGAAGCAGCTGGGCATCGGTGTCAGCACCTATGTCGAGATCACCGGCGGCGTGGCACCCTTCGGGGAGCACGCCCGGATCGAAGTGCTCGACGACGGTCGGGCGGTCGTGTACACCGGCACCTCCCCCCACGGCCAGGGTCACGTCACCGCGTGGAGCATGCTCGCCAGCGAGCAGACCGGCATCGCCATGGACAAGATCGACGTCGTATGGGGCGATACCGACCTGGTGCCCGAGGGCGGCGGCACGATGGGTTCGCGTTCGCTGCAACACGGAGGTTCGGCGGTGTGGAACGCGGCCGGCGAACTGGTCGAGAAGGCTCGCTTGTTGGCGGCACGACTGCTCGAGGCCGACCCGGCCGACGTCGTGCTCGACAAGGACCTCGACAAGGGACTCAGACAAGGGCACGGCCGGCTTCCACGTGAGCGGCACCCCGAGCATTGCGATGAGCTGGGCCGACCTTGCCGTCGCCGCCCACGCCGACGCCGAACTACCCGAGGGCCTGCAACACGCACTGTTCTTCCAGGGCGCGGCTTCGTTCCCGTTCGGCGCCCACGTTGCAGTCGTCGAGGTGGACACCGAGACCGGCCAGGTGAAGCACCTGCGCCATGTGGCGTGCGACGACGCCGGCCGGGTGCTGAACCCGATGCTGCTCGAAGGCCAGATCCACGGCGGCATCGCCCAGGGTGTCGCCCAGGCTCTGCTCGAAGAGGTGGCCTACGACGACGACGGCAACCCGATCACCTCGAACCTCGCCGACTACGCCATGATCTCTGCCGCCGAGCTGCCGAGCTTCGAGGTGGTGCACATGGAGACGCCCACCTTCCTCAACCCCCTCGGCGCCAAGGGCATCGGCGAGAGCGGCACGATCGGCAGCACGCCAGCCGTGCAATCGGCGGTGATCGACGCCGTGAGCCATCTCGGGGTGCGCCACATCGACATGCCATGCACCGCCCAGAGGGTGTGGAAGGCGATCGCCGCCGCCCAGGGCTAGCGCGGCTGAGTCCCGGGAACCTGCTTGTAGCCTCCACCCGATGTCGTCATCCACCGCGCCCATCATCGCCCAGGGCCTGGTCCGCCACTTCGGCAGTGGCGAGGGTGCCATCCGCGCGGTCGACGGGGTGGACCTCTGCGTCGCCGAAGGTGAGATCTTCGGCTTCCTCGGGCCCAACGGTGCAGGCAAGAGCACCACGGTGCGCATGCTCACCACCCTGCTCACACCTACCGCCGGCTCGGCGCGAGTGGCCGGGTTCGACGTTGTCACCCAGGCCAACGACGTGCGCCGCAGCATCGGCGTGGCCCTGCAGGACGCGGCGATCGATCCCCTGATGAGCGGTCGCGAACTGCTCAACCTGCAGGCCGTGCTCTACGGCATCAACCCCGCCTCAGTGAAGACCCGCGCCGACGAGCTGCTCGAACGGGTCGGCCTCGCCGACGCCGCCGAGAGGCGCGTGGGCACTTACTCCGGTGGTATGCGCCGCCGCCTCGACCTTGCCCTGAGCCTCATCCACCAGCCCACGGTTCTGTTCCTCGACGAGCCCACCACGGGCCTCGACCCGATGAGCCGCCTCACCTTGTGGGAGGAGGTTCGCCGCCTCAACCGAGAGGGCACCACCGTCCTGCTCACCACCCAGTACCTCGAGGAAGCGGATCAGCTGGCGGACCGGGTGGCGATCATCGACCACGGCCTCATCGTGCGCGAGGGCACCCCCGCCGAGCTCAAGGCCGGTATCGGCGCGCCCACCTTGATCATCGCCGTGAACCCCGACATGAGCAGAGCGGCCGCCGCCGCGCTCGCCGCCTTCGGCGAGATTCGCCCCACGGCGGAGGGCACCCTCGGAGTCGGTCTTGTCGGTGGGGCCAAGCGCCGTCGCCGATGTCGTCAGAGCGCTCGACGAAGCCGGGGTCGAGCTCCACCACCTCGAGCTCAACGAGCCGAGCCTCGACGACGTGTTCGCCGAGGCCACCGGCTATCGGCTCGAGGGCGCGGGCGAGGCCGGCCCCAAGACCGACGGTGATGCAGCGCCGAAGCCAAAGAGGGCCGGCGGAAGCGCCGATGAGCCTCGCCACCTTGCCCCTCGCCTCTCCCACCGCCACCTTGCACAGCCGGTGGATTCAAACCTGGGCGATGTCGAAGAGGTCGATCCTTGCCATCGCCCGCCAGCCGGCGCTGGTTGTGCCGTCGCTGATCTTTCCACTCTTCTTCGCCGCCCTTGGTGCGTCGGCTTTCAACAAGGCCACCGCGCTCCCCGGCTTTCCTCGCGTCGACAGCTTCCTCGACTTCGCCCTCGCCGGCAACATCGTCCAGGGTGTGCTTTTCGGCAGCGTCACCGGCGGCACCGCCCTGGCCACCGACATCGAGCTCGGCTTCTTCGATCGCCTCCTGGCAACCCCCACGTCGCGGGTGAGCATCCTTCTCGGCCGGCTTGCCGGCGCAGCCGCCTTCGGTGCGTTCCAGGCCCTGTTCTTCACCCTGGCCCTCATGCCCTTCGGCGTCAGCATCGCCGCCGGTCCGGTGGGCCTGCTCGTCGTGGTGCTCAGTGGTGCCACCATCGCCATGGCCTTCGGCGGCTTCATGGCGGCGATGGCCTTGAAGACCGGATCCAGCGAAGCCGTACAGGGCAGCTTTCCTCTCCTGTTCATCGCCCTGTTCTTCTCCAGCGCCTTCTTCCCCCGCGAGACGATGCGCGGCAACTACCGCACCATTGCCGACGTCAACCCGGTGTCCCATCTCGTCGAGGGCTTGCGTGGGCTCGTCGTCGAGGGGCTGACAGCGGCAAACGTGGCCAAGGCTCTCTTGGTGCCGGCGGCGATCGGCGTGGTGTCGATAAGCCTCGCCCTGCGCACCCTGTCGAGCAGGTTGGCCTCGCGATGAGCCACATGTTGAGCCATGCCGAGCAGGCACCCGGGGGCAGTGTGCTGCGCACGTCGGTCGGTATCGCGGGCCGCAGTGTGCGCACCATCGTGCGCTTACCGTCCGCCTTCTTCCCATCGGTGCTGATGCCCATCTTCCAGGCAGTCGCGTTCAGCGGCACCTACTTCGCGATCACCCTCATCCCCGGCTTCCCCACCGACCGCTCGATGAACTGGTTCCTCCCCCTGGCCTGTCTGATGGGCAGTGGGTTCGCCGGCGTCGGCCTCGGCCTCACCACCATCCGCGACCTGGAGAGCGGCTTCTTCGACCGCCTACGCATGGCACCCACGCCACGCCTTGCCCTCCTGCTCGGCCCCCTGCTCTCGTGTTGGTTCCGGGTGATCATCTTGATCACCGTCGTGCTCGGTGTCGGCCTCGCCTTTGGTGGGCGGCTCACCGACGGAGTTCTTGGGGTGGTCGCCGTGTACGTCGCCGGGTTGGGCATCGCCACCATGGGCGCCGGGTGGGCGCTCGGGCTCGCCTACCGGTTCGGCGACATGAGGGCCGCGGCCCTGATGCAGCTCACCTTGTTCAACGCCCTGTTCCTGACCAACGCTCAGACCCCGCTCAACGTGATGACCGGCTGGCTGCACTCCATCGCCCGGGTGAACCCGATCACCAACGTGCTTCGTCTCGCCCGCCAGGGATTTCTCGGCGAGGTCACCTGGCATGACTCGTGGGGTGGCCTGCTTGCAATCGTCTTCCTCAGTGGGTTGGCCCTGCTCTTCGCCCAGACCGGCCTGCGCCGGCTCAACCAGCGCTGACCGACACCGCACCCTCGCGGCCCGGCTGGCCACCCACTCCGACCAATGTTGGCGTTGGGCCGGGGCACTGGCACACCTCAGCGCCGACATGCTCGCACCCCGGCCAAAGTCGGCGCTCAGCCGGGGCTGGAACCCGGCCCAGCGCCGACTTCAAGTTCACCGACGGTTCGACTCCGGGGGCGAGGGGTGCTGCGCGGTGGCGAGTGTTTCCTTCGTTCCAAGTCCGATCGTCGAGCGAATCCGTGGTGTTATCGTTCGAAGGATGATTGATCGACAACATCTCGCCGCCCTACATGCACGCGAGGAGAGACGCTTCATCGACTCCCATCCCCGTTCCGGTGAGCTGGCCATCGAGGCCCGCCAGCACCTGTTGGGTGGGGTGCCGATGCCCTGGATGACCCGCTGGCCGGGCGCGTTTCCGCTCTTCTTCGACACCGCCGCCGGGGCCCGCTTCACCGATGTCGACGGCATCGAGTACGTCGACTTCTGCCTCGGCGACACCGGGGCGATGACCGGCCACGCCCTGCCCCAAGTGGCCGAGGCCCTGCACCGCCAGGCATTGAAGGGAATCACCACCATGCTCCCCAACGCCGACGCGGCATGGGTGGGTGCTGAGCTGGCCCGCCGCTTCGGCCTGCCGGCGTGGCAGATGGCGATGACCGCAACCGATGCCAACCGCTTCGTGTTGCGTTATGCGCGCTTTCTCACCGGGCGGAACAAGGTCCTCGTCTTCGACTGGTGCTACCACGGCAGCGTCGACGAGGCGTTGGTGACCCTCGGCCCCGACGGCCGGACCCAGCCACGGGAAGGCAGCGTCGGCCCCCAGGTGGACCCCGAGCAGACGACTGTGGTGGTGCCGTTCAACGACCCGGCAGCCCTCGAAGCAGCCCTTGCCGCGGGCGAGATCGCCTGTGTTCTGGCCGAGCCGGCACTCACCAACATCGGCATCGTGCTGCCCGACCCGGGCTTCCATGACGCCCTGCGCAGCCTCACCCGCCTCCACGGCACCTTCCTGGTCGATCGACGAAACCCACACGATCTGTGCCGGACCCGGCGGGGCAACCCGGGCATGGAGCCTGGAGCCCGACTTCCTCGTCATCGGCAAGACCATCGGTGGCGGCATGCCCGCCGCGGCCTACGGGTGTACCTTCGAGATCACCGCCAGAATCGACGCCCTGCTGGGCGACGAGAACGTCGACACCAGCGGGGTGGGTGGCACACTCACCGGCAACGCTCTGGCCATGGCGGCAGTGCGGGCCACCCTGTCCACGACCCTCGGCGAACCCGACTTCGCGGTGATGATCCCCATGGCCGAGGCTTGGGCCCGAGGCGTGCAGGACACCATCGACGAGTATGCGCTGCCGTGGACAGTGCAACGTCTCGGCTGTCGCGCCGAGTACTGGTTCTGCCCGCCTCCACGCGACGGAGCCGCAGCCGCTGCAGCCGTGGACCATGAGCTCGACGCCTTCATGCACCTTTGGGCCATCAACCGCGGCATCCTGCTCGCCCCTTTCCACAACATGGCTCTCCTCTCCCCCCATCACACCCTGGCCGATGTCGACGTTCACACCCGGGTGTTCCGCGAAGCGGTGAAGGCGCTACTCGAAGAGGGCGCCTCGCTTGCCCAGGACGGGGTGTGACGATCGTGAAAGCGATCCCCCTCGATGCCACCGACCGCCTCCTCGTCGAGGCCCTGCAGAAGGACGGGCGGGCCAGCTACGCCGACCTCGCCGAACTGGTCGGGCTGTCGCCGGCCGCCACCCGCTTGCGGGTCCAGCGCCTCATCGACAGCGGGGTGGTGAAGGTCGTCGGCGTCACGGACCCACTGGCGCTCGGCTACCCGGTGATGGCCGCCCTCGGCGTTCGGGTGGAGCGCAACGTGCGCTCCGTCGCCGATCGCATCGCCGAGATCGAAGGGGTGATCTATGTCGTCTTCACCAGTGGTTCGTTCGACCTCCTTGTCGAGGTTCTCTGCGAGGACTCGGCGCGACTGCTCACGGTCATCGACGACGAGATCCGCTCGATCCCCGACGTGAGCAGCGTGGAGAGCTTCACCTACTTCGGCATCCACACCCACCGCTTCGTGTGGGGCACCCGCTGAACTAGTTGATACTCTACCCTTGCATAACTTGTTCAGCATACCTAACATACCCTCCCCATGAGCCCTGCTTTCCTGATCACCCTCCGCGAGGGTCTCGAGATCTCCCTCGTACTCGCCATCCTCCTCGGCTACCTGGTCAAGACCGAGCGGCGTGACCTCACCAGCTCGGTGTGGCTCGGCGCGGGTATCGCGGCCATCGCCTGTCTGGTCGCCGGTGTGGTGGTGCATTCGATCACCGACGGGCTCGAAGGCAAGGCCGAACAAGCGGTGGAAGGCACTCTGGCGCTCGGCGCAACCGTCGTACTCACGTGGATGATCCTGTGGATGCGCAAGAACGCCCGGACCATGGGTGGGCACCTGCGCACCAAGGTCGACAGCGCGGCGAGCCCGGGGGCCCTCGCCGTGATCAGCTTCGTGGCCGTCGCCCGCGAAGGGTTCGAAACTGTTCTGTTCCTGCTCGGCGCCGAGACCGAGTCAGCCTCAGCTTCCCAGGTGGTGCTGGGTGGCCTGCTCGGCCTCGTCGTGGCGGCGGTGGTGGGTGTGCTCGTCTACCGCTTCGGTACCAGGATCGACCTGGGTTCGTTCTTCCGCACCACCGGTGTGTTGCTCATCCTGTTCGCCGCCGGCCTGGCCGGCAAGGCCGTCCACGAGTTCCGCGAGCTGTTCGGGGTCGAGCACCGGCTGGCTGATCGAACCGATGTGGAACATCGGCGACGGAATCCTGGCGAAGGGCACCACTTACGACTTCCTCCGTGGCTCTGTTCGGGTGGTCGCGAGACCCGGAACGGATCCGGGTGTTCACCTACTTCGCCTACCTGGTGCCGGTTCTGTGGAGCTTCCTGCGACCAGAGCCCACCCCTCAATCACCCTCAAGCATTCGTCAAGCGGTGCCGATGAAGTAGGCGTGATGGAGGGCGAGGTCGACGAAGCATCAGTCCTGCAGGCCTCACCCGACGCGGTGATCGTCGTGGACACAGATGTCAGGCTGATGTACCTCAACCCGGCAGGCACCGATCTGTTCGGCTACGAACCGGAGCAGTGGCTCGGCCGCGCTCTGCTCGACATGGTGCACCCCGACGATGCAGCGATGATCATCTCGTCGACCGCCACCGTGCAGGGCAAGTCCGCGGGAACACCGGTGGAGGTGAGGATACGCACCGCCGGCGGGGAGTGGAGGTGGGTCGAGATCATCGGTGGTGATGCCCTGTCCACACCAGGTGTCCACGGGATCGTGGTTTCCGTGCGCGACCTCACCCAGCGTCGCATGTGGGAGGTCGCCTCGAGCGACACCGTCCGCTTCCAGCAGGTGGTTCAGCACGCTTCGTCGATCACCTTGCTGCTCGACCGCCAGGGCAGGGTGAGCAGCGTCAACGCCGCCTTCACCCGCCTACTCGGCCACGACCCGTCGCACGTCGTCGGTCGCTCCCTGAGCAGCTTCTGCGCCGAGGGTGCGGAAGTGGAACTAGAGCACGCCATCGGGCAGGCCCTTGCAGGGGCCGGCACGGTGACCTGTGAGGTGCCGATGAGCATGGTCGACAGGGCAGTACCGCCACGGCCGATTCGCTTCGAGCTCGTCAACCTTCTCGACGATCCGGTGGTGGACGGGGTGGTGGTCAGCGCCTACGACGTGAGTGATCTGCACAGCGCCCGGCGCACACTGGAGCACCTCGCCCGCCACGATGCCCTCACCGGCCTCGCCAACCGCTCGGTGCTGATCGAACAACTGGAGCAGGTCATCGCTCTCAACTATTCAGCCGCCATCGTGTTCATCGACCTCGACCGTTTCAAGCCGGTCAACGACCTCTTCGGCCACGAGGCCGGCGACGAACTGCTCCGCATCGTCGCTCAGAGGCTGCGCCAGGTCGTCCGCCCAGGTGACCTGGTGGCGCGGGTAGGAGGCGACGAGTTCGTCGTCCTCTCCCTCGGCGTGGGTAATCGCCAGGCGGGCAAGCTGCTGTGCGATCGAATCGACGCCACCCTCGCCATGCCATATCTGCTCTCCGAGGGGACGGTGAAGGTCACCGCCAGCGTCGGGTTGGCGATGGTGGATGAGGACGCCACCGTCACCGGTCTCCTCGCCGATGCCGACCTGGCGATGTACGAGACCAAGGCGGCCCGGCGGGGCGAGCCGGTGCGCGCCACCAGCGGGCGCCATCGCAAGGCCAACCAGAGGCGCCGTCTCGCCGACGACCTGGCCGCCGGGCTGCAGCGTGGTGAGGTGGTGGCCCACCTCCAGCCCGTGGTGTCCATCCAAACGGGTCGAACCGTCGGGTTCGAAGCCCTTGCCCGCTGGAACCACCCCGAGCTGGGCATGCTGGCACCCCTCGCCTTTCTCGACCTGGCCGAGGACGCCGGGCTCGATCTACTTCTCGGCGACACGGTGCTCAGGTCTGCGTGCGCGACGTTTGCCGGTATCGACCAGCCCCTCACCATGGGCATCAACATGTCTGTGGGCCAGCTCACCGACCGGGCCCTTTGTGACCGTCTGAGGCTCATCCTCGCCGAACAGGCGATGCCTCCCGAGAGGCTGGTGGTCGAGATCACCGAGCACGCGACCCTCACCCGTCGGGCCGGCGGCGGCAGGGTGTCGCCGGATCAGACGATCGAGGACCTGAGGTCGATGGGCGCAATGCTGTGGCTGGACGACTTCGGCACCGGGTACTCGTCGCTGACCCACATCCGCCACTACCCGCTCTCGGGAATCAAGATCGACCGCTCCTTCGTGGCCGGAGTGTGCCTCAACGCCGAGGACCGTGCCGTGGTCGGTGCGGTCGTGGGCATGGCGTCAGCTGTCGGGCTGGAGGTCGTGGCCGAGGGCGTGGAGACCGCCGACCAACTGGCGGTACTGGCCGAGATGGGCTGCCACCTCGCCCAGGGCCACCTGTACACCAGAGCCCTGGCACCCGACCAGGTGGCTCCGTGGCTGGCCCGGCACGAGGCTGGGTGGCCGATCCGACCTTCGCCCAAATAGCCTGCACCCGTGACCGACCCCTCCGTGCACTCCGAGGCGCTCGTCCGCGCCATGCAGCACGCGGCGTCGATCACGATGGTTCTCGACGAGATGGGCAACATCTCCAGCATCAGCGGCGCCTTCGACCGCCTTCTCGGCCACGACCCTGCCGGGGCCATCGGGAGGCAGCTGGGCAGCTTTGCCGTTCCCGGAGGCGCCACCGAACTCGCTGACGCGATTGAGCGTGCCCGTGCCGGATTGCGCACGGTCACCTGCGAGGCGATGATGCTCACCACGTCCGCCGAGCAGCCGTCGATTCCCCTTCGCTTCGAGTTCGTCAACCTCCTGGCCGACCCAGTGGTAGCCGGGTTGGTGGTCACCGCCCACGACATCAGAGACCTCTACGGGGCGCGGCGGACTCTCGAACACCTCGCCCGCCACGATGCGCTCACCGGGTTGGCCAACCGAACCCTGCTCCTCGATCGGCTCGAAGACCTCCTCCGCAGGGGTCGCCAAGCCGCCGTCGTGTTCATCGACCTGGATCGCTTCAAGCCGGTCAACGACGTCTTCGGCCACGAGGCCGGCGACCAGCTCCTCCGCCAGGTCGCCGACCGCCTCAACGGCATCGTGAGACCCGAAGACCTTGTCGCCAGGGTCGGCGGCGACGAGTTCGTGGTGCTGGCCGCGTCCGTCTCCGAACGTCAGGGTGCCATCCAATTGGCGGACCGCATCGATGCAGCCTTGGCGAACCCCTACCTGCTCGACGAGGGGCCGCTCAGGGTCACGGCCAGCGTGGGTGTGTCGATGACCGACCCCGGGGCCACCGTCACCGGCGTGCTCACTGACGCCGATCTGGCTATGTACGAGGCCAAGGCAGCCCGACGCGGCGAGCCCGCGCGAGCCCTCCCCAAGCGACACCGCAAGGCCGACGAGCGTCGCCGGCTCGCCGACGATCTCTCCCTCGGCCTGCGCCGGGGTGAGGTGGTCGCCCACTTCCAACCCCTGGTCGACATGGCCACCGGCGCCACCCTCGGGTTCGAGGCCCTTGCCCGCTGGCAGCACCCGGTTCTCGGTCTGCTCGCACCGGGCGAGTTCCTCGACATCGCCGAGGACGCCGGCGTCGATCCACTGCTCGGCGACGTCGTGCTGCGTGCCGCTTGCCAGGTGGCAGCCACCCTTCCCCCACCCCTTCATGTCGCGGTGAATCTCTCCGCCACCCAGCTTGCCGACCGCCACCTCGCGTCGCGAGTGGGAGGGATCCTCGCCGATCATGGGGTGCCGCCGGAGCGAATCATCGTCGAGATCACCGAAAGGGCGACCCTCGCCCGCCGACCAGGCGCCGGTCGTGTGTCACCCGACGAGACCCTGCTGGCACTTTACAGGATGGGCATCATGCTCTCCCTCGACGACTTCGGCACCGGGTATTCATCGCTCACCCACATCCGCAACTACCCGCTCAGCATCATCAAGGTCGACCGCTCCTTCGTCGCCCGCGGACGCGAGCACCGCGAGGACAGGGCCGTGATCGCCGCGGTGGTGGGCATGGCGGAGGCACTCGACCTTCTCGTCGTGGCCGAAGGCGTAGAGACCGAGGAACACCTCAGCGACCTTCGGGACATCGGTTGCGACATGGCCCAGGGCTATCTCGTCGCCCGACCATTTCCGGCGGAGCAGGTGACCGATTGGGTGGCCCAACGCGGGGCCGACTGGAGATCGGTTCAGACCTGACAGTCCTGGCAAAGGCCGCGCACGTCGAAGACATGGTGGGTGATCTCGAAGCCGCTGGCATCGAGCAGGGCCTCCACCTCGCGCTCGATCAGCCTCTCCAGCTGGCGGCTGGGGTCGAAGTCCGTGACCAGGCCGCAGTCGGTGCAGACGAGATGGTGATGGTGATGGTGGGAAAACGGCTCGGCCAGTTCGTGGCGATCGCCGCCACCGATGCCGGTGATGCGATCCACGACTCCGGCGTCGACCAGTTCGGCGAGGTTGCGATAGACGGTTGACGTGGGCACCCCACTGAGGCTCACCACCTCGTCGGTGGTCAAGGGCCGGTCGGCGGAATCGAGGACCGCCAGCACTGCGCGGCGATGGGCGGTGAGGCGCAGCTCGTGGGCCGCCAGTACCGGTAGGACTGCCTCGGCGGTGGCTGCCGACAGGGGAGGCCCCGCTGGCGGCGGTGGCGGTGCGCTTCACGATCCAGATCCTAGCCACGGAGCTGACCGAGAACGAGTCCCACTCTCGCAAGAATCGTTCTCATTCGTGTTAGATTCAATCCATGCGCCGACGCACCCTGCCCTTCACCGTCGCCGTGGGACTCTCTGCACTCCCGGTCCTGGTGTCGTGCGGCGACAACGGCCCGGCCACCGACGAGAGCGGGCGCCTGTCGGTGGCTGCGGCCTTCTACCCTCTCGCCGAACTGGTGAGCGCCGTGGGCGGCGACGCTGTCGAGGTGACCACCATCGTGCCCCCTGGCGAGGAAGCCCACGAGTACGAGCCGAGCCCGAAGCAGCTCACCGAACTATCCCGGGCCGATCTCGTCGTCATTCTTGGCAACGACTTTCAGCCCAGCGTGGAGAAGGCCCTGGAATCCCTTCCCGGATCGACTCGACGGGTCGACCTCTTGGAGTCCGTCGACACCATCCCGATCAGTAGCGGGATCGGCGACGAGTCCGGCGACGAGTCGGGCGACGATCCTCATGTCTGGCTCTCGCCGCGCAACATGAAGGTGATGGCGACCTCTGTGGCCGATGCCCTGATCGACGCCCGACCCGGCGACACGGCGACCTTCAGCACCAACCTGGCCGCCTACACCACCGCCCTCGATGGGCTCGATGCCGACCTTGCCGCCGGTCTGGCTTCGTGTGCCTCGCCCTACCTCGTCACCGCTCACCACGCCTTCGGCTACCTCGCCGATGCCTACGGGCTCACCCAGGTGTCGATCTCCGGTATCTCACCCACCGCCGAGCCGTCCGCCAAGACGCTGGAGGAGGTCGCCGACTTCGCCGCCGAGCACGAAGTGACCACGATCTTCTTCGAGGAGAACCTTCCCGCCGACTTGTCCCGCACGGTCGCCGACGAGATCGGTGCCACCACGGCAGTACTCGATCCCATCGAGTCTCCCTCGCGCGACCAGCTCGACAGCGGCGCCGATTACGAGTCGTTGATGCGCCTCAACCTCGCCGCGCTCCGAGCCGGATTGGGTTGCACGTGAACACCTGCCCTGTCCTCCAGGTCGATGGCCTCGGTGTTCATTACGGGCGCCATGAGGCTCTTTACGACGTGTCGTTCAAGGTCGGGCGCGGCGAGCTGATCGGGGTGATCGGCCCCAACGGCTCGGGCAAGAGCTCGATGTTCAAGGCGATCTGCGGGTTGGTGAATCACTCCGGGGTGGTGGAGGTCAACGGGGTGCACTGCCACGACCACACGGACCGGATGGACCTCGCTTACATACCCCAGCGCAGCGACAACGACCTGAACTTCCCGATCAGCGTCGGCGAGCTGGTGCTGGCAGGGCGCCGACGTTTCCACCACTGGTGGCAACGCCCGACGGCCCACGACCGGGTCGTCGCATCCCAAGCCCTCGCCAGGGTGCAACTTCCCGGTGCCGAAGGTCGGGCGCTGACCGAGCTCTCCGGTGGCCAGCTGCAGAGGGCCTACCTGGCTCGAGCCCTCGCTCAAGAGGCGTCGGTGGTGCTGCTCGACGAGTCGCTCAGCGGAGTCGACCAGCCCACCACGGCCGAACTCTTCGACGTCTTCGAATCGCTTGCCGCAGAGGGAACCACCCTGCTCGTGGCCACCCACGATCTTGCCCTGGCTCGACGTCGCTTCAGCCGCTGTCTGGCGGTGAACGGCACCCTGCGCGCCGACGGACCACCAGCCGACGTCCTGTCGGCCGAGGTTCTCGACTCCACCTTCGGATCGGCAGGGCACCGTGTCGTGGCTGACTGATCCCTTCCAGCTGGAGGCGATGCAGCGCGCCCTGCTCGCCACGGTGATCACCGGCATCGTCGCCCCGGTGGTGGGCACCTGGGTGATCCTGAGACGTATGGCGAACCTCGGTGACGCGATGGCCCACGGCACCCTGGCAGGTGTGGGGCTCGCCTACGCGGCAGGGGTCAACATCCTTCTCGGCGCGATCGGTGCAGGCCTTGTGATCGCCGTTCTTCTGCTCGCCCTGTCCACCAACCGACGACTCGGCCAGGAGACGGTCATTGCCGTGCTCGGCACCGCGTTCTTCGGCCTCGGCGTGGTTGTGATCAGCCGCCTCGACACCGGCGTGGAGCTGAGCCACTTCCTGTTCGGCCGAGTGCTCACTGTCACGTGGGGCGACGTCTGGCTCAATCTCACCCTCGGCGGAGTCTCTGTCCTCACCGTGCTCGTGTTGTTCGGCGAGCTGCGCCTCGCCACCTTCGACCATGTGCAGGCCGAGCAGGTGGGCGTGAGGGTGGAGCTGGTGCAGGCCGTACTGGTGGTGCTACTGGCCGTCGTGGTGGTGATCAGCCTGCGCACCGTGGGCACGGTGATGTCGATCACCATGCTCGTCACCCCGGCAGCCACGGCCCGGCTGCTCTCGCGGACCCTGCGCCAGATGACCCTCCTCGGTGTCGTATTCGGCGTCGGCGAGGGTGTCGCCGGCCTGGTCCTGAGCTATCACCTCGACTCTGCATCGGGCGCCACGATCGGCCTCGTTGCGGCCGTCGTCTTCGGCGTTGTCTTCGTCCTCACCCTGCCCAAGCGCATGCCCCACCACCACCGGCCGATGGGCTGACGGCACCCCGGCAACGTTCACCTTGGGCTCGTGCTTCCCATGCCCTCGAAACTGGTGCATGATGGGCGCGCCGTCTGGGGGCAACCGATCCGAAAGGGGTCAGTGGTGAAGATCTGCGTCACCGTCAACGGGACAGTTCACGAGAGCGAGGTCGAGCCGCGCACTCTGCTCGTCCATTACATCCGCGAAGTGCTCGGGCTCACCGGCACCAACATCGGCTGCGACACCTCCTCCTGCGGGGCGTGCAGCATCCACCTCGACGGCGAGTCGGTGAAGAGCTGCACCCTGCTGGCCGTCCAGGCCGACGGCCGCGAGGTAACGACTATCGAGGGCCTGGCCCAGGGCGGCGAGATGCACCCGATGCAGAAAGCCTTCATGCAGAACCACGGCCTGCAGTGCGGTTACTGCACGCCGGGCATGGTGATGGCCGCCACCAGCCTGCTGAAGGAGAACCCGAGCCCCACCGAGCAAGAGGTGCGCATCGGGCTCGAGGGCAACCTGTGCCGGTGCACGGGATACCACAACATCGTCAAGTCCGTGCTGGCCTGCGCCGCCGGCGACTGACCGACACCACCGTGAGAACTGGCAGATAGGTACTGGGGGTACCGAGATGACGCTTGTAGAGGATGGTCCGACAACCGTGCTGGGCACCCGGCTTCTTCGCCGCGAGGACCCGGCCTTGCTCACCGGCGAGGCCAAGTTCACCAACGACCTCGTCGTGCCCGGCGCCCTTCACATGGTGGTGGTGCGCAGCCCTTACGCCCACGCCGTGATCACCAGCATCGATCTCGATGCCGCCCTCGCCGCCCCCGGGGTGGTGGCCGCATTCACGGGCACCGACCTGGCCGAGCTATGGGCTGCACCCATGCCTTGCGCCTGGCCGGTCACCGCCGACATGAAGAACCCCGCCCACTACCCCCTCGCGTCGAACAAGGCCTGCTACGTGGGCGACGGGGTCGCCGTGGTGCTCGCCACCAGCGAAGTCGCCGCACGCGACGCCGCCGAGCTGGTGGATGTGAGATACGAACCCCAAGCCGCTGTGGTCGACCTCGACGACGCCCTGAGCGACCGGATAGTCATCCACCCGGACCTGGGCACCAACAAGAGCTACCAGTGGGATCTCAAGATCGAGGGCACTCCCGGCCAGGTCGACAAGGCCTTCGCCGATGCCGCCTACAAGGTCAGCGAGCGCTACGTGCAGCAGAGGCTGATCCCCATTGCCATGGAGCCCCGCGCGGTTTGCGCGGTGCCCCAGCCCTTCGGCGGCGACCTCACCCTGTACTCCACCACCCAGGTGCCCCACATCTTGAAGGTGATGACCGCCATCACCCTGGGCATGCCCGAGCACCAGCTCCGCGTCATCGCTCCGGCGGTGGGCGGCGGCTTCGGCAGCAAGCTCAACGTCTACGCCGAAGAGCTGCTGTGCGTCGCGCTGGCCCGCAAACTGGGCCAGCCCGGTGCGCTGGAACGAGACACGCAGCGAGAACGCCGTGGCCACCACCCACGGTCGCGGCCAGATCCAGCGCATCGAGCTGGCGGCCGATGCCGACGGCAAGCTCACCGCGGTGAGGGTGCGCCTGCTCGCCGACATGGGCGCCTACCTCCAACTCGTCGCCCCCGGCGTACCCCTGCTCGGCGCCTTCCTGTACGCCGGCGTCTACGACCTTCCCCTCGCCTACGACTTCAGTTGCACGAGCGTGTTCACCACCCTCACCCCGACCGACGCCTACCGCGGCGCCGGGCGGCCCGAGGCGACGTACGCCATCGAACGGGCCATCGATTCCCTCGCCGACACGATGGGCATCGACCCGATGGAGTTGAGGCAGCGCAACTTCATCCGCAAGGAACAGTTCCCGTACACGGCGATGACCGGGCTCGTCTATGACTCCGGCGATCACGAGGCGGCTGCGGCGAAGGCGGCGGACCTCGCCGACTACGCCGGTGTGCGCCGGCGCCAGGCGAGCCAGAACGTGCCCGGTGCCACCAAGTTGTTGGGAATCGGCCAGGCCAGCTATTTCGAGATGTGCGGCCTCGCCCCATCGCGAGTGCTCGCCTCGCTCAACTACTCGGCCGGCGGCTGGGAAGCCGCGACCGTGAGGGTGCTGCCCACCAACAAGATCCAGGTTGTCACCGGTACCGCACCCCATGGCCAGGGCCACGAGACGTCCTGGAGCATGATCGTCGCCGAAAAGCTGGGCGTCAGCCCCGCCGACGTCGACGTACTTCACAGCGACACCGCTATCGCCCCTCTCGGCCTGGACACCTACGGCTCGCGGTCGCTGCCCGTCGGCGGCGTTGCCATCGCCATCGTGTGCGACAAGGTCATCGACAAGGCGCGCAAGATCGCCGCCCACCAGCTAGAGGCCGACGAAGCCGACCTCGAGTTCGTCGGCGGCACGTTCAGTGTCAAGGGATCCCCGGACAAGGCGATGCCCCTTGCGGCGATTGCATTCGAGGCGTTCACCGCCCACAACCTGCCCGACGGCCTCGAACCGAACCTCGAGGCCCACACCACTTACGACCCACCGAACTTCTCCTGGCCCTTCGGCACCCACATCTGCACCGTCGAGGTGGACACCGAGACCGGCCAGGTCGAAGTGCTGCAGTACGTCGCCGTCGACGACTGCGGAGTGAGGGTCAACCCCCTGATCGTCGAGGGCCAGGTTCACGGCGGGGTCATCCAGGGCCTCGCCCAGGCCCTGTTCGAGGAGGCCGTCTACGACGGCGACGGAAACCTCAAGAACGGCAGCCTCATCGAATACCTCGTGCCTGCCGCCAGCGAGGTGCCCTCCCTCACCCTTGGCCACACAGTCACCCCGTCGCCCACCAACCAGTTGGGCGTCAAGGGCATCGGTGAGGCGGGCACCATCGGTGCCGCCCCAGCGGTGATCAACGCCGTCGTCGACGCGCTCAGCCACCTCGGCGTGCGCGACATGCCCATGCCCGCCAGCCCCAACACTGTCTGGGCAGCCATCCAATCCGCCATCGGTCCCGCCTCCCAAGGAGCCAGCAAGTGATTCCCGCAGCCTTCGACTATGTCCGCGCCGGTTCCGCAGCCGAGGCGATCAGCCTCATCGGCGAGCACGGCGACGAGGCCAAGTTCCTCGCCGGTGGCCACAGCCTCCTGCCCCTCATGAAGCTCCGCCTGGCCCAGCCGAGCGTGTTGGTCGATATCGGCCGCATCGACGAGCTGAGCTACATCCGCGACGCCGGTGACCACATCGCCATCGGTGCCCTCACCCGCCACATGGACATCGAGAACAGCGCCGTGACTGCCGAGCACGTGCCCCTGCTGGCCCACGCCGCCGGCCAGGTGGGTGACCCCCAAGTCCGCCACCGCGGCACCATCGGAGGCAGCCTCGCCCATGCCGACCCGGCCAGCGACCTGCCCGCCACCACCCTGGCCCTCGGTGCCACCTATGTGGCAGAGGGCCCGGGCGGCACCCGCGAGATCGCCGCCGCCGACTTCTATCAGGGCTTCCTCGAGTCGGCTCTCGCTGCCGACGAGATGCTCACCGAGATCCGGGTCCCGAAGATGCAGGGCGCCGGGTGGAGCTTCCAGAAGTTCAACCGACGGGCGCAGGACTGGGCGATCGTCGGTGTCGCGGCCTGGCGCCGCTCAGGGGCCAGCGGAGTGGCCCTGGTCAACATGGGCAGCACCCCGATCCTCGCCGCCAGCGTGTCGGCGGCACTCAAGCAGGGTGCGAGCATCGGCGACGCCTCCCAGTTGGCCGCCGAGGAAGCCGAACCCCAGAGCGACCTCAACGCCACCCCCGAGTACCGCGTCCACCTCGCCAAGGTGCTCGTTCGCCGGGCCCTCGAACAAGCCACCGCCTAGCCCCAATCGGGCGCGAAACCCCGCCATTCGTGCCGAATGTGCGCGAAAGTCCGTCAAAAGCGCCCGTTTTCGTGCCCATGGGTGGCGCTGAACCCCCACGCCAGGAGCGGCCAACAACTCCGGGGTGAGATGAACGGCGGGTGAACCCTCGCTAGCGTCTCGGGTCATGTCGCTGACCGTCGAGGCACCCCAGTTCGCGGCTGTCTCGACGCGATGGCGACTCGACCACTCAGTGCCGTTCGACGAGTGGCGCGTGGTGCGCATCAGCCTGATGCTCACCTACCTCGGCGTCTACCTGTGGTGGCTGCGCGAGTGGGGCCTGCCGATAGACCGAATCTCGGTGGCCATCAGCGTCGGCATCTTCTTGGTGTGCGCCTTCGTCGGGCGCACCTGGCGCACATGGATGGTCCTACTCGGTGATGCAGTCGCCTACTGCGTGATGTGGGTGACCTACGAACGCACCCGCGACTGGGCCGACAACGGCTTCTCTGTGTTCGGCCTGTTCACCGTAAAATTCCCCCTGCAGGTCCAGTCCGTGCGCAACATCGACCGGGTGTTGTTCTTCGGAAGCGACCCGAACGTGGTGCTCCAACGACGCTTCTGGGAGCCCACCGTGAGGTGGTACGACGTGGTCGCCTCCTCCGTCTACATGACCCACTTCGTGGTGCCCGTCGTCGCCATGGCCGTGTTGTGGGCCACCAGCCATCGCCAGTGGATCCGGTTCATGAAGCGCTTCGCCACCGTGCTGGGGGTGGCATGCGCCATGTTCGTCATCTTGCCCACCGCACCCCCGTGGATGGTCGCCAGCCCGAAGTACCCGTACCACCTGTTCGACGAACTGCACCGCAACGCCGGCCGCGGCTTCCTGCACCTCGGCTTCAGCGGCTTCACCAACGACTACGGCGTCCAGCTGTCCAAAGGCAACGCGGTCGCCGCGATGCCATCGCTACACGCATCCTTCGCCCTCATAGTGCCCCTGTTCTTCATGAGGTGGGTCAGGCAAAGATGGGTGAAGATCGCCCTGCTGGCGTTCCCCGTGCTGATGCTCACCTCCCTCGTCTACCTCGGCGAGCACTGGGTGATCGACGGGATCGTCGGCTGGCTGATCACGGTTGCCACCTTCCTCTTTGGAGCTGGCATGAGCGCCGTACGCGTGACCGCCGTGTCGACATGTCACGCGAAGCGCTGGGCGTCGCCAACATCACTGCGGCCACAGCGACGTGAGCCGCATGGATCCTGCCCACGTACTGGTAGACGCCAGTGCTCTCGCCGCGCTAGCCGATACGGCCCACGAGCGTCACCACGAAACGGTCCGCGCCTTCGACGACCTTCTCGAGCTCTACCGGCGCGAGGAGGTTCTATTGGTCGCCGTCGGAAGCCACCTGCGCCACCTCGAACTCGGCCCCTCCGACGGGTCGCCTGCCGCCATTTGGGCCCGGGTGACGTGGTTCGTCAAGCGCCCTCACCGTGGTCGTTTCGCCCCGATCGACCCGATTCATGTGGGCCGACAACATCGACGCCTGGCCGGTCGCATGCACACCCACCCACACGATCCCGAGTTCGCTCTCACCCTCGTGCTCTGCCAGAGACACAGGGTGCAGAGGGTTCTTGCTCTCGACCCGCGGTTCGCGGCATACGACTTCGAACTCATCGCCCTTGGCTAGTCTTGCCGCCGAACGGTGGTGAGAACCATGTCCGTCGAACCCGACGACGTCTCGATCAAGGAATTCCATCTCGACGCAATCGCCGACGCCGACCCCTACCCGTACTGGTACGACGACGCCGACGAGCCCGACAGCAACCCCACTCTGGTGCGCACCGAGAACTGCGACCTCTGCGTGGTCGGAGGTGGTTACAACGGCCTGTGGACGGCGATCATCGCCAAGGAACGGGACCCCAGCCGCGACGTCGTGCTGATCGACGCCCACGAGGTGGGTTCGCAGGCCAGCGGACGCAACGGCGGGTTCATGGAGAGCAGCCTCACCCACGGTGTCGCCAACGGTCAGGAACGCTTCCCCGACGAGCTACCCCTGCTGGAGGAGCTCGGGTTGAAGAACCTCAACGACATCGAGGCCGCGATCAAGCACTACGGCATCGACTGCGACTACGAGCGCACCGGGGTTATCGACATCGCCACCACCTTCCACTCACCCAGCTACCTCGATGAGCTGAACGACGACTACACCCAGCTGAAGGAGCTCGGCCAGAAGGTGGAATGGCTCGACGAAGCCGCCATGAGGGCCCAGGTCAACTCGCCCACGTACACCGGTGGGCTGTGGCGCAAGGACCGCGCTGCCATCGTCGACCCCGCTCGCCTCGCCTGGGGCCTGAAGGCCGCAGCGATGTCGCTAGGAGTGCGCATCTACGAGGACACCAAGGCCACCAAGATCGAAAGGGACGGGGTGGGGGTGATGGTCACCACCCCACTCGGCCGCATCCGCGCGGCACGGGTGGCGCTGGCCACCAATGCCTTCAAGCCCCTGCTCAAGCGGATCGGCCACTACATCGCCCCCGTGTACGACTACTGCATGGTCACCGAGCCGCTCACCCGGGCCCAGCTCGCCGACATCGGCTGGGACAACCGCCAGGGCCTCAGCGACATCAGCAACCAGTTCCACTACTACCGGCTCACCGAGGACAACCGCATCCTGTGGGGTGGCTACGACGTCATCTACTACTGGCGGGGAAAGCTGAACACCGACCACGAGACCCGACCCGAGACCTGGGCCAAACTCAGCCAACACTTCTTCGACACCTTCCCCCAGTTGGAGGGGGTCAAGTTCACCCACGCGTGGGGTGGGGTGATCGACACCTGCAGCCGTTTCTGCGTGTTTTGGGGCCGGGCGTGGCAGGGGCGAGTGGCCTACTCGGTGGGCTACACCGGGCTCGGGGTGGCCAGTACCCGCTTCGGCGCCGAGGTGATGCTCGACATCCTCGACGGCAAGAGGTCCAAGGCCACCGCCACCGAGTTCGTCAAGTCCAAGCCGATGCCTTTCCCACCTGAGCCGTTCCGCTTCGTCGGCATCCAGACCACTCGCTGGTCGTTGGACCGCGAGGACTCGACCGGCAAGCGCAACCTGTGGCTGCGCTCTCTGGACCGCTTCGGACTCGGCTTCGACAGCTGACCGGGCTGAAGGCCGTCAGCCCGACCGGCCCAGAACGACGATGGAACGGGGCGCCAGAGTATGAGCGTGGAGTCCCTGCGTGGACTGGGCCGTGGCCAGTTCCACCTCCCACCCGCCGGGTTCCTGCACGGTGAAGGTGAGGGGATGCCACCAGGCGTTGACCATCACGTAGATGTCGCCCCGGCACCACGCCAGCGAGTGAGATGAAAGACCTTCGTCGATCTGGGGGCCGACCCCGTAGAACCTGATCGCCGCAGGCTCAGCGGCAGAGCTGGTCTTGCTGCGGCGACGCAGGCCGACGAGGGCGCCGACGAATTCGGTGAGCTCGCGCCACTGGCCGGCCGTAGCCCAGTCCACCCGGGTGAGGGGACCGTCGATGTCGTAAGGGTTGTCGTGGTTGTGCTGGGTGCGGCCGAACTCGTCGCCCATCACCCACATCGCTCCGCCCTGGGCGAGCAGGAGCAGGGTGAAGTAGTTCTTGATCTGCTGCAATCGCAGCACCGGGCCGCAGTCCCACGAATGGTGGCGGTCGCTGGTGAGCGTCGTCAGGTCGTGCATCGTCAGCCCGTCGTGGGCGGTGACGAAGTTGAGGCTGCGCTGGGCTCCGTGCGGCCCGAAGAGATCGGGGCTGCCCTGCACCCTCTGGCGGATGGAGTGAACCAACCCGGGCTCGCCGCGCAGAAAGCCGCGCACGTCGTCGCGGAAGCGGTCGTTCCACTGCCACCACGAGGGCCAGGGCCAGCCGTGACCCACCTGGTAGGCACCGAGGTCCCATGGTTCGGCCACCAGGGTGACACCGCGACCCGTGCCCCACTCGGTGATCAGGTCCACCAGCCCACCACCATCGCGGCTGAGCAGGGAGGCCAGGTCGAAGCGGAAGCCGTCGACGCCGAGGTCTGCGTAGCGATCGAGGGCTTCGATAACCAAGTGGCGTACGTAGGGGTGTCCCGGGTCGATGTCGTTACCGCAACCGCTGTCGTTGAAGGGGCGGCCGTCGGGGTGGTGGCGATAGAGATGGGCCTTGTCGAAGCCGCGCAGGCTGAGGGTGGGGTGCGCTGGGCCATCCTCGCCCGTGTGGTTGAAGACGACGTCGAGCCATACATGCAAGCCGCGCTCGTGGGCCGCGTCGACGAGTTCCGCCAACTCCTCGGCAGCACGAGCCTCGTCGTCGGCATAACCGCGGTGGACGGCTCCCCAGACCAGCGGCATGTAGCCCCAGTAGTTCTCGGTGTCGTCGAAGGGGTGCACCGGCATCAGCTCGATCACGTTCACGCCCAACGACGCAAGATGGTCGAGATGGTCGATGCAGCCTCGGTAGGTGCCACCGAAGCCCTTCACGTGGAGTTCGTAGACCGTCGGCGGCGTCGCCCAGCGGCGCACCCCGAGTACGGGCGGCCCAGGCGCCACGGATCACGCTTCGCGGTCCGTCGGGAGTCAACACCAGATCGCTACAGCTCGGGTCGAGTAGGGGCGGGCCGTCGTCGACGACGATCCAGTACAGGTCACCGTCGGCCGCCTCGAACTCGGCCACCCACTGACCCGACCAGTCGTCCGAGCCTCCGGCGGCGTATTCGTTGCGGCGTGCCGCCACCGACCCGTCGCTGACCGGGGGCCCGGTCGTGGCTGCGGCTGGGCGCACGAACAGCTCCACCCGGTGGGCGCCTGGCGCGTGGAGATGGACGGTTCTGGGTGATCGGGGGCCCATCGAGCACCAGCATGGCACTCTGCCGTATCCTGCACCGCGATGGCACCGACCCCCACCAACCCCAGCGACGTCGCCACCGCGCTCCGGGCCAACGGCTACATTGCCGACGAAGGCCTGGCCACGGCCGTATTCCTGGCCATCACCCTGCAGCGGCCCCTCCTCCTGGAGGGCGAGGCCGGGGTCGGCAAGACCGAGCTGGCCAAGGTGCTCAGCCGCTGGACCGGTGGCGAGCTGATTCGCCTCCAGTGTTACGAGGGCATCGACATCACCCAGGCCGTCTACGACTGGGACTACAGCCGACAGCTCCTCCACCTGAGGGCGTCGGAGGCCACCGGCGAGTCACAGGGCCTCACCACCAGCGCCCTGGAGCAACAGCTCTACCACGAACGGTTCTTGCTCAAGCGGGCACTGTTGGCGGCCATCGACTCCAAGGGAGACACTCCTCCCGTCCTGCTCATCGACGAGGTCGACCGCGCCGACGACGAGTTCGAGGCCTATCTGCTCGAAGTACTTTCCGAGTACCAGATCACGGTGCCCGAACTGGGCCGCTTCGCCGCCGTGCGTCCACCGATCGTCGTACTCACCAGCAACCGCACCCGCGACGTTCACGACGCCCTGAAGCGGCGCTGCCTCTACCACTGGGTCGAACACCCCGACTTCGAGCGCGAGGTACGTATCGTCCGCATGCGCGTACCTCAGGCTCTCGACCGCCTCGCCCGCCAGGTGGCCGGCGCCGTCGAGACCCTGCGCAGCCTCCACCTATACAAGCCACCGGGGGTGGCCGAGACCATCGACTGGGCGCAGGCCCTGGTAGCGCTGGGCGTCACCGAGCTGGACGAGCACACCGTCGAGGTCACCTTGGGCGCAGTGCTGAAGTACCGCGAGGACCAGGAACGCACTCGCCAGCACGGCATCGCCGGGCTGGTGAAGCAGGCCTTCGAGCGGGGTCTCGCGGCCGGTTGAGGCCTTGCCAGTGACCGACCAACTCGCCTTGTCGCCCGCCCCGGCCGAGAGGATGGCAGTTGCCTTTGCCCGCGTCCTGCGCGGTGCCGGGCTGAGGGTCCCGCTCGGCAGCGTGCTCACCTTCGTCGACGCCCTCGGGCGCCTCAGGCTCGACAGTCGCGACCAGGTGTACTGGGCGGGGCGTGCAACCCTCGTGCGCTCCCCCGAGGACATCGCCATGTTCGACCGGGCGTTCTCCGCGTTCTGGCTGTCGTCATTCGCGGGCACGGAACTACCGACCGAGGAAGAACCTCTGCGCATCACCCTCGCCGTCGATGACGACAACGAGGACGACAACCGTGGCGACGACGCGACCCCTGAGGCGGATCTGGAACCCTCGATCACCTTGCGCTTCTCGGCCGTGGAGGTGTTGAGACACAAGGACTTCGCTGACTACAGCGATGATGAGTTGAGCATCGCCCAGGATCTGATGAGCCAGCTCAAGTTCATCGGTCCCCCGCGAAGGTCGTTCCGCCATCACCGATCCAGGCGCGGACGCCGGCCCGATCTGCAGGCCACCCTGAAGTCGGCGTTGCGCTCCGGCGGTGAGCCGATCATTCGTCATTGGCGCCAACCGGGTGAGAGGTTGAGGCGGTTGGTGCTGCTTCTCGACATCAGCGGCTCGATGGAGCCGTATGCCCGGGTGATGCTGAGGTTCGTCCAAGCGGCAGTGTCCGGCCGCCAAAGGGTCGAAGCCTTCGCCATCGGAACCCGCCTCACGCGCATGACCAGGGAGCTCCACAGCCGCGACCCCGACAGTGCCCTCGCCGAGGCGAGCAGGAGAGTCCACGACTGGAGCGGTGGCACGAGGTTGGGTGAGTGCCTGCGCCAGTTCAACGACCAGTGGGGTGTGCGTGGCATGGCTCGCGGCGCCATCGTCGTGGTGCTCAGCGACGGCTGGGACCGCGGCGACCCCCAGGTGCTGGCCGAGCAGATGCGCCGCCTACGCCGCGTCAGCTACCACCTCATCTGGGTCAATCCTTTGAAGGTCACCCCCGGTTACGCCCCTCTTGCCCGGGGTATGGCCGCCGCCCTCCCCTATATCGACGACTTCGTAGAAGGGCATAGCCTGGCGGCCATGCAGGAGCTCGCCGCGGTGATCGCCACCGAGGCTCCGCAGAGGGGGGCCGGATGAAGGAACTGCTCGACGACATCGACCGCTGGCGAGCCATGGGTGCCCGGGTTGCACTGGCGCGGGTGGTCGACATCGAGGGTTCCGGACCACGCCTACCGGGCGCAGCGATGGCGGTGAACGAGCACGGTGAAGTTACGGGCAGTGTGAGCGGGGGTTGTGTCGAAGGCGCTGTCGTGGCCGAGGCCCTCTCCATCCTTGCCGGGGCGACACCGGCAAGTGTGATCACCTTCGGCTACAGCGACGACGACGCGTTCGCCGTCGGCCTCACCTGCGGGGGCACCATCCGCCTGTTCCTAGAGCCGCTGGACTGGTGAACATGAGGCTCTACGAACGCCTACGCGACCTCTTGAGGGCGGACCAGCCTGTCGCCCTGGTGACCGTCATCGAAGGCCCGCGCGTGGGCGCCAAGATCCTGGTGGCACCTGGCATCGAGTCGCTCGGCTCTCTGGGCGACACCGAACTCGATCGCATCGTCGCCCGCGATGCGCTGGCCGAACTCGAGGCCGGGCGGAGCGGGGTGCGGCACTATGGCCCCCACGGTGAGACCACGCCGGAGGATCTCGTCGGCAGCCCGGTGCTCACCACTTTCATCGAGAGCTGGGCGCCGCCCCCCCAGATGTTGATCTTCGGCGCGGTCGACTTCACCGCCGCCCTCGCCAAGGTGGCCAAGGTGCTCGGTTATCGAGTCACCGTCTGCGACGCCCGGGAGGTGTTCGCCACCGCCAGGCGGTTCCCGATGGCCGACGAGGTGATGGTCAGCTGGCCTGCGCCGGTCTTTGCCGCAAGGGGGCACACCCTTGGCCTACGCGACGCGGTCTGCATCCTCACCCACGACCCCAAGTTCGACGTGCCGGCCATCGAAGGCGCCCTGGCCACGACAGCCGGCTACATCGGGGTGATGGGCAGCAGGAAAACCCACGCCACCCGGCTCGAACGACTCGCCGAGGTTGGTATCAACCGGCCCGAGCAGCTGGAGAGGTTGATGTCACCGATCGGACTCGACCTCGGTGCACGCACCCCGGAGGAGGCAGCGGTGGGCATCTGCGCCGAGATCATCGCCCGCCGCACCGGCCGCCGCCCGACAAGCCTGCGCGATGCGCAAGGCCCGATCCACGGTTGAGCTGTCCCGCCTTAGAGGCTCGACGCTGATCGACTTGTGGCGGTCAGCCGACAGGGTTGCCGAAGCGAAGCGAGTTGCTGCGGCTGCCCTTGACAAGGCTGAACTCGACGCTGCGCCCGGTGAACGGGGCGTGGAGGATGGCGTCGCCGACCCCGAGGTAGAGCATCACATGACCGGGGTAGTAGACGAGGTCGCCGGCTTGGGCGGTTTCGCGGGTGACGGGAGTGACGGAGTTGATCTGAGACCGGCTCTGGCGGGCAAGGGTGACGCCCGACTGGGACCAGGCCCATGTGGTGAGGCCTGAGCAGTCGAAACCGACACCAGGCTTGCTCGTGATGCGCCGATAGGGGGTGCCCAGCTGGGTCATCGCGGCCATCAGGACAACCTGATGATCCTGGTCGGCGCTGCTCCATGCCGCCTGAAGGCTGGCTCCGTCGATGCCCAGCCGGCGAGCAGCCTCGAGGGCGATGGCATCGCGGATGGAGGCGAACTCGTCGAGGGCGTACTGACCCCCCGATTCGACGAAGCGCATGTAGGCGTTCATCGCCGAGTCGGCATAAAAGGCCAGAGGATCGCGCCCGGTGGTGACGTAAGCGGGAGCGGAAGGCCCTGCTGGGGCGGCGCCGGCCGTGGCAGGCACCGCGATGGCACCGGTAGCGATGGCGCCGGCCAGGGCGCAGGAGATGATGATGCGACGAACCGTCATGGAAATGACGTCCCTTTCAGTGGTCGGCACCCGCACCAGGCGGGTGGCCGTGGAGTCGTGAGGAGGTTCCGCCCTCGTTCACGGCGCCGGCGCCACACGGGAGCGCCACCGCTCGCTGCGCCGGGACACGGTCACCCACGAATGGACCGCTACCGTCGTAACGATCGAAACCATAGCGTCACCAAACCGCAACATTCAACCTGACAGCAACATTTCCGTCATCAGTTCGTCATCCAAACCATGTTTAGCGACCTAGGCTCCGGCCGTGCCCTGTTTCGCAGTCCTGCTCGCAGCCGGAGCCGGCACTCGCTTCGCCGGGCCGGAGCACAAGCTGCTGGCCCTCATCGGCGGAAAGCCCGTCTGGCGGCTCTCTCTCGAGCACGCCCAGGGCGCAGGGTTCGACCACGTCATCGTCGTCACCGGCGCCCTTGCCCTGCCCCTACCCCTGCCACCCGGGGTGATCGAGCAGAGGAACCCTGCCTGGGCTCAGGGCCAAGCCACCTCGCTGGCCGCAGGGGTCGCAGCCGCGCGAGACACTGGGAGCCCACACTGTGACCGTCGGCCTCGCCGACCAGCCCTTCATCACCTCCGCCGCGTGGAAGGCGGTGACCGACGCTCCACCGGACTGCCGAATAGTCATCGCCAGCTACGACGGTGAAGTAGGCCCCAATCCGGTGAGACTGCACGAGTCGGTGTGGCCCCTGCTCCCAACTACCGGCGACCAGGGTGCCCGGACCCTCATCAGCAATCACCCGGAGTGGGTCTGCCAGGTGGCTTGTCTAGGCTCAGTTGCCGACATCGACACGCTGGAGGATCTCGGGCGATGGAAAAGCTGCTGAACGAGTTCACCGTCAACCGGCCGATCGAAGAGACCTGGGCGGCGCTCACCGACGTCGAGCGGATCGCCCCGTGCCTTCCCGGCGCCGAGCTCCAAGAAATCGAGGGCGACCTCTACCGTGGTGTCGTAAAGGTCAAGCTCGGCCCCGTGTCCACCGCCTTCAAGGGCCACGCCCAGTTCGTCGAACGCGACGATGTCGCTCACCGTGCAGCGCTGAAGTGCCAGGGGCGCGACACGGGCGGCAAGGGAAACGCCGATGCACTCATCACTGCCCAGCTCGAAGCGGTGTCCACCGAGATCACCAAGTGCGTGGTCGCCACCGAGCTGCACATCACCGGCAAAGTGGCCCAATTCGGTCGGGGCATCATGGGTGAGGTCAGCGAGAAGCTGATGGGGCAGTTCGCCCACAACCTCAACACCATGCTCGATAACACCGGGCTCGATAACACCGGGCTCGATAACACCGTGCTCGATAACAACCCGCCCGACGCAGGGTCCGCCGAGGGAGCCGAGCCGCCGGCAGAAGTCGCGACCGGGCACGAACCAGACGTCAAGGCGCAGCCCGAGGCGCCGGCGGTCCGCCTTGTCCATGGTCCTGCAGCGGAACCGATCGAGTTGTCCAACGTGGCCGGAACAGCCGTGCTGAAAAGGCTGCTACCTCTCTTCGGCGGCCTCGTTCTGCTCCTTCTCATCCTGCGCCGCATGCGCAAGTAGAGCTCGCCGACGTGGAGCCTGTTCCCGCCGACGACATCGCCCGAGTAACCGAGTTGCTCGGGCGCGCCCCCCAGGGCGACTTCGAAGTCGCGATCCGCGACGCCTACGGTGACCCGGTCGTGCTGCTCAACAACCCCCTTCTCCACGACGGCACCCCGATGCCCACCCTCTATTGGCTGGTCGGCAAGGAGGTCGCCCGCCTCGTCGGTCGGCTGGAGGCCGAGGGCGGGGTGCGCCGCGCCGAGGCCGAGATCCCTCCCCCTGCCATCGCCCGGGCCCATGCCCGCTACGCCGCCCAGCGAGATGCCTCTCTACCCGTAGGCCACGGTGGTCCCCGGCCCTCCGGCGGGGTGGGCGGTACCCGGCAGGGGGTGAAGTGCCTCCACGCTCACTATGCCTGGTTCCTCGCCGGCGGCGACGACCCGGTTGGGCGGTGGGTGGCAACTCAACTTGGGGCTGCCCACATTGGGAATGGGGAGACGGTATGAGGGCCCTACCGTGAGCAGCACCCGCTTCGGCCATCCTTCGATGCCTTCGAATGCGCCCCTGCGCCTCGTGGGCCGGCGAGTAATGCTGCGCCCCCTGACCCCCGGCGACTGGGAGCAGTGGAGCGAGGTCCGAATCCGCAACCAACCGTGGCTCGCCCCGTGGGAACCGATGCGCCCGGTCGCCTTGCCCGACCCCGCTCAGGATCGTGAGGCCTTCTTCTCTCGCTGCCACGCACGCGATCGGGACCGACAGGCAGGTGTGGCATACGGGTTCGGCCTGTTCGTGGGAACCCAACTTGCCGGCGAGGTCAACCTCAATGGGATCATTCGCGGCGCCCAGCAGACCTCAACCGCTGGCTACTGGATCGACCAGGCTCAGGCCGGCAACCACTATGTGCCCGAGGGGGTGGTGGTGCTCGCCCGGTTCGCCTTCGAGCAACTCCACCTCCACCGGATGGAGATCTGCATCGTGCCGCGCAACACCAACAGCATACGGGTAATCGCGAGGCTGGGGCTACGTGAGGAAGGGGTCGCGCTGAGGTTCCTCGAGATCAACGGCACATGGGAGGACCATGTGCGCCATGCGATCACCGCCGAGGAGTGGGACGCCGGTCGCGCCGATTACGCCGCGGAGTGGCTGTGAAAACCGCCGACGCGTAATGGGTCAGGGTTGTTCGCCCGCTAGGCGCGTCGCTTGGGCCTTGGCCTTGCGCACCGAACTGCGGCGCTTCCAAGCCTTGACCTTCCAGTGCCGCAGCCGCTTGGGCGACGTGTCCTCCCGCGCCTTCAGGTGACGATGGTGATCCGGCACCCAGGCCGGACCCGGCTCGTGCACCTCATCGGGCTCAGCCCCTGCGCTCACTTGGGCCGCAACGGCCTGCAGCTCGCTGTTTATTCGATGCCGCTCGTTGTGGGCGTGGGCACGCAGATCCATCTTCGGCGGCGGGGCCGCCTCTTGGCTGCGATGACGCTGGCTCATGAGTACCTCCGTGTGTGATCGGAACGTACGGCTGTGCCGTACCTGCACGGTAGACCACGCCTCTTCGCGCAGGAAGGGACTTTCGGTAACAGTTGTGCGCGAATTTCGGCCGGACGCCCGACGATCAGAGTTGACTCACCGCTTGGAGGTGATCTTCTGCTGGAGAGCTGCGACCCGCTCGGCGAACCAGGGCTGGCGGGTGCTCCACACCTGGGGAATCAGCTCGCGCTCGACTGCCTCGGGGTGGGTGCTGATGTCGGCCATCGCCTGGATCGTGCGCTTCACCTCGATGACCAGCTCACGAGGCGCTGCCGCGGCGCGAGCGGCCATCTCCTGGGCCGTGCTGAGCAATAGGTCGTCCTCCACACAACGGTGCACCAGGCCGACACGCTCCGCCTCAGGCCCATCCATCACCTCGCCGAACACGACAGCGGCAAAGGTTGCCTGAGGACCGAGGATGCGGCGCAGCATCCAAGTGTGGCCCCCACCGGGGTGGATGCCGATCTGCAAGAAGCGGGTGTCGAACCTGGCCCGGCGAGCGGCAATGCGGACGTCGCAGCCGAGAGCAAGGTTCATGCCGGCGCCGACGGCAGCACCGTTTACCGCCGCCAGGGTGGGCAGGGGGCTGTAGGCGATGCGCAGGAAACCCTCGTAGATGTTGCCCAGGCTCTCCTTGGTCGCCTCGGCCAGGTTGCCCAGGTTGGCGCCGGCGCAAAAGGCCGGTGCTGCGCCCGTTACAACCACGGCACCCACGGCCGAGTCGGCCTCGACTGCGTCCATGGCGGCGATGATCTCGTCGACCATCGGGCGGGTGAGGGTGTTGCGCTCGGCCGGATTGTTGAGGGTGAGCGTGGCGACACCGTCGGCGACCTCGATGAGAACGTTGGGCATGGGCGTCACGATAGCCATCCCCATCTCACCGGCCAGCTACGGTCTCGGGCACATGCTGGACCATGTATTCACCGACGCGATCAGCGCCCTGCGCGATGCCTTCGAGGCCGCCTTCCTCGAACGACAGCCGTTCGAGGAGCACTTCCAGGCCGACGTGCTGCTCGGCGACCTCACCTGGGAGACCACCTATGGCCTTCCCGGCGAGGGCATGCCACCCCACGTGGTGGCCCACATCACCTTCGATTGGCCGACGTGGAGCCAGACCACCTATCGCCGCTGGTATGTCGACGAGGTCCTCGACGAGCTTCCGGCCATCGAGATCGAGATCGTCTTCCGGGTGCAGCACCTCGCCGGACCACCGGACCCGACGAAGGTCTTCGCCATCACCCCTGTGGCCAGCCCCCTCATCGGCGACGGGACCCTTGAGAGGGCAGGCGTCGCAATCGAGATCGGCTTCGCCGAGGCGGACACGACCGAACCCGACTACGCCGTCGAGGTCACCTACGAAGGCCTCTACGAACTGGCGGAGAGCACCCTCGCCGACGGTGCCAGCCGCCTTCTCGACGACCACCTCGGTGCCCTCGGAGGTTGGATCGCCGCCACCCTGGTGAAGTTGGGCGATCTTCGCTGACCAACATCACCGCGCCAGCTCGTCGGCTGGCTCGTGAACCTGTTGCCCGGTGTGGCAACGTCACCACCATGTCCGATGTCGTCCTTTATGAGGTGAGCGAGCGCATCGCCACGATCACCCTCAACCGGCCCGAGGCTCGCAACGCCCTCTCCGGCGAAGTGTTGCGCCTCCTGCCCCAGAAGCTGGGGGAAGCGCGAGCCGACCCTGATGTGGATGTGATCATCCTCACCGGCACCGACCCCGCTTTCTGCGCCGGACTCGACCTCAAGGAGCTCGGTTCGTCGGCCCGTCTGCTCGGCACCGGCGCCGACGGTTCACCCAACGCCGATGGCGTGCGGGGTCCCTTCCCCCATCTGGACAAGCCTCTCATCGGCGCAGTGAACGGCGTGGCCGTCACCGGCGGGTTCGAGCTGGCCCTCAACTGCGACTTCCTGGTCGCCAGCGAAAGGGCCAAGTTCGGCGACACCCACACCCGTGTCGGCGTCATGCCGGGGTGGGGGCTCACCGTCCTGCTGCCCCAGGCGATCGGGGTGCGTCGGGCACGGGAGATGAGCTTCACCGGCAACTTCATCGATGCGGCCGAGGCCCTTGCGCTCGGGCTGGTGAACCATGTGGTACCCCACGACGAGTTGGTGCCGTTCACCCGCCGGTTGGCGCTCGACATCATCGGCAACGAACAGGCCGGCGTACGCGCGATCCGTGCCACCTACGCCCAGATCTCCGCCGATGAAGCTGGTTGGGCCATCGAAGCACGCAACGCCGCCCAGTGGCAGCGGGAGCAGTTCAGCCCGGACAAGGTCGCCGCCCGCCGGGCTGCCATCCAGGCCCGCGGCCGCAACCAGTAACCCCCCGCCCCGCCCTGGCCCGGCTCCCGCCCGACCCCGGTCCCTCCCACCTGCCCCGCCCCGGTTCCGCCTTTCTTGCGGCCTCAACTGTAAATGCACAGAACCCGACGTTGCCTTCTGTGCATTCGCAGTTGTCTGCGCAAGCATCACGCGGCGAGTGATGGACCGATCTCGGCGAGGGTCGAACGCAGGTGCGGCGACCTTGTGACGACGTCGGTGTAGGTGAATTGGATGGCAACGAAGCCATCGAGCTGGAGCCGGTTGAGCCTCTCCGAGTCGTCCTGCATCTGCATCCGCGTTCTGTGGAACTCGTACCCAAGGAGCTCGATCACCACCTTGGTGCCGGGGAATCGGCAATCGACACGGATCAGCTTCTTGCGGCGCTTGGCCACCACCTGCTGGGTATCGGGCCTGGGCAGCCCCAACTCGGCCGCCAGTTCGAGGAAGGTGCGCTCGAGGTAGGAGTGCCCTCCCCGACTGAGCTCGCTGCCACCGATGACAGCCAGCAACCGGTCAAGCCCCGGTCGACCCCGACGTCTCAGAGCGACGATGCGCCGATGAAGGAAGTCTTCGCTCGTTCCACCGTCGCGCAAGGCGCTGTCGAGTGCCGCCGTGAGCCGCTTCGGAGTCTCGGACGCAGCAAGCTCGATCAGGGTACGGGTAGCGCTGAGGCAGGGAAGGCCATAGGCGGTGGTCGTGTCTAGCCGATCGATGTCGCGCAGGCGGTGGACCACATGAGCCACGCGGTGGGGTGCGCGGGCGTTGGGCACAGCGATGTGGAACGGCGCCTGCAGCACATATCCATCGAACCCGAGGAGCGCCGACCCGGTCGGGCCGAATGCCCAACACGGCGGGCCGATCGATTCGAGGACTGCTCGCAGTTCGTCGAGGTTGCGCAGGAAGCGGAGGGTGGCTTTGTCGGAGCTTCGTCGATTGGTCATGCCCTGCACCCAACACCGGTGCCCTCACAGCAGGCCTCACAGAAACCTTCACTGCACCCCTCACAGCGGCCCACCAAGGGCCGAACTTTCCATTGTGATGACAACTGTGAATTCACAGATCCGTACGTCGGCTTCTGTGCATTCACAGATGGCGGGCCGGGGCCCCACCCACATCATCACTGTCAGAGGGTGGCGCCGCGGGCTCGCAGTTCGGCGCGCACGGCTTCAGCGATGTCGAGGGCGAGGATCTCCGCGCCGGTCACGTTGAGGTGGAAACCGTCATCGGAGCGCACATCCTTGCCCTGGCCATCGCGCGGATCGACGACGTACTCGGCCCAACCCCCGTTACGACCGCTAAAGCGGGTCCAGGTGTCGATGAACACCACCCCTTCGCGCTCGGCGGCCTGTGCCTTCACCACCTGATCCTGGACCTTCAAACGGGCCGTGACGTCGGGGTTGTCGTCGTTGGGGATGCCTACCCAGATGAGGGTGCGGTTTGCGTCGCTGAGGTAGTCCATGACCTCGCCCACCCGCCTGCCGTACTCGGCGATCCAGTCGCTGTCGTCGCCGCCTTCGCCTGGTGGATGGGCGACGGCCCACGATTCGTCGATGTTGCGCAGGCCCTGGGTGTCGTTGCCGCCGAAGGTGACGATGACGATGTCGGGGTTCACCTGCGGCACCACCTCCCTCATGTGAGTGGGCCAGTCGTAGAAGTCGGGCCGGGCGAGACCCGACGACACCTTGTAGTCGAGGGTGGTGGTGACGATGCCGGTCTGGTCCATCAGGGTCAGGAGGTAGGGCCCGAAGGTGCCGGCGTCGCTGTCGCCGAGGATCAGCAGCTCGGCCGGATCGGCCGCGGAGGGCACGGTTCGTTCCTTCACCGGGGGCTCGGTGGTGGTTGTGGGTGGCAAGGTGGTAGGTGTCACACCGTCGTTGACGACGATGTTGATCGAAGGTGCCGCCGGCGTGACACTGTGCCTGTCATCGCCTCCGATGAAGGCATCGACCACCGTGTACAGCCCGACCGCGAGCGTCACCACCAGGAACAACGCGACAAGTCGGCGCACCGTGTAAGTGCGCTTGCTCGCCCGCCGACGTGCGGTCTGGGAGGATCGAGAGCCGTGCGACATCGAGATCACAGGAATGCTACGGGTGCCCAGCGACGATCAGAGGTCATGGGGAGCGGCTAGAGTTAGGAACGGATATTCCATCCAAATGCGTAACAACTCCGAGGGGGAGACAAAAATGCGCAAGAGCAAGAGCTTTGCGGCTTTGGCCCTCGTTGCGAGCTTCGGTCTTCTCGCTGCTGCCTGCGGCGACGATGACGAGACAACCAACGAGACCACCGCCGAAACAACCGGCGACACCACAGCAACCACCGAAGCGCCATGCGAAGCCGGGGCACCGATCACCTTCAGCGGTGACGTCACCAACTTCGGCCTCGCCTTCGACACCGGCGGCCGCGGCGACGGCACGTTCAACGACTCGGCGGCCAGCGGTGCTGACCAGGCGGTCGACGAGCTCGGCGTCACGGTCGACGAGCTCGAGGCCACAACGGCCGATGACCGTGGACCGAACCTCGAGACCCTCACCGGTAATGGCGACAACCCGATCATCGCCGTCGGCTTCGTCTTCGGTGACGCCCTCGCCGAAGTGGCCGCCGCCAACCCCGACACCAGCTACGCCATCGTCGATGGTTACATCGCGTGCGCCCCGGGCAACGTGACCCACCTCGGCTTCGCCGAGCACGAGGGTTCGTTCCTCGTCGGTGCCGCCGCCGCGCTGAAGAGCGAGTCGGGCGTCATCGGCTTCATCGGTGGCCAGGAGATCGACCTGATCAAGAAGTTCGAGGCCGGCTACACCGCTGGCGCCAAGTACGTCAACCCCGACATCGAGGTGAAGGTGCAGTACCTCGGGCCGGCAGGCGACAACACCGCGTGGGGCTCGCCCGACGAGGCCAAGGAGATCGCCAACGGCTGGTACGCCGACGGTGCTGACGTGGTCTACACCGCCGCCGGCGGTTCTGGTCAGGGCACCATCGAGGCTGCCGTCGAGTCCGACAAGTGGGCGATCGGTGTCGACAGCGACCAGTACCTCACCGCCAGCGCCGATCAGCAGGCACACATCCTCACCTCGATGCTGAAGCGTGTCGACGTGTCGGTGTTCGAGACCGTCAAGGCTGCCCAAGACGGCACCCTTGCGGGCGGCTTCGCCACGTGTGACCTCAGCGTCGACGGCGTGGGCTACTCCACCTCGGGTGGCTACCTCGACGACGTCGTCGACCAGCTCGAGGAGATCAAGGCAGCGATCATCGCCGGCGACATCGTGGTGCCCACCGCACCCTGATGTCCTGACGTCGATAAGACAGAGTAAGTAACGAGAGCCCGGGGGTCCGCCCCCGGGCTCTCTGCTATAACGGCACAGTACGAGTCGTGAAGGGGGACCATGGGCAGCGATACGTTGGCGGTACAGCTCACCGGGATCGAGAAGAGGTTCCCCGGCGTGATCGCCAACCACGACGTCGACCTCAACGTTGTCGCCGGCACCATCCACGCCATCGTCGGCGAGAACGGGGCGGGCAAATCGACCCTGATGAAGACGCTGTACGGCATGCACCAGCCCGAGGCAGGCACCATCCACGTCAACGGTGTGCAACACAGATTCAAGTCGCCGAGCGACGCCATCGCCGCCGGAATCGGGATGGTGCACCAGCACTTCATGCTCGCCGACAACCTGACGGTGATCGAGAACATCATCCTCGGCGACGAACCCACCTCCGACGGCGGCGTCATCCGCTTCGACCAGGCCCGCGAGAAGCTGACACGTCATCATGGAAGCTGTCGGTGCCAGCGTCGACCTCGACGCGCTGGTCTCCGATCTCGGTGTCGGCCAGCGGCAACGAGTCGAGATCCTCAAGCTGCTCTACCGGGGCGCCCGCATCCTGATCCTCGACGAACCCACGTCCGTGCTCGTGCCCCAAGAGGTCGACGAGTTGTTCGCCAACTTGCACCGACTCGTCGACGACGGAGCGACAGTCATCTTCATCTCCCACAAGCTCGACGAGGTTCTCGCCGTCTCCGACGACATCACGGTCATCCGCGCCGGCACCACGGTGGCGGAGGTGAAGCCACAAGACGTCAACCGTTCGATCCTCGGCCAGCTGATGGTCGGCAGCGAACTGCCATCGCCCCACGGTCGGGCAAGCGAGGTCGGCAAAGAGGTGAAGCTGTCCGTCGCCGGGCTGTCGGTGAACGGCATCGGTGGTCGCAGGGCGGTCGAAGACGTCAGCTTCGAGGTCCACGACGCCGAAGTCGTCGGGATCGCCGGAGTCGAGGGCAACGGCCAGTTCGAGTTGTGCCAGGCGATCCTCGGTATCGAGCACCCTGTCGACGGCACCATCCACCTCGACGGTGTCGACGTCACCAAGGCATCGGTGCAGCACCGCATCGAGCACGGCCTCTCCTACATCCCGTTCGACCGCCACCGCGAAGGTCTGCTTCTCGACGCCCCCCTGTGGGAGAACACCCTGCTCGGCCGCGACGGAAACCCCGAGTTCCTCACCGGCCCGTTCATCGCCGCCTCCAAGGTGAAGGCCGACGCCCGCCAGGTGATCGCCGACTTCGACGTACGCACCCCGAGCGAGACGGTGCCCGCGTTCGCCCTCTCGGGCGGCAACCAGCAGAAGCTGCTCGTCGGCCGAGAGATGGCCAGCGACCCCCGGGTGCTCGTTGCCGCACATCCCACCCGTGGGGTCGACATCGGTGCCCAGGCGGCGATCTGGGAGAAGTTGCGCGCAGCCCGCGACAAAGGCATGGCAGTGCTGCTCGTCTCCGCCGACCTCGAGGAGCTGATCGGCCTCTCCGACCAAATCCTGGTGATGTTCGACGGTCGGATAACCGCCCGAATCAAACCGAGCGACGGCCACACCCGAGATCCTCGGCACTTACATGACCGGCGCCCAGCAGGAGGTGGCGTGATGACCGAATCGGCCTGGAGTGCCAGGCTTCGGCGGATCATCAACCCCAAGCCGAGCCAGAACCGGCAGCAGGTGTTCGTCACCCTTGCCAGCTCGTTGGCTGCTGTTGTGCTTGCTCTCGGGATCGCCGCCGTCGTGCTGACCGTCAGTGGGGAGAACGCCGGCTCCCTGTTCACGACCATGTGGGACAACATCCGCGACAACCACAAGTTGCTCGACGCCCTCGAGCGCAGCACGCCCCTGATCATCTCGGCGATCGCCGTGGCAATCGGGTTCAAGATGAACCTGTTCAACATCGGCGTCGAGGGACAGTTCCTCATCGGCGTGTTCTTTGCCGGCTGGTTCGGGCCCAAGATGAACCTTCCGGCGCCCCTTCACATCGCCATCATCTTGCTCGTGGCGATGACCTCTGCCGCAATCTGGGCAGCCATCCCGGCGATCCTCAAGGTGAAGCGAGGGGTCAACGAGGTGATCGCCACGATCATGCTCAACCAGCTGGCGCTCAACCTGATCGACTTCCTTTTCAGCGAGTACGCCCGCTTCACCAAGCCGGGTGGCTCACTCGACGTGAAGAGCAAGCCGATCCCGGAGTCCGGCTGGATGCCCGACCTTGTCGAGAACCGGCTCAACTCGTTCTTCATCGTCGCCCTGGTCGTTGCTGTCATCTATTGGCTGGTGGTGTTCAAGAGCCGCTTCGGCTTCCGCCTGAGGGCATCGGGCCTCAACGCCGGAGCCGCTCGCACCGGCGGCATCGCCTCTGGCCGGATGGTGATCGCCTCGATGGTCATCTCTGGCGCTATCGCCGGGCTGGTGGGCATGACCTACCTGCTCGGGGATTCCCACGCCTACGGCCCCAGCCGACCAGATGGCTACGGCTTCGATGGCATAGCCGTCGCCCTCCTCGGGCGCAACCACCCGGTGGGTATCGTCGGGTCGGCCATCGTGTTCGGCTTCCTCGACACCTTGACGGGCCCCCTACAGCTCGACAAGGTGCCCCAATCGATCGTCGTCGTGATCAAGGCGATCATCCTGCTCAGCGTGGTGATCGTCAATGAGATGGTCAGTGTGAGGGTCAACCGCCGAACGGCCGACAGAACCGCAGCCCAGCTTGCCGTCTCGACTTCGGAGGCAGCAGCATGAGCGCCACGATCACGACCCAGTCGGCCCCGACCACTCCCTCAACCGTGCCCACCTGGAAGAGAGTCGTCTACAACCACAAGGTCCTGTTCATCGGTCTGGTCCTGTTCCTGGTTCTCTCCTTCGTGAGGGCCTTTGCCGAAGGCGGCGACGACCTCACCTCGTCGAAGACCATCGGCTCCACCCTGCGCTTCACCATCCCGATCCTTCTCGCCGGCCTCGCCGGGCTGTGGGCGGAACGTGTCGGCGTGGTCAACATCGGCATCGAAGGGATGATGATCTTCGGCACCTGGTTCGGTGGCGTGGGTGCCTGGAAGTTCGGACCGTGGTGGGGGCTGGTGCTGGCCATCATCGGCGGCATGCTCGGCGGCCTCATCCATGCCGCGGCCACCGTCACGTTCAACGTCAACCACATCATCTCCGGTGTCGCGATCAACCTCTTCGCCTTCTACGGCATGAGGTACATGTCGGAGCTCCTGTGGAGCGGCCCCGACGCACCCCAGGGTGCCGGCATCAGCCAGTCGCCGCAGCAGAATTCACCGCCGGCGCGCTTCGACTTCCCCTTCCTCTCCGGCGGCAAGATCGGATCATGGAAGAGCCCCGACGTGCTCGGCTGGCTGGAGTGCGGGGGGTCGCGTAGCAGCGTCCCGAAGTGCGACGAGGGGTGGCCGGTGATCGGCGACATGGCCGGAGTGCTGCGCGGCTTCACCTTCAACGTCCACCTCATCACCCTGCTCGCCCTGCTGATGGTGCCTCTCACCACCTTCGTGCTGTGGCGCACGAAGTTCGGCCTGAGGGTGAGGTCATCAGGTGAGGCACCGGCGGCCGCCGAATCGCTCGGTGTGAGGGTGACGTCCCTGCGATACAGCGCTCTGCTGATCAGTGGCGGATTCGCCGGGTTCGGTGGCGGCTATCTGGCCATCGTCGCCTCCTCCTACTACCGCCAAGGTCAGACGGCCAACAAGGGGTTCATCGGTCTTGCCACGATGATCGCCGGCAACTGGCGACCCACGGGAGTTCTCGCCAGCGGCTTCTTGTTCGGCTACCCGGAAGCTCTCAACCGGGTCGGGCGCGAAGCCCTACCCCAGCTCTTCATCTTCGGCGCCATCGTGTGCGCGGGGTGGTTCGGCTTCGCCCTCTTCCGTCGCCGTTGGGTGGTGTCGGGAGTCGCTCTCGGGCTCGGTGTGCTCCTCTTCGTGTGGTGGCTGCGCATCGATGAGATCCCCGAGTCGCTCACCGGCGGCCTGCCCTACATGCTCACCCTGATCGTGCTCGCCACCGCCAGTCAAAAGCTGCGACCACCGGCCTACGCCGGCCAACCCTATCGATCCGGCGAGAGCCACTGACCGTCCAGCGCCCTGCTGCGCCCCGTCGACTAGGTCGTGCCGAGTTCGGCTACTGCCTTCACCTCGATGCCACCACGCGGCCTCTGGGTGAGGGTCACCGTGACCCGGTGCGGAGATGCGGTGAGCATCACTTCGGAAGCGATCTCGGCGGCCAGTGCCTCGGCGAAGACGGCACGGTCGCGGAACCCCCACAGGTAGAGCTTGAGGCTCTTGCTCTCGATGCACCATTGATGGGGCACGTACTCGATCACCACGGTGCTGAGGTCGGGCTGCTGGGTGACCGGGCAGATCGACGTGAGTTCGTCGTTGGTGAACGTCACCAGGGTCACATGGGCCGGCGCGGGGAACACCTCGACATGGTCGATTGAGTGGCGGACGGTGCGGCCCAGCACCGTGAGCTCAGGGACATTCATGGCGTCAGGGTATGCGCCCCGTTGGCGAGCGCCTACGCTCGTTCACGAGATGGACATCGCCTCCCTGCCCAAGGTCCTGCTCCACGATCATCTCGACGGGGGCCTGCGACCGCTCACGGTCATCGAACTCGCCCGCGAGTACGGATACACAGACCTGCCCACCTACGACACCGACGAGCTCGCAGCCTGGTTCAACCGTGGCGCCAAGCGCAACGATCTGGTGCTCTACCTGGAGACATTCGCCCACACAGTGGGGGTGATGCAGCATCGCGACGCGATCGAGAGAGTGAGCTACGAGTGCGCGGCGGACCTGGCCGCCGACGGGGTCGTGTACGCCGAGGTGCGCATGGCCCCCGAGCTGTGCACCGAACAGGGACTCACCCTCGACGAGGTGGTCGACGCGATGCTCACCGGCTTTCGTCGCGGCGCCGACGGAACAGGGCTGACCATCTACCTCATCTGCTCGGCCATGCGCACTGCGGCCCGCAGCCTGGAGATCGCCGAGCTGGCGGTGCGGTGGCGCGACGCAGGATGTGTCGGCTTCGACATCGCCGGGGCCGAGGCCGGCTATCCACCCACCCGCCACATCGACGCGTTCCACTACGTCCAACGCGAGAACTTCCACACCACCATCCACGCCGGCGAAGCCTTCGGCCTGCCGAGCATCTGGGAGGCCGTGCAGTTCTGCGGTGCCGAGCGGCTCGGCCACGGGGTTCGCATCGTCGACGACATCACAGGGCCGGCGGGCGAAGAGCACCTCGGCCGTTTGGCGGCCTTCGTGCGCGACCGGCGAATCCCGCTCGAGCTGTGTCCCACCAGCAATGTCGGTACCGGAGTCTGCGCGAGTATCGCCGAACACCCGATCGGCCTCCTGCGCCGCCTTCGCTTTCGAATCACCTTGAACACCGACAACCGGCTGATGAGTGCGACCTCGATGACCCACGAGATGGAGCAGCTCCACGAGGCGTTCGGATGGGGTCTCGACGACTTCGAGTGGATCACGATCAACTCGATGAAGAGCGCCTTCGCTCCCTTCCCCGAGAGGCTGAAGATCATCAACGACGTGATCAAGCCCCGCTTTGCGACGGCCCGAGCCGGTGATCTGCCACACTCGCGTCCATGTCTGTAGCCGTCCACGTCGTCGACCACCCCCTGATTGCCGATTCGCTCACCCGCGTGCGCGACAGGAACACACCGAACGCCCTGTTCCGCCAAGAGCTCGAGCGCATCGGCACCCTGCTGATCGCCGAAGCCACCCACGGTCTGCCCACGCGCGGGGTCAAGGTGCAGACCCCGCTCACTGAGACCCTCGGGCGTCAGCTCAGCAGCCAACCGGTCGTCGTGCCCGTACTGAGGGCAGGCCTCGGCCTGCTCCGCGCCGCCCAGGACCTGCTCCCCAACGCCGACGTCGGCTTCATCGGGGTCGCCCGCGACGAGACCACCCACCAGCCCAAGCCCTACGTCAACAAGCTGCCCGAGGGCCTCGCCGGCCGCCAGATCATCGTCCTCGACCCGATGCTGGCCACAGGCGGCTCGCTGGCCCACACCTGCCAGCTACTGGTGGAGCGTGGCGCCACGGGCACGATCATCGTCGTCTGCGTTCTGGCCGCCCCTGAAGGCATCGAACTGCTTCGCGAAGCCGAGCTCGACCTGGCCGTCTACACCGCGGCACTCGACGAGAGGCTCAACGAGAACGCCTTCATCGTTCCCGGCCTGGGTGATGCCGGCGACCGCCAGTTCGGCTCGCCCGCCTGAGCGGACTGGCGCGCCAGCCAGCCAGCCAGCCAGCCAGCCGAAGTCTCCACCCGTTCGCGTCATTTCGAATTCGAATCAGCCCCGCAATCGGAATCGAACCGACGTGAACATGCACGGTTCTGTCGACAGTGCCTCAACCAGGGGGCGGCGCTGAGCAGGCGGGCGAGCTCGTCGAGAAGATCGGCGGGGTCGTGCTCGATCCCCTCGCCGTAGAGCTTGACCTTCGGTTCGGTGCCACTCGGACGAACCTGAAGGCGCACATCACCCTCCAGTTGGAGCCTCAGCAGGCCGGCCTCGTCGAACCAGTGGACACTGGTGACGTCCCTCCCACCCACCGATGTCGGCGGCTGTGCCCTCAGCCGGGCCACCGCCTCGGCCCCGTCCGCCGGCGGCATCGGCACCGATCTCTCGGCCACGATGTGCCTGCCGTAGAGCGCGGCGATGGAGTCGAGGCGTTGCTGCAGGGTGATTCCTTCGGCCGCAGCGAGAGCCGCCACTTCGGCCAGCATGATCGCGGCGGTGATGCCGTCCTTGTCGAGGGGTTGGCCGGCGACCAGGTACCCGAGGGCCTGTTCGTAGCCGAAGACGAAGTTCAGCTCGGGGTGTTCGAGAACGGTGTGGCCGATCCACTTGAAGCCGGTGTAGGTCTCCAGGCAGGTGGCTCCGTTGGCCGCGGCCATCGTGGCGAGTAGCGACGACGACACCAGGGTGGTCACCACCAGACGGTTGTCGGGCCCTGCCACCGGCCGGGTGTGGCGCAGGATGTGGTCGGCGAGCAACCAGCCGACCTCGTCGCCACCGAGACGGCGCCACCCCGTCGATCCATCCGCCCCGACGGTGGGGATGGCCGCACCGAGGCGGTCCGCGTCGGGGTCGTTGGCCAGGGCGATGGCCGCCCCCGATTCAACGGCGAGGGCCAGCAACAGGTCCATCGCTCCCGGCTCTTCGGGGTTGGGGAACGACACTGTCGGAAAGCTGCCGTCAGGTTCCTGCTGCTCGGCCACCACGGCCGGAGCGGGAAGACCGGCGCTGCTGAAGGCAGCCAGAAGGATGGCCCCACCGACTCCGTGCATGGCGGTGTAGGCCACCGGCACGCCGGGCACATCGGGGCACAACCTCACCCCGGACGGCGAACGCGAGGTAGGCGTCGATCGGGGCGTCACCCAGGTGCTCGATGAGTGGGTGGTCGACGGGCGCCAGGGGCACGGTAGTCGGGTCGACGCTCTCGATCAGGTCGCTGATCGCGGTGTCCACGGGAGGCACGATCTGAGAACCGGTGTCGAGGTACACCTTGTAGCCGTTGTCGGCCGGCGGGTTGTGCGAGGCGGTGACCATCACCCCGGCGGCAGCGCCGACGCTCGGTGATGTTCCACGCCAAGACGGGTGTGGGCACGATCTGTTCGAACAGCAGGGCCCTCACCCCCCGGGCCGCACAGACCCGCGCCGTGTCGAGGGCGAAGACATCGCTCTTGCGACGAGCATCGAAACCGATGATGACCCCCTTCGCCGCAGCGTCGGGCACGTGGGCGAGGAGATGATCGACGAGCCCCGCCGCCGCCTGGCGCACAACGAGGCGATTCATCCGCAACGGCCCGGCACCGACCGCGGCGCGCAGACCCGCGGTGCCGAACTGCAACCTCCCCGTGAACCACTCGGCGAGCTCATCGTCGGGACCGGCCAGCAGGGCTGCGAGTTCGGCACGCATGTCGGCATCGGGTTCGGCGGCCAACCACTTCTCGGCCGTGGCCCGTGGAGAGGAGGCGAAGGTCATGGCAGCAGTGTCCTCAACTCGACTAGGGGACGCGGACCGACGTGTGAGATCACCTCGGCGGCGGCGATCGCGCCAAGCTTGGCACAGTGGTCGAGGGGGTTGCCGCGGGTGTAGCCGTAGAGGAACCCGGCGGCGAAGAGGTCGCCGGCACCGGTGGTGTCGAGAACCTGCATCGACGGGTTCTGCTGGCGCAAAGTGCACATCGTCGGGAGTGACGATGACGCATCCATCGGCACCGACGGTGACGATGGCGAGATGGCAGTCGTGGCGGACACGGGCAATGGCTTCGTCGAACGACTCGACCTCGTAGAGCGCAAGGAGCTCGGCCTTGTTTCCGAAGAGGATGTCGACCTCGTCGGTGACCAGGGCGCGGAAGTCGCTCGCGGTGGCGATCGACGCAGAACGAATCGCTCAGGGTGAGGTCACCTGCCGGCCGTGGGCGTGGGCGATAGCAGCCGCAAGGCGGAAGGCTTCCTTGGCCTCGGGCCGGTCGTAGAGGTAGCCCTCCATGTAGAGCACCTTGCCGGCAGCGACGGTGGCTTCATCGATGTCGCTGGGTTTGAGCAGGCTCGACACGCCGAGGTAGGTGTTCATCGTGCGCTGAGCGTCGGGCGTGACGACGATGATGCAACGCCCGGTTGGCACATCGCCCTCGGGTTGCGCCGGGGCGGAACTGGACGCCGACCGCCCTCAGGTCGTGGCCGAACACCTCGCCGAGCTCGTCGTCGCTGACCTTGCCGATGTAGGCCGCCCTCCCGCCGAACGACGCCACGCCGGTCATCGTGTTGGCCGCCGAGCCACCGCTCATCTCCACCGCGGTTCCCAGCGCCCTGTAGAGGTACAGGGCCCGGTCGGTGTCGACCAGGGTCATCGAACCCTTCACCAGTTCGTGGTGATGGATGAACCCGTCGTCGGCATGGGAGATGACGTCGACCAGCGCATTGCCCACCCCTACGACGTCGTGCTGCGGTGCAGGTGACACGGCGGCGAACTCTACCCGCCACCGGCGACAGCCACCCAGGATACGCCCCGGTACGATGCGGCTGGTGACCGAGAGCCCCTACCGTCTTCCGCGCGCCGTCGTCCCCCATCGCTACACCCTGGCACTCGAACCGGACCTAGCGAACGCCACCTTCGTCGGCCATGTCGATCATCGACGCCACCGCTGGCGCAAGCGGTCGACCGGATCGTGCTCAACGCCATCGAGCTGGGCGTGCACTCGGTCAGGGTCGACGGTGAGCCCACCGCCTTCAGCCTCGACGAAGCCGCCGAGCGCCTCATCATCGAGCAAGGCGCCACCGAGGGCCCGCTGGCCATCGACATCAGCTTCACCGGAACGCTCAACGACAAGCTGCGCGGCTGGTACCGCAGCACTTTCACCGACGTCGACGGTAACGAGCAGGTCATCGCCACATCCCAGATGCAGGCCACCGACTGCCGCCGGGCCTTCCCCTGCTTCGACGAGCCGGACTTCAAGGCCGTCTTCGACATCACGCTCATCGTCGAACCCCACCTGCTCGCGGTGCTCGAACGGGCCCGAGGTAGAGCGCACAGAACATACGTCGAAGGCGAACCGACCCCAAGGTGGCGGTGCGCTTCGCCCCGACGATGCCGATGAGCACCTACCTGGTGGCGGTCGTCGTCGGCCCCTTGGAGGCCACCGAGCCGGTGATGGTGCCCCGCATGGATGGTGGCGACCCCATCGCTCTGCGTATCGTGCACGTGCCCGGCAAGGGCCACCTCACCGACTTCGGTCTCGACGTCGGCGCCTTCGCCCTCGCCTGGTACCAGGACTACTACGGCCTGCCCTACCCCACCGAGAAGTGCGACATGCTCGCCCTGCCCGACTTCGCCGCGGGAGCGATGGAGAACCTCGGTTGCATCACCTACCGCGAGAACCTGCTGCTCGCCGATCCCGCCTCAGCCACCCAGCAGGAGCTGCAGAACCTGGCCGATGTGGTCACCCACGAGCTGGCCCACATGTGGTTCGGCGACCTGGTGACGATGAAGTGGTGGAACGGCATCTGGCTCAACGAGGCCTTCGCGACGTTCATGGAGATCGCCTGCTGCGACGCCTACCGACCCGACTGGAAGCGCTGGACCACGTTCAGCCTCGAGCGCAGCGTCGCCTTCGAGGTCGACTCGCTGGCGAGCACACGCAGCATCGAGTTCCCGGTCGAGGCGCCCGCCGACTGCGACGGCATGTTCGACGTGCTCACCTACCAAAAGGGCGGCTCGCTGCTGCGCATGCTCGAGCAGTACCTCGGCGAAGACGAGTTCCGTCGCGGGGTGAGCCACTACCTCAGTAGTCACGAGTACGCGAACACCGAGACCAGTGATCTATGGGATGCCATCGAGGAGGCCAATCCGTCCACCCCGGCGCGCCGGCTGATGGACAGCTGGATCTGGCAATCGGGCTACCCGCTCGTGAGCGCCCGACTCGACGGCAGCCACCCTGGTGCTCACCCAGCAACGCTTCGCCTACGGCGACACCGACGACACCACCGTGTTCGTGGTACCGGTTCACCTGAGCATCGACGGCTTAGAGCACAAGGTGCTCCTCGACAGCACCGAGCTGAGAGTGACGTTGACCTCCGCCGACAGCTCTGTCGTGGTCAATGCCGGCGGCCACGGTTTCATGCGCGTCGCCTACGACAACACCTTGCGTAGCCGCCTCGAAGGCCGGCTCGGCGACCTGACCATCATCGACCGCTACAACCTTGTCGACGATGCATGGAACGAGGTGGTGGCCGGACGACTCGCGGCCGCCGATTTCCTCACCTTCGTCGAAGGATTCGCCGCCGACCGCGACCTGGCGGTGTGGCAGGCCATCACCATCGGAATGCGCGGGGTCGGCCGCCTGGTCAAGGGCGATGCCCTCACCGCGTTCCAGGGGCGGGTCGCGGCCCTCATCGCGCCGGCCCTCGCCGACCTCGGCTGGGAGCCGGCAGAGGGCGAAGACGACCTGAGGGCCAAGCTTCGCGGCCTACTTGTGGGCACCCTGGCCGTGTTGGGCGACGACGCCGAAGCCCAGACCCGATGCCGGGCGATCATGCAGCAGGCCGATGCGGATCCCGAGCTGGTCGCCGCTGCCACCAATGCCGTCGCCGCGGTCGGCACCGACGCCGACTACGACCACTACCTCGCCAACTTCCGCACCTCGGCTACTCCCCAGGAGCAGTTGCGCTACCTCTACGCCCTCGCCGAGTTCCCCGAGGAAGCCCAGATCCAGCGCACAATCGACCTGGCCCTCTCCGGTGATGTCAAGACCCAGAACGCTCCCTTCCTGCTCAACCGCTGCATCGCCAACCGCTGGCACGGCGAGATGGCCTGGAGCTCTGTGCGCCTCAACTGGCAGTTGGCCAACGATCGGTTCCCCAACAACACGATCGTGAGGATGATCGACCCGGTGAAGCTGCTCACCCGACCCGAGGTGGTGGCCGACGTGCAGGGCTTCTTCGCCGAGCATCCCATTCCCCAGGCAGCCAAGACGCTGGACCAGATCCTGGAACGCCAAAGGGTGAACGCCGCCCTCCAAGCCCGCGAGGCCGACCGCCTGCCCGCCTCCCTCGCCTGAGCTCCCGCTCAGTCGGGGCGCTGAACTTCGAGGGCGCCGTCGGCGTTCTCGGCCCGAAGAACCTTCTTGTCGAACTTGCCGACGCTCGTCTTGGGCACCTCGACTCGATGAAGGTCCACCTCTCGGGAACCCAGAACTTCGCGGTGCGTTCCGTGAGCCACGCCTTGCAGCTCACCCGCCGTAGCCGATGCCCCGGGCTTGAGCACGACGCATGCCATCGGGCGTTCGTCCCAGCGGTCGTCGGGCACCCCGATGACGGCTGCCTCGAGCACCGCCGGGATGCCCCATGATCGTGTTCTCCAGGTCCACCGAGCAGACCCACTCGCCGCCCGACTTGATCACGTCCTTGGCCCGGTCGCTGATCATCACGTAGCCGTTTGGCATCACGCTGGCGACATCGCCGGTGCGCAGCCAGCCGTCGTGGAACTTGGCCGGGATCGTCGACGTGGTAGTAGCTCGCCGTGATCCACGGGCCGCGCACCTCGATCTCGCCCAAGCGACTCGCCGTCCCACGGCTGCACCGAGCCATCGTCGGCGGTGATGCGCAACTCGACGCCTGGGATGATGCGGCCCGTCTTCACCCTCCAGTCGGTCTCGCCGAGGTCGCCCCTCACCTTCGGCGGAGTGCCGATGGCGCACACCGGGCTGGTCTCGGTCATCCCCCATCCCTGCACCACCGGCAGACCGAAGGTCTCGCGGTAGCCGTCGATCAGGGCACGAGGTACCGCCGCGCCGCCGCACATCACCAGACGCAGGACTGCTCATGTCGGTATCCGCCCCGTTGTGGAGCAGGTCATTGAGCACGGTCGGCACTGCTCCGGTGAGGGTGGGGCGGGTGTCGGTCGATGATGCGCGCCAGTGGAGCAGCCTGCAGGTGCTGCTGGGGGAACACCAGGTCGGCCCCGATCATCCAGGCCGCGTAGGGGGTGCCCCACGCATTGGCGTGGAACATGGGCACGATCACGAGCATCCGGTCCGTCTCGGCGAGGGCGATGTTGGCGGTGCTGGTGACCATCATCGAGTGCATGTAGGTGCTGCGATGGCTGTACATCACACCCTTGGGGTTGCCAGTGGTACCGCTCGTGTAGCACATCGCTGCACCCGTGTTCTCGGAGACCTCGGGGTACTCGTAGCCGCCCGGCTCAGCCGCCAGAAGCTGGTCGTAATCGAGCACGTCGTCGCCGAGCGAGCTGGCGTCACCAGGACCCTTGACGATGATGTGCTCCACCGTGGTGAGCTCGTGGCGCACCCGCGCCAGCAGGGGGGCGATGGAGGCGTCGACGATGATCACCCGGTCCTCGCCGTGATTGATCACGTAGGAGAGCTGCTCGGGGAAGAGGCGGATGTTGAGGGTGTGCAACACGGCGCCCATGCACGGAATGGCCAGGTAGGCCTCCATGTGGGTCTGGTTGTTCCACAAGAACGTTCCCACCCGATCGCCCGGCTGTATGCCCAGTCGCGCCAGCGCAGAGGCAAGCCTGTCGGCCCGGTCGGCAACCTCGGTGAAGGTGCTCTCGACGTAGGCGGAGTCGCCGTCGCCACCGGTGAAGGTAATGATCCGGCTCTGCGCGTGGAGCTGGCGACCATGCCGGAAGAGGGGCAACAGGGTCAACTGGTAGTCATCCATCATCGTGCTTGACATGGTGCTGATGGTCATGGTCGGGAAGAATAGGCCACCGTGAACCAGCCCGCAGTTCCCCAGCAGACCATCGTCGCCCTCGACCTCGAAGGGGTGCTGGTGCCTGAGATCTGGATCGCGGTGGCCGAACGCACCGGTATCGCCGAGCTGAGCCGCACAACGCGCGACGAGCCGGACTACGACGTGCTGATGAAGGGGCGCCTGGCCCTCCTCGACCACCACGGCCTGACGATGAGCCTGATCGCCGATGTGATCAGCGGTCTTGTCCCGATGGAGGGAGCCAAGGACTTCCTCGACGACCTGCGCGCTCTCACCCAGGTGGTCATCCTCAGCGACACCTTCGAGCAGTTCGCCGCCCCCTTGATGCGCCAGTTGGGCATGCCGGCCATCCTCTGCCACCGGCTCGTCCTAGACGACGACCGCATCGTCGACTACACCTTGCGCATGCCGGATCAGAAGCGCCGGTCGGTGGAGGCCTTTCGTGGTCTCAACTACCGCGTGGTCGCTGCCGGCGACAGCTACAACGACAGACGCGATGCTGGTCGCCGCCCATGCCGGCTTCTGGTTCCACGCTCCCGACAGCATCGCCGCCCAGTTCCCCCAGTTCCCCGCCACTAACACTTACGACGAACTGTTCGCGGCCATCACCGGGGCCCTGTGAGCACGGCCGGAGGCGACATCGCTCGGTGCCGAAGCACCCTGCAGGCGCTCGCCGACGACATCGCCGCGGGGCACCACTGCCCCTCCGTGTCTTGGGGAGTGGTGGCCGACGGCGAGGTGGTGCTGCACAGCGGCACTCCACACACGGTTTACCGCATCGCCTCGATGACCAAGAGCTTCACCGCAGCCGCAGTGCTCGCCCTGCGCGACGAAGGGGTGCTCGGCCTCGACGACCCCGTGGCACGGCACGCACCCGAGCTCGGTGCTGTCGCCGGCCCGCCTGGCTCACCGCCTATCACCGTGCGTCACCTCCTGTCGATGACCTCCGGTCTCGCCACCGACGATGCCTGGGCGGATTGCCACCTCGACATCTCCCCCGCCGAGATCGACCGGGTGTACTCGGGCGGCGGCGCCTTTGCGCATCTTGTGGGCACCACCTATGAGTACTCGAACCTCGGCTTCGCGATGCTCGGCCGCGTCGTCGAGCGTGCCTCTGGGGTGAGGGTGCAGGAGCACGTGTCGGAGCGCTTCTTGAAGCCCCTGGGGCTGGAGCGCACCACCTGGGTGCAACCCACTGAGGGAGATTGGGCACACCCTCATCGGGTGAGGTACGGAACCACCGTCGAGGCCCTCCCAGAACCTCTCGGTGACGGCGAGTTGGCCCCCATGGGTGGTCTGTGGAGCTCCGTCGCAGACCTCGCTCGCTGGGTGACATGGCTCGACGAAGCCACCACCACACCCGCAGCCACCGACTGGGTCGGCCTGTCGCCTTCTTCGCGCCGCGAGATGCAGAGGGTGCACACCTTCATCGGGGTCACCTCGGTCGCAGGCCGCACCTGCCCCGCCGGCTACGGCTTCGGGCTCAATCTGCGTGCCGACCCCGAGTTGGGCACGATCGTGTCCCACGCCGGTGGCCTGCCCGGGTACGGCAGCAATATGCGCTGGTTCGGCGGGCGGGGCATCGGGGTGATCGCCCTGGCAAACACCACCTATGCGCCGATGAGCGTGCTCACGATGCAGATGCTTACCGCCCTTCACCAGGCCGGTGCGGTGCCCCCGCTGGCACCTCCGGCGGCGCCGTGCTTCACCGGTGCATGTCACCGATTGGTGGCGCTGCTCAACTCGTGGAGCGATGGCGCAGCGGAGGGACTGTTCGCGGACAACGTCGCCTTCGACGAATCCCTTGCCGACCGCCGCGCCGCCGCCGACCGCCTGCTCGCCACCCACGGCACCCTGAGCGTGATCGCCGTCGAGCCGACGTCGGCCACCAGCGGCACGGTGGTGGTGCAGGGCAGGGACCTACCACTGCGCATCACCGTCGAGCTGGCACCCTTGGCCGACACGCCGGTGCAGTTCTACTCCGTCGACGGTCAGTCCAGCGCGGGGTGAACATGAACCCTGCCGCCGACGACCCCGCGGCCCGACGACGAGCCGAAACCCTCGGTGCGCTGCTCTCCTCGGGTGCCCTCGCCTGCCCCGACGTGCTACCCCTGGCGGAGAAGCGCGACGATCTGTTGGCGGCCATCCGCGACAACCAGGTGGTGATCGTCGCTGGCGAGACAGGGTCCGGAAAGAGCACCCAGCTGCCCAAGCTGTGCCTCGAACTGGGGCGCGGAGTGGATGGTCTGATCGGCCACACCCAGCCCCGGCGGATGGCTGCCCGCACGATCGCCGAACGAGTCGCCGAAGAGCTGGGCACCGAGCTGGGCGGCACCGTCGGCTACACCGTGCGCTTCACGGACCGCGTCGGGGACCAGACGATGGTGAAGGTGATGACCGACGGGATCCTGCTGGCGGAGATCCAGCGCGACCGCCTGCTCAGGCGTTACGACACCCTGATCATCGACGAGGCCCACGAGCGCAGCCTCAACATCGACTTCCTCATCGGATACCTCAAGCAACTCCTACCCCAGCGACCCGACCTGAAGTTGATCATCACCTCCGCCACCATCGACACCGCGCGCTTCGCCGAACACTTCGGCAGCACCGGCCGGGCGGCGCCCGTGGTGGAGGTGAGTGGGCGCACCTATCCGGTCGAAGTGCGCTACCGCCCTTACGGCACCGAGCCCGGCGATGACCGCGACCAGGTTCAGGCCGTTCTCGATGCTGTAGACGAGCTGGCGGCCGGCGACGTCGGTGGAGTGCGTGGCGATGTGCTGGTGTTCCTCAGCGGCGAGCGCGAGATCCACGACACCGCAGATGCCCTGCGCCGCCAGAGCGCGGAACGAGGGGACCGGCTGGAGGTGCTGCCCCTCTATGCCCGCCTGTCGGCCGTGGAACAGCACCGCATCTTCAAAGCCCATCCCGGGCGCAGGGTGGTGCTCAGTACCAACGTCGCCGAGACATCGCTCACCGTGCCCGGTGTGCGCTACGTGGTGGATGCCGGCACGGCCCGGATCAGCCGTTACAGCCACAGGTTGAAGGTGCAACGCCTACCCATCGAGCCCGTGTCGCAGGCCTCTGCCAACCAGCGTGCCGGCCGTTGTGGCCGTGTCGCGGCTGGTGTGTGCATCCGCCTCTACGACGAGGACGGGTTCGCCGACCGACCCCTGTTCACCGAGCCCGAGATCCTGCGCACCAACCTCGCCTCGGTCATCTTGCAGATGACAGCACTGGGGTTGGGCGACGTGGCCGCCTTTCCCTTCCTCGACCCGCCCGACCCGCGCTCGGTCCGCGACGGGTACGCCCTCTTGGAGGAGCTGGGCGCGATCATCGATGACCGTCTCACTCCCGTGGGGCGCAGGCTCGCCCGCCTTCCCCTGGACCCGCGCCTGGGTCGCATGGTGCTCGAAGCGGAACACCTCGGTTGTGTACGCGAGGTGATGATCATCGCCGCCGCGCTCAGCATCCAGGACGTGCGCGAGCGGCCGGCGGAGCAACGCGGCGCAGCCGACGAGGCCCATCTCCGCTTCGACGTGCCGGGCAGCGACTTCCTCTCCCTGGTGAAGCTGTGGGATCACCTGAGAGCACAGCAGCAGAAGCTCACCGGCAACCAGTTCCGCAAGCTGTGCCGCACCGAGTTCCTCAACTACCTGAGGGTGCGCGAGTGGCAGGACCTGTTCAGCCAGCTGCGCCAGGTGGCCGGCCAGATGGACATCCGCTCGGCCGGCTCCCGGGTTGAGCAGGGTGAGAGCCACCCCGACCATGTGCACCAGGCCCTGCTCGCCGGGCTGCTCAGCCATCTGGGCATGCGCGACGGGACCACTCGCGAATATCGCGGCGCCCACGGATCGCGCTTCGTGATCTCCCCCGGCTCGACGGTCGCAAAAGCCTCGCCCCGCTGGGTGATCGCCGCCGAACTGGTGGAGACCAACCGGTTGTGGGGGCGGGTGGCTGCTTCCGTGCAACCGGAGTGGGCCGAGCGCCTCGCCCCCCGGTTGGTGAAAAGGTCCTTCGGCGAACCGTGGTGGGACTCGGGCCGCGGTGGGGCCGTGTGCCGCGAGCAGGTCCTGCTCTACGGGTTGCCCATCGCCAACCGGGTAATCGGCTATGACCGCGTCGACAGGCCGGCCGCCCGCGAGATGTTCATCCGCTGTGCCCTGGTGGAGGGCGACTGGCAGACCCACCAATCCTTCCTGCAGGCCAACCAACAGTTCATCACCGAACTGGCCGGTATGGGCGAGAGGATGAGACGGGCCGACCTGGTCGACGACGAGGCCGTGTTCACGTTCTACGACCGCCGGTTGGGAGCGGACGTGGTGAGCGGGCGCCACTTGGACCGCTGGTGGAAGGACGCCCGTTCGGCCCAACCCGATCTGTTGACGATGAAGCTCGAAGACTTCATCGGCGGTGACGGCGCGATGAGCCCCCACGACTTCCCCACCGTGTGGCACCAGGGTCCGTGGGCGTTGGTCGTGACGTATCAGTTCGACCCCGGCTCGACCATCGATGGGGCAACGGTGCACATCCCGCTGACGGCCCTCAACCAGGTCGAGCAGGTCGGTTTCGACTGGGGCATACCCGGCTTTCGACCGGATCTCGTAGATGCGCTGCTGCGCTCCCTGCCCAAGGAGCACCGCCGCGAACTGGTGCCGATGGCCGAGGTGGTCAACAAGGTCGTCGCCTCCATCGGCGCACCCAACTCGTGGCAGGACGGCACATCGCTGGTCGCGGCACTGGCGTCGGTGGTCGGCGAGGTGGCCGGGGTGGAAGTGCCGACCGAGGCCTTCGATCTCGACAGGGTGCCACCCCACCTGAGGGTGACGTTCTCCGTGGACGACGAGGACGGTCGGTCATTGGCGGCTGGCAAGGATCTGGCCGCCCTGGCCGAGCTGATGGCGCCACGAATGAGGATCGCCATCGCCCGGGTTGCCCCGATCGAGGAGCGCCGGGGAATCGTCGGCTGGGACTTCGGCGACCTGCCGACCATCGTCGAGTCCCCACAGGCGGTGGCCGGCGGGGCGGCAGTGAAGGGCTACCCGGCCCTGCTCGACGACGGCGACTCGGTGAGCATCCGCGTTCTCACCACCGAGGGTTTGCAGGCACGCGTGCACCACGGTGGGGTGCGCCGCCTCGTCCTACTGGCCATGCCGGTGGGCAAGAGGGCCATCGAGAGGGACCTCACCGGCGACCTCAGGCTGGCGACTGCCGCCAGCGGGTTTACTCTCGCCGACCTCGAGGCCGACTGCCTCCTGGCCGCCGCCGATCGGGTCATAGCCGACGGGGATGGGCCCACCTGGACGGCCGACGGCTTCACCGCCCTGCTGGCCGCGGCCCGCGACGATTTGCCCGACCTCGCCGCCACCGCCCTTCGCCAAGCTGCCGGGGTGTGTGCCGCTGCCGTGTCCGTGATTGATCGCCTCGACCGACTGGTGGCCCCCGCAGTGCGTGCCTCGGCCGATGACGCCCGAGCCCAGCTCGCTCGCTTGGTACGCCCCGGCTTCGCGGCATCCGCCGGCGTGGCCCGCCTGCCCGACGTCGGTCGCTATGTGAAGGCCCTCGACCATCGCCTGGCCAAGCTGCCCGAGGATCCGCACCGCGACCAGGCCCGGCTCCGCGAGGTGGCTGCCCTCGAAGCTCTCTACGTGGTCCTGCTGGGGCGGTTGGGTCGCGAGGTGCCGTCCGAGGTGGTGGACATCGGCTGGCAGCTGGAGGAGCTGAGGGTCAGCGTCTTCGCCCAACAGCTCGGTGCCGCCCGCGGGGTGAGTGCGGCGAAGATCGCCAAGGCGATCAGAGCCTGGGCGTAGGCCACCTAGCTTCACCCCAGGCCCGTGGGCGGTTCAGCGCCTCAGCGAGGCCAGGGGAGGTCGCTCGGCCAGGTTGAGGGGCACCTCCGACCCGTCGGAGCGACGCAGACGGTGGTCGTGGCCGGCGCAGCAAGGAGCCCGCCGGCACCCTCCCGAGCATGGTGGCCATCACCTCGGTGGCCTGCACCGACAGGGCGTGCAGACTGCGGTGACGATGCTCGCGCACTCCAAGGTCGACCTGGGCAATGGCCTCGGCGCCGTAAAGGCGGGCGATGTCGATGAGCATCGCGATCTCGACCCCCCATCCTTCGACGAAGGGCAACTGCTCGAGAACCGACCGACGCCCGGCATACTCGCCGGCCAGGGGCTGGTGCAGCCCGATGAGCTCGGGAAAGTACAGCGACAACAGGGGCCTGGCCACCAGTTCGGTGGTGCGCCCCCCGCCGCCCAGCTGGGTGGGCCGGTGGAACGTCGCCTTCACCAGAGCCACCGTGTCGTCGTCGATCAGGGGGGCGAGCAACTTGACGATCCAGTCCGGCTGAAAGCTGGTGACGTCGCCGTCGAGCCACACCACGAAGTCGCCCTTGCTCGCCGCCAGGCTGGCCCACAGCACATTGCCCTTGCCATGACCCACCCCGTGCACGAAGGTGTATGTCGGCAATGTCGATCACCGTCGCGCCGGCGCTGGCCGCGACAGCCGCAGTTGCGTCGGTGCTGCGATCGTCGAGCACGAGCAGCTCGTCGACGAGGGGGATGCGGTGGATGAGCGCATGGCGCACCATGCTGACCAGGGGGCCGATGGTGGCCGCTTCGTCGCGGCAGGGGATGCATACCGAGATCGTGCGGCCCTGCTTGGCCTCGACCAGCAGATCCATGGCGCAGTCGTCGACCTCGAAGGTGCGTACGGCGCTCATTTCACGCCTCTCGTCGAGAGTGAAGGCAGGTAGCCTCCCCCGTCGTGTTCCTGTACGGAGTGGTAAACGCCAGCCCCGATTCGCTCAACAGCGACTCGATCGTGGGCACGTCCGCTGAAGCCCTCGAGCGGGCCCACAGCCTGCTCGCCGATGGGGCCGACGGCCTCGACCTGGGCGGCCAGGGGAGCACGGATGCGGCCGAGGTGGTTCCCTGGCAGGCCGAGTGGGAGCGCCTGCGCGAGCTTGTGCCGGCCCTGGCCGCGATGGGCGTGCCCCTGAGTGTCGATACCTGGCGCCCCGAGGTGCTGCGCCTCGCCCTTCAGGCCGGGGCGACGGTGATCAACGCCGCCGACGGGATGCAGGCCAGTGCGATGTGGGACGTGGCGGCCGACTTCGACGTGCCGATCGTGGTGCCCTTCCTCAGCGGCCCCAACCCGAGGGCGATGGAGATGGTGCGCCGCGACCCGGTGGAGGCGATCATGGACTTCTTCGCCGCCCGCCTGCGCGACGCCGATCGTTACGGGTTGCGCCAGCGCTGTGTGCTGGACCCGGGCACCGGCTTCGCCCCGCCCGAGTGGCCGTGGGAGGAGCGCTACGTCTACCAGAAGCACGTGTACAGCAACCTCGACTCGATGCGCGTGTTCGGGTTGCCCCTGTACGTCGCTCTGCCGTGGAAGGACACCGCCCAGCACGACGAGCTGCTCGAGATCGTGGTGAGGGCCAGACCCGAGTTCGGGCGGGCCCATTACCCGGCGAAGGTGAGATCGTTCGAGCATCGGTTCACATCCTGAGTGGCCCGCGGTGGAGTCACCGTCGCCGGGGGCAGGGCGTCGTCCCAACCGGTAGGGCAGAGCTCGGGCGCCACCTCGCTCAGTGGGGCGAGCACGAAGCGACGCTCGAAGATGCGCGGGTGGGGCAGGGTCAGCGCCTCGCTGGCGATGGTCATGTCGTCGTAGAACAAGAGGTCTACATCGAGTGTGCGCGGCCCCCAGTGCACCATCCTCTGGCGTAGGGCATCGGCCTCGATGCGCTGGCAGCGACGCAGGAAGGCGAAGGGATCCAGCGGGGTGTCGACTGCAACCACCATGTTCAAAAAGGCATCCTGGTCGCCGGGGCCACCCACGGGCTCGGTCTCGAAAACCTGCGACATCTCCGTGACGACGCCCAGCTCTGCGATGGCGCCGCGCAGGTAGCTCTCGCGGTCACCGAGGTTGGAGCCAAGGGCAACGAGCGCCCTGTGCGATACCGGCGGGACGCGCAGCGACGTCGGCCCGCGAGCGCACGATGCGCACGGCCGTGCTGCTCACCTGCTCCGGGACTGGTGGGCGCAGCTTGGTGAGCGTCACCTCGACCTGCTCGACGAGCGCGAACTCCAGGATCGTGTCTGCCACCTTGGCGGCAAGGCGTTCGAGAAGGACGAAGTTGCTCTCCCGGGCCACGGCAGCGACGCGCTCGCACACCAGCCCATAGTTGACCGTGTCGGCGAGTTCGTCGCTGAGCCCGGCCTGGTGAAGGTCGACCCCGATGGCGAGGTCGATACGGATCGGTTGGGCGAGCTCTCTCTCGTGGGGCAGGGCGCCGATGACCGTCAGGACGCGAAGGTCGTCGATGAGGATGCGGTCCACCGGGACCCCCTTTCCGAAGGCCGCGCCACGCTATCTCCGTCTCCGGAGGGTCGTGCCCGCCTGGGACGGTCGCACCAGTACTCTCCCAGTACGAGATTGCCCCGAGATTTCGCGGGGGCCGGGCCCAGCCCGACGACAACACCTAAGGGGACCCTTGGCCGGCGCCCACGACTCACACCAACTCACCCGGCGACCCATTCCCCGAAGGGTCATGCTCACCCGCGAAGAGATCGGCGGCGCTGCCCTGCGTCTCACCCGCCGAGACGGAGTCACCGCGCTCACGATGAGGGGCCTCGCCGACGAACTGGGTGTTGCCGCCTCCGCCCTCTACCGCCACATCAAGGGACGCGACGATCTGCTCGAGATGCTCAGCGACGCCGTGCTCAACACGATCGAGCTCACCACTCCCGATCAGGGTGACTGGGCTTCACGCCTGCGCCAGTTCTCCACCAACGTCCACAAGGTTCTCATCCACTACCCCGGACTGGTGCCCGAACTGTTCGAGAACCCCTCACCCGCATCTTTGCGACTCATCGACCACGCCGTGTCCATCCTGCGTGAGGGTGGCCTCAGCGGTGAAGACGCCTACCGGACCTTCATGATCATGTCCGTCCAGTGCGCGTCTCGTATCTCCGGCCCAAAGGGCCCCACGGCATCCACCCACCGCTCCATCTTGCCCAGCAAGGCCAGCCGCGAGGCCTACCCCGCCCTGTCCGACATCGGCAACCCGACCATCAACCTCGACAGCATCCACACGCTCAGCTTGGAACTCCTCATCGCCGGCTTGAGCACCTTCACCGATCACCACCCGCCAGCCTCACCCCAGCCCGAGACACCCTCGGGCCCGACCTCCTGACTGCGTGCAATGACCGACTACCACTCCCTCTATCCCACCATGTCGTTCGACCGGCCTGCCGATGGTGTGCTGAGGATCACCCTCGACGCCCCGGGCCTGAACTCCGTCTCGCCCCAGTGCCATGCCCACCTCGCCGACGTGTGGCTCACCATCGACCGCGACCCCGAGGTGCGCGTTGCTCTCATCCAGGGAGCGGGCAAGGCCTTTAGCGCGGGTGGCAGCTTCGAACTGCTCGATGAGCTGACCACCGACTACGCCGTCCGCACGCGTGCCCTGCGCGAGGCACGCGACATCGTCAACAATGTCATCAACTGCTCCAAGCCGATCGTGTCGGCCATCCATGGGGCAGCCGTCGGCGCCGGGCTGGTGTGTGCCCTGCTTGCCGACGTGTCGGTGGCATCGCGCACGGCGCGCATCATCGACGGCCACACCCGCCTCGGTGTTGCGGCGGGCGACCACGCCGCGATCTGCTGGCCCCTGCTGTGCGGCATGGCCAAGGCCAAGTACTACCTGCTCACCTGCGACACCCTCACCGGCGAGGAAGCCGAACGCATCGGGCTGGTCTCGCTCTGCGTCGACGACGACCAGGTGCACGCCCGGGCCCTCGAGGTGGCGGTCCAGTTGGCCGGCATGGCCCAGTCCGCCATCCGCTGGACCAAGCACACGCTCAACCATTGGTACCGCCAAGCGGGTCCGATCTTCGATGCCTCCCTGGCCTACGAGTTCTACGGCTTCGGCGGACCGGATGCTGCCGAGGGCCTCGCCGGCCACCGCGAGAAGCGCCCACCGGTCTTCGACGGCCCGACAAGCGAATAGAGCCGCTGGGTCAAACCGGCGAGGTCAAAGCAACAGGCCCCCCACGAGGAGGGGCCTGTAACGGGTACTACTTCTAACGGGTGGAGGTGAGGGGAATTGAACCCCTGGCCTCAACAGTGCGATTGTTGCGCTCTGCCAACTGAGCTACACCCCCGTTGGAGTCACCGAGTGTAGCGGCGAGTGCCGCTGCGCACCCAGGGGTATCAGGCGGCGTGGAACCAGCCCTGTTCGCCGTAAGTGCGGTCGATTTCGAAGCTGCGGATCTGGACCAGCCTGTAGCAGTAACCGCAGAGCGACACGAACGACAGGGCGAAGATGTAGGTCATCGGGCTGTTGTGGGTGGTTGCTGCCAGAAAGCCGGTGAGGCCCACGGTCATTACGAGCACGAACAGGACGTTGGCCCGGCGACGGCGCACGAGTTCGCGCTGGCTGACCCGATGAAGGTGAAGCTGGCGGTGACCGGCATGGCCGGGCTGGCCGGACTGGCCGGCGGGTGAGCTCTGCTGGTGCTGGCGGGCACCTGGCTGAGGGAGCCCAGACGAGAGGTGCATCTGGCCGGGGTGGCCGTGTTGCCCGTGTTGCGCCTGACGCCTCTGGGGTGTCTGGGTGAGGGGCCGGGCCATGCCGCGCATCGGCACCATCGAACGGGTGGGCACGGCGCGCTGGAGCGTGGAGAGCTGGCGGCGGAAGTCGGTGACCGAGGAGTTGGGCCGGTTCTCTACCCGCGACCTCAACAGGGGCGGGATGATGACGGCGGCCCAAACGGCAGCGACGGCGAGGAGGACGACAGGTTGCATGCTCAGCAGTTCTCCCGCTTGTGGGTCTTCGTGGTGGGCATCATTTTCAGACGATCTCCGGTGAGGTGCCGATGAACGGCCAGTTAATGACCGACATCGGTTTCATTACGTTTCTACTACGTTCGTAACAACGGATGCAATGTTAGCGGGTCGACGGTACGTACCGGACCGCCCCCCTGATTTCTCCCACAGGGCGATCTCGCCGATCACCATCCCCCGGTCGGCCGACTTGCACATGTCGTAGATGGTGAGGCAGGCCACCGAGACGGCGTGCAGGGCCTCCATCTCCACCCCTGTGCGGTCGACGGTCTCGACCTCCACCTCGACCTCGATGAAGTCGTCGCCGAGGTCGAAGGCCACCGAGACGGCACCGATGAGCAGGGGGTGACACAGGGGGATCATGTCGCTGGTGCGCTTGGCGGCCTGGATCGCTGCCACACGGGCGACGGCCAGCACATCGCCCTTCTTCACCTCTCGGTTGGCGATGGCCGTGGTGGTCTCGGGCTTCATGTGCACGACGCCACGGGCGACCGCCCGGCGGTGGGTGGGCTCCTTGGGGGTCACATCAACCATGCGGGCCCGACCCATGGGGTCGAGGTGGGTGAAGTCGGGGTCACTCATCCGTCACGGAACTGTAGTGCGAGTGATGGGGTGTTCCGGCGGATCACCCGATTCGCGGATGGGGCCCCGCCGGGGCCGGGCTCACCCGGTGAGCACCGGACCGGTGTCGACAACCTCGAAAGCCGAGCCGGGGACGTCCTTCAACTGGTCCAGGTCGTCGTCGTCCCACCCCGAACTGGGGGCGCCCTGGAAGAACCAGTTGGTGCCGTTGTCGGCGACGATCAACCCGAAGGTCTTCATCGCCTCGGCTATCACCCTGGCCTGGCCGGTGAGACCGCTGATGTCGTAGCTGCTCTTCAACCTGAGACGCAGGCCCATCGGCGGGGCGCTCGGATCGGTCACGTCCGAGGCGAAGTGGGTGGCGGGAAGCACGAAGCCGCGCCGGGTCACCGAGAAGGTCACCCGGATCGCGTGATCGACGCGGCCTGCCGCAACCTCCTCGTAGCGCACCAGGCCGGGCAGGATGGGCAGCCCCGCCGCATCGGCGCTGGTCCACCCCAGTGGGCGCAGGGCGTTGGTGTTCAGGTCGAACCGGGCTCCGCTGGCAGCCAGCCAGCCACCCCCCTGCCTGCGCCCGACATAGAGCTCGAAGAGGTCGCAAGCGCCCTGCCTGAGGGCGATCACGTGGCGATCACCGCCCCCTTCCACCGGGGCGTCGAGAGGGATCGGAAAGGGACCGGGATCGCTCTCGTCGCCGTAAGCGTCGTACACGATCGGCACGAGGGGCTGATCCGCAGGTACGACCACGAAGGGGATGCCGTAATCGGGGTTTTCCCCGAAGTCGGCATGCAAGTTGTCGGTGCCATGAGCCTGGATGTAGCTGATGATCGACCCGCTCGAGGGGTGCACCGGGGCACTGCTCACGTTGGCGTTCCATGCGTTGTCGGCGGGAAACACGCGACAGCCACCGATGGTGGGTCCCGCCGAAAGGCCAAGGCGCACCGCCTGCTCGGTGGCCGTGGCCGCGACGTTGATGGGCGCATTCGCCGGCTCGGCACTCGCCACCACCGCGACCGCGAGGCCGCCAAGCACGAACCCGGCAATGATCGTTCGAAACTTCATCCACGGGATCATCGGCACGAACTCGGGCAGTGTTGAACCGGTGATTGGATCCCGCCACCTACCCATCCTGAGTGCGGTGGCGCCCATCCGAGTGACAGCTGCTCATCCGAGTAGCAACGGCCCACCGGGGGGCACGCCCACACTCGGACGGGCGCCACGCACTCGGACGGTCGCCACGCACTCGGATGGGGTGGGGGCTAGCCGCCGATCTGGCTCATCGTGCGGCGGGGCTTGACGAAGCTGACCTGGCCGATCCGGTGGCCCGACCCACTTCGTGCCGACAGCACGTTCGATCTCGGCGGCGAGTTCGTCGTCGGTGGCACCACCGCGCAGGAGGGCGCGGATGTCGAACTCACTGCGTCTCGAACAGGCAGGTGCGGAACTGGCCGTCGGCGGTGAGCCGCACCCGGTCGCAGTCGCCGCAGAAGGGCTTGGTGACGGTGGGGATGACCCCCACCGTGCCGCCACCGTCGAGGTAGCGCCAGCGATCGGCGGGCGCCGCGCCGCGGGCGGCCAACGGCTCGAGGGGGAAGACCTCGGCGATACGGGCGACGATCTCGTCCTGCCCCACCACCTTGTCGTGGAGCCAGTGGCCTCCTCCGTCGAGGGGCATGAACTCGATGAACCTGACCTCGATACCGCGCTCGCGGCCGTAACGGGCCAGGACGACGATCTCGTCGTCGTTGACGCCGCGCTCGACGACGGTGTTGATCTTCACCGGGTCGAACCCGGCCTCCATTGCAGCATCGATGCCGTCGAGCACCCTGGGCAGTTCGTCACGCCGGGTCATGCTCTCGAACTTGTCGCGCTGCAAGGTGTCGAGGCTGATGTTGACCCTGCGCAGCCCGGCCTCGCGAAGCCCAGCGGCCTCCGACCTGAAGGTGGAGCCGTTGGTGCTGAGGGCCAGGTCGATGCCCAGAGCGGCCAGCTTGCCCACCAACACCGGCAGGTGGGCCCTCACCGTGGGCTCGCCCTCCGGTGAGACGGATGCCCTCGACGCCGAACCGCTCCACGAAGAGGCGAGAGACCCTCTCGATCTCTTCGAAGGTGAGCACCTCGCTGCGCGGCACCCAGGTCATGCCCTCTTCGGGCATGCAGTAGGTGCAGCGGAAGTTGCAGCGATCGGTGACCGAGATGCGTAGGTCGCGGATGGTGCGACCGAAGGGGTCGACCAGGTCCTTGGCGCTCATGGGGATCACCCTACAGAGAGGAGCATCGACGCGTACAGGGCCGCCCGCCGGCACCCCGTCACCGTCGGGCACCTCTGCGATGGCGTTGGCCAGCGAGGAAGCGGCGAGCTGGTGGCTTCCCTGGGCGCCCACCGACGTGACGTGCACCCGACCGTCGGCACCGAAGGAGGCGAACACCCTCATGAAATGCAGCTTGCCGTCGCTGCGCCGCCTCAGGCCGTCGTCGGCCAAAGCTTCCACCACCGGGCGATCCACCGACTTGTGCCCCACCATCTGCCGCAGAGCCGGGCGGGTCAACAGTTCGAAGCTGACCAAGGCGACTCACCGGGTTACCGGGCAGGCCGAACACGGGCACCCGGCGACCGTCGAGGGCGCGTCGAGCAGACCGAAGGCGAACGGCTTGGCCGGCTTGATCGCGATCTGCATCCAGTTCATGTCGGCTATGCGCCCGAGCACCGCCTTCACCACGTCGTAGTCGCCCATGCTCACCCCTCCACTGGTGACGACGGCGTCGCAGGTTGCCACCGCATCGCGGAGCACGGACTCGAGCAGGGCCTCGTCGTCGGCCACGATGCCGAGATCTACCGGCCGTGCACCCGGCCTCGGCCACCAGACCGAGCAGCATCGTGAGGTTGCTCTCGCGGATCTGGCCGGGCTTCAGCGGCGAGCCGTCGTTGACCAGTTCGTCGCCGGTGCTGAGCACGGCCACCCGCGGCCGGGCGACGGCCTGCACGATCTCGGCGTTGACGCTGGCCAGTACCCCGGCCACCGCTGGGGTGATCACGGTGCCGGCGGGGTACAAGGTGGTGCCGGCGCGTACGTCTTCGCCCACCCCGCGCACCGACGTCGCCCAGCTTCACCGAGCCGAACACCTTCACCCTCGCGCCGCCGTCGATGCGTTCCGTGTGCTCCACCATCACGACGGCATCAGCGCCGGCGGGAACGGGCGCTCCGGTCATGATGCGGATCGCCTCCCCGGCTGGAGCACCCGGTCGGTGTGGGCCCCGGCTGCCACCTCGCCCACCACCGGCATCTCCACCGGAGAACCGGCGCCGGCCGCGGCGATCGAAGACGCCACGACCGCATAGCCGTCGACCGCACTGTTGGCGAAGGGCGGCACGTCCTCGGCGGCGACCACCGGCGCCGCCAGCACCAGGCCCACCGCGGCACGACAGGCGACACCACCGGCCGCCAGGGCAGGGCACTGCGACATCACGAACTCACGGGCCTCGTCGAGGGCGATCACGACCCCAACGGTACCGTGGCTGGGGTGAGCGTGTACGAGCCGTTCCCCTCCGCCCACGGGCCCGACGGCCACCTTGTGGGCTGGGCGGCGTGGGGTGGCGGCGAGGACCAGACCGCCACGATCAGGTGGGAGAACGAGGGTTTCACCGTCGTCGGCAAGGTTTCCCGCGAGCGGATCGAGTACGTGCTGCGCCTCACCCCCACCTGGCAGGTGCGCCAGTTCCTCCTCTTCCGCGACCTCGAGGAACCCGACCTGTGGCTGGCCACCGATGGCCACGGCCGGTGGGGCGAGATGAACGGGGCCCACCTCACCGAACTCGACGGCTGCTACGACGTCGACCTGGCCTGCACCCCTTTCACCAACACCTTGCCGATCCGCCGTCTACCCCTGCTCGAAGGGCACGCAGCCGAGCTGCCGGTGGTGTCGATCGACCCCGAGACCCTGGAGGTGAGGGTGGTCAGGCACCTCTACGCCCGCGTCGGGTCACACCGCTGGAGCGACCGGATCCTCGCCCACGGGAGCCGTTGCGGAGTTCGACGTCGACGAGCACGGGCTGGTGATCGACCAACCCGGCCTGTTCCGCCGTGTCATCCACTCCGACGATTCCTGATCCGCGCTCAGAGCCTCTCTGCCAACCAGGCGCGGAAGGGGGCGCCGACGTTCTCGTCGTCGAGAGCCAGATCGACGACGGCGGTGAGCCAGCCGAGGGGGTTGCCGGTGTCGTGGCGACTGACGTCGCTGAGCACACCGTGGAACGACACCGCCGGCGGCCTGCATCCTCAAGGCGTCGGTGAGCTGGATCTCGCCACCGGCACCGGGCTGCACCTGGTCGATGCGGTCGAGCACGTCGTTGGTGAGCACGTATCGGCCGATGATGATCAGCTCGCTCGGCGCGTCGTCGACCGTCGGCTTCTCCACCATCGTGCGCACCGCCACGACACCGTCGGCGCCGAGGGGACCGGCCGGGTCGATCACGCCGTAGGCGCTCACCTCGGCCCGCGGCACCTGCTTCAGGCCCACCACGCTGCCGCCGGTGCGTCTCGCACACGTCGATCATCTGGGCCAAGAGGCTGCTGTCGCCCATCAGTTCGTCGGGAAGCAGAACGGCGAACGGCTCATCGCCCACAGCCTCGCGAGCGCAGCCGACGGCGTGGCCGAGGCCGAGAGCCTCATCCTGGTAGGCGAAGCTGATGCGCACGTCTCGCCCGATCCGTTCCAGGCGCATCGGCCGCCGCGTGACGGCCGGTGCTGCGCAGCTTGGCCACCACCTCGGGGGCGGGCTCGAAGTAGGCCTCGATCGCCGGCTTGGAGTGGCTGGTGACGATCACCACATGGTCGATACCGGCACCGGTGCACTCGTCGATGATCAGTTGCAGCGCCGGGGTGTCGATGATCGGGAGCAGCTCCTTGGGCACGGACTTGGTGGCCGGGAGGAACCGCGTACCCTTACCCCGCGGCCGGGATGACCGCCGTGTGAACCCTGCATGGGCGAGGATGTTACGAGATCGCCGGGCGGGTGGCATCGCCGGCCGTGCCCGCTAACCTTAGCAGTCGCACCGTCCGACTGCTAAGCGTGTGGATCGCGGGGCATTCAGATGCCCACCTACGTCTACAAGTTCATCGACACCGGCGAGACGATCGAGGTGCAGCAAGCCTTCACCGAAGACGCGCTCACCGAGGCCACCCACCCCGAGAGCGGCCGGCTGATGCAGGTCAAGAAGGTGTTCCACCCCGGTGGGCGTCACCTTCAGGGGCGGCGGCTTCTACAAGAACGACAACCGCGGGTCGAGCGCGCCGGCAACATCCGGCACGGCACCATCGGGCGACTCGTCGAGCAGTTCCCCGGCCGCCCCGTCGCCGGCCAGCACCCCGGCTGCGACCCCCTCGTCGGGCGCGTCGACCAGTACCTCCAGCGCCAAGACCAACGCCTGATCCAAGCTGCACACCGATATGGTGCGCCTCAGCGGCTTCCCCCGGCACTTCGTTCCTCGCTGCCCGGGAGGTCTCAATGTGGTTGCTCGCTCGTCTCCGGCTGCTCCTCGCCCGGCGGCCGTGGCTCTACTGGCTGGCGGTCGGCCTTTGTGCAGGCTCTGCCTGGCTCGCGATCCACGGCTCTCAGGCCCGCGTCGAAGCCGAGCGCGGTTCGTGGGGCGCCACCCTCACCGTGTGGGTCGCTGAAGGGAGCACCGAGGCCGGGGCATCGATCAGGGCTGCGCCCCACGAATACCCGGCCGCCGTCGTGCCACCCAGCGCGATCACCGAGGCGCCCACCGGGGTGGCCCGCAGATCTATCGCCGGCGGCGAGATCGTCGTCGAGGGCGACCTCGCCGGCGATGCCGACCCGCCGACCGGATGGGTCGTGCTCGCCGTGGCAGCCGACCTCGCTCCGGTTCTTGTCCCCGGCGACTCGGTGGCGGTGATGGGCAACGGGCAGAGGCTCTGCGACGGCCTGGTGACGGCGGTGGCGACTGGAGCACCATCCGGTGACGGGATCGAGATCGCGGTACCGGCCGACTGCGCCGGCGCCACCACCACCCACCTCACGGCGGCGACAGTGGTGCTCGCCCGCCTTCCGTGAGTGCCTGCTCCAGGTCGGCCCACAGATCCTCGACGTTCTCGATGCCCACGCTGAGGCGCACCAGACCGGCGGGAACATGGGCGTCGCCGGTGTACTTCTGGCGCCTCTCCATCGTCGTCTCCACCCCACCCAGACTGGTGGCCGGAACGATCAGCCTCACCGCCCGACAGGCCGCATCGGCCGCGTCGCCGCTGTGCATCACGAAGGCCACCATCGCCCCGAACCCCGGGTAGCGCACCTCGGCCACCACCGCGTGGGCTTCTCAGCCGGCGCACCAGTTCGCTCGCGTTCTCCTGCATGCGCTCCATCCTCAGGGGCAGGGTGCGCAAGCCGCGCAGGGCGAGGAAGGCCTCCAGTGACCCCGGCGTCGAACCGTTCACCAACCTGGTGTGGAGGAGGCGAGAGTGCACCTCGGGGTCGGCCGTTACAGCGAGTCCGATCAGCAGGTCACTGTGGCCACCGATGAACTTGGTGCCGCTGTGGATCACGATCGTTGCCCCGCCGCTGAGAGGCTGGGCGCAGATCGGTGTGGCGAAGGTGTTGTCGACCACCACCTTGGCCCCCTCGGCACGGGCCGCAGCACAGATCGCCGGCAGATCGGCCAGGTCGAGGGTGGGGTTGGTGGGCGACTCCACCCACACCACGTCGGCTCCCCGGGTGGCTGCCACAACGGCCCCCTTGTCGGCGATGTCGACCATGCGCACCTCGATTTGCCCCTGCCGGCTCAGGTCCTCTACCAGTTCCCTGACCCCGAGGTAGGAACAGGTGGGCAGCACCAGCACCCTTGGCGCGAGGGTGAAGAGGGCTGCGGCGGCGGCGGCCATGCCGCTGGAAAAGGCCACCGCGCTGCCACCCTCCAAGGCGCCGACAGCTTCCTCGAGGCCATGCCAGGTGGCGGTTCCATGGGTGCGGGTGTAGTCGCCGGCCTCACCGCGATAGTTGCTGGCGAGCACGACGGGATGGTTCAGCGGATCACCGATGTCAGTCGGACGACCCGCCGACACGGCTGTGGTGGCGGCATGCATGTACCTGTTCTAGCGGATGGCATCGCCGAGGTATACCCTGGTGGGTATGAGTGAGCACATCCACATGTACGGCGCAGACGTCGCCAACGCCCTGGCCCCCATCGCCCGCGAACTGCGCCACGAGATCCCCGACGTGGTGAAGGCCTTCTCCGAGTTGCACAAGGCCGCGATGTCCGATGGTGCCCTCGATGGGGCCACCAAGGAACTCATCGCACTCGCGATCGCGGTGAGCCACAGGTGCGACGGATGCATCGCCTCCCACGCCCGGGGCGCCGGACGCAAGGGGGCAACCCGCCAGCAGGTGGCCGAGGCCATCGGCGTGGCGATCCTGATGAACGGCGGCCCGGCCACGGTCTACGGCCCGCGGGCACTGGCCGCCTACGACGACTTCGCTACCCCCGCCGAACCTGCGCCTCCCTCAGCCGGCATCTGAGTCGCTACCGGCGGCACCGGCTGAACCGGGTCTCTCCTCGCGACCGTCGGCGTGGCGGGCGAAGCGTTGACCTACACCCCCGTCTTGCTGCTCTCCGTGCACCGGATCCGGGCCACCCCACGGCCAACCGCCGAAACCAGTGAGCCGGAAATCGGCGAACGCCTGGTCGATCTCGGCCCGATTGGTCATCACGAACGGACCGTGCTGGGCCACCGGCTCGCCGATCCGGCGACCTTGCATCATCAGCACCTCGGCCCCCTCGGCACCGGCTGTCAACGGCACCGGCACACCGGCCCGCACCGCCGCTGCGCTGGAGGGTGCGACTTCCTCGCCGGCGATGGCCAGCGAGCCCTCGAACACATAGAGCACCCTCGCCACGGTGTCGCCCCCGGCGGCGGCCGGTAGCTCGATCTGGGCGCCCGGGGTCATCACCACGTGCCAGATGGCGACATCGGCTTCGGGCCGCGAAGCCCACGACGCCGGCGGCGGCGCTGGAGGCACCAGGTCTTCGAACTTGCCCGGCGATGACCGTGACATCGGTGCCGCGGCCGGCCTCGTCGACATGGTGGTGGCACGGGATGTCCTCGGCCCACAGCATCGTGAAGTGGGGTTCGACCATCTTGTCGGCGGCAGGCAGGTTGATCCAGATCTGGAACAGCTCGACGGTGTTGGGGTTGACCGTGTCCAGCAGGGGAAACATCTCGCTGTGCACCACCCCTTGCCGGCGGTCATCCACTGCACGTCGCCACGCCCGAAGCGCGACGCGGCACCCAGCGAATCGCTGTGGTCGATGAACCCCTGACGGGCGAAGGTGACCGTCTCGAACCCGCGGTGGGGATGCTCGGGGAAGCCCGGCACGGTGCTGCCGTGGTACATCCGCCAGCCGTCGATGCCCGCGAAATCGCTACCGATGTCGCGTCCGGCGAGCGAAGCGGCCGGCGCCGAAACGGCCGTCGCCCGGCGGGTAGTGGTCGAGGTGGTGGACGCAGAAGAGGAACGGATCGGCGTGGGCCACTGGAACCCGAATGGCAACGCTCTGGACGACCACCGAAGGTGATGTCATCCGTTCAGCGTAGCCGGTGGCGAGCACACTGCATACACGAAGCACGCCAAGGCCCATGCGGTAGATGACGAAGGGCGACGAACGTGCGGGTACGCACGAGCCGGATCGTGCCCCAGACGGCCAACCAGCCCGACACGGCCGAGGTGATGATGCCGACGATCATCGGCGCCAGCAACCCATCGGGCATCCCGTCGCCGACCAACTTGACCAGCTTGTAGGCGACAGCTCCGCCGGTGACGGGGATGGCCATCAAGAAGCTGGCCCGCGCCGCTGCGTCGCGGTTGAAGCCGAGAAGCCGCGCGGCGGTCATGGTGATGCCGCTGCGCGAGGTGCCCGGGTTCAGCGCCAGCACTTGCGCCGCACCGATCTTCAACGCATCGGTCGCTGCTGAAGTCGCCGAGCACCTTCTGGCCGTCGCGCGCGGTCGGCCCAGGCAAGCAGCAGTCCGAAGACGATGAGCGAGATGGCGATGATCACCGGAGTTCCGAGCTGCTCGTCGATGAACTCCTCGAACAGGGCGCCGACAGCGGCCGCCGGGACCGACGACAGCACGAGCAACCATGCCAGCCGACCCTCGGGGTCGATCGGCTTCTCACGCCTCCACAGCAGCCGCGTCCCCTCGCTCACATAGGTCACCAGGTCGCGCCGGAAGTAGCCGACCACCGCGCACCAGGGTGCCGAGGTGCAGCGGCGACGTCGAACGCCTTCTCGATGCCTGGGTGGCCGGCGAAGTCGTCCCACCCAAACAGCCACGGCACGAGGAGGAGGTGACCGCTCGACGAGATCGGCAGGAACTCGGCAAGTCCTGCACGAGGCCGAGCACGATGGCGTGGATGATGGGCATGAAGTTTCCGTCTACTCGATGCTCACGCTGGGCAGGACGCGTGGGCTCCAGGGGCGGTGTTCATCCCAGTGGTGACCGACCGACGCGTCCCTCGCCGAGCTTGGTCAAGAAGTCTGTGGGGCCGTCGAAGTCGGGCATCTCCACATAGGCCGCGCCCAACGCAAGAGGCACATGGGCGTCGCTGCCCCCTCCCGCCGCCAACCCGTGCTCGAAGGCGAAGCGGGCAGCCCTCTCGTTGAGGCTACGCAGCGAGGTCTTGGCGTTGACGACTTCGACCGCGTCGATCAGGCCGGCCTGCACCAGCTCGAGAGGGCAGGCTCGGCAAGGTTGCGCCTCATCGGATCGAAGGGATGGGGCACGTACACCACCCCGCCCTGAGCGCGGATCGCCTGCGCCGCGACCGCCGGCGCGGTGCCGAAGGGGATTCGCTCGGTGAGGAACAACCCGATGATCTCACCGGCATGGGTGCGCAACTCCTCGCCGACGATCACCCGGCACGGAAGCTTGCCGGCGAGTTCGGTGGCACCCTTGATCGCATTGTGGTCGGTGATGCACAGCACATCGAGCCCGGCCTCGGTCACGGCCTGGTCGACCTCGTCGGGGGTGGTGGTGCTGTCCCCGCTCCACATCGTGTGGCTGTGCAGGTCGACACGCACCCACCCTGCCGGCAGGGGTGAGGCGAGGTGGGGGTGACGTTCGATCGCAGCGGGCGTGGGCGCGGGCACGGCGGGCACGGTACCGCGCCCACACCGCGAGGTGCGCGCTGGGGACCTACATGACCCTGGTGACACTCACTCGCCGGACAGGGTGAGGTCGGCGATCACCAGGGTCACCCCGGCGGCACTCATCGGCAACCAGTCCACGTCGCCACCCACCTCGACCACGTCGAGCAGCATGCGCTGCAGGGTGGAGGCAATGGTGAACTCGCGGATCGGAGCACCCAAGGTGCCGTTGGTGATGAGCAGACCTGATGCGCCCACGGAGAAGTCACCGCTGATCGGGTTCACTCCGCTGTGCAGGCCCTGCACCGACTGGATGAGCACGCCCTGATCCACGTCGGCCACCAGAGCCGGCCTGGTCGCGGGTACCCGGCTGGAGCTGAAGGGCCAGGCAACCGACGCCGGGCGTGCCCTTGAACCCGCCGCGCACCGCGTTGCCGGTGCTGAGCGTCGCCATCCGGCGAGCGCTGTAGCTGTTGTGCACGAACCCCCTGCAGCACGCCTGCACCGATGAGCACGTTGCGGCGGGCCGCCAAGCCCTCGCCGTCGAGGTCGGTGGCGGTGTAGGCGAGGGGGTTGGTCGGGTCGTCGACGAGGGTGACCAAGGGGTTTGCGACCTGATCGCCGATCCTGTCCTTGAACATGCTGCGGCCCTTCGCCACCGCCTCACCGTTGAGGGTGCTCGACACCACACCGAGCAGCATCGCCGTCACGAAGGGGTCGAACACGACGGTGGTGCGGCGGCTGGTGGGCTTGGTGGCACCGAGCAGACGAGTGGCCCGGTCGGCGGCCTCACGGGCGGCCTTGGCGAGGTCGAACTCGTCGGGCGACCGGCCGACGCTGAAACCGAAACCGCTCTGGGTCTCGTCGCCGTCGTCGGCGAGGGTGCTGACGCTGACGTAGCAGCCGTTCTCCCGCCCGGACCGACGGATGCCGGTGGTTGTGGCCACCGCCGTTTCGACAGCGACGTCGGAGTAGTTGGAATCGTCGACACGCACCCGTCCGTCGATGCCCAAGGTGAGCTGCTCGAGTTCCTTGGCCAAGGCGATCTTGCGCTCGGTGGCGAAGCCGGCCAACGTCTCGTTCCACAGGGTCTGGGGCACCATCTCGACACCGTCGGGCTCCGCCAGGCCGGCCCACTCGTCGGGCGTTCCGAAGCCGACGTTGTCGCGGGCTTCGGCCAGCACTTCGGCGATGGCCGACGGGTCGAGAGTGCCGGCGTAGGCGAACCCGGTGCGACCACCGCGGATGACGCGGATGCCGATGCCTTCGCTCTGGGCGCTGACGAAGTGCTCGACCTCACCCTCGTAGACACGGATGTCGATCTCGTGGTCGCGGCTGACGAAGGCCTCGACCTGCTCGCCCGCATTGGCCTGGGCGACGATCCGGTCGGCGATGGCCTGCAGTTCCTCGCTCATGATGCCGTACCTCCGATGGTCATCGAACGGACTCGCAGGGTTGGCTGACCGTCGCCCACGGGCACACCCTGGCCGTCCTTGCCGCACGTGCCCGGGTTGCCCATCGCGAAGTCGTTGCCCAGGAGGTCGATGTCGCCGAGCACCTGAGGCCCGTTGCCGATCAGGTTGCCCTCACGTAGGGGCTCGGTGATCTGCCCGTTCTCGATCAGGTAGGCCTCGGTCATACCGAACACGAAGTCGCCCGACGCTGTGTTCACACTGCCCCCACCAAGCTTGGCCACGAACACACCGTGGTCGGTGGCCCTCACGATCTCGTCGGGGTCCTCGGTGCCGTTGAGCACATAGGTGTTGGTCATCCTCACCATCGGCAGGTGCTGGTAGCTCTGGCGGCGGCCGTTGCCGCTGAACGGGTGGCCCTCCTTGCGGGCTCGGAGGTAGTCCCACATGTAGTCGGTGAGCACCCCGTCCTGGATGAGGACGTTGTACTGGCTCGGGTGGCCCTCGTCGTCGTAACCGATGGCACCCCACTCGCCGCTCATCGTTCCGTTGTCGACCAGGGTGACAAGCGGTGACGCCACCAGCTCGCCCACCTTTCCGCGATAGACGCTGCCACCCTTGGCCACCAGGTCGGCCTCCAAACCGTGGCCGCACGCTTCGTGGAACAGCACCCCGCCGCTACCGCGCTTGATAACGACCGGCAGGGCGCCGCTGGGTGCCGGTCGGGCGTTGAGCTTGGTCAGGGCGATGGTTGCCGCTTCGCGAGCCAACCCTTCGACATCGACGCGATCGAAGAGCTCGAACCCGATCGTGTGGCCGGCGCTCTGCGAACCGGTCTGCATGCCCGCGTCGCCGTTCGCAACGGCGGTGATGCGGATCAGGGTGCGCACCTGCTCGTCGGTCACGAGCACACCGTCGGTGTTGGCCACCAGGATTCGCTTGCGGCTGTCGCCGTAACCGGCGCTGACCTGCACGATCGCCCCACCAGTGGCCCTGGCGGCCTCGTCCATGCGCTCCAGCAAGGCGACCTTGTCGGCCTTGCGCACCTCATCGGGATAGTGGCTCACCGGGCTGACGGCGCGAACCGGGCCCGCCGTGAGAGCGATCGTGCGGGTGACGCCGTCGCCTTGGCTGGCCGCCGCGGCGGCAGCCTCTGCAGCGGCCCTCAGGCCCGCCTCGCTGAGATCTGAGGTGTGGGCGAAGCCAGTTGTGTCGCCCTTGACGACCCTGATGCCGGCGCCCCTGTCGCGTCCGCTGGTGACCTGCTCGACCCTGCCGTCGTCGAGGCCGATGGAGGTGGACCTCTTGTCCTCGGCATACACCTCGGCGAAATCGGCGCCCGTGCGCACCGCGCCGGCCAACACTCTCTCCAAAGCGTCCTGATCGATCACGCGGGGCAGCCTACCGAGAGGCACGTTCGCCGATGTCTGGGCTCACCGCCTAGCCTTGATCGCCGTGAGTGCAGTGGTCGGCCTGAAGGGCTCGGCGAGCATGGTGGTCACCGAGGCCGATACGGCCGTGGCCATGGGCTCGGGCTCGGTGATGGTGTTGGCCACCCCGCGCCTGGTTGCCCTGTGCGAACAGGCCACCTGCGCGGCCCTCTCCAACCACCTCGCTGCCTCTTGCACGACGGTGGGTATGAGGGTGCAACTCGACCATCTCCAGCCCACGGCGGTTGGTCAAAGGGTCGAGGCAGAGGCGGTTCTCGAAAAGATCGAGGGACGAAGGCTCACGTTCATGGTTTCGGCGTCCGATACCAAAGGGCTGGTGGCTGCAGGAAAAGTCACCCGAGTCCTGGTGGAGGTCGACCGATTCATGGACAAGACACAGTGACTCGGCTCACAGCTTCGTTCATCGCCGCAACCACCTCCCTGTTGCTCGGCGGCTGCATGGTCGAAAAGGCCAAGGAAGGCACCGAGGACATCGAGCAGGCGACCTCGGTCCAGTGCAGCGAGGACCGCAGGGTGATGGAGATGGCCGTCGAGAGCTTCACCCTGCTCGTCGGGCACATCCCGACCGAGTTGGAGATGGTGCCTGACTACCTCCGCGTCGAGTCGCCCTACTTCGACGTCGACGCCGTCGGCAATGTGGTGGCCTCCCCCGGCGGCGGCTGCCACTGACCAAGTCGGCGCTGAGCCGGGGTCCAGGCCGTCGGAACGCCAACATTCGCTCACCCCTAACCAAGTCGGCGCTGAGCCGGGGTCCTAGGCCGTGAGAACGCCGAAGAACCTCAGGCGGGTGCGGTGGAGTTCGTCGATCTCGTCGACGACCCGGCTGAGATGGCTGCGGATGTGGGTTTCGGTGACCCGTTCGACGACCCCACCGACCAGGCGGATCTGACGATCGCGGTCCTTGTCGTAGTCCGTCGCCAACATCCCGTCGTGCCAGGTGTGGTGGTCGACCTCGATGTAGAAGCCGATCGCAGGAACTCCGAGGTCCGGGTGCACCACATCACCATTTGGCAATCTGACTGGCGGATGGCGCACGAAAGCGGTGAGGCCGGCAGCGTGTAATGCCGCCAGCAGGACCACTTCGTCGTCAGAGTCGGCGGCGTCACCGCCCGCCGAGCGCGAGGCGAGCACCCTCGATGCTCGTGAGCTGCCGGGGCGCCCCGGCATCGCCATACGTTGGGTGGTGTCGCTGAGCTGTTGGAACGTCACCTTCCGCTCATCGAGGAGTTGTTCGGCGATCGACGCCAAGGTCAGCTCGCCGACGTGCTTGGCCAGGTCGAACCATGTCCGCGCCGGAGACGTGAGCCGGATGCCGTCGGCTCGCCTCACGATGTCGTCTTCGGGGAGTAGCAAGCTGCGATGGATTCGCACACCGCGGCTGATCGGCCTCGTGAGCCGGTCGGTCGTCGCGTGGATGAAGGGGTGGCCGCAGCGGCGGAGGCCATCCAACGATCCTGCGCTGAAGCACGAGATCACCAGAGACTGGTCCGCTGCGCAGACTGCCGCGCAGCGAGATTCGAAGTCGAGTGGCATCGCAACGAGGCGATAAACGCCCTCGAACAGGCGCCTCGATGACGCCGGCCTCGAGCAGACCGCGCCTCTGGTCTTCGGTTGCTCCGAGGGCCAGGAGGTCGGCGCCGGCGGCAATGCCGTGGTGATCGTGGAACCAGAGTGCGAGATGGGATGTGAAAGCGGGCATGGCAGCTCCCCGAGAAACAGGTTCGTGTTGGGGGAAGCCACGGCGGAACATATCGGCCCACCCACCACCCCACTCATGTCGGCGTTGAGCCGGGATCCTGGCCCGTCGGAGCGCCGACTTCCACCGAGCCTCGGACAAGTCGGCGATCGGCCCGGGTCCTGGCCCGCCCGAACGCCAAAGCTGGATGGCCGCGGTGGGGGTAGCTGGTGGGGGTAGGGCTGGTGGGGTGGCGGTGCGGCTGGCCGGGGAATCAGCCGAGGTTGCTGGTGCGGGGGTACACGTCGTCGGGATCGGTGAGCACGTTGACCATGTAGGGCACACCGCACGCGAAGGCGCGGTCGAGGGCCGGGCCGATCTGGCCGGGTCGGTGACCGTCTCGCCCGCACCACCCAGCGCCGACACCACCTCGTCGTAGCGGCAATCCGGGCTGCAGGTCGCATGCCATGTCCCACCCGTAGATCGTCTGCATCGGGTGCTTCTCCAGGCCCCACATGCCGTTGTTGCCCACCACCATCACCACCGGCAGTTGGTGGCGCACCATCGTGTCGACGTCCATCAGGCTGAAACCGGCGGCGCCGTCGCCGAGCAGGAGCACCATCTGGCTGCTCGGGCGCACCGTGCGCGCCGCGATCGCATAGCCGGGGCCGTTGCCCAGGCACCCGTAGGGGCCGGTGTCGAGCCAGCAGCCGGGCTGGAACACCTCGACGAACTTGCCCGCGTAGCTGGCGAAGTCGCCACCGTCGCAGATGACCACGGCGTCGCGGGCCAATCGCCGCGACAGCTCGCCGTAGATGCGGCTCGGCTTGATCGGTGAGCTGTCGTCGCCGAGCAGGTCCGCGTCGGCGGTTCGACCCGCTGTCTCGGCCGCCCGCAGCTCGGCGATCCACGGCTCGTGGTCGGTCCGCGCACCACCCACCCCGGCCAGCGCTTCGAGAACGAGCCTCGTGTCGCCGGCCACGGTGGGCACGTCGACGTGCCGCGCCCTCTGACCGTCGCTGTCGACCACGTGCGCCACCTGGGCGTCGCCGAAGCGACCGAACCCGAGGCGGAAGTCGAGCGGGGTGCCGAACACGACCACGAGGTCGGAGCGCTTCTTGAGCAGGCCACGCGTACGCAGGAACGCCAGGGGATGATCGGCGGGCAGCGTGCCGCGGCCGAGACCGTTGAAGAAGCAGGGCACGCGCAGGTGCTCGGCAGCGGCGCGCAGGGCTTCCCACGCACCGTCCCAGTAGACATCGCTGCCGATGATGAAGGCCGGCCGTTCGGCGTTGGCGATCAGCGCAATCAGGCGGGCCAGCTCGTCGGGGTCAGGTGCAGCACCCACGCTCATGCTCCCGTCGACCACGGGCACGTCGCCCGCCGACGGACCGAACACGTCGAGCGGGAAGTCGAGGAAGGTCGGCCCGCGGTGCGGTGTCAGCGACAGTCGAGCCGCAGCGTGCACGGCGGCACCCGCCTGGCTCGGATCCTTCACCGTCGCGGCGGACTTGGTGATCGGCGTCATCACCGGGACATGGTCGAACTCCTGCAGCGAGCCGGAACCCCATCGCATCTCGGCTGCCCGACCGCCGAGCACCACCAGCGGCGAGCCGTTGAACCAGGCCGAGGTGATCGCCGACATGCCGTTGGTGATGCCCGGCCCTGCGGTGAGGGCGGCGAACCCCGGCTTGCGGGTGAGCTTGGCGTAGGCCTCGGCGGCGAAGGTGGCCGTCTGCTCGTGGCGGGTGTCGATGACCTTCATTCCCTGGTCACGAGCGGCGTCGAACAGGGGCCAGATGTGCCCGCCGTTGAGGGTGAACATGGTGTCGGTGCCGAACTCCATCAGCGCCGCTACTGCCTGCTGCCCGGCGTGGCCTTCGACCCTGCGGGTCCCGGTGGTGGGGGTGTTCATCTCGCCAGTGTCCCACACGAGCCCGGTAACCAGCCGAGGTGGGCGCCCCACCAGTAACCGAACCCCCTGCGCGGTAGCGTGGCAGTGCCATGGCCCTGCACCAGATCCGGCAACCAGCCGACCTTCGTGAACTGAGCTACGCCGAACTTGCCGACCTGTCGGGCGAGATACGCGACTTCATCGTCAATGCGGTCGCCGAGAATGCCGGCCACCTGGGCAGCAACCTCGGCGTCGTGGAGCTCACCTTGGCATTGCACCGGGTGTTCCACTCACCTGAAGACGCCATCTTGTGGGACACGGGGCACCAGGCCTACGTGCACAAGATGGTCACGGGCCGCCAGGCGGGCTTCGAGAACCTCCGGCAGGCCGGCGGGTTGTCGGGCTACCCCAACCGCGAGGAAAGCTGCCACGACTTCATCGAGAACAGTCACGCCAGCACCGTGCTGTCCTACGCCTATGGGCTCTCCGTGGCGCGCGGGCTGGAGACCGACCCCACCCGCCACATCGTCGCTGTAATCGGCGACGGGTCGATCACCGGGGGCATGGCATACGAGGCGCTCAACAACATCGGCCACTCGAACCAGCGCGTGATCATCGTGCTCAACGACAACGGACGCAGCTACGCCCCCACGATCAGCAACCTCACGGCGGGTCTGCTGCCCCGCGAGCCAGCTCTCAGCGACCACCCCTCCCTACCCGAGCGGATCACCGAGAAGCTTTCCCACAGCCTCACTAACATTCGCCTCAACCCCGTCTACGTGCGCCGCCAACGCCGGCTCGAGCAGTTCCTGCGCGACCTCCCCTACGTCGGCCCCCAGGCGGAAAAGAGTGTCGAGGCCTTCAAGGCCGCCGTGCGCGAGTTCCTCCAGCCTCCGTCCTTCTTCGAAGCCCTCGGCGTCCGCTACGTCGGCCCCATCGACGGCCACGACATCGAGGCACTCGAGCACTCCCTCCGCAACGCGATCGAACTGTCGGCCGAGGGCCCGATCGTGGTCCACGTACTCACCCAGAAGGGCCGCGGTTACTCGCCCGCCGAGGACGACGACGAGAAGCACCTCCACGATGCCCCCGTGTTCGACCCCCTGGTCGGTCCGCCGCCGGCGGTGGTGACGGGCTACACCCAGGCGTTCGCAGAAGCGATCATCAAAGAGGCCGAGGCCGACCTGCGGGTGGTGGCGATAACCGCGGCGATGCCGGGCCCAACTGGCCTGTTGCCCTTCCAGGAACGCTTCCCCGACCGCTTCTTCGACGTCGGCATCGCCGAGCAGCATGCCGTCACCGGCGCCGCGGGCATGGCCATGGGCGGGCTGCGACCCGTGGTGGCCATCTACTCCACCTTCCTCAACCGGGCATGGGATCAAGTGGTCTACGACGTTGCCCTGCACCGGCTCGGTGTCGTGTTCTGCCTGGACCGTGCCGGCATCACCGGACCCGACGGTGCGAGCCACCACGGCATGTACGACATGGCTCTCTTGATCAAGGTCCCGGGCATGCGCGTTCTCGCCCCGTCGAGCGCAGAGGACCTGCAGGTGATGCTGCACGACGCAATCGCCCTCGCCGACGAGGGACCTGTGTCCATTCGCTGGCCACGCGGTGCCGCCCACCATGTTGGAGAGCACGAGGTCGGCACCGGTCTGACGGCACGCAAGACCTGCAGCGGCGACGGCTCGATCGCCATCTTGGCGGTCGGCAAGATGCTCGTCGAGGCTCAAAAGGCAGCGGCCGTGCTTTGCGGCAGCGGGATCGAAGCGACCGTGTGGGACGTCCGCTCCTGCCATCCCCTCGACCCAGCCATGATTGCCGATGCTGCCGCCCACCAAATGGTGCTCACCTGCGAAGACGGCATCCGCGATGGAGGCGTCGGCATGAACATCGCCGATCAGGTGCACGAGATATCGGCCACCGTGCCCATTCACGTCATGGGCATCCCCTCCACGTTCATCCCCCAGGGGCAGGCCGAGCACATCCTGGCCCGGCTCGGCCTCGACGCGGACGGCATCGTCGCTGCCGTTCGCCGCCTGGCCTCGCCGTCGTGACAATCCCTGGTTTCGACCCGGGCAAGGAGCTCGACTTCGCCCTGAAGCTCGCCGACCTGGCCGATGTCATCACCCTGCCCCACTACACCCACCGCTCCTTCAGCGTCGACTGGAAGGCCAACAGCACCGAGGTCACCGACGCCGATAGGGAGAGCGAGCTCGCCATCAGCCGCCACGTCCTGGCCGAACGACCTGGCCACGGCCTGTTCGGCGAGGAACACGGTTTGGTGGGCGACGCCGACTCCCCGTGGCGCTGGATCGTCGACCCGATCGACGGCACCAGCAACTTCGTGCGCGGCATCCCCGTGTGGGCGTCGCTTGTGGCGCTCACCCACGCCGAGTACGGCCCGGTGGTGGGGGTCGTGTCCGCGCCCGCGCTGGGGCGGCGTTGGTGGGCGGCCCGGGGCCTGGGCGCCTTCGCCGATGGTCATCGCTGTCGTGTGTCCAACGTGTCACGACTCGACGAGGCCCAGGTGTGCGTCACCTTCTCGGCGGGCTGGGACCAGTTGGGCCTCACCCATGCCTTGGTGCAACTGCAACAACAGGCCTACCGCGCCAGGGGCTTCGGCGACTTCTGGCAGCACATGCTCGTGGCCGAGGGAGCAGTCGACCTGGCGGTTGATGCCGTTGGCGTGATGCCCTACGACCTCGCCGCGGTGATGGTCGTAGTCGAAGAAGCGGGGGGCACCTTCACCGACCGCCACGGTGTGCGCACCTTCGAGAGCGACACCGCGGTCTCCTCCAACGGGCTGCTCCATGATCACGCCATGTTCCTGGAGTAGTACAGCCACGGGCAACACGTGCTGTCACGGGTAGCACGGAGACCCAGCTACGGTCCGTCTCATGGCCGATGACGTGACCCACTACGACGCAGTCGAGGCTTACTGCGACAAGCTCAGCTACCTGCCCGGCGAGGGCGCGGACCTCCATGTGTGGTGCGCCACTGATCTCTTCGATGTCGAGGTGAAGCGCTGGGGCGGCGACACGGTGTGGCAGGCGACAGACGTCCCCGGCCACGCCCACCCCACGCCCGACACCGCCGACTCCCGCGGCTGCGACTGGCCGGTGGCCGTCACCGTGCCCACCGCCGGCAACTGGGGGAGTGGCGTCTACCTGGTGACCCTGCACGCTCACGGCGCCACCCACGATCGGGCCTACGGCCACGCGATGTTCGTGCTGAGGGCCAAGCGGCCGACCGGCAACCCCCTACTCGTACTGGCCACCAACACTTACAACGCTTACAACAACTGGGGCGGCAGGAGCCTCTACACGGGCGGCCACCAGGTGAGCTTCGACCGGCCCTTCGGACGCGGGCTGCTGGTGCGCCCTCATACCGACCGAGACGACCGTAAGAGCCGGCCCGTGCACCCTGGCGAGGCGCCCGACGTGGATGGCCTGATCTACCAGGAGTACCGCTTCGCCAACGGTTACCCCGGCTACATGAGCTCGGCCGGATGGTTCACCTATGAACGCCGCTTCGTCGACTGGGCGGAGCGCAACGGCGTGGGCCTCGACTACGCGGTGTCGAGCGACCTCGAACACGACCCATCAGTGGTGAACGGCTACCGGCTGGTGATGGGCGTTGGCCACGACGAGTACTGGTCGAGCGCCCAACGCGACACTGTGGAGGCCCATGTAGCCGGTGGAGGAAACTTCGCCAGCCTGTCGGGCAACACCATGTTCTGGCAGGTACGCCTCGGCGACCACGGCCGCAGTATGACGGCCCACAAGTACTCGGCCCACCTCCAAGACCCGGTGGTGGGCACACCCGGCGAGAAGACGATGAGCGGCATGTGGTGCGACCCCTTGGTGGACCGGCCGGAGTGGCGCTTCCTCGGCGCCGGTTCCGCCTACGGCCTCTATAGCCGTTTCGGCCAGGCCACCCCTCTCGCTACCGGCGGGTTCACCGTCTACCGCGATCACCACTGGCTGTTCGAGGGCACCGGGCTGCACTACGGCGACCAGTTGGGTGCTGCCCTCGGTGCCGTGGGCTACGAGACCGTCGGCTGCCGGTTGGGCTTCGACGACTACGGCCTGCCGATCGCAGTCAACGCCGACGCTCCACCTCATACCGAGGTCGTCGCCTTTGCGCCGGCGTCGAACCTCGGCGAGGGCGAGTATCCGGCTTCAGTGGCGGCCATCAGCGACCAGTGCGACATCGACTTCATCGCTGAGCGCCTCTACGGCGACACCAGCGCCGATTCCCTGGCCCGGGTCCGCCACGGCAACGCGGTGATGCTCACCTGCCGGCCGAGCGGAGCAAGCGGCGGTGAGGTGGTCACCATCGGTAGCACGGACTGGATCTACGCCCTCGACGACCAGGCGGTGAGCCAGGTGACGACCAACGTCATCCGCCGCCTGGCTGTATGATCAGCTCATGCAGATTGCCATTACTGTTCCAGATGAACAAGTGGATGAGATCGATGAGCTAGTCCCTTCGCAGTTCCGTAGCCGGGCCGAAGTGGTGAGGGTGGCCATCGACGAACTGCTCCGTTCGCTGCGACGGCTCCGGATCGACGAGCAGTACCTGGCCGCCCTCGACACGGCGGACACCCTCGCCGACGCGCCCCACCTCAGCGCCGGTGATTCCGAACCGGCCGCTTGGAACGACATCCCGTGGTAGCGCGGGGTGAGGTCCGCTGGCTTCAGCTCGACAAGCCGCGCCCCGTCGTCGTCCTCAACCGCTCCGCAGTAGCCGACAAGTTGAACCACCTCATCGTCGCCCCATGCACGTCCACCGTCAGGCACCTACCCACGGAGGTACCCCTCGATGAGAGCGACGGCATGCCCAAGGCGTGCGTCGTCAGAACCGACAACCTCACCCTTGCGGATCGCGACGCCCTCGGCTCGCTCATCTCCACCTTGAGCACGGAGCGCATGGCCGCCGTCTGCACAGCCGTCGCAATTGCCCTCGGCTGCGACTGAGGCACGCGCTGGTGGCCGCTGTAACAGGACCTTCGGCACTTGGGCAGATCCGGCCGTCGCGAGACGATGGGGTTGCCGACGGGAGGTAGACGTTGATCACCCACATCGCCGAGATCTCCGACAAGTTTGGGTCGGGGTGACCGAGTTCGTCGTTCCCAACCTGGCCGACTACGAGACTGCCCGCAAGCAGTTCACCTGGGAGTCCGCCGCTGCGGATCTCGACGGCCTGCCCGGGGGTCGAGGGCTGAACATCGCCCACGAGGCCGTCGACCGCCACGCGGCTCACCCCGATCGCGCTGGGCACGTCGCCCTGCGCCTTCTGGGCAAGGACGGCAGCCGCCATGAGGTCACCTATGCCCAACTGGCCTCGCGCTCGAACCGCTTCGCCAACGTTCTCGCCGCTCTCGAGGTACAACCCGGTGACGTGGTTGTTGTGTTGTGCGGGCGCGAGCTGGACCTCTACGTCGCCGTGCTCGGCGCCCTCAAGCATCGCTGCATCGTCAGCCCGATGTTCTCGGCGTTCGGGCCGGAACCGATCCGCGCCCGCCTCGAACTGGGCGGGGCGAAGGTGCTCGTCACCACCTCGCACCTCTACGAGCGCAAGGTCACCGCCCTGCGCGAGGGCTTGCCCCTGCTCACCCACGTACTCGTCACGGGCGACAACGCCCCCGAGGGCACTCTGGCCCTCGAACCCCTGCTCGCCACCGCTGCCGACGAATACGAGATCGGCCCCACCGACCCAGAGACCCCCGCCCTCTTGCACTTCACCAGCGGCACCACCGGCACACCCAAGGGTGCCCTGCACGTCCACGGCGCCGTGGTCGCCCACCATGCCACCGGGCGCATGGTGCTCGACCTCCACGATTCGGATGTGTTCTGGTGCACCGCCGACCCGGGCTGGGTGACGGGCACCTCGTACGGCATCATCTCCCCCCTCACATGTGGCGTCACCCTCGTGGTCGACGAAGGCGAGCTCGACCCGGCCCGCTGGTACGGAATCCTGGCCGACGAGAAGGTGAACGTCTGGTACACCGCGCCCACCGCGGTACGCATGCTGATGCGCTCCGGCACCGATGTAGCCAATCTCGATCGGCCACGACCCCACCTTCGCCTCGCCGCGAGCGTCGGTGAACCTCTCAATCCCGAGGCCGTGGTTTGGGGGCGCGACGTCCTCGGCGTGCCCTTCCACGACAACTGGTGGCAAACCGAGACCGGCGGAATCATGGTCGCCAACTACCTCACGATGCCCATCCGTCCGGGCTCGATGGGCAAGCCCTTGCCGGGTATCGAAACGGCGATCGTGCTCTGCGACGACGAGGGCTCCCCTATCCTCACGTCCGACGGCCGGCTCGATCTGCTCCGCGGCGAGGCCGAGGGCATGCTCGCCCTACGTGCCGGCTGGCCCTCGATGTTCCGCGCCTACCTCAACAACCAGGAGCGCTACGACAGGGCCTTCGCCGAGGGTCCGGACGGAGGGCGGTGGTACCTCACCGGCGACCTGGTGCGCCGCGACGGCGACGGCTACCACTGGTTCGTGGCTCGCGCCGACGACGTGATCAAGACCTCCGGCCATCTCATCGGCCCCTTCGAGGTGGAGAGCGCGCTGATGGAACATCACGACGTCGCCGAAGCAGGCGTCTACTCGGTCCCCGACCCCGTGGCCGGCGCCCTTGTGCACGCCGTAGTTGTTCTGCGGCCGGGCCTCGCCGACAGCGAAGAAATAAGGCGCTCGATCCTCGGCCACGGCCGCGCCCGGCTTGGCGCAGCGGTGGCGCCACGACAGATCCTTGTCGCCGCCGACCTACCCAAGACGCGCAGCGGCAAGATCATGCGCCGGGTGCTGAGGGCCCGCGAGCTGGGTCTGCCCGAGGGCGACACGTCGACGCTGGAGACAGGAGCAAACACGTGAACGGTGAGCAAGGGATGGCCATGCTGCGCACGATGGTGCTCATCCGTCGCTTCGAGGAACGCTGTGCGGAGCTGTACACAGAGACCAAGATCCGCGGTTTCCTGCACCTCTACATCGGCGAGGAAGCCGTTGCCGCCGGCGTCTGCTCTGCGATCGGCGCCGACGACAATGTGGTCGCCACCTACCGCGAGCACGGTCACGCCCTCGCCCACGGGGTACCCGCCCGGGCGGTGATGGCCGAGATGTTCGGCCGCGTCGAAGGTTGCAGCGGTGGCCGGGGAGGGTCGATGCACCTGTTCTCCGCCGAGCATCGGCTGTTCGGCGGCAGTGCGATCGTGGCCGGCGGCCTGCCCCTCGCCGTCGGTATGGCCCTGGCCGACCACCTCCGCCGGGAACCGAGGGTGACCGTGTGCTTCTTCGGTGAGGGGGCGATGGCCGAGGGCGAGTTCCACGAGTGCATGAACCTCGCCGCCCTGTGGCGCCTTCCGGTCATCTTCTGCTGTGAGAACAACCTCTATGCGATGGGTACTGCGCTGGCCCGCTCGGAGAGCGACACCGATCTGGCGGTGAAGGCCGCCGGCTACAGCATGGCCTCGTGGGCGGTCGACGGGATGGACGTCGAGGCCGTCCGCCGCGCCGCTGACCGGGCGGTGTTGGCGGTGCGCGACGGAGGTGGACCGGTGTTCCTGGAGCTGCGCACCTATCGCTTCCGCGCCCACTCGATGTACGACCCCGAGCTGTACCGCAGCAAGGACGAGGTCACCGCCTGGCGCACCCACGACCCGATCGAGTCCCTTGTCGCGGCCTTACGCGCAAACGGCGACCTGGATGACGCGACTTGGGCGGCGATGGAGGCCGAGGTGATGGCCGAGGTCGACGACGCGGTGGCCTTCGCCGAGGCGGGCACCCTGGAACCTGTAGAGCACCTCACCCGTCATGTCTACGCGGAGGAAGCCCGATGACCATCACCTGCCGGGAAGCGATGCGCCAAGCCATCCGGGAGGCACTGCTCGCCGATGAACGGGTCTTCATGATGGGCGAGGACATCGGCGCCTACGGCGGCTGCTTCGCCGTCAGCAAGGGCCTGCTCGACGAGTTCGGGCCGGAACGCATCCGCGACACACCCCTGTCGGAGTCGGCCTTCGTCGGTGCCGGCATCGGCGCAGCCATGGCCGGTATGCGCCCGATAGTCGAGATCATGACCGTCAACTTCAGCCTCCTCGCCCTCGACCAGATCGTCAACAACGCCGCCACCCTGAGGCACATGTCGAGTGGACAGATAGGTGTACCGCTGGTGATCCGCATGACGACGGGTGGTGGCCGCCAACTCGCCGCCCAGCACTCTCACAGCCTCGAAGGGTGGTACGGCCACATCCCCGGGATCAAGGTGCTCGTGCCGGCCACCGTCGACGACTTCCGCCACATGCTTCAGCCCGCCCTCGACGACCCCGACCCGGTGCTGATCTTCGAGCACGCCCTGCTCTACAACTCAGAGGGCGAGCTCGGCGACAGCCCCATCGCCCCCATCGACAGGGCCGTCGTGCGCCGCCCCGGTCGCGACCTGACGGTGATCACCTACGGGGGTTCACTGGCCAAGACCATCGCCGCCGCCGACACCCTGGCCGCTGAAGGCATCGAGGCTGAGGTGATCGACCTGCGCAGCTTGCGCCCCCTCGATGACGAGACCTACATCGCCAGTGTGAGGCGCACCCACCGCGCCCTGGTGGTCGACGAAGGCTGGAGATCGGTGGGCATCTCCGCCGAGCTCAGTGCCCGCATCACCGAAGCGGCCTTCTACGACCTCGATGCGCCGGTGGGCCGGGTTTGCAGCGCAGAGGTGCCCATCCCCTACCCGAAGCACCTCGAGGACGCCGCCCTTCCATCGGTGGAGGGCATCATCTCCGCAGCGAGGCAGGTGCTGGCCAACGATGCCTGACACCGACTCCGCTAGCTCCGCTAGCTCCGCTAGCTCCGCCAACTCCACCACGGACCTCGGCCTGGTCCCGTTCCGCATGCCCTCGCTGGGTGCCGACATGGACGCGGGCACGATCATCGAGTGGCTAGTCGGGCCTGGCGTCGAGGTCCATCGAGGCGATGTCGTGGCCCTCGTGCAGACCGACAAGAGCGACCTCGACGTGGAGGTGTTCCACGACGGCACGGTTGCCGAAATCGTCGTTCCTGCCGGGGTGAAGGTGCCCGTGGGCACCGTGCTGGCGATGCTCGCCGCGCCCAGTGCCACGATCGAGGCGGGGCCGCCCGCCGAGACGGGGCCGGTGGTCGAGACGGGGCCGCCGCCCCTGCCGCCCCTGCCGCCCCCGAGCCCAGAGGCCCAGGCCCAGGCCCAGGCCCAGGCCCACCTTGTATCACCCGTCCTGCGTCACCTCGCCGAGACCTTGCACGTCGACACCGGCCACCTCCACGGCAGCGGCACCGGCGGACGGATCACTCGCGACGACATCGAGCACGCCGGGAACCGCCGACGGGTCACACCTCGTGCCCGCCGCCTGGCCCGCGAGCAGGGTGTCGATCTGAGCACCTTCCCCACAGACATGGCGGTCACCGGCGACGCCGTGCTCGACCATCACCCCAGCGGTCCACCCGCCGCGACATCACAACCGGCACCAGGAACGGCTACACGCGGGCCGGACCCCGAAGCCATGAGGCGGGCGATCGCCCGGTTGATGACAACCGCTTGGCAGACCATCCCCCACTACCAGGTCGCCACCCGCATCGACCTCCACCTGATGATCGAAGCGCTCGAACTGCGCAACTCTGCCCACACGGCCGCCGAGCGCATCCTTCCCGCAGCCGCGCTGGTGCGGGCTGCGGCCCGTGCCGCGGCGTCGGTACCCGGGGTGAACGGCTTCTGGATCGACGATGCCTTCGTTCCCGGCGGCGGTGTGCACATCGGGGTCGTGGTCGCCCTACGCCGCGGAGGCCTTCTCGCTCCGGTAGTCCGCGACGCGGACCGTAAGGATCTGGTGACGATCATGGCCGAGATGCGCGACCTCGTCACCCGCGCCCGCACGGGAAGGTTGAAGGCATCCGAGGTTGGCGGCGCCACCTTCACCATCACCGAACTGGGCGAGGGCGGTGTGGACTCGGTGGTACCGATAATCCACCCACCCCAGGTGGCGATCCTCGGTTTCGGTGCCGTCCACGACGAAGCGTGGGCCGAGGACGGGATGCTCGCCGTGCGAGCCGTTGTGCATGCGACATTGGCCGGCGATCACCGCGCCATCGATGGTCGCATCGGCTCTGCCTACCTCACCACCTTGGCCAAATACCTGCAGGAGCCCCTGGAACCATGAACACTCCCGACCCACATGCTGTCGTCGCCGAGGCGCTGGCGATGATCGCCCCCGATGTCGACCCCGAAGACCTCGACGCCGACCTCCACGACGACCTCGGCCTCGACTCGATGGACCTGCTCAACCTCGCCGCCGAACTCAGCCACCGGTCCGGCATCGAGATCCCCGAACGCGACTACGCCGCCTTGCGCACCATCCGCCAGCTCGAGGCATTCCTCGCCCTCTGAGCGCTCGGCGACCCGACCGTCGACCGGTCAGTACTGGGGCATCAAGTCGCCGAAGTTGATGCCCAGGTCGCGGGCGGTGAGCATCGTGTCGCAGTCCAGGGGCACCGTCTTCATCCGCGCTGTCACCTCGCGCAGGGGCACGTAGTAGACGGTGGGCGGGTCGAGGGCCACCATGATCCCGGTGCGCCCCTCGTCGAGGGCCCGGACGGCGGCGGCACCGAAACGCAGACCGAGCAGTCTGTCTACGGAGGTCGGGCTGCCACCACGCAGGAGGTGGCCGAGTACGACGGTACGCGACTCCTTGCCGGTGAGCTCGGCCAGCTGGGCGGCCACCTTCTCGCCGACGCCACCGAGGCGTTCAGCGCGGCCGACCTCCTTCTCGATCAGGGTCACCTCACCACCCACCGGCTTGGCACCCTCGGCCACGACCACGATGGAGAACTTCGACCCGCGCTGCTCGCGCTGGGAGATGGTGGCCGCGACCGGCTCGAGCTCGTAGGGGATCTCGGGGATGAGGATCGCATGGGCACCGGCGGCGACACCCGAATGGAGGGCGATCCATCCGGCATAGCGGCCCATCACCTCGACGACGATCACCCGGCCGTGGGACGACGCCGTGGAGAACAAGCGGTCGATGCACTCGGTGGCGAAGTCCACCGCGGTGTCGAAGCCGAACGTGGAAGTGGTGCGCTCGAGGTCGTTGTCGATGGTCTTGGGCACGCCGATCACCCTCAGGCCTGCCTCGTGGAGGTGGTTGCCGATCGTCAGCGATCCATCGCCACCGATGGTGACGAGGGTGTCGATGCCGTGCTCCTCGAAACGGGCCAACAGTTCGGGGGTGCGGTCGACCTCGATCCATGTGCCGTCGGGTTGCTGCACCGGGAAGGCGATGGGGTTGCCGCGATTGGTGGTGCCGAGGATCGTGCCGCCGAGGTGGGAGATGCCCCTGACACCCTCCCGGGTGAGGGGGATGACACCACCGTCGGGGTAGTCCTCCGGGGCGAGCAGGCCGTGGAACCCGTCGCGTATGCCGACGACGTCCCAGCCTCGGTTGAGGGCCGCGACCGTGGTGGCGCGGATGACGGCGTTGAGGCCCGGGGCATCGCCCCCACCGGTGGACAGGGCTATGCGTCTGATCGGCCGGCTCATGGAATCAACCGTAGCCAGGCGGCGATCAATTGAGGTCAAAGCGCTGGTGCGGGGGCAGACCGCGCCGTAGCCTGGCCACGATGCCCGAGACCCCCGAGCACCGACCCTCGACCAGGGCCATCACCAGCGGCCGCGCCCACAGCGGCCGCTCACTGGCGCCCGCCCTGTGGGCCAGCGCCGTCTGGCAGAGCAGCGACATGACCGACGCCCGCCGGCGCGCCACCGGCACCCGCTCCGACCAGTTCTACAGCCGCTACGCCAACCCTACGGTCAGGTCGTTCGAGGAAGCCATCGCCGATCTCGAAGGCGCCGAAGCTGCACTCGCCTTCGCCAGCGGCATGGGAGCGATCGCAACCGTCGTACTCGCCCTCTGCGGCCAGGGCGATCACATCGTCGCCCAGCACAACCTCTACTCGGCCACCCTCGCCTTCCTGCAGGGGCCGTGCGCCCGCTTCGGGATCGACGTCACCTTCGTGGACGGCACGACTTCCGGTTCGTTCGCCTCGGCGGTGCAGCCCGGTCGCACGATGCTGGTCCTCGCCGAGACACCGTCCAACCCCGTACTCAGCGTCGTGGACCTCGACGAGCTCGGCGCCCTCCGCGGCCCGATCACCGTGGTCGACAGTACCTTCGCCACACCCCTCGGGCAGCAGCCCCTCGCCCACGGTGTGCATCTCTCTTTGCACTCAGCCACCAAGGGCATCGCCGGTCACAACGATGCAACTCTCGGCGTGGTCAGCGGGGAGAGCGACCTGATCGACGCCGATCTGGGGTTACAGCCTCCTGCACGGCGCCACTCCGTCCCCGTTCGATGCCCTCAATGCCCTACGCGGCATTCGCACCATGGCCGTGCGCACCAACCACCAGTCGGCCGCGGCCCTGTTTCTGGCCGAGTCACTGCAGGGTCACCCGGGGGTGGCGGCGGTGCACTACCCCGGCCTGCGCTCTCACCCCCAGCACGAACTGGCGGCGCGGCAGATGAACCACTTCGGCACCGTGCTGGCGATCGAGTTGGCCGGTGGGGCGGCCGCCGCCGAGCAGGTTCTGTCTCACGTGAAGCTGATGAGGGTGGCCACATCACTGGGCGGTCCCGAGACCCTGGTGTGTCATCCGGGAACCACCACCCACGCCAGCCTGACCGCCGACGAAGCCGCCCAACAGGGGATCACCCCGGGTCTGTTGCGCATCTCGGCGGGCCTCGAGGATCCGACCGATGTACTGGCCGACATCACCGCCGCGATCGCCATGGCCACCGCGGCCAACGCGGCGGCACCCCCACCGGCCGACTGATGACAACCATCGCCCTCGTTCACGGTCTGGGCGGCACAGGGGCGACGATGGACCCTCTCGCGGACATGCTCACCGCCGCCGGCCACTCTTGCCTCACGGTCACCCTTCCCGGTCACGGCACGACACCCGAGGATCTCGAAGGGGTCACCTGGGCCGAGTGGCTGGCCGCCCTTCCTGCCGCCGAAGTGGTGGTGGGGCAGTCGATGGGTGGTGCTCTGGCCCTGGCGGCCGCATCCACCCGGCCGTCGGTGGGTGGAGTGGTGGCCATCAACACACCGCCACCGGACCCGGACGCCCTCGAAGGCCTCGAGTGGAGGCTGTCGCGCGGCCACGACTGGATAGACGGCCCACCGCTTGCCAACGGTGAGACCGGATACACCCGCCTCCCGATCGATGCTCTGGTGAAGATGGCTCGTGGGGTGCTGGACACTGACCTGGCGGCAGTCACCGTCCCGGTCCTGCTGGTGAACAGCGCGGGCGATGAGGTCGTCGACCCCTCCACCGCAGACACCATCGCCTCCGCTCTCGGCGGGCCCGTTGCGCGGCTTCTTCTGGCGAACAGCGGCCATGTCGCGACGTTCGGCCCCGACCAGAGCGTCCTCGCTGCGGCCATCTGCGACTTCTGCCGCGAACCTGTGACATCGCACCGACGGTCGGAATAGCCGTCGGCGTCATCTTCGGCGCCTACGATGCGGGCGTGAACGGAGGCGATGAGGTTCCCACCACTCCTACCGCCACCCGACCCAGCTGGAACTGGGTCATCGGCAGCTCCGCGCTGGCCGTCGGGCTGATCGCCTTCTTCTTCCCCGTCGCTCCCCTGTGGACCATTATCGGCTTGGTCATCGTCGCCCTGCTCTTGCGCTTCACCAGGGTGGGAGCGCGATGGGTGCAAGACGAGCGTTCGGCCATGTTCACCGGTCTGGTGACCCACCCGGCAATGCTGCGCCACCGCAATCTGGTGGCCGCGGCCCTCTTCATCCTCCCCCTCCTGGTTCTGCCAGGAGTCGCCTGGGCGTTGAGCAACCCGAACGTGCAGTGGAACGGGGGGGCGATGTGGATCGTCGCCCTGTTCGGTTTCGTCGTGTTCGCCATCGCCCATGAGGAAAAGGCTGCGGGCCTGAAGGCCCGGTGGTGGGCGGCGTGGGTCGTGTTCGCCAGCGTGATCGCCGTGTTCCTGGTCGTGGGCGGCCCCTCCCGGCTGAGATGGGCGTATTGCGAGTCGCGGCTCACTCGGGTGGTGAGTCGGGGCGATGAGGTCACCGAGCAGAACACGGGTCGTTTCTGCTGGCATGACGTGCCCCAGAAGGTGGTCGACGGCCAGACCCGCCTGTACACGGAGGACGGGGAGGGAAGCTCACTCGAAGGTGAGGGCCTCGTCTACAGCCCCGACCGCGCCATCGAGCTCACCGGTGGCATCCGTCTCCTTATCGACCTCGGCGACGGGTGGTACTGGTTCGAGACCGGGACGCCCGTGCGCAGCTTCTGGCTCGACGGATGAGCCCGAACACCTCGCCGTTTCAGCGCTAGCTTCGAGCACATGCGCCATCGCAAACTCACTGGCCTGATCGCCGCGTCCCTTCTCATCGCGGCGTGCACCGACGACGGCGACTCGTCAAGCTCTAGCTCCACCGGGTCCACGGCCCCCATCGCCACCGACGCCCCCACCACCGCTGCGGCACCCGGGTACGAGGCCTCGATCACCCGCACCGAGTACGGCATCCCCCACATCGTCGCCGACGACTGGGGCAGCCTCGGCTTCGGCCAGGGCTACGCCTATGCGCAGGACCGTGCCTGCACCCTCATCGACCAGATCATCAAGGTTCGTGGTGAGAGGGCGATGTGGTTCGGTGCCGGCGAGGACGGCAAGAACCTCGACTCCGACTTCGCCTACCGTCACCTCCACCTGTGGGACGACGCCGACGAGAAGTACAGCGACGGGCCAGCGGAGGTCGACGAGATGGTCACCGGCTATGTGGCTGGGTTCAACGCCGAGCTCGCCGCCGAAGGACCCCACGGCTGGTGCGAGGGTGAGCCGTGGGTGCAGCCGATTACCACCGCCGACCTCTACGCGAACATGAACGACATGTTGATGTACGCAAGCAGCGGAGTGCTGATCGGCCCCATCGCCACCGCCCAACCACCCGACGACTCCGCTACCGACAACACCACCGACCCTGGCGCGACAACAACTATGCCGGGCCTTTCGGACACCACGACGACCACCATGGGCAGCAACGGATGGGCCATCGGCTCGGCCCTCAGCGAGAGCGGTGGCGGCATGCTGTTGGCGAACCCCCACTTCCCGTGGGAGGGCGAGAAGCGCCTGTGGGAGAACCAGCTCACCTTGACCACCGGTGAGCTCGATGTGTACGGCGTCACCCTCACCGGCACCCCCGGGATACTCATCGGCTTCAACGACGCCGTCGCCTGGACTCACACCGTCTCCGCCGGCAACCGCATGACCATGTACGAACTGTCTCTCGAACCCGGCAACCCGACCACCTACCTCTACGGCACCGAGACCAGGGAGATGGAGTCCGAGGACATCGAGGTCGAGGTACTCGGCGACGACGGCACGACCACGACCGTCACCCGCACGATGTGGAGCAGCCCCTACGGCCCGATGCTCAACCTGCCGTTCGGCTGGACCGGCGAGAAGGCCTATACGGTGCGCGATGCCAACATCGACAACACCGACTTCCTCGGCCAGTTCCTAGGCATGAACAAGGCCACGAGCATGGACGAGTTCATCGAGGCACACCGCACCTACAACGGGATCCCGTGGGTGAACACGATGGCCACTTCAGCCGATGGCCGGGCATGGTACGCAGACACGGCCGCTACCCCGAACCTTTCCGACGAAGCGATCGCCGGCTGGCAGGCCGCAGTGGCCGCCGGCGGTTCGGCCGCCCTCTCCTTTGGCAGTGGGGCGATCCTGTTGGATGGCAGCAACCCGATCAATGAATGGGTCGACGACCCTGAGGCCACGCGGCCGGGCATCCTGCCCTTCGACGAGCAGCCCCAACTGGAACGCGACGACTACGTGTTCAACGCCAACGACAGTCACTGGCTGGCCAACCCGGCCCAACCCCTCACCGGCTACTCGCCCCTCACCGGCGCAGAGAACATTCCCCAGAGCCCGCGTACGCGGATGAACGCGATCCTGCTCTCCGACCCCTCGTTACGTGGCAACGACGGAACCATCGATCTTGGCGAGCTGCAGGCTGCGTGGCTCAGCAACAGGGCCGTGCACGCCGAGACGCTTCGGGACCAAGTGGTGAAAGCGTGCGACGATCAGGGTGTGGTTCTGGTCGAAGGTAGGCCCTTCGACATCACCCCTGCCTGCGACGTGCTGCGCAACTGGGACGGCAGGTTGAACGTGGACTCACAGGGCGCGGTCCTGTGGCGCGAGTTCCTGGGTCTGTTCCCCAGGACTGATCTCAAGAATGCCGGCCTGCTCTACGCGGTCGCCTTCGATCCGGCGAACCCGATCCTCACCCCCAACACCATCGCCGACAACACCACGGTCGTCAACAACATCGCCCAGGCGATGCGCGTGATGGGCGACAAGGGATGGCCGCTCGACATCGCCCTCGGCGAGGTCCAATTCGACGGCCGTACCGTCGACGAGCGCATCGGCCTGCCGGGTGGCACGAACGTCGAGGGTTCTATATCGATCGTTGGATGCTGCAGCGGCGCGAGGACGCTCGGCCCGCTGGGAGACCCCAAGGCGGCCGGCTATCCGATCACCACGGGCAACAGCTTCGTGATGACGATGGAGTTCTCCGCCGACGGCCCCCACGCCGAAGCGGTGCTGACCTATGGCCAGCCCGATGACCCCGCCGACCCCGGGTTCACGGCCCAGATGAAGCTGTTCGCCGCAGGATTGTTCCGGCCGATCCTCTTCACCGCCGACGAGGTCGCCGACGGAGCCATTGGTGATCCCGTGATCGTCACCGGAGAAAGGGACTGACGCCCAGGTCGCCTCAGTGGTAGAAGGGGTTCTCGCCAGTGGTGTGATCGGTGAGGTCGCGCACCCTCTCGACCTCACTGATCTTGTCGATGATCATCGTCTGCACACCGTCGATCATCGTCATCCGGCTCATCGAACAACCCTGACAGCCCCCACCCATGGTGAGATAAGCGGTGCCCTTGGAGTCGTGGCCGACATAGGTGACGAACCCACCGTGCGAGGCGAGGGCCGGATTCACGTCGACAGCGATGACGGACTCGATGCTCGCGCTGAGCTCGTCGTCGTTTACCAGGCCTTCGACGACCTCGGCGGGTGGGCGCCGCGGGGTGTTGGGGTTGCGGATAACCAGTCCGCCGTTGTCTGTGTGGTCAAGGGTGGCACCCTCCAGCGACTCGACGTTGGCGGCAGGGATGATCACCTTCACCGACTGGTCGTCGGCGCCGTGGGTGCGTACCTCGTCGGTGAAGGCGGCCTTGGTGACGCTGTCGAACGACAGGTCGTACCGGAAGGGTTCACCCGGTCCGCTGATGACCTCGAGCCGGAGGCCGAGTTGGTCTCCATCGGGTTCGGTTGCGCGCAGTCTCACCAGTTCCGCCAAGGCGGCAGGGGTGATCGTGACGATGGAGGTTGTGGTATCGGCGGCGACGGGGCTCACCGGGCCAAGGCTAGCGGCGTTTGTCGATTCCTCGAAGCTCACGACAGGGCGATCACCTCGCGTCGGAAGGGTGTCGCGTCGGGGTCCGGCGTAGGGGCATCGAATGACTCGGCGTAGAGCCGGCCATGGTGCACGGCCTCGGCGATCGTGCCCGGGTTCCAGGCATCGCCGACCCCTTCGGCTTCCACCCCGAGGGTCCTCAGCTCGCTGACCAGGGAGTCATTGGGTGTGCGATAGGTGACCGTCACCACCGCGTCGCAGGCGATCGAACTCTCCCGACCCGTGTAGGCACAAGCCAGACGCGCCGTGTCGCCTTCCTGGCCACTCAACACGGTGTCGGTCCGGATGTCCACCCCGGCGGCCACCAGCCGCCGATGGATCCTCCGTTGCTCCATCGTGTTGACGGTCCATGCCGACACTCGCGCCTCCGGGGTCACCAACGTGACCGCAAAGCCCTCCTTGGCCATCAGCTCGGCCAGCACCCCGCCGAGGTAGAAATGCTCGTCGTCGAACACCACCACCTTCTTGCCCGCCGGACGTCGCCCCTCGAACAGATCGTCGGGGGTGAGGGCGCCGCTGAGTACCGCCGAGTGGTGCACTCGACCCCTGCCGTCGGCCCGCCATCGGGCGCCGGTGGCCACTGCGACATGGGTGAAGTCGTAGCCGGCGATCTCCGCGGCGGTCATCGGGCTCTCCCTCGTGACCATCACGTTGGGCAACTTCTGGAGCTGGACCACACGGTGATCGACCACCCGCGACCACTCGGCGAGGCCGGGTAGTCGGGCCTCGTGGGCCACCCTTCCACCCAGAGTTCGCGAAGCTTCCGCCAGAACCACCTCGTAGCCGCGCCTCCCCAGCCACAGGGCGGCCTCCAGACCAGCCGGCCCGCCACCCACCACGAGCACCTTCGCCTCGCTCTGCTTGGGGCGGATGCGCTCCGGGTGCCAGCCGCGACGCCACTCCTCGCCCATCGAAGAGTTCTGGGTACAACTGATGGGCACGCTCAACCAGTCAGCGGCGACACAGGTGTTGCACCCGATGCACTCGCGGATGTCCTCAGTCCTGCCCTGCTCGATCTTCTGGGGCAGGAAGGGATCGGCGATCGAAGGGCGGGCGGCGCCGATGAAGTCGGCGATGCCCTGGCTCACAACCCTCACCATCGTGTCGGGAGACGTGTAGCGGCCGACGATCACCACTGGCTTGGATGTGAGCTTCTTCAGGCCGTGCACATAAGGCTCGCTGTAACCCTCCTGCTCGAAGCGAGAAGTGCTCGAGTCGAAGTCCCACTCGCCGACCATCAGGTCCCACAGATCGGGCAGCTCGCCGATGAGGCCGAAGAGATCCTCGATCTCGGCCCGCTCCAGGCCCGCCGAACCGATCAGTTCGTCGACCACCAGGCGGCAGGCGACGGCAGCGGTGCCTTCACACAGTTCGGCCGTGTCCTGCAGCACCTCGCTCAGCAGTCGCGGCCCGGTTCTCCAACGGACCGCCGTAGTTGTCGGTGCGATCGTTGGTGTGACGGGAAAGGAACTGCTGCATCAAGGTGAGACCGTGGGCGGCATAGACGTAGACCAGGTCGTAGCCCGCCTTCAGCGATCGGCGCACGGCCGCCCGGTGCCACCGGCGCATGTCGGCGATGTCGGCCGGCGACATCGCCCTGGCCTGGCCCGGCGACCAGCAGGTGACCGGCCTCACGCTGGGTCCCATTGCTGCAACCCGCGAGTACTGGTTGGGGGCATTGATCCCACCGTGCACCAGCTCGATGCCGGCCAGCGCCCCGTGCTGGTGCACCCCTTCGACCAAGCGGAGATGAGCGGGGATGTCGGCGTCGCTCCACAACCGGCCCTCCACGGCACCGTCGAGTGCAGTCGTGTGGTGGATCTCGACCTCCTCGGTGCACACCACCGCCCACCCGCCCTCGGCCTTGACGGCCCTCATCGCGGCATGTGCCGAGGGGTGGCGATGGCCCATGCCGTTGCAGTGAGGCACCTGGAAGAACCGGTTGCGGGCCACCTTCGGCCCGATCTGCACCGGCTCGAAGAGGATGTCGTGGAGAGGGTCGCGCATCCCTCCTGTGTACCAGGCTGTTGCCATCGCTCCGCGTGGGCGCCACCAATCGCGGCGCTCGAGCTGGCAGAATCGATGACAATGAGTCCAAGCCCAACCCTTCGCCGTCGCGTCCTCACCCTGGTCTGCGCCGGGGCTCTACTCACTGCCTGCGACAGCGCCACCGCCACGTCCTCACCCACCACCGAGGCCCCCGCCACCGCCGAACCGACGACCGTAGCGACGGCCGCGCCCACCACCGTTCGCGCCACCACCACCACCGAGCCGGCGACCACCACCACCGAGCCACCCCAGCCTGTCTACCCCCTCACCGGATTGCCGGCCACCGACCCCTTCATCGCCGCCCGCCCGGCGGTGGTGGTGAAGGTCGGCAACTACGACGCCCACCCCCAGCAGGGCACCAACTACGCCGACATCGTCTACGAGGAGATGATCAACGACCATGTCTCCCGGTTCGCGATGGTCTTCCACAGCCAGGCCACCCAGGGTGTCGGCCCCATCCGGTCGGGCCGCCTCCAAGATGTCGACCTGCTGGGTTCGTTGAACCGGCCGATCCTCGCCTGGTCGGGGGGTAACGGCACCGTCACCAATGCGATCAACAACAGCGACTTGATCAACCTCAGCCCGACCTATTGCCAAGGCGCCTGCTATCGCAGCGACCGCGACAGGGCGCCCTACAACCTGTTCTTCGACATCGACCGGGTGTGGGCTTTGTACGTTGCCGACACCGGTACACCACCCCAGCAGTTCCAATACAGAGAGCCGGGTGAGGCCGTCAACGGATTGCCCTCGGCCGGGGTGGTCGTCGAGATGGACTCCTACACCATCGAGTGGACGTGGAACCCGATCACGGAGCTCTACGAGAGGAACCAGAACGGAAGACCAGACAAGGACTCCAGCGGCGACCTGGTCACCACGAACAACGTCGTCGTGCTGGTCATGCATTATGCGCAAGGCATCTCCGGCAGCCCCGACGCTCAGAGCGTGGGAGTCGGGCGAGGCCTTCGTGTTCACCGGAGGGGGTGTGATGCACGGCACCTGGACCCGCTTCGACCGACTGGCGGCCTTCACCCTGCTCGACGACGCCGGCGACCCGATGCTGCTCACCCCGGGCCGCACCTTCGTAGAGCTACCGCGCGAAGGCGATACCGCGCCGAAGTGACGACACCGGCGTGAACCGCTCGCTCAGCGTGAGCTGCCTCCGTCCACCTCGATGCGCTGACCGGTGATGTAGCCGGCTCCGTCACTGCACAGCCACAGCACCACCTTGGCGACGTCGAGGGGCTGGCAGGCCCGACCGAACGGCGACATCGCGTCGAGGGAGCGGAAGTCCTGCAGGTCGCGGTTGCCCGTGATCGCCCGGGCGAGGCGCACCCCCATGTCGGTCTCCACCAGACCGGGCGCGACCACGTTGCAGTGGATGTTGTTGCGCCTCTCCTCCTTGGCGACGGTCATCGCCAGCGCTTCCATCGCCGCCTTGCCCATGTTGTAGGGCGCCCCGTTGGCACTCAGGTTGCTGGTGGCCACGGATGAGATCATCACGATGTCGCCCCGGCCTCCTGGTGCAGTTGCCCTCACCCTCATCGCCGGCAGCGCCAGCCGACACAGGTGGTGGGGGCCGATGGCGTGGGTGGCGACGACGTTGATCATCTCGTCGGGGTCGGTGTCGGCAACAGCCCGGCCCCTCGACGCGATGCCGGCATTGCACACCAAGAGGTCGATGCCACCGAAGTCGGCATTCACCTGATCGATCATCGTCGCGCACTGGTCCGCATCGTCGACCGAGGCGCCATAGGCCCTGGCGATGCCACCCGAGCCGGTGATTCCCTCGACGGTCTCCGTCGCCGCATCGACGTCGCGCCGATAGTTGACAGCGACTGTCGCACCGTTGGCCGCAAGCAGCTCGCTGATCCCTCGGCCGATCCCCCGGCCCCCTCCGGTAACCAGCGCCACACGCCCTTGGAGTTCGTTCATCGGCAAAGTCTCGCCGACTTGCTCGGACGTCATCTCATCGAAGGTCGCTCGGTAGCCTGTCGACCGTGCACGAAGGAAGCCGGAAGGCAATCATCGCGGCGTTCTTCGCCAACCTGGGCATCTCCGTGGCCAAGTTCATCGGCTTCGTGCTAACCGGGTCGGCGGGTCTGCTCGCCGAGTCAGGTCACAGCCTGGCGGATACCGGCAACCAGGGCCTGCTCATGTTCGGCAGCAAGAGGGGCAAGCGCCCCGCCGACCATGCCCACCCATTCGGGTACGGCCCAGAGCGCTACTTCTGGTCGTTCATCGTCGCCCTCGTACTCTTCAGCATGGGTGGCCTGTTCGCCCTTTACGAGGGCATCCAGAAGGTCGGCCACCCCCACGAAATCGAAAGCGCCGGCATCGCCTACGTCATCCTCGGCCTATCGATCGCCCTCGAGACCTTCTCCCTGCGCACAGCGGCGAAAGAGGCCAGCCTCGTGAGGGGGAAGCGCACCTGGTGGCAGTTCATCCGCACGGCGAAGTCACCGGAGTTGCCGGTGGTGTTGCTCGAAGACGTCGGCGCCGAGGTGGGCCTGATCCTCGCCCTCGGTGGTCTCACCACGGCCGAACTCACCGGCAACCCCCGCTGGGACGCCGTCGGTTCGATCTCCATCGGAGTGCTGCTGGTGGGTATCGCCATCATCCTCGCCATCGAGATGAAGGGCCTGCTGATCGGCGAGTCCGCCGGCGACGAACACCTCATCGCGATCGAAAGGGCAATCGGCGACTCTCCCCACGTGAACAGCATCATCCACCTGCGCACGATGCACCTCGGCCCTGAGGAGTTGCTGGTGGCCGCAAAGATCGAGTACGACCGCACCCTCGATGTGCCTGCCCTGGCCGCGGCGATCAACGCCACCGAGACCAACCTGCGCTCCGCGGTGCACCTCCCCACCACCATCTACATCGAGCCCGACATCCGCCGGACGAACCCCGAGTGACAAGCCTCGATTTCAAATCCAAGACAAGTTGGCAGCAGAACGACCGGGCTCTCGGATACGCCGCCCTGGTGGCCACCATCCTCGCCTTCAGCGGTGGCTCGACACTCGTCAAGCTGGCCCACACCCCGGGCGTCGCCATCTCCTTCTGGCGGATGCTCCTGTGCAGCTTCATCTGGATCGGCATCTTGAGGGTGACCGAACGCCGCTGGCTCACCTGGGCCGACATCAAGCCCGCCCTCGTGCCAGGGATCACCTTCGGCCTCAACATCACCTTCTTCTTCACCGGCGTCACCAAGACATCGGTGGCGAGCGCCGAGTTCACGGGTGCGCTCACCCCCCTCCTCGTCGTTCCGGCGGGGGCGTTGTTCTTCAAGGAGCGACTCCATGGCCGGGCCCTCGGTTTCGGCCTCGTCTCGCTGGCGGGCCTGGCCGTGGTCCTGTTCAACTCACCGGCGAACGGAGAGTTCGCCTGGGAGGGCATCGCCTGGATCGCGCTAGCCACCAGCCTGTGGTCCACCTACCTGCTCACCAGCCGAGCCCTGCGCCACGGCCGCTCTGTCGCGTCGGTGATGGCGGCGATCAGTCCCGTCGCAACCGTCGTCATCTTGCCCCTCGGGCTGTTCGTCTTCCCCGGCGACCTGGGCGAAGTGACCTGGCGTTCGGTCTTCTACATCGTGATCCTCGCCATCCTCACCGGAACCCTGGCCCACGGGTTGATGGTGTTTGCTCAGCGCTCCGTGCCGATCGGCGTGATCAGCATCCTGCAGGTGGCGCAACCAGCGCTGGCAGTGATGTGGTCGATGATCTTCCTCGGCAGTTCGGTAAGGCCCGTGCAGTTCGCCGGTATGGCCCTGGTCATCGCCGGGCTGGTGGCCGTCACGGTTCAGACCCGACGGGCGGCACTCGTGCCCGCTACAATCGTGGACGTCAAAGGGGAGCTCGCAGGTTCGGCGGGCTGAGAGGGTGGTCGCCACCGCCGACCCGAGAACCTGATCTGGGTAATGCCAGCGGAGGGAAGCGGATGTCGCAGGTGGTGGTTGTCGTCGGAGGGGGTCCCCTGTCGCAGCGCGCCCTCGACGTGCTGGAACCTGATGCCGTGGTAGTCGCCGCCGACAGCGGGCTGGACCACGCTGTGGCCGCAGGGCTCGACCCCGTCGCGGCTCGTGGGCGACCTGGACAGCGTCAGCGCCGCCGGTCGGATGTGGGCCTATGCCCACGGGACCGAGGTCGACGAGTATCCCGCAGCGAAGGACCTCACCGACACCGAACTAGCCATCGCCGCAGCCCTCGAAGTGCCCGGCATCGACCACCTCGTTGTGGTGGGCGGAGTCGGTGACCGGCTCGACCACCTCCTCGGCACCCTGCTCGCCCTGGGCCACCCGGCATTGGGCGGCCTGCCCAAGGTGATGGCCGTCATCGGCGACACCGAGTTCGACGTCGTCCATCCGGGCCACCAGGTTCCGATCGATGCGGAACCTGGGCAGACCTTCTCCCTGCTGGCCCTCCACGGTCCCTGCCGAGGGGTCACCCTCACAGGTGCCGAATGGGAGCTCGCCGAGGCCGACCTGTGCGCCACCGAGGCTCGCGGGGTCAGCAACACAGCAAAGGAAGAGCCCTTGATCACAGTCACCTCCGGCGTCGTCACCGTGGTAATCCCGTGAACCGTCGCATCACCTTCCGCCTGGCAGCCGGGATAGCCGCCGTGCTCGGCGCGGTCGCTGGGGCCGGGTGCGGCGACGACGACGACGATGGGCCCATCACTGTCACGCTCGTGGTCTACGACTCGTTCCCCACCGACGGCACGCCGCTCAACGAGGCCCTCGCCGAGTTCACGTCTGACACCAGCATCGAGGTGGAGATCGTCACGGCCGGCGACGCCGGGACGATGGTGACCAAGGCGGTGCTCACCGCCGGCAACCCCGAGGGCGACGTGATGTGGGGGGTCGACAACACCCTGCTGTCGGCGGCCACCGACGGCGATGTGTTCGTTGGGGACCCCACCGAGGTCGACTTCGGCGATGTCTGCGTCAACTACGACATCGCCTGGTTCGCCGATCACGACCTCACCCCTCCTTCAACTCTCGACGACCTCCTTCTACCCGAGTACGAGGGGCTGCTCGTGGTGGAGAACCCATCCACCTCGTCGCCAGGCCTGGCCTTCATGCTCGCCACCATCGCCCACGCCGGCGAGGACGGCTGGCGCGACTATTGGACTCAGTTGAGGGCCAACGGGGTGGCGGTGGCGGACTCGTGGGACGTCGCCTACTACGAACGCTTCAGCGGTTTCGCCGGGGGCACCGCCGGGGGCGACAAGCCTCTGGTGGTCAGCTACGCCAGCAGCCCACCCGCAGAAGTGGTCTTCGCCGACCCACCCCGCGACGACGCGCCAACCGGGGTGAGCACCGGCACGTGCTTCCGCCAGACCGAGTACGCGGGGGTGCTTCGCGGCACCCATCACCAGGCGGCGGCCGAGACTCTGGTTGAGTTCCTCACCAGCGAGCGCTTCCAGCGCGAACTGCCCCTCACCCTCTTCGTCTACCCGATCGATCCGGCGGTGGAACTGCCCGAAGTGTTCACCCGCTTCTCGGCCACTCCCACCGACCCGTACACGGTGGAACCCGACATGATCGCCGCCAACCGGGAGCAATGGCAGGACGAGTGGACCGAGACCGTGCTGCGCTGACCCCCGGCGACCCGCACCGCCTACCCCGGTGGCTGGTACCCGCCCTGGCGGCAGTGCCGGCGGCTGGGCTGGCCCTGTTCTACCTGTGGCCCCTCGCCACCCTGCTGGCGCGGGTGCTGAGACCCGGTTCGGTGGGCGACGCCCTCGACTCGCCGGGCCTCGGCAGGGTGCTGTGGTTCACCCTGTGGCAGGCGGTGGTCAGCACCGGCCTGACTCTGGTGGCCGGGTTCGCCCCCGCCTATGTGCTGGCCCGGTTCCGGTTCCCCGGCCGCCGGGCCGTGCTGGCACTGGCGACGGTGCCGTTCATGCTGCCCACGGTTGTCGTCGGCGCGGCATTCCTTGCCCTCTTGCCCTCGTCGTGGCACGGCACCGCCGGCGCGGTCATCGTCGCCCACGCGTTCTTCAACATTGCGGTCGTGGTGAGGCTGGTCGGGGCGATGTGGGTGGTGCTGCCCCACGATCTCACCGGCGCGGCACGAACGCTGGGTGCTTCGCCCGGTCAGGTGCTGAGGTATGTGGTGCTACCCCTGCTGCGACCTGCAATGTGGGCCGCCGCCACGGTCGTATTCCTGTTCACCTTCACCTCATTCGGTGTGGTGAAGCTGCTTGGCGGCGCGGCCAACCCCACCATCGAGGTGGAGATCGCGAGGCGCGCCACCCAACTCGGCGACGTCGACGGCGCAGCCGTGCTGTCGGTTGTGCAGCTGACGGTGCTGGCCGTAGTGGTGTGGTGGTCGGCACGATGGCAGCGGCGGGCCGCGGTGAAGCTGCCCGGTGCCGACCCGCCCCGATCGGTTCGCACCCACGGCGAGCGCCGCCTTGTGGCCGCGGTCGCCGCGGCGACCACCCTCGCCATGGCCGCGCCGGTGGTGGTGCTCGCTGCCAGGTCGGTGCGCCTCGGAGGGCGCTGGTCGCTCACCGCGTGGCGCACCCTCGGCAGCGCCGAAATCCGTCCGGGGATCAGCCTCGGCGTCGATCCACTCGCCTCGCTGGGGACCTCCCTGCGATTCGCCGCGGTGGCCACGGTGGTGAGCCTCGTGAGCGGTGGGCTCGCTGCTCACTCCATTGCCGCCGCCCGCCGGCATGGCAAGTTGCTGGACGTCGGGATGATGCTGCCCCTCGGCACCTCGGCGGTCACAATCGGGCTCGGCATGCTCATCACCTTCGACACCGCACCCTTCGACTGGCGGGCCCGGTGGTGGCTCGTGCCAGTCGGACACGCCCTGGTCGCCACCCCTTTCGTGGTGCGCGCCGTACTGCCCGGGCAGAGAGCCATCCCTTCTGAACAGACGGCCGCGGCGGCCACCCTCGGCGCCTCCCCGCTGAGGGCATGGGTTGCAATCGACCTGCGCCGCTCCCTGCGGCCCCTGATGGCAGGCGCCGGATTCGCCGCCGCCATCTCCCTCGGCGAGTTCGGGGCCACCACCTTCCTCACCCGGGCCGGACGAGAGACGATGCCGATCGCCATCGGCCGCCTGTTCGGCCGCGCCGGAGAGCTGCCCCGAGCCCAGGGTTTCGCCCTAGCCACGATCCTGTTCACCGTCACGGCGATGGTGATCACAGCGGCCGACCGATCGACCCAGGTCGGGTCGCCACCCACCGGAAGAGGGCGGTGACTCGGCGTGCTCGAAGTTCGTGAGATCACCGTGGTGTTCGACCACCGACCCGTTCTCGACGCAGTCTCGCTCACCGTGGGCACAGGCGAGGTTGTCGCCTTGCTCGGTCCCTCGGGATCGGGCAAGAGCACCCTGCTGAGGGTGATCGCCGGGCTGCTGGTGGCCGACGAAGGTGCGGTATGGCTCGATGACCGCGACATCACCGCCGTGCCCGCCCATCGCCGCAACATCGGCTTGGTGTTCCAGGATGAGCAGCTCTTTGCCCACCTCACGGTCGCCGACAACATCGGCTTCGGGCTGCGAATGCAGGGCCTCGGCCGCAGGGAAATCGCCGAGAGGGTGACGGAGCTGCTCGACCGGGTCGGCTTGCCCGGGTTCTCCGAACGAGAGGTGACGAAGTTGAGCGGGGGCGAGGCCAAGCGGGTTGCGCTGGCTCGATCGTTGGCACCGCGCCCGGCAGTGCTCCTGCTCGACGAGCCACTCACCGGGCTGGACCGCGACCTCCACGACCGCCTCGCCGCCGACCTCGCCGGCCTGTTGCGCGCCACCGGCACCACCGCCCTGCTCGTCACCCACGACCCCGACGAGGCAGCCTCCATCGCCGATCGGGTGGAAGCACTTCCCTCCCTCGGTCGGGGCACCCCGACCGACTCACCGGCCTGACGGTCCTATGCGCCCTTGGGATCGAAAACCCGCAGTTCTGACGGGGTTGCGCGCCCGGACGGCAGAAGTGGCGGGGTTTCGCGCCCAACCGGTGAGGTAGGGGTCGGGGGGTGGGGTAGGGGTAGGGGGTGGGGGCCTGGCAAGCTGGAGGGCGATGACGACGGCACCGGTACGCATCGGGTTCCTGGGGGCGGGGCTCATTGCCACGTATCACTCGAAGAGCCTCGAACACTGCGGCATGCCGATCGAGCGGAGGGGGGTTTTCGACCCCGATACGGAGCGCGCCGAAGCCTTCGCCGCGGCTAGCGGACACACCGTGTATCCGTCGGAGGAGGCCGTGCTTGACGACTGCGACGCGGTGTACCTGTGCACGTGGACGAGCGAGCACCCCCGCCAACTGGCCGCAGCGGCGGACCGCGGTGTGCACGTGTTCTGCGAGAAGCCCCTCGCCTTCACCACCGCCGAAGCCGAGGCGATGGCCGCCCGAGCCGCCGCCGCCGGGTTGGTCAACCAGGTCGGGCTGGTGCTGCGCCGCTCCCCCGCCTACCTCTGGGCCCGCAACCTGATCGATGATCCGGCCGCCGGACGGGTGATGGCCGTGGTGTTCCGCGACGATCAGTTCATCCCGATCACGGGTCACTACGCCAGCACGTGGAGGGCCGACAAGCGGCTGGTTGGCGCGGGCACCCTCCTGGAGCACAGCATTCACGATGTCGACATGCTGCGCTACCTGGTCGGCGACGTCACTCGCGTCAGCGCGGACACGGCCAACTTCCACGGCTACGACGAGATCGAAGACGTGTGCACCGCGACTTTGAGGTTCGCCGGCGGCGCCATCGGCACCCTCACCAGTGTGTGGCACGACAACATCGCCCGGCCGAGCATGCGCCGGGTGGAGGTGTTCTGCGAGCGCCGGCACCTGGTCATCGAGGGCGACGACTGGTTCGGGCCGGTGAGCTGGACCGACCACGACGGCACCACCGGCTCACTCGAGGGAGTGGCACTGAGCGAGGCAGTGGAGCCGATGCGCGACGGAGCAGCCAACCCCGACGGCGAGTTCGTGAGGGCAGTGCTCCACGGTCTGCCGGCCACTCCGGATCTGGCAACCGCAGTCGAGGCCCATCGCATCGTCGACGCGATCTACGCGTCGGCCGCCTCCGGTGGCACGGCGGTCCAAATCGGGTGAGCGAGGTCGAAGTCGTCGAACTCGCGGCCGGTGAGACCCACCCACTGCGCCTCGCCGTGCTGCGCCACAACACACCCACCAAGGAGGTCTCCTTCCCCGAGGACACCTGGCCCGGTGTGGTGCACCTCGGCCTCCGGGTGGACGGTGAGTTGGTGGCCACGTCCAGTTGGGTGCCCCGCGAGCTGGATGGCCGCGTCGGGGTGCAGCTGAGAGGCATGGCCACGGCCCGCCACCTTCAAGGAACGGGCCTCGGTGGCCTCCTGCTCGAGGCCGGTTTCGAGCGCATGGCAACCGCCGGGCATCGTCTGGTCTGGGCCCGCGCCCGCGATGCCGCTCTGGCCTTCTACCTCAGCCAGGGGTTCGTGATCGAGGGCGACGGGTTCGTCGACGAGACCACCCATCTACCCCACCATCTGGTGACCCGCCCTCTCGGGATTGCGTCCCGCGGCGTGGTGTAGGAGAGGGACTGTCGGAATTTCGGTGTAACCGGGTCATTCCTCGGGTGGTGGGTGTCGGGGGTGTGTAGAAGTCCGGCAGCGACCCGAACTGGATCCATTCGCAGCCGGAGCTATTGCAGGACCAAGTTTTCGGGCTTGCGAACCTTGTTCATCAGACGCTGGTACGTCATTGAGAACATCATGGTTCGGATGCGGGTCTTGAGAAAGGCATGCAGCTGCTCGTTGCTCGTGAATTGACCGATCTCCTTGCTCTGGTTTGCTCGGATCTGCTTGACGATGCGGGCAGCCAGCCGGTTGTACTCGTCGATGGCGGGAGCGCCGCCGTTTTCGGCGTGCACCATGGCCAGAGCACACAGCCTCGCCGACAATGCGGCAGCGTCTTGGCCCACGCCGCGAACCCCGTCGAGCAACCCCGCTGCGTCGCCCACCATCAGGGTGTTGTATTCACCGAGCCAGACTCGTTCGCTGGAGTTGTAGTCGATGTTAGACGCGAAGTGTTCGGTCATGACGATCTCGCCGCGTAGGTTGAATTTTTCGGTCACGTAGTCGAAGAACAGTTTCTGTCGTTCTTCGATGGTCCCGTCCACGCAGCCGGTACCGATGCACCAGTAGTCCTTGCCGTCGTCGAGTGTCTTGTTGTAGATCCATGCGAACATGGCGTCGCTGAACCGCACGTCGTAGAAGCCGTGAAGGGTGTTGGGGTCGAGATCCGCGGGGCCGTCGATGTAGTAGTTCATGCCTCCGCTGCCGGCTTGCTCGGTGAAATCCCCCGGACGCAGCTGTTTGCGGACCGGCAGGGAGTTCAGCCCGGAAGCGTCGACCAGGTACTTACAGCGGACTTGGTGGCGCTCTCCCTCCGCGTCGGTGTAGCCGACGACGATTCGGTCTCCGTCGCGCTCGAAGTCCTCGTAGGTGCATTCGGTGCGAAAGGTGGCGCCTGCTTGGACCGCGAGTTGATTGAGCCAGTCGTCGAAGACGTTGCGCATGTAGCTGAACGCGCCGAAGGGTCCCTTGATGACCTTGCCGTTGGGAAGCTCAAGGCGGGTTCGCTTGATCTGGTTGTGGCACAGAATGTCCTTCGGGATCTCGACGCCGAGGATCTCTTCGAAGTACGGGTACTGGATGCCTGAGCACGGTTTGTGCCGCGGGGGCTTGTCGCGCTCGATGAAGATGGTCTGCAAGCCACCTTCAGCGCTGAACCGGGCCAGATTGGAGCCGGACATGCCCCCACCCACTATGAATACGTCGAACTCTTCCAATCTTGGCTCCCTTACGCTTCCAGTCCGAGGATGAAGGCGACGCCCGGCCACGGCAGGTGTGTGAGGTCGCTTGCAACAATGTCGATGTCATGTCCGCTCACGTGCGCTTCGCCGTCGTGTTCATCAGTGAGCCACATCAGCGTCACGATCTGGAGGGCGACGATGCTCAGGCCTTGTCGAGTCCACGAACAGATAGAGGTTCCGGTCTGCGACCACGGCCGTCAAGTAGGTGTGGACCGCATCGCCCTTAGGGCACCCGGGGCCTCGTAGTGGCGGGAGGCTCGCGCACCTCGTCGCGGTGCGGGTCATGCCCGGACCATAGCGGATTGCGTCCCGCGGCTGAGATTGCCGAACTCGAAGACTCGGTGTGCCCAGTGGGGGTGAGATGCCGACGACCCCGCAAGCCACAAGGCTGCGCCAGCGCGCCGCCACCCTGAGGGCTCTGGCGCGCCGGATCGAGTCCCTTTCCGTGTTGGAGCTGCACCGCAAGGCCGGGGCCGATACATGGGTGGGCCCGTCGCCTTACGTGTGCGCCGAGATGTTGAGGGCCCACCGAGAACGTCTGCTGGCCGCAGCCGATGACCTGTGGGCGACCGCCTCGCGCTTCGAACGCGAGGCTGACGAGATCGATGCCGCCGCCCTTGCTGATCCCCTGGCCGGTCCTCTGCCGGATGCGGCCAGGGTGGGCTGATGGGTTTGCTCGCCTACCATCCCGAGCGACTCGCCCACCTCGGGCCGGCCATGAGGCTGGCAGCCGCGGAGCTGAGGGCAACCCGGTGCGCCGACCCGTCTGCCGATGGGGCAATGGTCGCCATCGGTGCCGCCCTGGCCGAGCTCGAATACACCTCCCTGCCCCTAGTGGCACGAATCCTCGCCAGCCCGGCGATGAGCCGCGGTCAACTCCACGGGGCACACCTCGGCGACCTGGAGAACTCACTGGTGAGGGTGATGTCCAACGGCTACGGATGGTCGGTTCAAGTCGACCCGCTGGACGACGACATCACCGTGGTCACTGCGCAAGAGGCCAGGGCCCTCGGGGCGATGCTCGCCCGAGCCGACGGCCGTACCCTCGCCCAGGATCGCGAGACCCTGGCGTGGCTGGCAACCCAGCTCGCCGCCATCGCCTCCGACCCCGCCCTGTCGCGAGATTTCCTGGCCAACTTCGCCGACTGGGCTCAACTCGCCGACTGGCTGGCGTGGTCCCACCTGCTCCACTCGGGCGGTGACCCGATCCAGGTCGACGCCGATCTCGCCGGTGTCCTCGATTCGGTCTTCGCCGGACTCGGTCGAATTGCCTGGCACGCGGTACCCGCGGCGTGCGTCGGGTCCGTAGCCGCGCTCGTGCCCGACGCCACCGCGATGAACCCCTACACCATCGCTCTGATCATCGAGCAGATGCCCCTCGACGACGCCGCCCTTGCCTCGGTCACCACCGAACTCCTCCGCCTCTACCTCGACCTGCCGACCTCTTCGAGCGAAGGCCCCTGGACCGACAAGGACTTCGACACCGGGCCCAACACCGCCGACGTACTCTTCGCCCTCCTGCTCCACCGGCCTTCGGCCGCGGCTCTCTTCGTCCGCCAAGCGGCCGGCGACCCCAACCTGCTCCTGGCCACTGCTGCCGACCAGTCCATCGCCCACGAGGTGCTCCTGCTCGGCACAGATCCGGCGGTGGTATCCAGCACCGAGGCTGCCCCTGTGATCCTCCACCTACTGGAGGCACTCGACGGGTCCGGCCCGACGACCATCGACACTTCGCTGTACGGGTTCGACCCCAACTGGCACGAGTTCCTGGGCGCCCTCGTTGCGCCGTGGTTGCTCGAGTTCGGCGGTGTCAGCACCACCTGGCCGGCGTCGGCGCCGGAGCGTGCCCGCCTGCTGGCGTTCGTGACCACCGACGATGCCGCCCTCGACACCCTGTTGGCCCGCGCCGACACGATTGTTGCCTCTGTCGCCTCAGCGGTGGAGCAGGGCACGGCGTCAACGGTGGACGTGGCCTCGACCCTCGGCCTCCTACTCCAGTTGTTCGTCGGCGAAGAAGTGAGGCGGGAGGAAGTGCGCGAGCGCCAGCGCCAGCTGGTGTGGGGTGTCGCCTCCCTGGTGGTCGGCAGCCTTGGTGGTACGCCTGGCGACATCGCCACGGCCGCGAGCCGACCGCTCAACGAGTGGACTGGAGCCCTCGACACATCCGATCCCGAAGGCACCCGCCACGACGCCGAGCTGGAGATGGCTTGGGTGCTCGCGGTGACGGCAGGTGCTGTCACCTCGGCGACCTTCCACCGCCTGGTCGACGAGGGCGCGCTGGACGACGACGTGCCACCACCGCCTGTACCGGACCCCGCCTCACCCCACCCCGACCACGACCTCCTCGCCGACTTCGAGAGATGGAAGATCGACAACGACCTCACCGGCACCCGGGTGGAGCTCATCTTGGACGGAGCCCTGCTCCAGTTCGTCAACGGAGCCGGCGCCGGCGAACATCTCGGCGAGCGTCTCGGCTGAACGGCCGGCTAAACGGGGACGCGCTTACGGGATCTGCACCATCGTGCTCAACAGGGTGCTCTCGCTCTCGGTGGAGTCGATGACGAGTTCGAAGGTCCAGTCGCCGCTGCGCGAGAAGGTGATCACCCCGCTGTAGTGGTTCGGACCTTCCTCCACGAGGGTTACGGGGCTGAGGGGTATTCCCTCCTCGATCAAGGACACCCGTGCGCTCACGGCAATGACGGGGGCGAGCGAGCCACCTGGCGGGGTGATGAGGATGTGCACTTCGTTGCTGCCCACCCAGCCGGGTGTGATGGTGACCGAGGCGATCACCTCACCCGACGCGATGGTCTGGCCGAAGGGCTGGCTCGGTCTCGCCGACTGGGGCGACTGGGCGGCCATGCCGGCGGCAAGCGCCACGATGGCGATCCCCAACGCGGCCTCGGCCACCAGGCTGCGCCCGAGAGAACCGGCGCCCTCGCGACGCAGGAGCCGGCGCGAAACGGCGGCAAGGGCGAGCAGCACCACGACCAACGCCAGCTTGGCCAACAGGAGGCGGCCCCAGCCGTTGGTGGCGATGTCGCCCAGCCCACCCGAGAGCTTCAGGGTCTGTGCCATCCCGGTGACGATGATCACCGGTACGGCCATTGCGGCTACGAACGAGAAGAGAGCACCGAGTCGCTCTCCCTCCGGTTCGGCGAGGGTCGAACGGCCGAGGACGGCCAGAACGAAGAGGCCGCCTACCCAGACGACGACGGCACCGAGATGCACAGTGTCGACAGCGAGCCACAATGCTCGTGGCGCCAGCGAGTTTGGGTGACCGGCCCCAGCGAAGGAGACCAGGCTCACCACCCCTGCCACCTGAGCCAGGACACGCCACCACACTCTGGAATGCCGAGAGACGGCGACCAAGAGGCCGCCGAGCACGAGAGCCATCGCCGACCGGAGCAGCAGCATCTGCCCTGTGTCGGTATGGAGGGCATCGCTCCACGCCGAAACCGATAGGGCGTCGCCCTCACCGCCTCCGCCGACGCGAGCCCCGAAGAATCCGAAGGCGGCGACGGACCCAGTGATCATCGCCACCCACCCGCCGCGCAGCAACCGCAGCACACGGCGACGACGAACTGCCTCGAGCGGACCCTGCACGGACCACAGGCCGCCGCCGATCAGCAAGATCGCCCCGGCGAGCGACGTGAAGCGGGCGACCCCGTACCACCAGTCGAGCGAAGTGTCGCCGCCGATCACCCCGCGAAGCCGATCGATGAGTTCCTGCGGATCACCGCTGTCGGCCGTTCCCACCTGGAAGGCGAAGGCACCGTCGACCACATGACCATCAGTTGAAGTGGTCCGCCACGTAACCGCGTAGAGACCATCGGTGAGCTCGGGTACCGAAACCGAGACCACGGTGTTGTCCTCACCCTGTTCTGGCGATCCGAGATCGATCTCGTCGCGATCGGCATCGAACAGGGCGATGTCGGTCAGCCCGGTCTCGACTTCCGCGTCGAAGTCGAGCACAATCGCCGGTGGACTGACCTCGAGCACACTATTGGCGCCGGGGGTGGTGGACTCGAGTGAGGAGTGGGCACTCACCGGAGCGCAAGGAAGCAGCACCAGCATGATCAACCCGACGGCGACGCCCCCGAGCACCCTCGACCGGCGGCTCATTGCATCAGCCCAGCCGAGGCGAGTCCGTCGATGTCGGCGCGGCCCATCAGCCACGCCAACCGGTGATTCTCGGGGACGGCCAGCGCCGCCGAGGGCAGGCCGGTGAGCCCCATCGGCTGACGACTGTCCCACACCATCGTCGAGCGTTGGAGGTCGAGGCGAACATAGTCCACCGGCCAAACGGCCCAGCCGTGACAGAGGCCGAGGTCGGTGTGGTGCACAGTCGTCTCCCGCCAGCGCCTGAACGGCAGGTCGGCGACGGCTACCGGACCGGCAGCTGTCTCCCCCTGCCCCATCCAACCCTCGGCCGTCAGGCCCGCCCAGCAGGCTTCCAGCTCAGCGTTCGCGGCCACCACGTCGGCGACGAGGGCCTCCGCACTACGACCGGCCCCCGACTCGATGTCGCCTTCCCTCTGGGCGCGTCCGCCCGGGTACTGGGCGGCAACCTCACCACGATTCGCCGCCTCGAGCATTCCCAGGTGGCTCTCGGCGTTGCGGGCGATGTGGGTGAGCACATGGCCGACCGTCCAGCCCGGCAGCAACGACGACCGCCGGGCATCGTCGTCGGTCAGCCCGGCAAGGCAGGACTCCAGGAGGCGGTGCGCTGCAACTGCACCGCGAATGTCACGGTCGGGAATGTCCATCGGTCGTCCACCGTACCCGCCGCCGACATGTACGACCCATGGTCGGCAGGCCTACAGCCGACAGTCGACCGGCGTCACACGGGAGAGCTACGACGAGGCACCACCACGACGGTGCCATCGGGCTCGTGGTGCACCGTCACGCTCACCCCGTAGAACTCGCTCAGCGTCTCGGCGCGCAGAACCTGAGAGGCGGTACCGGTGGCGACGACGCTGCCCTGATGCAACAGGGTGAGTCGGTCGGCGTAGAGGCCGGCCAAGGTGAGGTCGTGCATCGCTGACACCACGGTGAAACCGTGCTCGCCGCGCAGGCGGTCCACCAGCTCCAGCGCCTGCTGCTGATGGCCGATGTCGAGAGCACTGGTCGGTTCGTCGAGCAGGAGCACCGGAGCCTCCTGAGCCACGGCGCGGGCGATCACCAACCTCTGCTGCTCGCCACCGCTCAAGGTGCCGAGTCGACGGCCGGCGAAAGCCCCCAAGTCGAGGCGATCAAGCACGTCGGCGACCATCGCCCGGTCGTGCCGGCTCTCGCTGGCGAAGTAGCCGACATAGGGGTTGCGACCCAACAGCACGTACTCGAACCCGGTCATGTCGTCGGGCATCAGAGGCGACTGGGGCACGTGGGCCACCAGCGCGGCCCGCCGGCGCGGCGATCGCGCGGAGAGGGGTGCCCCGTCGATGGTGATGGTGCCCTCGTGACGGGCGAGTCCGGCGACGGCGCGCAGAGCGGTGGACTTGCCGGCCCCATTGGGGCCGATCAGGCACAGCCATTCACCCGGCTTCACAGTGTCGGTGAAGGGGTGCAGGGCCACCTGCTTGCCGTAGCTCACGGTCACCTCGTGGAAGCCGAGCGAACTCACGCGAGACGCCTCCTGCTGCGCAGCACGATGACGAACATCGGCGCCCCGAGGAAGGCCGTCACGACACCGATCGGGGTCTCGCCACCTTCGTCGAGCAGGCGACCGGGGATGTCGGCAAGAATCAGGAAGGCCGCCCCGACGACGATGCTGAGGGGCAACACGTAGCGGTAAGACGCGCTGACGGCGAGGCGCACTACGTGGGGCACCATGATGCCGACGAAGCCGATGAGCCCACTGACGCTCACCACTGCGGCGGTGCCGAGGGTGGCGGCGATGACCACGACGAGCCTCACCCGGCGCACTTCGGTGCCGAGACTGGCCGCCTCCTCGTCGCCCACGCGCAGCACGTCGAGGTGTCGGCGATGAACGAGCAGGACAGCTGAGGCGACGACGACGTAGGGCAGCACGAGCCTCACGTCGCTCCAGGTGGCTGTGCTCACCCGACCGCTGATCCAGCTGTAGACCTCCTTGATCACATCACTGTGACGTAGAAGGAGGAACTGCTGCACTGCCGTGCACAGGGCGGCGACGGCCACTCCGGCGAGGACCAGGGTGAGGCTCGAACCCCCGAAGGATGCCCCCACCGAATAGGTCACCAGCACCGCCGCCAGGGCACCCACGAAGGCCGCCAGAGGCAGAGGATCGACCGGCCAGTCGAGGGTGGCGGAGCGACCGAAGGCGAACACCAGAGTTGCTCCCAATCCGGCTCCGGCTGCGGCACCGAGCAGATAGGGGTCGACGAGGGGGTTGCGGAACACGCCCTGGTAGCTGGCACCGGCTACCGACAGCATCGCCCCGACTATCCCGGCCAGCACCACCCGCGGCAGGCGGATGTTCCAGATGATGTGCCAGTTGGCCGCTGAGATGCGACCCGCCGGCCCGACCATCGCGCCGAGCGCGGCGGAGGCGACCAGCAGCACCAGAGCTGCCAGCATCCACCACCGGCCCGACGAACGACGGTCGGTCATCATTCAGACCCCGGCCGTGACCGATGCAATGGCGGCGGCCACCGCCTCGACGAAGTCGACGATGCGCGGTCCCCAACGGGATGCGATGTCGTCGTCGATCGTGATCACACCACCATGGGCCACGGCGGCAATCGTGTCCCAGCCCGGGCGAGCGGCCACTCCTTCGGCGGACTCGCCGCAGCACTTGGCGTCGGCGAGGAAGATCAGCGTCGGGATCAGCCTCGATGATGTACTCGGCGTTGAGCTGAGGGTAGTCGTTGCCCTCCTGGGCACCGTCGGCGATGTTGGTCAACCCGAACAGGGCGTACACCTGGCCGGCGAAGGTGTTGCTGGTGAGGCTGTACAGGGTCGGGTCGAGCTCGTGGTAGTAAGTCAGCGCTTCAGAGGGCGCCGGATCCTCAGCCACCGTGGCCACGGCGGCCTCGATGTCGATCCTCATCTGCCCCACCAGCTCGGCCGCCTCACCCACATGGCCGGTGGCGGCGCCGAGCTGCTCGAGCTGGGTGTAGACGTCGTCGATGGTGACGGCCGCAGGCCCCACCCACACGTCGATGCCCAACGACACGAGCTGATCCTGGATCTTGCTGTCGCTCATCACCACCAGGTCCGGGTCGAGGGCCGCGATAGCCTCGACGTTGGGCTCGAACCCCGACAGATCGTGGGGTCTGTCGAGGGCCTCGGCCGGGAAGTCCGAGTACTCGTCGACAGCCACCACCTGGTCGCCGGCACCTATGGCGAACAGCATCTCGGTGCCAGTCGGCGACAAGCTGATGATGGCCAACTCAGGTGCCACAGTGTCAGGTGCCACAGTGTCAGGTGCCACTGTCTCGGGCGTCACAGTGTCGGGTGACGAGGTTGAGTCGTCGCCGCACGCGGCCGCGGTGAACAAGAACGCCGCTAGAGCGGCTAGGGAGGTGAAACGCTTCACACATCCTCCGATTCCCCGGAGGAACTAGTCCTCCGGCTTAGGAGGACAAGTTGGGATCCGGCGGATCGGACCGCCGCGAACCGCCCTTGCCTCGAGGGTCTGGTTGTCGCGCGCAGGACCCAGGCGACCGGACTCGTCGTGCTCGGGGCACGAACCACCGTTGCGGGACAGTGCCGGGTTCTCACCGGCTTCGCTGGTTACCACGCATCCGGCCATCTCCATTGCGGCGATGGTTGCGGACCGGGCAACGGTAGCGGAGATCGGCATATGCTCCAAACCCTCATGGACAATGCCACCCAACCACTCACCGACGATCCGCGGCCCAATGGTGGGCGGCGGGCCGACTCGCTGGTGCTGGTCAACACCGGCGACGGCAAGGGCAAGAGCTCTGCCGCGTTCGGGGTGATGCTGCGCGCCCTCGCCCGCGATTGGCGGGTGGCGGTGGTGCAGTTCCTCAAGAGCAGCGACTGGAAGGTGGGCGAGGAGAAGATCGCCCGCCAATTGGGTGTGGAATGGCGCGCCCTCGGAGCCGGTTTCACCTGGGACTCCACCGACATGCAGCACGACATCGACCTTGCTCGCGAGGCCTGGTCCCAAGCATCCGCGCTCATCTCCGGCGGCGAGTACCACCTGGTGATCCTCGACGAGCTCACCTACATGTGTACCTGGGACTGGGTCTCCACCGATGAGGTGGTCACCGCCATCCTCGGACGACCTCGGCATGTCAACCTGGTGATCACCGGCCGCGATGCACCTCAGGCGATCATCGACGTGGCCGACACCGTCACCGAGATGCGCCCCATCAAGCACGCCTACGACGTGGGCATCATCGCCAAGCGCGGCATCGACTACTGAAGCCCGCCGCCGGAGCCGGCGGGCTTCAGGCGGCCAGCACCGCGCACAGCCCCTGGTCGGTGCAGGCACGGGCAAGTGCCTCGTCGCATGTGTGTAGGGGGGCATCCATGGCCTGGGCCACCACTACGTACAGGGCATCGCGCAACGCAACGTTCTGCCGGAGCGCGAAGGCCGCGGCCGTGAGCCCGACCAGGGCCACCCTCTGCACCGGCATGGCCGCGAGGTCGTCGAGCAGCTCTTCTACTTCGGGCGCAGTGAGCACCGCGTGACGGTGCAGCCGACCGAGTGCCGACAGCACCTCGGCATCGAGGTGCGCCGGTGCGACTAGCGCCGAGTGAGGCAAGTTCGCCCCATTGACCAGCGCGTCGACAACCGCCGAGGCATCGAGCACGACGACCTCAGGCACGGCGGAGCACCTCGTCGTCGGCGCGGGCGGCGCGCACGACCTGCGCAGCATCGACCGAGACCTGCCGTCCTTCGGCGAGCCAGCGGGCCCGCCGGCGTGCGACGCGGTCCGTCCACTCGTCGAGGGCCGGCACGGCACAGTGCTGATCGAGAACCAGCAGGGTGTACTGCCTGAGGCTCATCCCCTGAACCGTGGCGCGTCGTTGTAGCTCGTCGTGCACCTGGTCGGGCACGTCGCGAAGGTGCATGTTCACCGGCATATGCACAGCCTAACCCCAGCTGGTAGCAGATTGCTACCAGGCTCACCACGGGAATGGCTCAGCCCGCCATCCGTTCGACCATCTCCCTCAGCACTGCGGACGAAGTGGCGAAGTTCAACCTGGCGAAGCCGCTGCCTTCCGCCCCGTAGTCGGGGCCTGGGCTCAGCTTGACGCCACGCTCGGCGAACACGGCCGAAGGGTCGTCGCCCCAGCCCAGCTCGCGACAATCGAGCCAGGCCAGATAGGTGGCCTCAGGTGGCGTATAGCCCACCGAGGGCAGGCGTTCGGCCAGCAGGCGGGCGAGCAGATGGCGTTGGGTGTCGAGGTGACCGAGCACCGCCGTAAGCCACGGGTCGCCTTCGCGCCAAGCCGCCTCGGCAGCGGAGACGCCCATCAGGTTTGCGGAGCCGAAGAGATGATCGGGCATCGCCGCGATCTTCTCCTCCACCCAGTCCGCTCCGATGTGCATCACGGCATAGCGCAGCGAAGCCAGATTGAAGGCCTTCGAGGGGGCGTGAAGGGTGACCGTGCGTTGGGGGGCGAACAGGGCCATCGGTCGGTGGGCCCGAGTCGCGTAGATGAGATCGGCATGGATTTCGTCGCTGATCACCAACAGGTCGTGACGCTCGGCCAGGTCGGCCAGCGACGCCAGCTCATCGTCGGAGAACACGTGCCCGGTCGGGTTGTGGGGGTGACACAGAAGAAGCACCTTCGCCCCTTCCTGCTCCAGGCGTTCGTCGAGGGCATCATGATCGAAGGCTCCATCCACTCGATGCCTCCGGTGAGGCCGTCGCCGGCACCCTCACGACGCGCCGGCCCGAGGCCTCGACACTGGTCAAGAAGGGCGGGTAGGCGGGAGTGTGTACAACCACCCCGTCGCCGGGCTGGGTGCAGAGATGAAGGACGATCTGGATGCCCTGCACCACATCGTTGAGCTCACGGGTGCGGGCCGTGTCGACCTGCCAGTCATAAAGGGTCTCACAGCGCCGAGCCCAGGCGGCAAGAGCCGGTGAGCCGCCCCGTTCGTGGCTCCAGTCCGGGTAGCCGAGATCACCCTCGGCAAGCACCTTCTCCATCGCGGCCACGATCGCCGGTGAAGGCGGGAAGTCCATGTCGGCGATCCAGGCCGCGTTATGGAGTGCCGAAGCGACGCCACTTCCGCCCGGGCTTGGCGCGCAGCCAGTCGAGGGAGATGTCCTCGATAACGAAGTCGGGTTCGGGGCGGGGCATCATCACCAGGTGGACGTTAGGCGGTCACCCAGTCATGGATGCGCCGCACTGCCCTCTTCCATGTCGGCGTCGGCCATGGCGAAGCTGAAGCGGGCGTACCCGGGAGTGCCGAACGCTTCACCGGGCACGAAGGCGACCCTGGCCTCGTCGAGGATCACGTCGGCCAGCTGCAAAGTGTCGGCGCTGACCGTGCCCTTGGGGCCGAGGGGCCTGTTCAGCAGACCCTGCACGTTGGGGTAGCAGTAGAAGGCCCCCTGGGGTTCGACTGCGGCGACACCGGGGATGTCGTTGAGCATGCGGTGCATCGTGACCGCGCGCCGGGCGAAGGCCTCACGCATGGTTGCCACGGCTGATAGGTCGCCGGTGAGTGCCTCGAGCGCCGCCGACTGGGCGATGTTGGACACGTTCGAAGTGCTGTGCGATTGGAAGTTGACCGCAGCCTTGATCACGTCGTCGGGGCCGATCATCCAGCCGACCCGCCACCCCGTCATTGCGTAGGTCTTGGCAACACCGTTGACGATGATGCACTGGTCGGCGAGTTCGGGCACCACAGTCGGCATGCTGACGAACTGGCTGGAACCGAATACGAGGTGCTCGTAGATCTCGTCGGTGAGCACCCACACTCCCTTGTCGACCGCCCACCGGCCGATGGCGGCGACCTCGTCGGGCGAGTAGACCGCGCCACTGGGGTTGTCGGGGCTGACGAAGAGCAGCACCTTGGTGCGTGGCGTGAGCGCCGCGTCGAGCTGCTCGATGGTGACCTTGAACCCACTGGTCTCGTCGGTCTGCACCACCACCGGCACCCCACCGGCGAGGACGATGGCCTCGGGGTAGGTGGTCCAGTAAGGGGCCGGGCAGATGACCTCGTCGCCCGGGTCGCAAAGACGCGGCGAAGGCGGTGAACACGGCGTGCTTACCGCCGTTGGTGACCAGCACCTGGCTGGCCCGGCAGGAGAACCCGCTGTCGCGCAGAGTCTTGGCCGCGATGGCCTCGCGCAGCTCGGGCAGGCCGGCTGCAGGCGTGTACTTGTGCATCTTCGGGTCGCGACAGGCGCGCACTGCTGCCTCGACGATGTTGCCCGGCGTGGGGAAGTCGGGCTCTCCGGCGCCGAAGCCGATGACGTTCTCGCCCTTCGCCTTCAACGCCTTGGCCTTGGCGTCGACGGCCAAGGTGGCGGATTCGGCGATGGCGGCGAGACGGGCGGACGTGCGCTTCACGGTGTGCCTTTCGGAGGGCGAACGAGCCTCAGCCAGGCTAGCGGTGGGACCCGCAATGGCCCGGTGGAATTGGGCTTCGCTGATTCCCTTGCATGGTTCCCCCACTCGTCCGCGAGACTGAGGGGGTGACGCCGATCCCGCCCTTCGTGCTCCCGCAATCACCATCCCCAGCGACCTGCTGCCGTCCGACGGAAGGTTCGGGTGTGGGCCATCGAAGGTGCGTCCCGATCAGGTGGCCGCTCTCGTCGAGGCCAACCGCCATCTGCTGGGCACCTCCCACCGCCAGCCACCGGTGAAGAACCTCGTCGGCACGGTTCGCGCCGGGTTGAAGGACCTCTTCACCCTCGGCAAGGGCTGGGAGATCGTGCTCGGCAACGGGGGCTCGACGATGTTCTGGGACGTCGCCACCTTCGGCCTGATCCGGGAGCGCAGCCAGCACTACGTGTTCGGCGAGTTCTCCCCGAAGTTCGCCGACGCAGCCGCCGCCGCTCCCCACCTCGGCGACCCAACTGTCCTCAAGAGCGAGCCCGGCACCCACCCGGCCATCGACGACTCCGTGCCCGAGGGCGTCGACGTCGTGGCCCTCACCCACAACGAGACCTCCACCGGGTGTGGCGATGCACTTGCATCGCCCGGACAGCGACGCCCTCGGTGGTGGTCGACGCCACCTCGGCCGCAGGTGGCCTGCCCTGGCTGCCCGACGAGGTCGACGTCTACTACTTCGCCCCGCAGAAGTGCTTCGCCGGCGACGGTGGCCTGTGGCTGGCCGCATGCTCGCCCGCGGCGGTGGAGCGCATCCGCCAGATCGGTCACACAGATCGCTGGCAGCCGGCTTCGCTCGACCTGATGACTCGCGCTCGACAACTCGGTCGCCAACCAGACCTACAACACACCGGCGCTCGCCACGCTGGTCCTGCTCGACGACCAGATCGAGTGGATGCTCGAGCAACGGCGGCCTCGACTGGTGCGTCGAGCCGCAGCCCGGCACCTCGGCCAAGCACCTCTACGACTGGGCCGAGGCGTCCAGCTACGCCGTCCCCGTTCGTCACCGATCCGATGCAGCGCATCAGCGTGGTCGGCACCATCGACCTCGACGGCCCGCTCGGCCAACGATGTCAACTCGGTCCTGCGCGCCAACGGCATCGTCGACACCGACAGCTACCGCAAGCTGGGCCGCAACCAGTTGCGCATCGGCATGTTCCCCTCCGTCGAACCCGACGATGTCGCCAGCTCACCGCCTGCATCGACCATGTCGTGGGGGCACTGGGTTGACGGTGCTCGACCACGTCGTTCGACGGGTTGGCGCCCCTCAACCGGCCGATCATGGTGCTGGCCCTGCGCGGCTTGTTCGACATCGCCGAGGTGGCCACCGACGCCATCGACACCCTCGTCGCCGATCGCGTCGCTCCGATGATCGCCTCGATCGACCCCGATCCGTTCTTCGACTTCACCCAGGAGAGGCCCCAGGTCGAGTTCGACGACGACGACGAAACCCGCCAGATCCGTTGGCCCCAGAACGAGTTCCGGCTCGTCCGCTTCCCCGACCTCACCCATGACCTCATCGTGCTCTCCGGCGTCGAGCCCCACCTGCGCTACGCCACGTTTGCCGGGTGCATCGTGCACCGTCGCCCGCCAGTTGGGCTGCGAGGTCGTGGTCACCGTCGGCGCCGCGCTCGAAGCCGGTACCCCACACCCGTCCGCCGCAGGTGGTCGGCAGCAGCACCACCGAGGGTCTGGTGCGCGCCCTCGGCCTGTCGCTACCCCGCTACCAGGGCGTCACCGGGCTGGTGGGTGTCCTCCAGGACGACGCTCGAAGGGGCGGACCTTCCAGCCGTATCCCTGCGCGTCGGGGTGCCTCACTACCTCGGCAACGCCAAGCACCCGCAGTCGTCGGCCGCCCTGTTGCGCCACCTCGAGCACGTGCTGGGTGTGCCCACCGGGCACGCCGCCCTCGACGAAGACGCCATGCGCTGGCGCAGCCTCCACGACGAAGCGGTGGCGGAAGACGATCAGGCCGGCAACTATGTGGCGATGCTCGAAAGAGAGTTCGACCGGCGCATAGAGGCCACCCTGCCGTCCGGCGACGATCTCGCCGCCGAGCTGGAGAAGTTCCTGCGCGAGCAGCGCGACGACGAAACCTGACGCACCCCCGGCAATGTCGGCGCTGGCACGGGGTCTGAGCCCGGCCCAGCGCCAACTTGGGCTATGCCCAGCTCGCGTTAGCCGGCTGCAGCCACCGCGTCGAGCTGCTCTTGGGTGACACCGCAGCGCGTGGCGGCGGCGGCGATCAGGTCGTCGACCTCCGCCGGCCGCGGGTCACTGCCGATACCCATCGTGATCAGGTCGTTCTCCGGGGTCGTTGTGACCAGGTCCACGGCGGCGCAGTTCGCCACCCCGGGGTCGATCCCCACGGCCACGAACTTCTTGTACACCTCCCCGGCCACGAACCCCTCAGGCTGTTCGGCGGGCCCCGCGGGCAGAGTGACGTCGGGGGCGAGCGTCGTGGTGGGTGCAGCAGTGGTCGATGGAGGGATGGTGGCGGGTGCCTCGGTACTGTCGGTCATGCGCACCGACTCGGCGGCCACGGTGTCGTCGCGGACGGCCACGATCACCATGACCAGGCCAACAGCAGCGAGGGCGGCGCCGCTGGCCCACGCCAAGGATGCGCCGGCGGGGCGAGCGCGCCGACTGCGGCTTCGACACCCAATCGCCAGCAGGCCGACATGGTCGGCCGCCTTCACCAGCGGGGGTACCACCACCAGGGCCGCCAGCAGGGCGACAGCGATGTTGATCGTCACCACCATGCCGAAGTCGGCGAGGAGGGGAAGGGTCGAGAACATCAGCACCGCGAACCCGCCAAGGGTGGTGAGGGCGGAGGTGAAGAACGCCCGGCCGGTGCGCTGGGCAGCCACCCTGGTGCTCTCCTCGGGGTCGAGCCCGCGTGCTACGTTCCTCTGAGTAGCGGTCGACGAGCAGCACGGCGAACTCGGCGCAGGTGGCAACCACCAGCGGACCGCCCACCGTGGTGAGCGGGCTGAGGGTGATGTCGAGGGCCCGCACCAGCACTGCCGACGTGCCGACGGCGAGCATCACCGGCACCATGGTGAGCAGGCCACGAACGAGGTCGCGGTACCGCAAGATGATGAACGCGGCCACGAGCAGCAGGGCCACGATCGTCAACTCGGCCCGGTTGGCGGTGATGTTCTCGAGCAGGCCGACGCCAACCACGGCCAGGCCACCTGTGGTGACCGATGCATCGTGCGGAACGAGGGCGCCGTCACCGGGATCGGCGATCAGCGCCTCCACGTTGTCGAGCACCATCGACCGCACTTCCAGCGACGAGCGCACCCACCTGGAACAGCACGTTCGCGGCGTTGCCGTTGTCGGCCACCATCGACGTCTGTAATGCGGGGGGAGCCACTGCAAAGGCCTGCAGCATGTCGAGACCGGTGGGTGGCAGCGGCGTGGCGCCCGTCAACCTCGATGAGCCAACCGACGGTGGTGGCCAGGCTCGATGCCTGTGCCAGCTCGGGGTTGTCGGCCATTGCCTGCTCGACCAGGTTCATCTGGAAGGCACCCATCTGGTCGGTGAACACCCCTTGGCTCTCCACCGCCGGACCGGCCTGCACGAACACGCCGAGCGTCGAGGCAAAGCCCGTCTCGTCCTCGAGCGTGCGGGCATCCTTGATCGCGCTGCTGCTCCTGGTTGGCCCAGTTGATCGGGTCGCTCTCGATGCGCGAGCCGGTCTCCAGCGCCAGACCCAGAACCGGAAGACCACGGCAATCACCACCAGCGGTAGCACGGTCCACTTCGGGCAGGCTCCCGAGACGACGTACCGTGGCCTCCACCCAACCCTCCTCGGGCTGGACAGTGGTGGGCGATCGGCGCTCACGTTCGCCGAGGATCCAGATGGGCACGACGATGCCCGCGACGAGCAGAGCCACGATGCCCACAGCCAGCAGCAAGCCGAAGTCCTGCACCATCGGCACCTTCGACATCTTCATCGTGAGAAAGGCGATGACGGCGGCCGCAGTGGCAGTCAGCAAGGGCGGACCCATGTGAGTGAGGGTCGCACCGAAGGGTCCCTTGGCATGGTCGATGGTGCGTTCCTCCTCGACACGGTTGTGCACCTGGATGGAGAACTCGATACCGAGCCCGATGAGGATCGGCAGGCCGGCGATGGTGACGAGGGACAGCATCGTGCCGGTGAACCCGAAGGTGCCGAAGCCCCACAGCGACACCCACGACCATGCCCATCAGTGGCAGCAGTCGCCACCGCACCTTGAAGGCGACGATGAGGATGACCATCATCACCAGTACGGCGATGCCACCGAGGAGCAGCATGCCGCCCTGAAGGTAGTCGTTGATGTCGGTCAGGAAGGTCGGCGTACCGGTGACGACCACGGAGGCGTTCTCGAACTGACGGCCAGCGAGCGCCGACTTCACCGCGTCGCTTCCTTGGGCCAGGTCGTCGAGAGGAGCGTTACCCACCAACACCGCAGCAAAGACCGCGTGGCGCTCATCGGGGATGAAGGCGCGCAGGGGCTTGCGCACCGATAGCAGGTTGTCGGCAGGCACGACCAGTTCGTTGTCCGCGGTCAGGTCGAAGCCGGTGTTGTCGAAGAGCAGGAACTTCACCCAGGCCGGGTTGTCCAACGACTGGGCACCCGATGCGGCGGCCACGCTGGAGCGTGATCGCCGCATCGTGTTCACGCAACGCCTTGCTGGCTTCGTCGGTGTCCCGCTCGGTGGCCCGAGCGACAATGTCGATCGCCACACCCTTGGTGATCATGTCGTTGCTCCACTGCAGCAGAGCCACCGGCGAGATCACCGATGCAATGGCGTCGTTCTCGTTCAACGAAGCCTCGACCTCATTCATCTGCTGCATGTTCGCCGGGCTGAACAGGTCGGCGACGGTCTTGCCCTCGGGCACCGTGAACAGGACGACCATGTTCTCTCCGCCGAAAAGCGACTGGTACTCGCGGTTGTCCTTCGCCACCTGAGAAGCGGGATCGATGTAACTGTCCTGACCGGTGGCGAAGTCGAGCTTGTTCAGCCCGATCGCGAACACCCCGGTGATCGCCACCACCGCCACCAGCACCACCAGGGTCCGGCGGCTCAACCACTCACCCATCGAACGCCACCACGAGCCCATGTCATCGCCTCCTGATTGCAACTACTTGACCATACGAAACCTCCGCTCTCAGGTCCAGGGCCGTTCGACCCGCGCCCCCCAGCCCTCGGACACTGCGCGACGCGAGGCATACTCGGAACATGAAAGGTGACGACGCGACGCCGGCGACGCCCAGCGCGCTCGCACTGGTTGGTCGCCGCCTCGCTGCACCGGGTCTGGCTGCCCTCGCCGCGCTCGGCATTGGTTCCACCGGCTACGTCATGATCGAGGGGTGGAGCTGGTTCGACGCTCTGTACATGTCGCTGATCACCCTCGGCCAGGTCGGGTACGGCGAGGTCCAACCCTTGGGCAACGGTGGCCGGGTGTGGACCATGGGTGTGATCGTTGCCGGTTTCACAGTGCTGGTGTACTCGGCCGCGAGCCTCACCGCCCTGTTCGTGTCGGGTGAGATCAAGGCGGTGCTCCGAGAGAAGAGGAGGATGAAGATGAGGCAGCAACTCCACGATCATGTGGTGGTTACCGGTTTCGGCCGGGTGGGCAGGTCGGCCGCCGAGGCCACCGTACGCAGCGGCCGGTCGTGTGTGGTCGTCGACACAGACGGAGCCCTCGAGCCGGCCGTGGAGGCCATCGGCGCAGTGTTCTTGAAAGGCGACGCTCGCGACGCCACCGTGCTTCGCCGCGGCAGGGATCGAGAGTGCGACCGCCCTGATAACCAGCCTCGACGATCCGTCCAATGTCGTGGTGGCTCTCACCGCCCGCTCTCTGGCGCCCGAGGTCCGCATTGTCGCCAGGGTCACCGACGTGACCTGGCGCAACAGGCTGATCAGGGCCGGGGCATCCCATGTCGTGCCCGTCTACGAGAGCGTCGGCACGAGCCTCGCCGCCACCGCCCTCGACGCCGAGGTTGTGGGTGTGCTGGCTATCGCCGGCACAGACATGCGAGTCGAGGAGGTCCAGGTCGGTGAAGGCTCGCTCGCCGAGGGTTGCGACCTGCGTTCCCTGATGGGCCAGACGTCCGATGTGCACATCCTCGGCCTGCGCCGCGACGCCGAACTGCGCCGCTGGCACGAGGCCGACGAGCCCTTGCGGGCGGGCGAGATGCTGGTGGTGATGGGCAGCACTGTTGCGCTCGGTCGGCTGAATGCCGTGCTGCGGCACGGTTCCCGAGAACGCCTGAAGGTCAGCCCTTCGCCGCGGCAAAGCCGTGGGCGAGGTCGGCGAGGATGTCGTCGATGGTCTCCAGCCCGACGCTGAGGCGCACCAATCCTGGGACGCACCCCGGCGCTGGCCTGCTCCTCGGTGCTGAGCTGGCTGTGGGTGGTGCTGGCCGGATGGATCACCAGGCTGCGTACGTCGCCGATGTTGGCCACATGGCTGTGCAGTTCCAGGGCCTCGACGAACCTCTGGCCAGCCTCCTTGGCTGTGCTCCCTTCGGGGGCCTTGATGTCGAAGGCGAGAACGCTGCCATAGCCCTTGCCCCCGCCATACTTCTTCGCCCTCTCGTGCCACGGGCTGCTCGGCAGGCCGGCGTAGGCAACGTGCTCCACCTGGGGGTGGTCGACCAGGAACTGGGCCACCCTGTCGGCGTTGGCGAAGTGGCGCTCCATGCGCAGACTCAGGGTCTCGAGGCCCTGCAGGATGAGGAAGGCGTTGAAGGGCGACACGGCCATGCCGAGGTCGCGCAGCATCTGGACGCGGGCCTTGATGATGTAGCTGCCCGGCACCCAGCGCCGGCCAGTAGGCGAGGCCGTGGTAGCTGGGGTCCGGCTCGGTGAAGCCGGGGAAGCGGCCGCTCGCGGCGAAGTCGAACGTGCCACCGTCGACGATCGCGCCGGCGATGGATGTGCCGTGGCCGCCGGCGAACTTGGTGAGGCTGTGGACGACGATGTCGGCGCCCCATTCGAAGGGACGGATGAGGTAGGGCGTGGGCACCGTGTTGTCGACGATCAAGCGGGATGCCGGCGTCGTGGCCGACCTTGCTGACACCCTCGATGTCGAAGACGTCGTTCTTCGGGTTGGCCAGCACCTCGCCGTAGAAGGCCTTGGTGTTGGGGCGGATGGCGGAGCGCCACTCCTCCAGATCGTGGGGGTCGTCGACGAAGGTGACCTCGATGCCCATCTTCGGCAGGGTGTAGTGGAGCAGGTTGTAGGTGCCGCCGTACAGCGAAGGGCTGGACACGATGTGGTCGCCGGCCTCGGCCAACGTGAGGATGGCCAGGGTCTCGGCCGACTGGCCGCTGCTGACCACCAGGCGCACCGGGCAGGCCGATGGCGGTGGTGCAGCCACCCTCCAGCGAGCTGATGCGGGCCTCGAGCGCCCCCTGGGTGGGGTTCATCATGCGGGTGTAGATGTTGCCCACCTCGGCCAGCGCGAACAGGTTCTGGGCGTGGGCCGAATCGCGGAACTCGTAGCTGGTCGTCTGGTAGATGGGCACCGCCCGGGCGCCTGTGGCCGGGTCAGGATCTCCCCCGACATGGATCTGACGTGTCTCGAAACCCCACTCGTTGCTCATAGGGGCGAGACCCTAGCCGCCGAATCCTGACCTCACAAGTCGGATTTAACTGTGAGCTGACGGTCCCACGCGCCCATGGGGGCGAAAACCCGCAGACCTGACGGGGTCTCGCGCCCGAGGAGGCTACGTGACGGTGAACCGCGCCCAAAGGGGTGGGGCCGGGGGCAGAGTGCGGGTGGGGCGGGGCCGGTCAGCCGCCGCAGACGTCGGCGACCTTCTGCTTGCCGGCGGCGAGGAACGGCATCATCGCCCGCAGCCGGGCGCCGACCTCTTCGATCTGGTGCTCCTTGCCGGCCTGCTGCAGAGCCTTGAAGTTGGCGCGGCCGCCCTTCGCTCTCGGCGACCCACTCCTTGGCGAACTTGCCGCTCTGGATCTCCTTGAGGATCTTCTTCATCTCGGTCTTGGTGCGCGGCGTTGATCGATGCGCGGACCGCGGGTGACGTCGCCGTACTCGGCGGTGTCGCTGATGGAGTAGCGCATGCCGGCGATGCCCTCTTCGTACATCAGGTCGACGATCAGCTTCACCTCGTGGAGGCACTCGAAGTAGGCCATCTCCGGCTGGTAGCCGGCCTCGACCAGCGTCTCGAACCCGGCCTGCACCAGCGCGGTCAGCCCGCCGCACAGCACGACCTGCTCGCCGAACAGGTCGGTCTCGGTCTCCTCGGCGAAGGTGGTCTCGATCACGCCGGCGCGGGCGCCGCCGATGGCCTCGGCGTAGCTCAGCGCGACGTCGTGGGCCTGGCCGGTGGCGTCCTGGTGCACGGCGATGAGGGCCGGCACGCCGCCGCCCTCGGTGTAAGTGCGGCGCACGAGGTGGCCCGGGCCCTTGGGCGCGATCATGATCACGTCGACCGTCTTCGGCGGGCGGATCCGCTTGAAGCGGATGTTGAAGCCGTGGGCGAAGGCGAGGGCCTTGCCCTTGCGCATGTGCGGCTTGATGAACTCCTCGTAGGTCGCCTTCTGCTCGGTGTCGGGCATCGTCATCATGATCACGTTGGCCCACTTCGCGGCAGCGCGCGATGTCCATCACCTTCAGGCCGGCGGCCTCGGCCTTGGCGGCCGACGCGCTGCCCTCGCGAAGGCCGACGACGACCTGCACCCCCGACTCCTTCAGGTTCAGGGCGTGGGCGTGGCCCTGCGAGCCGTAGCCGATGATGGCCACCTTGCGGCCGCGGATGAGCGACGGATCGGCGTCCGCCTCGTAGTACATCTTTGCGGCCATCTCAGCCAGCCTTTCCGTGTCGCTCTTCTTCGGCGTTCGTGTTCGACGGCACGCAGGCGTGCCTCGCGATCGAGCTTGGGCAGCGCCACCCGACCGGTGCGCTGGAGCTCCACGATGCCATATCCGGACAGCAGTTCCTCAAAGTCGTCGAGCTTGTCGGGGTGCCCGTCGAGCGACACGGTGATCGCCTCGACACCCACGGCGAGGATCTTGCCCTCGAAGATGTCGACCAGTTCCACCACCTGGCCGCGCTGGTCGGGGACGTGCCGCGCACGGTGGCCAGCAGCAGCTCGCGCTCGACCGAGCGCCGGGGGTCGAGTTCGCTGATCTTGACCACCTCGATCAGCTTGAACAGCTGCTTGGTGATCTGTTCGAGCGGCGTTTCGTCGACGTCGACGACGATCGTGATGCGGCTGAAACCTTCGTCCTCGGCCGGGGCGACAGCGAGGCAGAAGATGTTGAACCCACGCCGGGCGAACAGCCCGGCCACACGGGCGAGCACGCCCGGCCGGTTCTGCACGAGCACGGACAGGATGTGGTGGTTCATGTCAGTGCTCATCGCAGGGACCCCCGGTTGCACTCCTGCGCACTGGGGCAGGATCATGTCGTCGTTGGCCTGTCCGGCAGGCACCATCGGGAACACCTTCTCGCGGGCGTCGACCCGGAAGTCGACGACCACCGGTCGGTCGTCGATGGAGTTGGCCTTGTCGATCGCCGGCTGCACCTCTTCGGGGCTGTCGACGCGGATGCCGACGCACCCCATCGCCTCGGCCCACTTCACGAAGTCGGGCACCTCGGGCGAGAGGTAGACCTCGCTGTAGCGCTCGTCGTAGAACATCTCCTGCCACTGGCGCACCATGCCGAGGTAGCTGTTGTTGAGGATCGCCGACCTTGACCGGGATGCGCTCGACGCTGGCGGTGACGAGCTCCTGGGCGGTCATCTGGAAGCAGCCGTCGCCGTCGACGGCCCACACGGTGCGATCGGGGCGACCGACCTTGGCCCCGATGGCCGCCGGGACGCTGAACCCCATCGTGCCCAGGCCACCCGAGTTGACCCAGGTGTAGGGCTCGTTGAACTTCCAGTACTGGCTGACTCCACATCTGGTGCTGGCCGACGCCGCTGACCAGGATCGTGCCCTCGGGGGCCGAGTCGCGGAGCTGCTCCAGGCAGAACTGCGGCTTCAGCGCCTCGCCGGGCTCGCTCGGCTCGTAGGCCAGCGGGAACTGCTCGCGCCAGCCGCTGATCCGACTCTTCCACTGCGCCGATGTCGGCCTGGACGGTGCCACCGGCGAGCAGGTCCGCGGATCGCCCTGATGATCTCCTCGATCACCAGCCGGCAGTCGCCGACGATCGGCACGTCGGGCTTGCGCACCTTGCCCTGCTCGGCCGGGTCGATGTCGACGTGGATGACCTTGGCATCGGGGGCGAACGTCGACATCTTGCCGGTGATGCGGTCGTCGAAGCGAGCGCCGAGGGTGATCAGCAGATCGCTCTTCTGCATCGCGGTGATGGCCGTCGCGTTGCCGTGCATGCCGGGCATGCCGAGGCACAGCGGATGGTCGTCGGGGAACGCACCACGGGCCATCAAGCGTGGTGACGACATGGATGCCGGTCAGCTCGGCCAGCTCGCGCAAGCGCCTCGGCGGCGCGAGCCTTGAGGATGCCGCCACCGACGTAGAGGATCGGCCGCTCGGCTGGCGAGGATCAGCTTGGCGGCCTCCTTGATCATGCGCGGGTGGCCCTTGGTGGTGGGTCGGTAGCCGGGCAGGCTGTCGACGACCTCGTCGTCGGTCGGCCAGTACCAGTCCATCGGTGTCTGCCAGCACGTCCTTGGGCACGTCGATCAGGGTCGGGCCGGGACGGCCGGTGGTGGCGATGTGGAACGCCTGACGGATCGCCATCGGGATGTCCTGGGCCGACATCACCAGCTCGTTGTGCTTGGTGACGCTGCGGGTGATGCCGACCGTGTCGCACTCCTGGAAGGCATCGGTGCCGATCGCAGTCGTGGCCACCTGACCGGTGATGCACACCATCGGGATCGAGTCCATGTAGGCATCCATCAGCGGGGTGACCATGTTGGTGGCCGCTGGACCACTGGTGACCATCACCACGCCGGGTCGACCGGTGACGTGGGCGTAGCCCTCGGCCATGTGACCCGCACCCTGCTCGTGGCGCACGAGGATGTGACGGATCGGGCGAGTCGAGCAGCGGGTCGTAGGCGGGAAGGATGCAGCCGCCGGGGAGACCGAACATGGTCTCGACGTGCTCCATCTCCAGCGCCTTGATGAGGGCCTGGGCCCCGGTGAGTTTCATTGAGTTGCTCCTGTTCTGATGCTGGCCGAAAAACGAAGAAGCCTCCCGAAAGGGAGGCTGGGACGCACGCAGGTATGTGGGCGTGCGTCTAGACGATGAGTACTACGAGAGAAACGGTGAGGTGGGCACGCACGATTTGCAGTCTGTCATCCCCGCGACCACTTTCGCAACCTCGGCACTCCGTCCCGGTCCAGAGCCTGTTGGCGCAGGGCTGAGGCCGTCCCATTAGCCTGTCGCCCATGACCACACCTCCGTCACCCACCGTTGCCCCTGCCAGCGGCCGCCTCGGCGTGCTCACCGTCGGCCTCGGCGCCGTGGCCTCCACGCTGATCGCCGGCGTCGAACTCGTCAAGCGTGGGGTGTCGCTGCCGGTCGGCAGCCTCACCCAGATGGACACCATCCGCCTCGGCAAGCGCACCGAGAACCGCAGCCCGCTGATCAAGGACTTCGTGCCGCTCGCTCAGCTCGACGACATCGTGTTCGGCGCCTGGGATCCGTTCCCGGACGACGCCTATGTCGCCGCCACCCGCGCGGGTGTGCTCGAGGGTGGCAAGCACCTCGAAGCGATCAGCGAGGCGCTCCGCGACGTGCGCCCGATGCCGGCCGCGTTCGACCGCAACTACGTCAAGCGCATCGACGCCGACAACACGATGGACACCGTCGACAAGCGGACGATGCTCAACGCGATCCGCGAGGACATCAACCGCTTCCGCGAGGAGAAGCAGGTCGACCGGGTCGTCATGATCTGGTGTGCCAGCACCGAGATCTTCATCGAGCCCGGCCCGGCCCACCAGACGATCGAGGCGTTCGACGCCGCGATCGACGCCAACGACCCGACGATCGCCCCGTCGATGCTCTACGCCTACGCAGCCATTCTCGAGGGCGTGCCGTTCGCCAACGGCGCCCCCAACCTGACCGTCGACGTTCCCGCCCTGCGCGACCTGTCGATCGAGCTCAAGGTGCCCGATCAGCGGCAAGGACTTCAAGACCGGCCAGACCCTGATCAAGACCGTGCTCGGACCGATGCTGCGGGCCCGCATGCTGGGCCTCAACGGCTGGTACTCGACCAACATCCTCGGCAACCGCGACGGCGAGGTGCTCGACGACCCCGACAACTTCAAGACCAAGGAGGAGTCGAAGCTCGGCGTGCTCGAACACATCCTCGACCCGGTCAGCTTCCCCGAGCTGTACGGCAACGTGTACCACAAGGTGCGGATCAACTACTACCCGCCGCGCGGCGACAACAAGGAGGGCTGGGACAACATCGACCTGTTCGGCTGGCTCGGCTATCCGATGCAGCTCAAGGTCGACTTCCTGTGCCGCGACTCGATCCTCGCCGCCCCGCTGGCGCTCGACCTGGTGCTGTTCAGCGATCTCGCCCAGCGTGCCGGGATGGGCGGGATCCAGGAATGGCTGAGCTTCTACTACAAGGCGCCGATGGTGGCCCCCGGTCTGCACCCCGAGCACGACCTGTTCGTGCAGCAGACGAAGCTGAAGAACACGCTGCGCTGGATGATGGGCGAGGACCAGATCACCCACCTCGGCCGCGAGTACTACGAAGAGGGCTGACCCGTCGTCAGGCGCTGATGACGCGCTGCAGCGTCACGTCGTGGGGCCCAACGGGCAGGGCATCCACAATCTGCTCGGCGAAGCACACCCCCACGTTCGGCGCGGCCACCTTGGGGATGAACCGGTCGTAGAACCCGCCTCCGTATCCGAGGCGATGCCCCCCGACGGTGAACGCCAGACCGGGCACGATCAACAGGCCGATGATGTCGGGGGGCAGGGCTGGCCCCTGGGGCTCGCTCACCCCGAAAGAGCTCACGGCAAAGGGGCCTTCACCGTCGCAGACAAGGATCTCGCTGTCCTGTATCCGGGGTAGCAGCAGCCTCTTGCCGTCGGCGGCCAGGCGGGCGAACAGGGGGTCAGTGTCGGGCTCGCCCTGGAACCCGACAAAGGCCATCACCGTGTCAGCGGCGGCGTACTCGGGCAGGGCAGCAACCTGCACCCACAGCTGGACACTGCGAATCAAGTGGTCATCGACAACTTCGCGCACAAACTTCATCCGGCGCCTCAGCGTGGCCTTGTCGTCCATGCGAGTCAGGATCCCACATCGGCATCCGGCATTCCGTCATCTAACCTCGGGTCATGTCGATCGATTCCAATGACTTCCGCCAGGTGTTGGGGCATTTCTCGACCGGTGTCACCGTCGTCAGCGCCATCGGCCCTGGTGGCGGCCCAGTCGGTCTCACCATCGGCTCCTTCGTCTCCGTCTCCCTCGATCCGCCCTATGTCGGGTTCTTCGTAATGGTGGACTCCGGGCGCTGGCGCGAAATCCGAGCCAGCGGTTCGTTCTGCGTCAACGTGCTCGGCACGGCCCAGACAAGCCTGTGCTGGCGGTTCGCCAAGAGCAGCATCGCCGAGCCCTTCGAAGGCGTCGTGTGGCGCCCCTCGCCGATCAGCGGATCGCCGACCATCGAGGGTTCGATCGCCTGGATCGACTGTGCCATCGACAAGGTGATCGAAGCCGGCGACCACGACTTCGTTCTCGGTCGGGTGCTCCAACTCGAGCACGTCGATCCAGAGACCGAGCCCTCACCCCTGCTCTTCTACCGTGGTGGCATCGGCACCTTCGCTCCGAACGCCTAGACGGCACCCGCCGAACCGCCGTCGAAACAGCAGGCCGAAGGGCACTACGGTGTGACGCCAGACACAGCGCGAAATGACCTCCGCCCCTACCCCTAGGGGTATCTACAGGGTTGGATGGCAGCGAAAGGATGGTCCCCGATGACCAAGCGAATCGTGATCCTCGGTGCAGGCACAGGCGGCACCCTCACCGCCAACCGGCTGCACCGCCACTACCGGCACCACAAGGTCGACGGCGAAGAGGTGGAGATCACCGTCGTCGACCAGGACGACCACCACCTCTACCAACCCGGGCTACTGTTCGTGCCCTTCGGCCTGGCCCATGATCAAGAGATCGTCCGGCCCCGCCACGCCCAACTACATCGCGGCATCGAGTTCATCGAAACTGTTATCGACAAGGTCGATATCGAGTCCGACACTGTGTACCTCGAGAACGGTCAGCAACTGCCCTACGACCTCCTGGTCGTCGCCACCGGCGCGAAGCTGGCCTTCGACGAGACCGAGGGGCTCACCGGCCCCGGTTGGAACGAGAAGGTGTTCACCTTCTACGACTTGGCCGGCGCCACCGCGCTGGAAACAGCCCTCGACGAATTCGAGGGCGGCAAGCTCCTCGTCAATGTCGTCGACATGCCCATCAAGTGCCCCGTCGCGCCTCTCGAGTTCTGCTTCCTGGCCGACTGGTTCTTCACCGACCGCGGCATCCGCGACAAAGTTGAGATCACCTATGCCACCCCACTCGACGGGGCCTTCACCAAGCCCGTCTCATCGGCCAAGCTGGGCGACCTGCTCGCCGAGAAGGGCGTCAACCTGGTCACCGAGTTCAACACCGGTGAGGTGACGATGAACGAAGACGACTCTGGTGGCAAGCTCGTCGGCTACGACGGGCGCGAGGTGCCATTCGACCTGGCCGTGGTGATCCCGTTGCACAGCGGCGCCGACTATGTCGGGCGCAGCGAGGGCCTCGGCGACGACCTCAACTTCGTGCCCACCGATCAGAACACGATGCAGAGCAAGGCCAAGCCGAACATCTTCGCCATCGGCGACGCCACCAACGTGCCCGCCTCGAAGGCCGGCTCGGTCACCCACTTCGAGGGCGAGGTACTGGTGGAGAACATCATCCGCCACCTGTCTCAACTCCCCCTCGATTCCGGCTACGACGGCCACGCCAACTGCTTCATCGAGACCGGTTTCGGCAAGGCCCTGCTCATCGACTTCAACTACGAGACCGAGCCCCTCACCGGCCACTTCCCGACCGCGGTGGGTATGCCCCTGCTGAAGGAGAGCCGCCTCAACCACATGGGCAAGCTGATGTTCCAATGGTTCTACTGGCACGCACTACTGCAAGGCCGCGACATCCCGGGCATCGGAGCGACGATGCCCGACGCCGGCAAAGAACACCCCACCACCATCCCCGAAGGAGAGAACGTATGAGCACCGCCACCTATGCGGGTGTCAATGTCGAGCTGAATGACGAGGGGTTCTTCACCGACCCCAACGCCTGGACACCGGCCATGGCCGAAGAGATGGCCAGGGCCGAAGGCATCGACGCCCTCACCGACCAGCACTGGACGGTGCTGAACTTCATGCGCTCGGAGTACTTCGACAAGGGCACCGGCCCCACGATCCGGGTGCTCGGCAAGAACTCCGGTGTGAGCGTGAAAGAGATCTACCAACTGTTCCCGAAGGGCCCGGCCAAGCTGGCCGCCCGCCTCGCAGGGATCCCCAAGCCGAAGGGATGTATCTGATCATGGCCGAAGAATCCACCACCCCGGAGCCGATCAAGAAGGTTTCGATCGTTGTTTCCAAGGGTTCCCTAGAGGGCATTTACCCCGCCCTGATCATGGCCAACGGCGCTCGCGCCGAGGGCATCGAGGCGAACATGTTCTTCACCTTCTTCGGCATGGACGCCGTGCTGCAGAAGAGAGTCGACCACATCAAGGTGGCCACCGTGGGCAACCCCGGCTTGCACATCCCCACCCTGCTCGGCGGCCTGCCGGGCATGAGCGCGCTGGTGACCAAGATGATGAGCAAGAAGATGAACGAGATCGACATCCCGCCGATCCACGAATTCATCGAGATGATCGGCGACACCGGTGCCGGCATGTACGCCTGCCAGGCCTCGGTCGACATGTTCGGCTTGAGCAAGGAAGACTTCGTCGAGCAGATCCAGGACATCATCACCGTCGGCGACTTCTACGAGATGGCCGCCGGAGGCCAGATCATCTTCACCTGACAGACACCCCAGGTTCGGCGTTGGGCCGGGGTCATGCCTCGTGCCAGCGCCGACTTGTGCCTCGGGGGCGGCCGTCATGTTGGCCGTAGGGCTGATGTGAAGTGACGCAGCCCCGCGCCCTTGGGCGCGGAAAACCGCAGTTCTGACCGTGTTTCGCGCCCGGCCGACAGGAACGACGGGGTTTCGCGCCCGATCGGGGTAGCGCGGGCGTCAGAGGATGTTGGTGATCGCGCCGGTCTCGGCACCTTGCACCAGCTTGGCGTACTTGCCCAGCACGCCGCTGGTGTAGCGGGGCGGGTTGGGTGCCCAGCTGGCCCGCCGGCGGGCGAGCTCACCTTCGTCGACCAGCAAGTCGAGGCTGAACTCGTGCACATCGACCCGGATCTGGTCGCCGTCGTGCACGAACGCGATGGGACCACCATCGGCGGCCTCGGGGGCCACATGACCGATACAGAAACCCCACGTGCCACCACTGAACCGACCGTCGGTGATGAGAGCGCAGTCGGCGCCCCGCCCGGCGCCCTTCAGCGCGCCGGTGATGGCAAGCATCTCGCGCATACCGGGGCCACCCTTGGGGCCTTCGTAACGGATCACCAGCACAGTGCCGGGCTGGACACTGCCGGAGAGGATGGCATCCATCGCCCCTTCCTCGCCGTCGAACACCCGCGCCGTGCCGGTGAACTTCTTCTGCTCGGCGCTGAGGCCGGCCACCTTCACCACAGCACCCTTTGGCGCCAACGAACCAGTGAGCACGTTGATCCCACCCTCGGTGTGGATGGGGTCGGAGAGGGGGTGGACGACGATTCCGTCGGGTGCCGGCGGATCGATGTCGGCCAGGTTCTCGGCCATCGTCTTGCCGGTGACGGTGAGGCAGTCGCCGTGGAGCAGGCCGGCGTCGAGGAGGTGCTTCATCACCATCGGCACCCCGCCAACGTTGTCGAGGTCCGTCATGTGGAAGCGGCCACCGGGCTTCATGTCGGCGATATGGGGCACGCGTGCGGCGATGCGGTTGAAATCGTCGAGGTGCAGCTCCACCCGAGCCTCATTGGCGAGGGCCAGGAGGTGCAGCACAGCGTTGGTGCTGCCTCCCAGCGCCGAGGTGACCGCGATGGCGTTCTCGAACGCCTTCTTCGTCATGATCATGCGCGGCGTGATGCCGAGGCGCAGCAGGTTCACCACAGCAACGCCGGCCATGCGGGCGTCGTCTTCGCGGCGGGCGTCGATGGCGGGCGGCGAAGCGGTGCCGGGGAGGCTCATGCCGATCGCTTCGGCGATGCTGCTCATCGTGTTGGCGGTGAACATGCCACCACAGGCGCCCTCGCAGGGGAACGCCGTGCGTTCGATCTCGCCCAGTTCTTCCTCGGTGATGGAACCGCTGGCGCAGGCACCGACCGCCTCGAACACGGTCGTGATATCGGTGGCCTCCCCCTTGTGATGACCGGGCATGGTGCTGCCGTTGTAGACGAAGACACTCGCCAGGTCGAGGCGAGCCGCGGCCATGAGCATGCCGGGGATGCTCTTGTCGCATCCGGCCAGGCCGACGAAGGCGTCGAGCCGTTCGGCGTGCATGACGCACTCGACCGAGTCGGTGATGATGTCGCGGCTGACCAGGGAGGCGCGCATGCCCTCGTGGCCCATGCTGATGCCGTCGCTGACGGTGATCGTGCCGAACTCCATGGGAAACCCGCCGGCGGAGCGCACGCCGACCTTGGCGTGCTCAGCCAGCTTGCGCAGGGTCATGTTGCAGGGAGTGACCTCGTTCCACGACGAGGCGATGGCCACCTGGGGCTTGCCCCAGTCGTCGTCGGTCATGCCGACGGCACGCAGCATGGCTCGCGACGGGGCCTTGCGGAAGCCATCGGTGACGTCGCGGCTGCGGGGCTTGACGTCGACCTGGGTGTCGGTGACCGGGGAGTCGGCGGTGGTGGTCATGCCCAGCAAGCTACCCGCCCGACCCAGCGCCCACCCACCGCAAGTGGTTCACAGCAAGTTCTCAGCTACCTCCCATCGAGGGTGAAGGCTGCTCCCTCACCATTGGGCCATGACGCTCACCGACCTCTCCCCCGACATGGCAGCCGCCGACCCTTCGTGCCCTTCGGCACCTGAGCCTCCCCTCGTCGACATCGTCATCCCCGTGTACAACGAGGAGACGGCGCTGGCGGCCAGCGTCACGACCCTCAGGGACTACCTCCGCGACCACTTCCCGTTCACCTGGCGGATCACCATCGCCGACAACGCGTCCACCGACCTCACCTGGCAGATCGCCTGCACCCTCTCCTGCACCCTCGACGGGGTGAGGGCGATCCACCTCGACCAGAAGGGCCGCGGCCTCGCCCTGCGCACCGCGTGGAGCGGCAACGACGCTGCCATCGTCGCCTACATGGACGTCGACTTGTCGACCGGTCTCGACGCCCTCCTGCCCCTCGTCGCCCCCTTGGTGAGCGGGCACAGCGACGTCGCCATCGGCTCCCGCCTGGCGAGCGGGGCGACGGTGGCGCGTGGGCCGCGGCGGGAGGTCATCTCGCGCACCTACAACACGGTCCTGAGGGCGGTGTTCGGCAACGGCTTCCACGACGCCCAGTGCGGCTTCAAGGCTGTGCGCACCAGCGTGGCCGACGTGCTGGTGCCCCTCGTGAAGGACGACGCCTGGTTCTTCGACACCGAGTTGCTTCTTCTCGCCGAACGCAACGGGCTGCGCGTCCACGAGGTGCCGGTCACCTGGATCGACGATCCGGACAGCCGGGTGCACGTGGTCCAGACTGCCCGCGACGACCTGAAGGGGGTGGCCCGCATGGTCGCCGCCTTCGTTCGCGGTCGCGGCACGGCCGACCTCGGCTCCCAGGCCCGCGAGCCCCTGGCCGACGACTTCGGCCGCCAGACGGTGGTGTTCGCCAAGATCGGTGCGGTGAGCACACTCATCTCTCTCGCCCTCTTCCTGTGGCTGCGCGGCGACCTGGGAGCGGTGTGGGCGAACCTGATCGCGGTGGGAGCGACAGCCACGCTCAACACCTGGGCCAACCGCCGTTACACCTTCGGCTATCGCGGCATTCGCGCGAGCGGGGTCGCCACTACCTGGGTGGGGTGGCGATCTCGCTCGCCGGGCTAGGCCTTTCGAGCCTCGCCCTGGCCTCGGTTACCGGTAGCACCGCCCAGGTGGTGGCCCTGCTCACTACCTGGTCGCTGACGACGATCGGCGCGCTTCGTGCTGCTCCGCCACTGGGTGTTCCTGCGGGCCCGGTTGAGCTGGACCAGTTGAGCTTGGCCGGTTGAGTAACAATGTCAGTGATGTCGATGACGCCCCCTGTCACAGCAACTGCTCAACGTGTGCTCGTAGTCGACGACGAGGAGAACATCTCCTTCCTCGTCGAGTCGGCACTCCAACTCGACGGCATCCAAACGGCAAGGGCAGCCGACGGTCACGAAGCCCTCTCTGCGGTGCGATCATTCAACCCCCACGCGATCGTGCTCGACGTGATGATGCCGGGTCTCGACGGCTTCGAGGTGTTGCGCCGGTTGCGCAGCGACGGGGTGAAGACCCCGGTGGTGTTCCTCACCGCCCGCGACGGTGTCGACGACCGTGTGCGCGGCCTCACCACGGGCGCCGACGACTATATGGTCAAGCCGTTCGCCATCGCCGAGCTCGTCGCCCGGGTCAGGGTGGCGCTGCGCCACGGCGGTGCGGCGGCACCCGGAGCAATTCTCGGTCTGGCCGACCTCGAGCTCGACCAGGAAGGACATCGGGTAACCCGCGCCGGTCACTCCGTAGCCCTCTCCCCGACCGAGTTCAAGCTGCTCCGCTACCTCCTGGCCAACCAGGGGAGGGTCCTCAGCCGCACCCAGATCCTCGACCAGGTGTGGAACTACGACTTCGACGGCGACGCCTCGGTGGTCGAGACCTACATGAGCTACCTGAGGCGCAAGATCGACAACGTCGAACCCAGGCTCCTCCACACAGTGCGCGGCGTCGGCTACTGCCTGCGGGTCGAGGGTTGAAGCTACGCACCCGCCTCAGCGTCGGGCTCGGCGCGGTTGCGATCGCCTTCGCCCTCACCGGCTGGCTGGTGGCGTCCACCCAGCGGCGCTACCTCACCGAGCAGCTCGACCGGAGGCTGGAGAGCTCCATCCCGCTGGCGATGAACCTGCTCGACAATCGAGCGGTGATGCTCCCTCCGGAGGAGAACGCCGACTTCACCGAGCTGTTCATCGGCCACCTCGCACCCGACGGCACCATGACCGCGATCGTGCCCAGCGCGCTCACCGATGCGACACCGTCGGTCACCACCGAGCAGGCCATCACCCACGGCCGGGGAGTAGCCCAGGCCCAGCCGTTCACCGTTTCTGCTGTGGAGGGCGGCGAACAGTTCCGCGTGATCGTGCTCAAGCGTCAGTCGGCGAACGGCTGGGACCTCGTGGCCCTTTCGCTTGACGAGACCGATGCCGCCTCCGACCGCCTCCTGATCACTACTGCGGTCGGCGGCCTCGTCGTGTTCGGGGTGATCGCGCTCACCTGGCTCTGGGTGGTCAGGCTGGGGGTGAAGCCGATCACCGAGATGACCCTCGCTGCCGGCGCGATCAACCGCGGCGATCAGGAGCGGCGGATGCCCATGTACCCACCGCGCACCGAGGCGGACCGGCTATCGCGGGCCTTCAACGACCTGCTCGATGCCCGCCACGAGGCCGACGAGCGTCTCCGCCAGTTCGTGGCCGATGCATCCCACGAGCTGCGCACGCCGCTGACGTCGATCCGCGGTTACACCGATCTCTACCACCAGGGCGCCTTCCAGGAGCAGGAGCGCCTCGACGACGCGATGCGCCGTGTCAGCGGTGAGGCCGAACGGATGACCCGCATCGTCAACGATCTCCTCCTGCTCAGCAAGCTCGACCAGGGGGTGGCCCTCGACCTCGCCACCATCGATCTCGCCCCGACCCTCGCCGACGTGGTTGCCGATGCCCGGGTGGTTCAACCCGGCAGACCGATCACCCTGTCCGTCGCAGCACCGCTCACCTGTCGAGCCGATGCCCATCTCATCCACCAGGTGGTGGCCGGGCTCGTCCACAACGCCCTCGTCCACACGCCGGCAGATTCCCCTCTGGAAGTGCGCGGCTCGCTTGCCGGTGGCGCGGTGATGCTGGAAGTGGCGGATCATGGTCTGGGCATGGACCCCGAGACCGCGGCTCACGCCTTCGAACGCTTCTACCGCGGCGACCCGTCGCGAACCCGCAACAGTGGGGGCAGCGGGCTCGGCCTGGCGATCGCCCGCTCGATCATCGAAGCCCACGGGGGGCGCGTCTCGCTGCAGACATCACCGGGCCAAGGCTGCCTCTTCCGACTCGCCTTCCCGGTGGACGGACCGCCGGTCAACCCTTCTTCTGGTTGAGCAGGGCGGTGACGGCCTTCCCGTCGGCCTTGCCCTGGGTTGCCTTCATCACCGCGCCCACCAGAGCGCCCATCGCCTTTTGCTCGCCAGCGCAGAACTTCGCCCAGGCATCGGGGTCGGCGGCGATGGTCTGGTCGACGATGGCTTCGAGGGACCCGCTGTCCATGGCCTCGAATCCCCTGGCTGCAGCAATGGCGGCCGGATCGCCGCCGCCGTTCGCCAGTAGGTCGGCGAGGACCGATTTCGCCTGGGTGGCGGTGAGGCTGCCGGCGAGCTCGAGGCGGGTGAGCGCGGCGAGGTCGGCGGCAGGTACACAGGGCTCGGCCGGCTGATCGGCGAAGGCCTCCTTGACGTGGACGAGTGCCCGGGCCGCATCGCCGCCCGCGATGCCGACGGCCAATACATAGTCGTCCTGGCCGCGCTCGATCACGCTGACGATGGCCTCGCTGTCGGCGGCGACACCGGTGGCCGCGGCCAGCCGCGTCCGACGCGCCGCTGGCAGCATGGGCAGGCCGGCGCGGACCCTCTCCACCCACTCGGCCGACGGGACGATTGGCACCAGGTCCGGCTCGAGGAAGTAGCGATAGTCGTCGGCGTCTTCCTTGGTGCGCAAGGTGTGGGTGCGGCCATCGCCTTCGTCCCAGTGGCGGGTCTGCTGGCGCACCCGATCACCACTGTCGATCAGATCGATCTGGCGGCGAGCCTCGTACTCGATGGCCCGGCTGAGGGAGCGGACGCTGTTGACGTTCTTGATCTCGCAGCGGGTACCGAGGGGTTCTCCGGGCCGGCGCACGCTGACGTTGGCGTCGACGCGCATACTGCCTTCTTCCATCCTGGCATCGCTGGCGCCGACGGCGAGGAGGATGCCGCGCAGCTCGTTGACATAGGCGCGGGCGTCGTCGGCGCTGCGGATGTCGGGACGGCTGACGATCTCGACCAGGGGCACGCCGGCCCTGTTGAGGTCGATGAGCGAGTAGCTGGCACCGTGAACCCGGCCACCCGAACCACCGAAGTGGGTGCTCTTGCCGGCGTCCTCCTCCATGTGCGCCCTCTCGATGCCGACACGAACACCGTTGGGCAGGTCGAGCCAGCCGTCGACGTTGAGAGGCTGGTCGTACTGGCTGATCTGGTACGCCTTGGGCATGTCGGGGTAGAAGTAGTTCTTGCGGTGGAAGGTGCACGGTTGCACCGTGCAGTTGAGGGCGAGGCCGATCCGCATCGCCAGCTCCACGGCTCTCTCGTTGAGCACCGGCAGAGCGCCGGGCAGGCCGAGGGTGACCGGGTCGATGTTGGTGTTCGGCTCGTCGCCGAAGCGGTTGGGGCTGGCGCTGAACATCTTCGTCGCCGTGGCCAACTCCACGTGGACCTCGAGGCCCACAACCAGCTCCCAGTCGCCGGGCAGTCCGTCGTAGGCGCTCATGCCAGGCTCCGTTCCAGAGCGGCGGCGGCGCGGAACATGGTGGACTCCTGCAGGGTCCCGGCCAGTACCTGCACACCCACCGGCAGGCCGTCGGCGCCGGTGCCGTATGGCACGCTCATGCCTGGGTGTCCGGCGAGGTTGGTGGGGATCGTGTACACGTCGCAGAGGTACATCGCGAGGGGATTCTCGACCTTGGCGCCGAAGGGGAAGGCGACGCTCGGTGAGGTCGGGGTGAGCAACACGTCGGCGTGCTGGTAGGCGCGTTCGAAGTCGTCGTGGATGAGGCGGCGCACCTTCAGCGCCTTGCCGTAGTAAGCGTCGTAGTAGCCGGCGCTGAGGGCGTAAGTGCCCAGCATGATGCGCCGTTTGACCTCGTCGCCGAAGCCCGCCTCGCGGGTGGCGGCATACATCGAGTTGGTGTCGGCGGCATCGACCCTGAGGCCGTACCGCACCCCGTCGTAGCGGGCGAGGTTGCTGCTCGCCTCAGCGGGAGCGATCAGGTAGTAGGCGGTGAGGCCGAAGGTGAACGCCGGAACCTCCACCTCGACGATCGTCGCCCCGGCTGCCCGCAGGGCGTCGAACGCCGCTTCGAGGCGCTCTTGCACATCTGGGTCGGCGCCCTCGGGCAGGTCGATGATCCGGCCCACTCTCAACCCTTCGACACCCTGGTCGAGGGCGGCGACGATGCTCGGGTGGGACCGGGGAATGCTGGTGGAGTCGAGGGGGTCGTGGCCGCCGACCACGTCGAGTAGAAGGGCTGCGTCTTCGACGGTCGAAGTGAAGGGGCCGATCTGGTCCAGGCTGCTGGCGAAGGCGACGAGCCCGTAGCGGCTGACGTAGCCGTAGGTGGGCTTCACCCCGACCACACCGCACAGGGCCGCCGGCTGGCGGATGGAGCCGCCGGTGTCGCTGCCGAGGGCGAGGTGGCTGAAGCCGGCGGCAACGGCAGCGGCGCTACCCCCGCTGCTGCCACCGGGCACCCGGCTGGTGTCGTGGGGGTTCCGTGTTGGGCCGAACGCCGAGTTCTCCGTGCTGCTTCCCATGGCGAACTCGTCGAGGTTCGTCTTGCCGATCACGACCGCCCCCGCCCTCTGCAGCGAGGTGACGATCGTCGCGTCGTAGGGCGGCTTCCAACCTTCGAGGATGCGCGAGGAGCAGGTGGTGGGAACCCCCCTAGTACACATATTGTCCTTCAACGCCACGGTGACGCCGGCGAGCGGGCCGGGGTCGTGGCCTGAGGCGGCCGTGGCATCCACCCGTGCCGCGGCGGCCCTGGCTTGGTCGGCCATCACATGGTTGAAGGCGTGGATCTCGGGGTCCCGCTGGGCGATGAGGGCGAGGTGCGCCTCCACGAGGTCGGCGGCTCTCGTGGTGCCCTCCTTCACCGCAGCGGCGATCTCTCGGGCGAGCATCAGCCTTCCGTCCCTGTGATCGGCGGTACCCGGAAGCGACCGTCCTCTGTGGCCGGGGCGGCAGCGAGGACCTCGTCGCGATCAAGGCAGGGTTGGGTGACGTCGGCACGCAAGACGTTGACCAGGGGGTAGGGCTGGGTCATCGGCTCGACGGTCGCGAGGTCGAGGGCGTCGACATCGGCGAAGTGTTCGAGCATCCCGTCGAGTTGGACGGTCATTCGCTCGATCTCGTCGTCCTTCAGATCGAGACGCGCCAGCCTGGCCACCTTGACGACGTCGGCAGTGGAGATGCGATCTGACACAGGGTCCAATCCTACGGCGGGACTCCCCCGGCCATCCTCTTTGGCGATCTGGGCGCGATTCGTCTCGGCGGCCGAGACGGAATAGCCCCAGATCCACAACGGGCGGGTGGCGGGGCGGTCGGCGGGGCGGGTCACACGGCGGTTAGGTGGAACAGGATCCCTGACTCCGGGTTCAGGTGGGGTGGTTGGATCCCGTGGGCGGCGAGCTGGGCCCCGGTGAGCACCAGCCCACTGGCTTCCCAGTGCACCCACGACCCCGGCAGAGGTATCTGCTCGACCAGGTACCTCTGATCGCCCGACAGTCCCGGCAGCCTCAGCGGCGGCGGCAACAGGCTCAGCCCGCTGACCGTCTGCACATACGCGACGATCGCCTCCCGACGGTCGGCGGAGTACACCCCGTGGGCGAGCCCCGCGGGCGCCTGGCCGTTGCGCACCGGATCGAACCTCACCACGTCACCCGAGTGCAGCAGAGGTCGGAAACGATGATGAAGGGAGATCGCTGCGGCCAACTGCTCCGACTCCGCTTCGTCCAACGACATCACATCGAGTTCCACACCGAGATGCCCGAACATCGCGGTGAGCGCCCGGAAAGCGAGCGAGTGCATCCGCCCGGTGGTGTGGGAACGGGACGGGCCGATGTGGGCACCCATCAACTCGGGTGGGATCAACATCGACGCCCCGCGCTGGATCGTCTGGCGTTCGAGGGCATCGTTGCAGTCGCTCGTCCACACCCTCTCCGCTCTTTGGAGCACTCCGAGGTCCACCCGACCACCACCACTCGCGCAGCTCTCGAACTCGACACCGGGATGCCTCGCCCTCAGCTCGTCGAGCAGGCGGTAGAAGGCAAGGGTCTGGGCATGCGAACCGGCCCCACCATCGGCGCCACCTGCCTGCGCGTGCTTGCGGTTCATGTCCCACTTGACGAACGCGATGTCGTGGTCGGCGAGAAGCCGGTCCAACGCCTCCAGCACGTGGGCGAAGGCATCGGCGCGGGCCAGATCGAGCACCAGTTGACCGCGACCGGTGAGGGGCTCGTACCCGGGTGTCACCAGTGCCCACTCGGGGTGGGCGCGGTACAAGTCGCTGTCGGGGTTGACCATCTCCGGCTCGACCCAGATGCCGAACTCCATGCCCAGCGACCTCACATGGGCGATCAGAGGCTCGAGCCCGTGGGGGTAAACGTCGGGCGACACCCACCAGTCGCCGAGACCACGGCGATCGTCGCGCCGGCCGCCGAACCAACCGTCGTCGAGCACGAACCGCTCCACGCCCAGAGCGGCCGCAGTCGAGGCAAGCGCCTCGAGCCTCGCTGTGTCGTGATCGAAGTAGACCGCCTCCCAGGTGTTGAGCAGCACCGGCCGTGGTCTCTCCGGGTGAACCGGCAGGGAACGACACATGCGGTGAAATCCCCACGAGGCCGCCGTCAGACCCTCAGCCGAATACACGCCCACGACATCGGGCGCCTCGTAGTCGGCGCCGGGCTCCAGGAGTACCTCGCCGGGGTGAAGCAGCTCACCGGCCTGCAGGTAGCGGCTCCCGTCGGGGAGGCAGTCGGCCAGGAGGGAGTGGTTGCCGCTCCACGCCAGGTGCACCCCCCACACCTCGCCGTGCCACTCGCCGAATCCGGGCGTGCCGGCGAAGACGAGTGGGGGGTGCTCGTGCGACGTTCGACCGGAGCGGTCTTCGGCCAGCCAGGAACCGCTGCCCCACTCCCGCCTCACCGGGTGGAACTCGCGGATCCACCGGCCGTCGAAGGTGAGCAGTTCCGAGGCATGTGCTGGAAGGGGCAGGGTGGGGTGCAGCCCGCCGAGCTGATACGGGGTGTCGCCGAGGTTCACCACTCGGGTGCGAACCCTCAGCACATCCCCGAGGGTCAGGGTGCACACCAGTCTCAGCTCCGCCACGGGGTCGACCGACACCACCTCGACCCCGCCCTCGACGAGTGTGACCGCCTCTACCGCGAACCGCGGCGCCCAGGCCGTGCCGGCGTGGCGGTGCCCGGTGAGCCCGGGCCGCCCCTGGAACCCACTTCCGTGCTCGGGAACAAGCGATGTCGGCGCTGCCACATCGAGACCGACGGGAAGGTGGGGACGGGCCAACGCCAGCGCGGTGCTCGTCGGGTCGGCGTCACCCAGCGGCGCACCCCAATGGACGACGACGGGCACCCCATGCGAGGTGTCGACGACGACGTCGGTGGTGGCGCCGCGAAGGTGGATCACGGCATCAGGCGTCTGGGGAGACCGGGCCGAACTGGGGCGGACGCTTCTGGAGGTAGCTGGCCACACCCTCGGCGAAGTCGGGGCGCCGGAACGACTCGACCATCAAGCGGATCGCGTCGTCGTGGGCGGAGATGAGGGGGCGATCCCAGTCCGCATAGAGCTGGCGCTTCATCACCGCCATCGAGCTCGGCGAGGCGTTGATCGCCATGTCGGTGGCGTACTCGAGGGTGTGCTCCAAGAGCCGCTCTGGCTCGACGACTGCGTTGACCAGACCCATCGCGGCGGCCTCTTCGGCGAGGAACACCCGGCCGGAGAACAACAGGTCGGCGGCCCGGGCGTGACCCACCAGTCGAGGGAGAATCCACGAGATGCCCCACTCGGAGATCAGGCCCCTACGGCTGAACGCCGTGGTGAACTTGGCGCCGGCGGCAGCAAAGCGGATATCGCACATCAGGGCCTGGGCCATGCCCATGCCGGCGCACGCACCATTGATCGCCGCGATCACCGGTTTGGGGATGAGGGTGGTGAGGTATTGGGGGCGACCGGCGGAGGCGGCCCCAGCGCTCGGGGTGCCCTCCGAGGCGCCGATGTCCTGCAGGGTCACCATGTCTGCGCCGGCGCAGTAGCCCTTGCCGGCACCGGTGACGACGATGACAGTTACGGCGGGGTCAGCGGCGCATCTGTCGAGCAGGTCGAAGTACTGGACCGCCATCTCGCCGGTCCAGGCGTTGAGCCGGTCGGGGCGGTTGAGGGTCAGGATGGCAATGCCCGGCTCGCGGAACTCGTACAGGACGACGTCTTCACTCATGGGGGGCAACGTAATCGTCGACGGACTCCACGTCCGACTCGGCCGCCCGGCATGGCCGACATCGGGCTCGGCTCTGTTCGGGACGGCTCCGCCCCTGTGCCTCAACCAGTCGACCACCAAGAACCCGACCGCCCCGGCGAAGGCGACGACGGCAGTCCACTGGTTGAGCCTCCATCCGCCACCGGAGTTGGCGGGGTCGATGCGCAGTCCCTCTACCCAGAACCGCCCCACCGCGTAGCCGGCGACATAGATCGCGAGCAGACCGCCCGGGCCTGAGGCGCATCTTCTTGTCGATGAGGATCAGGACCCCACACAGGGCCAGGTTCCACAGCGATTCGTAGAGGAAGGTCGGGTGGAAGGTGGTGCCCGAGACGTAGCCCGCAGGAAGATTCTCGTCGTCGATGCGCAAAGCCCAGGGCAGGTCGGTGGCCCGCCCGAAGAGCTCCTGGTTGAACCAGTTGCCCAACCTGCCGATCGCCTGGGCCAGGGGGATGGCCGGTGCCGCAGCGGTGAACACCGCCGGCACCGAGACCTCCCGTCGTCGGGCCGCCCACATGGCCACCAGGGCTCCTGCGAGGAGCCCGCCCGGAATGCCCAGGCCGCCCTCCCAGATCTTCGGCCAACTGCCCGGCGTCCTTCCACGGCCGACTCTTGTCGGTGGCGATGTAGTAGAGACGGGCACCGACGACACCGGCGGCAACGGCCCACAAACCGATCGAACCGAAGTCGTCGCGTGTGCCTTCGCCCGCAGCCTCCAGCCGACGGCCCGCGAGCCACACCGCGACGACCACACCGAGGGCGATCATCAACCCGTAGGCGTGGATCGACAGGGGGCCGAGCCTGAATACGGAATCGGAGGGGCTGGGGATGCTGGCGACGAACTTCACGGGTCAGGTGGTGACGCGCTCGGCGAAAGCCACCGTCGACGTAAAGATCAGCTCCTTGTCGAAGTCCTGGGTGGCGACGTGGTAGCTGAGCTCGAGCAGGATGCGCTCGACCGGCCCGCCGTAACTGGCCTCGAGGTAGTCCGCCGAAGCCGGCTCGACGACATGGTCCTGGGGTGAGCTCAGCAGCAGCAACGGCTGACGCATGCGCGGGTACTCCGATGCCAGGGGCGCGAGGCCATCGTTGACCAATGACAGGAGGGGGCGCAAAGGGGTGGCGTCGTAGGCAGATTCGTGGGCATCGGGATCGGCGATGTCGCTGCCGATGGCGGGCATCACCTCCAAACCACTGTCGATCATCCCCTGCAACATCGCCAACACCTCCGGTGCCTGGGGTTGGGTGGCAGGGTTGATGCACACCAAACCGGCTACCTCGGGATGGTCGGCACCGATGCGCAAGGCGAGTGCACCGCCCATGCTGAGACCCACGACGATCACCTTGTCGGCCCGACTGGCGATGGTGAGGTAGGCGGCCTCTGCGGCGCCGGCCCAGTCGGCCCAGCGGGTGGGCAGCATGTCGTCCACGACCGTGCCGTGGCCCGGCAGGAGTGGCATCTCGACGTGGAAGCCTGCGGCGGCGAGGGCCTCGGCCACACCGCGCATGCTGCCCGGGTTGCCGGTGAAACCGTGAAGGACGAGAGCGCCGTGGGGGCCATTACCAATGTGGGACCAGGGATCGGCCCCGGGGATCAGTGCGGTCATGGCCTGAAGTATGCCAGCCGCCGAGCTAACCCCGGATTGACCAGCCGGTCAAGTCCTGCTGGACTGGGCGGTGACCAGGCCCCGTTCCCAATCTGAACCCAGGTCCCACACCCTGCAGGGCAACGAGCGCAAGCGACAGCTGCTCGCGGCAGCCGAGGGATTGTTCACCGAACGGGGCTACGGCGCGACGCGGATCAGCGACATCTGCGCTGCCGCCGGTGTCGCCAAGGGTCTCTTCTACTGGTACTTCCCCACCAAGGAATCCCTGTTCGCCGAGCTGGTGAGATCCATGCGGTACTCACTGCGCCGCGCCCAGGCGGCTCGCAATGGACACCACCGCCGACCCGGTGGTTCGGATCCGCCAGGGTGCCGAGGCCAGCGTGAGGTTCATGGCCGAGCACCAGCCCTACTTCGCCCTTCTCGACGTGGAACGTGCCGACGATTCTCTCGCCCAGCTGTTGCAGGAGGGTAGCGATGTCTACGCGGCCGACGTCCGCCGCCTGGTGGAGGAAGCCCAGGCGGCCGGCAGCGTCGCCGACGGCGACCCCGCCTTTGCCACCATCGGGGTGATGGGCGCGGTTTCCTCGTTCAGCCACGCCCACCGGCGCGGCAGGCTCGACATGCCCATCGACGACCTTGCCCACCTGGTGGGCGACTGGATCACTCAGGCGTTGACAGGCCGAGCGAGAGTGCCAGCGAAGGAATGCGACGACTGATCACCCTCATGAAGGCGTCGACCACCGCTGGGTCGAACCGAGAGCCGCGTCCGTCGAGAAGATGGTTGACGGCGTCGACGGCCGACCAGGCGTGCTTGTAAACGCTTTCGGAGATCAGGGAGTCGTAGACATCGACGACGCAGACGATGCGCCCGCTGATGGGGATCGACTCGTCGGCCAGCCCGCGTGGGTAGCCAGAGCCATCCCATCGCTCATGGTGGGTGAGGGCGATCTCTTCCGCCAACTTCATAACGGGCGACGAGCTTCCACCAACCATTTCCGAACCCCGCGTCGTGTGGGTCTTCATCACTTCGAATTCGGCGACGGTGAGCGGCCCCGGCTTCAACAAGACGGCTTGGGGGATGGCGACCTTGCCGATGTCGTGCAGTCGGGCAGCGAGCCCGATCTGGTGGACGAACTCGGGCCTCTCATCCAGTTCCTCGGCGATCGCAGCGGCCAGTTCACCCACCCTCAGAGGATGCTCGGAGACGTCTGTCTTGTAGGTCTCGGCCATCATCGCGATGCGCTGCAGCACCGAGACGTGGAAGGACTCGATCTCGTCGAGACGTAGCTGAACCATGGAATCCAGCTCAGCCGTGCGCAGGCGCAGGATCTCGGCCTGCTGACGGGCAGACTCGGCCTCGTGCTGGATCTGCAGGGTCGTGACGCGCAGGTCCGTGCCCCGGTTGAAGATCTCCTCGGTGAGCGCGTAACGCTCCTCTTGGTGCATCAGCGCCTGCTCGTAGCGGCCCATCTCCTTGTTCAGGTTCGCCAGCTTCTCGCGCAGGGTCAGGGCGATCTCGGTCATGTTCGCCTCGGTGGCCAGCCCGAGCGCCGTAGCCCACTCGCGCAGGGCATGGTCGCGAAGGTGCATGGCAACATAGAGCTCGCCCCGAGCGACCCTCACAGTTACGACGCTGCCCGGCGACAGGGCGACCCGACGGGCAGTGCGATCGCGTAGCACCCCGTCTGCCTCGTCGAGGCACACGGTCGCCCGGTCGAGGGCCGCCAGCGCCACGAAGGCGAGGGCGAGACGAGCGAGGATCTCGGGGATGAACTCCGGGGCGTGCAGCTTGGCCAGCACCAGGGCGGACTCGCCCAAGCTCACGGCGAGCAACTCCTCATTGCGGTCGGCCCTCACCTTGGCCATGTTGGCGAGGGTGATCGCATCGAGGTCGGGACGCTCCTGGCCCTTGTTGGCCATCAGCGCGGCCTCATAAGTGACGATCGCCCGGTCCGTATCGCTGAGGCTGTGCTGGATGACGGCGAGAGAGTTGAGCAACATGCCCTCGCTCGCCTTTTCACCAGTGGAGCGGTAGAGGTCGAGAGCGGCGAGTGCAGAAGCCAAGGCCTCGGAGAAGTTGGCCGCGTTGTACTGGACGGCGGCAATGAGGTTCAGCGCCGAAACCTCGGTCTTCGCCGATCCACACTGATGGGCGAGGTCACGCGACTCCAGGGCCACGGCGAACGCTTCGTTGGTCAGCCCCGACGCATAGGAGAGCTCCGCAAGGCGGTAGAGGGCCTCGGATTCTCCGACGCGGTCCTGGCGCGAGCGAGAGATGACTCGCGCTTGCTGGACCAGGGAGCGGGCGCGACCGATGTCGGTGCTTTCGATCTCGCGTGCCTGCCCGAGCAGGACTTGGATGTCGGGTTCGCTGCCCGACTCGTGAGTTATCGATGCCGCCACCATTTGCCCTGCTCCTTTCCTGCTCGTCGCCTCTACGCCGATCAGCGCTTGCGGTCAGGCTAGTTATCGACCGAAATATCCGTGGGGATAGCGAAAACTCACACCGGAGGCTTCCCTCAGGACTCATCACCCCTGGCCAACTCGTATCGTGACCGGTGTGGACAGTACGCGGCGCACTAGGGGAGCACGCCGGAACCTCGATTCGTCGGCCATCACCGCCATCGCGCCGGTGGTAGCGGTGCTGCCCGTCTGGCTGCTCGCCATCACCGTCATCTGGTGGCCGGTCCACCTGGTGTGGCAGGTTTCGTTCGTCTGGTTCGCCGTCGGCTATCTGGCAGCCGTCGTGCTCTTGTTCCTGCGCCCTGTACAGCAGTTCGTGCTCGCCCCCCTTCTCGGCGCCCGCCGACCCACCCGCGAAGAGGTTGCGGTTCTCGCCCCCGCGTGGCGGCCCGTACTGCAGGCCAACGACCTGCCCGCCCGGCGCTACGTGCTCGCCGTGCTTCCCTCACCCGATCTCAATGCCTTCGCCTGTGGCGGCCACTTGGTGGTGGTCACGTCCTTCGCTGTCGAGTCGCTACCGCGCGACGAGCTCAGCGGGGTGCTGGCCCACGAGCTGAGTCACCACCTCGGGCTGCACACAGTGGCCCTGGCCGTAGGCCAGTGGTTGAGCATTCCAGTGCTGCTTCTCGCTCGGGTCGGGTTCTTCCTCCAGAACGTTGCCTCGGCAGCGACAACGAGTTTCGCCAGCCACTCCTCGAGCATCACCGCCCTCGGACGTCTGGTAGCAGCCCTGCTCACGGCAGTGTCGTGGGTGTTCCTCAGCGGGTTGCTGCTCAGCAACGCCATCGCCAACGCGGTCGGGCACAGCGCCGAGTTCCAGGCGGACAGCAGGGCGGTAGCGATGGGCTTCGGCCGACCCCTTGCCCTCGCTCTGCGCAGGGTGGCGGCGACCAGCGCCAACGACCGGCCGACCAACTGGCGCGAGCGGCTGGCCGTCACCCATCCACCCTCCCGCACCCGGGTCGCGCTGATCGAGGCCAAGCTCCGCCAACGAACCTGACTCGTCACTTAGCGGTTGGGTCAGTGGCGATCGGGGCGACCAAGGCCGAGAGCGTCTGCACCAGGACGTCGGGTGTCACCTCGATGTCGAGCCCTCGCTTGCCTCCACTGACGAAGATCGTGTCGAACAAGACGCAGGTCTCGTCGATCACCGTGCGCAGCCTCTTCTTCTGACCGAACGGGCTGATGCCGCCGACGACGTACCCGGTGATCCGCTCCGCAAGGTCGGTGGGGCACATCTCGGCCCGCTTGCCCCCGAGCGCCGTCGCCAGTTCGCGCAGGGACAGCTGGCCGCTGACGGGGACGATGCCGACTACCTGCTCCACCGAGCGATCGCCGTCACGTTCAACGGTGAGGTTGGCGATGAGCGTCTTGAACACACGCTCGGGCGCCACGCCCAGGGCCGCCGCGGCAGTGAGCCCGTAGTTGCGTTCGCCAGGCTCATGGAGGAACTCGTGCACGACGAAGGGCACTCCCGCCGACGCCAGCGCCACCAACGCCGGCGTACCACCCTTGGACCCGGCCGGCTTCACGACGACATCACCTCGACATTGTGCACCGCACCGGCCCCTCACCCAGAGGTGGCATGATGCCGAAGTGGCCGTGATCGACACTTACGAGCTCGCCGATCGCTACCGACGCGACGACGGGCGGGCCTTCCTCAGCGGCTCGCAGGCGCTTGCCCGTCTGCCCTACGAGCAGCTCCGCGCCGACCGTCGGGCCGGACTCAACACGGCCGCCTATGTGACCGGTTACCCGGGCAGCCCCCTGGCCGGGTACGACCGCGATGTCGCCGCCTCAGCAGAGCTCGCCGCAGCCGACGGCCTGCGCCTCGTATTCCAGCCGGCGATGAACGAAGAGCTGGCCGCCACGGCGGTCATGGGCAGCCAGCTGGCCGTAACCCTCGACTCGTGCCTCTACGACGGAGTCATCGGCATCTGGTACGGCAAGGCACCCGGCCTCGACAGGGCGAGCGACGCCCTACGTCACGCCGTGTTCGCCGGCACGTCGGCCAAGGGTGGCGCGGTCGCTCTGGTGGGCGACGATCCGATGGCCAAGAGCAGCACCCTGCCCTCGTCGAGCGGTGCCACCCTGGTGGACCTGCACATGCCGATCATCTACCCCGGTGACGTTCAGGAGGCCATCGACCTCGGCCGTCATGCCATCGCCCTCTCTCGGGCCTGCGGGGTGTGGGCCAGCATCAAGGTCGTCGAGGCCCTCGCCGACGGCACCGGGTCGGTGGAGCTCCATCCCGAGCGGATCAACCCCACGATCCCCACGATGGAGGTCGACGGCCGGCTGTGGGTGCCGCACCCCTCCGGGCAACTGCTCACGCCCTACACCCTCGACCGCGAGCGCGAGTTCCACGAGGTGAGGCTGGTCCTCGCCCGCATCTACGGGGTGCTCAACCATCTCAACACCATCCCGGTGCGCGGCCCCCACGACTGGATCGGCATCGTCGCCAGTGGCCACACCTACCAGCAGACGATCGAAGCCCTGCGCATCTTGGGGTTTGGCACCGACGACGACCTCCGCTCGGCCGGGATCAGGCTGTTCAAGATCGCCATGCCCGTGCCCCTCGACGTGGACCAGGTTCGCGAGTTCGCCGCCGGTCTCGTCGAGGTCGTCGTCGTCGAGGAGAAGGCTCCGAACCTCGAGTGGATCATCAAGGACGCCCTGTTCGGCCGGGTCGACCATCCGATCGTGGTGGGCAAGCACCAGCCCGACGACAGCCCCCTGTTCCCCATCGCCGGCGCGATGGAAACCGACGCCATCGTCTCCCGGCTGAGGAGCCGGCTGGCACCACGACTGGCCCACCTACTCACTCCGGAGCCACCGGCGCCGCGCCAGTTCATCCCCCTGTCGGTGGATCGCACGCCGTTCTTCTGCTCCGGGTGTCCTCACAGCACGTCCACCAAAGTGGCCGAAGGCACCCTCGTGGGGGCCGGCATCGGCTGCCACGCGATGGTGATGCTGATGGAACCCGGCCGCGGCGGCGACATCGTCGGCATCACCGCGATGGGCAACGAGGGCTCCCAATGGTTCGGCATGGCACCCTTCGTGGGAGACAGCCACCTGGTTCAGAACCTGGGCGATGGAACCCTGTTCCACAGCGGCTTCGGGGCTATCCGCGCCGCCGTGGCCAACGGTGCCGACATGACCTACAAGATCCTCTACAACGGGGCCGTATCGATGACCGGCGGGCAGGATCCCACCGGCCAACTCGACGTGCTTTCCCTCTGCAAGGCCCTGCTCGCAGTCGGGGTGAAGCGCATCATCATCACCACCGACGACCTATCGCGTTACAACTCCGAGGAGCTCCCCACCGGGGTCAAGGCCTGGGGTCGCGGGCGGCTCCTCGAAGCCCAGGAGGTTCTCGCCCAGGTGCCTGGCTGCACGGTGCTGATCCACGACCAGCGTTGCGCAGCCGAACTGCGCCGCGACCGCAAGCGCCGGCTGATACCCGCTCCGGGCTTCCGGGTGGTGATCAACGAGAGGATCTGCGAGGGCTGCGGAGACTGCGGCGACAAGAGCGGCTGCCTGTCCTTGCAGCCCACCGACACCCCTTACGGTCGCAAGACCAGTATCGACCAGGACTCGTGCAACTTCGACATGTCGTGCATCGAGGGTGATTGCCCGGCGTTCATGACCGTCTTCGCCACCGGGCGGGCAGGATCACCGTTTCCTCGTCGGGGGACCGTGTCCCCCGACCACCCCCTCCCTACGCTCACCGCGCCGATGCGGGATTGCACCATCCGGCTGTCGGGGATCGGAGGGACCGGGGTGGTCACCGTCAGCCAGATCCTGGGCACGGCGGCGATGCTCCAGGGTTACCACGTGCGCGGCCTGGACCAGACCGGCCTGTCTCAGAAGGCCGGGCCCGTGGTCAGCGACGTGCGCCTGTCGCTCGACACACCCTGCGCGTCGAACATGGCAACGGCCGGCGCCGTCGATGTGATGATCGCCTTCGACCAGTTGGGCGCGAGCAGCGACGCCAACCTGCACACGATGGACCCCCGTCGCACCGTGGTGGTGGCCGACACCGCCACCGTGCCCACCGGCTCGATGGTCCTCCACCCGGACCGGCCTTATCCGGTGGATGCCGTCACCGACCGCCTCGACGCCAGCTCTCGTGATCACGTGAGGGTCGCGGCCCGGCACCTGGTGCGTCGCCTCTTGGGCGACGACAGCACCGCCAACGTGTTCTTGCTCGGTGTCGCCGTGCAGGCCGGCCATGTGCCCGTATCGGCCGATCACCTCGAGCGGGCGATCGAGCTCAACGGAGTGGCCGTCGCCAAGAACCTCGACGCGTTCCGCTGGGGTCGGGCCTGGGTGGCCGACGAGGCAGCCGTGGAAGCAGCCGCCGACGCTGCAACCTCCGCCAACGGCGGGCGAGTCGTTGCCGACATCCCACTGCGCTCCCGCCTCGTCGCCGACCTCACCGACTACCAGTCGCGGAAGTACGCCGCCCGGTTCGAGACCGTGATCGACGAGGTCGCCGCCAAGGGTCACGCCGAGCTCACCGAGGCGGTGATGCAGAACCTTCACAAGCTCATGGCCTACAAGGACGAATACGAAGTCGCCCGGCTTCTTCTGCTACCCGAGTCGCGAGCGCAGGCGAGGGAGATCGGCGGGAAGAGGGCGAGGGTCGTCTGGCATCTCCACCCACCCGCCCTGAGGACGATGGGGATGACTACCAAGCTGAAGTTCGGACGCTGGTCGAAGCCGGTGTTCTGGTTCTTGCGATCGATGCGCCGCCTGAGGGGCACCCCTCTTGATGTTTTCGGCTGGGCTGGGGTGCGCCGGGTGGAGAGGGCGATGGTGCCCGAATATGTCGCGGCCGTACGCTCAATGCTGCCCCATATCACCGCGACCAACCTGGGCGAGGCCGTCGCCATCGCCTCCCTACCCGACCGGGTACGCGGTTACGAGCACCTCAAGCTCGAACGTGCCTCCGCCTACCGCGCCGAACTCGCCCGTCGGCTCGCCGCGTTCGGCCCGCCGAACAACCAGAGCTGATGCCCGACGGGGTCAACCCACCCGACCGCCGCGTCCTTCGGGTACGCGGTGTCGTGCAGGGGGTCGGGTTTCGTCCCTTCGTGCACCGGCTGGCCACATCACTCGGGCTCGACGGGACCGTCGGCAACGACAGCGACGGTGTGATCATCGACGTCAGCGGCCACCCGGCCGATCTCGACGAGTTCGAGCGCGGCCTCGTAGAGCGGACTCCGCCTCTGGCAGAGGTGGAGTCGGTCACCCGCGAGCAGCCCGGCCCCGTCGGCCCGACACCGAGCGGCTTTCGCATCATCGCCTCGGCCGATGGCGACGCCGAGCACATCACCTCCCTGCCGCCCGACACGGCCGTCTGCGACCAGTGCCTGGCGGAGATGAACGACCCCACGGACCGCCGCTATCTCTACCCGTTCGTGACCTGCACCGAGTGCGGTCCGCGCTTCACCATCACGATGTCTCTGCCCTACGACCGGCCGAACACCACGATGGCCGGCTTCCCTCTGTGCGCCGCCTGCCTCGGCGAGTACGAGAACCCCGCCGACCGCCGTTACCACGCCCAGCCCCTCGCCTGCCCGGTCTGTGGACCACAGCTCTTCCTCGTCGACCAGAAGCGAGTGGTGTCCCACCGCGGCGACGAGGCCAGGGTGGCCACCCAGCGCCTACTCGAACAGGGGGCGGTGGTGGCCGTGAAGGGGCTCGGCGGCTACCACCTGATGTGCGACGCCACGAACCCTGTGGCGGTCGGCGAGCTACGCACACGCAAGCAGCGCGGCGCCAAGCCCTTCGCTGTGCTGGTGTCGGCCGTCGCCGACGTGGATCCGGCTACCCGTCTGTCATCGGCCGAGGCCACCTCTCTCGAGTCACCACAACGCCCGATCGTGCTCGCTCGCCGCCGCGACGGAGCCCCCGGCTGGGTCGAGCACGTGGCACCTGGCGCAGCCGAGGTGGGGGTGATGCTGCCGTGCACCCCTCTGCAACATCTCCTCCTCGACGGACTCGCCACCCGAGTGCTCGTGTGCACTTCGGGCAATGTCGCCGACGAGCCGATCGTCTACGACGACGGCGAGGCTCTCGATCGACTGGCCGGGCTGGCCGACGCCTGGCTGATGCACGACCGTCCCATCCATTCACCCTGCGACGACAGTGTGGTGCGCTCGGTTCGCGGCCGACCCGTGCCAGTGCGCAGGGCGCGCGGATACACCCCCCTACCGATCCACACTGGCGGCGACTCTCCGCCTCTGCTGGCGATGGGCGCCGATCTGAAGGGGGCGGTGTGTGTCGCCCTCGGCGGTGAGGCATGGATGTCGCAGCATCTCGGCGACCACGGCGAGCTCGCCACTCACCGCGGGGCTCGCCGGGCGGTCGAGCAACTCACCTCACTCACCAGGATCACCCCTGCGTTGGTGGCGATCGACGCCCACCCCGGCTACTTCTCGTCGCGGCTCGGTGCCGAGCTCGCAGCCTCGTGGGGCAGCGAGCTCGTTCGAGTGCAGCACCACCACGCCCATGTCGCCTCGGTGCTGGCCGAGAACGGGCGCGCCGCGCCCGGGCTTCCACCGGTGATCGGGGTGGTGTTCGACGGCACCGGTTACGGCACCGACAGGACCATCTGGGGTGGCGAGATTCTGGTGGCGACGACATCGTCGTTCGAGCGGGCCGCCCACCTGAGCCCCGTGCCCCTTCCCGGCGGCGACGCTGCCATCGAGCACCCGGCCCGCACTGCCCTCGCCCATCTGTGGGCAGCAGGGGTGGAGTGGGACGAACGCCTGCCGTCTGTGGCCGCTGTGGCCGACGCCGACAGGGCGGTGCTGCTCACCCAGTTCGCAAGGTCGGTGCAGACGGTGCCCACGTCGAGCATGGGCCGCCTGTTCGATGCCGTCGCTTCACTGACCGGCCTGCGCCAAAGGGTCGACTTCGAGGCCCAGGCAGCCATCGAACTGCAGGCCGCCGCCGACCCGACAGCTGAGGGCAGCTACAGCTTCGGCCCGGTCAGCGACGGTGGGGCGATCGATGCCGGCCAGGTGGTGACGTCCGTCGCCGCCGATGTTCTCGACGGAGTGCCTGCCGGGGTGGTGTCGATGCGCTTCCATCGCGCCGTCGTCCACCTCGTCGCCGGGCTCACCGATCGGCTCCGTGTCACCCAGGGCCTGCGAACCGTGGCATTGTCAGGGGGAGTGTTCCAGAACGCGCTGACTACTCGAGGGGTGCATCGAGCGCCTCGAATCCGACGGGTTCGAGGTGCTGTGGCACCGCGCCGTGCCCACCAACGACGGTGGGCTCGCTCTCGGGCAGGCTGCGATCGCCGCTACGGCGATGAAGGCGCCAAGCCAATGAAGGACGGAGTCTGAGATGTGCCTCGCCGTGCCCGGCCTCATCAAGAGCATCGTCGAACGCCACGGCGAGCCTGTCGCCCTTGTCGACTTCGCCGGAACGGTGCGCGAGGCCGCCCTCACCTTCTTGCCCGATGCCCGACCCGGGCAGTACGTCATCGCCCACGCGGGGGTGGCAATCCAGGTGCTCGACGAGGCCGCCGCGGCCACCACACTGGCGATGCTCGACGAGCTCGGGGGTGAAGGCCTGTGAAGTATGTCGACGAGTACCAGGACCCGGCGCGCGCCCGGCGCCTGCTCGACGAGATCCGTCGCATCACCACCCGCCCCTGGACCCTGATGGAGGTCTGCGGGGGCCAGACCAACTCGATCATCCGCCACGGCATCGACCAGGTTCTGCCCGAGGGCATCGAGCTGCTCCACGGCCCCGGTTGCCCGGTCTGCGTTACACCACTCGAAACCATCGACCGGGCCATCGCCATCGCGTCGCGGCCCGAGGTCATCTTCTGCTCGTTCGGAGACATGCTGCGCGTGCCCGGTAGCGAGCGTGACCTGTTCGGCGTACGCAGCCGCGGCGGCGACGTGCGCACCGTCTACTCACCTCTCGACGCCGTGCAGGTGGCCATCGACAACCCCGACCGCGAGGTCGTCTTCTTCGCCATCGGGTTCGAGACCACAGCCCCTGCCAACGCGCTCGCGGTCCACCAGGCCCGCCGGCTCGGGGTCACGAACTTCTCGGTTCTCGTGTCTCACGTGCTCGTGCCCCCGGCGATGCGTGCCATCCTCGACGCGCCGGGCTGCCGGGTTCAGGGTTTCCTTGCCGCCGGGCACGTATGCACGGTGATGGGCTACGCCGATTACCACGTCCTCGCCTCCCGCTACGGGGTGCCCATCGTGGTCACCGGGTTCGAGCCGGTCGACCTGCTCGAAGGGGTGCGTCGGGCGGTACAGCAGCTCGAAGCCGGACGCGCCGAGGTGGAGAACGCCTACCCGCGCGTGGTGGCCGAGAACGGCAACCCGGTGGCCAAGCAGATGCTCGCCGAGGTGTTCGAGGTGTGCGACCGCACCTGGCGCGGAATCGGCGTCATCCATGCCAGCGGCTGGCGCCTGCGCCCCAACTTGCGCGCCTTCGACGCCGAGGCCCGCTTCGACGTCGGCGACATCACCGCCACCGAGTCGCCCCTGTGTCACAGCGGCGAGGTGCTGCAGGGGCTCATCACCCCCGACCAGTGCCCGGCCTTCGGTCGCGAGCTGCACTCCGCGCAACCCGCTCGGGGCCACGATGGTGTCCGACGAAGGGGCGTGCGCCGCCTACTTCACCCACCGCCGGGCAGGGGCCGGCATTGGCTGAGCCTGTCGACCCTTCCAACTGGTCGTGCCCCGCGCCCGTGGCCGACCGCGACCTTGTCGTGCTCGGCCACGGGGGCGGCGGCCGGCTCACCGCCGAACTACTCGAAGCGGTGTTTCTGCCCGCCCTCGCCAACCCCCTGCTCGACCAGCTGGCAGATTCCACGGTCGTTCCTACTCCTGTCGGTGGCCGACTCGCCCTGAGCACCGATGCCTTCGTCGTGTCGCCCCTGTTCTTCCCCGGCGGCGACATCGGGTCGCTCGCAGTTCACGGCACGGTCAACGATCTGGCCTGCTCCGGTGCGGTGCCTCTTCACCTCACGGCGGCCTTCGTGATCGAGGAAGGCACACCGGTCGACGTGTTGGCGCGCATCGCCCACTCGATGGGTGCCGCGGCGCGCGGCTGCGGGTGTGGCCATCGTGGCCGGCGACACCAAGGTCGTCGAGCGGGGCCGCGGCGACGGCGTCTACATCACCACCGCCGGGGTGGGGGTCGTGAGGCCGGACTCCGATGTGCGGCCCGAGCGCGCCACCACCGGCGATGCCGTGCTGTTGTCCGGCCCCATCGGCCAGCACGGGGTGGCGGTGATGAGTGTGCGCGAAGGGCTCGAGTTCGGTTCGCCGGTGGTCAGCGATTCGGCACCAATCCACGCTCTCGTGGCCGCCCTGTTCGATGCCGGCATCGACGTCCACACCCTGCGCGACCCCGACTCGCGGCGGGCTCGCAGCAACACTCAACGAGATCGCCGCCGCGGCCCGTGTGGGCATCGAGATCGACGAGCTCGCCGTGCCGGTGGCCGACGCCGTGCGCAGTGCCTGCGCCCTGATGGGGCTCGACCCACTGCAGGTCGCCAACGAGGGTCGGCTGGTGGCTGTCGTGCCGGCCGGCTCGGCTGTGGCTGCACTCGACGCCCTGCGCCTCACCCCGGGGGGAGAGCAGGCGGTGGTCATCGGCCGAGTCGTCGACGACCATCACGGAATGGTCGTGGGCCTCACCTTGGTAGGCGGCACGCGCATCATCGACATGCCCCTCGGGCGAGCTCCTCCCCCGCATCTGTTGACCGTGCGCCAGACACGGATGAGCGCGGATGGAGGCGGCCAGACTCGCGGCGGCTTGCGAGCATGCCCGGTCGACCGCCTCGGTCAGCCCGACACCGAAGTCGAAGCACTCGCCCTCGATGCCCACAACCCTCAGCTCGGGTGGCAGGGCACCGATCACTCGGGCCAGTTCTACCGCGTCGGCGAGGCCGAGCAGGTGGCCGCCGCCGAGTCGCGCTCCCTGATCGTCGAGCTCGCCGAGCCGCTGCCGCGTCGACCTCGTGGATGGACCCTGATGGCCGGCCGGAGCGCACACAGTCGATGATCCACACTGCGGTCGAACCCTCCCACGACTGCACCATGCGAACTGGCTCACCGTCGAGCTCGACCAGCCTCACCAGCGGCTCTTCGCCCAGCAGGGCAGCCAACCGGGCCAGTACCGCGGCACCGGCACCATCGTCGCTGCGGTAAGGGTTGCCGATGGCAACCACCGTCACCGGTGGCGTCATGTGCGGTGCACCCTCATGTCGAGGAAGTGGGTGGCGCAGCTGATGCACGGGTCGTAGTTGCGCACCGCCTGCTCGCACAGCGCCTCGAGGGCGGCATCGTCGAGATGCAGCGAATGTTCGATCAGGTGCATCAGGTCGTGCTCGATCACAGGCTGGTTCTGTGATGTCGGCGGAATGATGCGGGCGTCGCCGATGATGCCCGCATCGTCGATCTCGTAGCGGTGGAACAGGAGGCCGCGCGGCGCCTCGGTCCAGCCGCAGCCCACCGATCCACGGGCCTCGCTGGGCACGAACGGACGCTCAGGCGGCCGATAGGCGAGGGCAATCGTCAGGGCCATCTCACAGGCGTGAACCGTCTCGATCGCCCTCACCAGGATGCTGCGGAACGGGTTGCGCTCGCTGGGCCCGAGGCCGACCTCGGCGGCCACCGCGGCGGCCTGAGGGGCGAGATGATCGTGGTTGAGGGCGAAGCGCGCCAGAGGCCCGAGCATGTAGTCGCCACCGGCGAAGCGCTTGCCGTGAAGGGCGGTGGAGTGCTCGACGTGCTCTTCGCCGAAGTGGTCGAGGAAGTGCTCGGGGGCGATGTCGAGTCCATCGGTCGACACCAGCCGGTCGCCCAGCATCGGGTACTCGGTGGGGTGACGCAGGGCGACGAGGGCGGTCCCGTCGGGAAGGGTGTGGTCGGGGAAGTTGAACCCTGCGACCCAACGGGCGACCTCGATCGAGGCGTCGAGCGCCAAGCGCAGGTCAGTTGCCAGATCGGCCATCTCTGCCGCAGTCGGCACACGGTAGAAGCCGCCGATACGAACGTTCACCGGGTGCACGGCCCGCCCGCCGACGACCTCGACAATACGGTTGCCGATCTTCTTCAACTGGAGGCCGCGCTGCACCTCGTCGCGATGGTCGGCAGCCATGGCGATACCGCTGGGGTAGCCGAGGAAGTCGGGGGCGTGGAGCAGGTGGATGTGCAGCACATGGCTCTCGATCCATTCACCGCAGTAGAGGAGGTGGCGCAAGTCGCGGCAGGGCCGGATCGATCTCCACCCCGAGAGCAGACTCGATCGCCTGGCAGGCGCTCATCTGGTAGGCGACCGGGCAGATGCCGCAGATGCGGGCCGTGATGTCGGGGGGCTCGGTGTAGGCGCGACCACGCAGGAACGCCTCGAAGAAGCGGGGCGGCTCGAAGATGCGCAACTTCACGTCGGCCAGTTCGCCGTCGTGTACCTCGATGATCAGCCCGCCTTCACCTTCGACGCGGGTGAGCGCTTCGACGCCGAAGCGGCGGGCGCGGTGCTCGTGGGTCATACCTGCTCCTTGGCGTCTCGGAATACGGGTGCGGCGACGTTGAACGTGCGCATCGACCTCACGGCGAGGGCCTCGTCGGCTCCAGCGGTGGCTATGGCCCGTCGATAGCCACCGAGGTTCGCCGACTCCGACGGGCCGAAGCAGCCGAAGCAGCCACGGTGGAAGCCGGGGCAGAGGGCCCCGCAGCCGGCGTGGGTGACCGGGCCGAGGCAGGTGGTGCCCTCGGCGACGAGAAGGCACGTGTACCCGGCCTGCTTGCACTCGACGCACACACTGTGGGTGGTGATCGGGGGGCGACGACGGGCCAGCAGGGCCGAGATCGTGGCGAGCAACTCGCTCTTGGCGATGGGGCAGCCGTGCAGTTCGTGGTCGACCTGAACATGGTCGGCGATGGGGGTGCTGGTGGCGAGGGTCTCGATCCAGTCGGGCCGGGCGTAGACGATGGAGGTGAACTCGTCGATGTCGGCCCCGTTGCGCAGAGCCTGGATGCCGCCCGCTGTAGCGCAGGCGCCGATCGTGATCAGCGTCCCCGATCTGGCCCGCACGTCGCGGATCCGCTCGGCATCATGGGCCGTGGTCACCGAACCCTCGACCAGGGACAGGTCGTAGTGGTCGAGCAACTCACTGGCGCCCGCTTCGAGAAACATCCGGAAGTCGAGTGCGTCGGCGATGGCGAGCAGCTCGTCTTCGCAGTCGAGGATGGTTAGCTGGCAGCCGTCGCAGGAGGCGAACTTCCACACGGCAACAGTCGGTCGGGTCATCGTCCGTGCACCTCCAACAGGTGGGCCACCTGGTTCCATCCGACGACCGCACCGTCGCGGCAAAGCAGCAGGGGGCCGAGCTGGCAACGTCCGCAGTGGGCGATACCGCAGTGCATGTTCCGTTCGAGCGACAGGTGCACCGTGTCGGGCGGGGTCCCGAGACGCACCAGGGTGTTCGCGGCTGATGTCATCATCCGCTCCGGGCCGCACACCAGGGCCAGTCCGTGGGCTTCACCCATCTGCTCGAGCGCCACCGTGGTGTTGCCGACACTGGCGGTCCATGTGTCGTCGGGGTGGTCGACCGTCGTGTGCACGTGGGCGCCGCTGGATTGCCAGCGCTCGACGTCGGCGAGGAAGGTGAGCTGGCTGGGGTCCCGCGCCCCGATGATGACCGTGAGACGAGAGGGTGCTCCAGCGCCGCCGGCGCCCAGGGCGGCGACGAGTTGGTCGATCGCCATCCGGAGGGGTGCAAGGCCAAGCCCCCCGGCCACCACGACCGTGTCGCGCCCCGCCGCCGCAGCTACCGGCCAGGCAGTTCCGTACGGACCGCGCAGCCCGACGACGTCGCCCTCAACGCAGCCGGTGATGGCCGCACTGACCTGACCGACCGACCTGACCGTGAGCTCGATCGCACCCCCTTCGCCACGGCCGCTGACCGAGATCGGGATCTCGCCCACCCCCGGCGCCCAGGCCATCACGAACTGGCCCGGAGCGAGGGCGCTCAGCGCATCGCCCACCGGCGCCAGATCGACGGTGACGACATCGTCGGTCTGGTGACGCACCGCCACCACCTGGTGCGGTACCGGCGCCATCGGATCGGCCGGCTGGTGACAGGCGCATGACCCGGTCATGCCGCACCCCCCGCCAGGCGTCCTGCGGTCGCGCCGCCGATGAGGGCGGCAGCTTCGGCCACGAGGTCGATCGCCGCCGGACACCAGGTGGTGCAACGCCCACATCCGACGCAACCCGGAGTGGAGAACTGGTCGGGCCAGGTCTCCAACTTGTGCAGCAGCCATTGGCGGTAGCGGTCGGCAATGGTGGCCCTCACCGGGCCACCTGTGAGGTAGGAGTGATCGAGTTGGAAGCACGACACCCAGTGCTGTTCGCGCACCACCTCGTTGCTATCGACCGGTGTGGTGTCGACGTAGGTCGAGCAGAAGCAGGTCGGGCACACCATCGTGCAGTTGCCGCACGACAGGCATCTCTCCGCGACCTGTTCCCAATGGGGGTGGGTGTCGGTGCCGGCCAGCAGAGCGGGAAGCTGTTCGCCGGGCAGGCGCACATCCATGGCTGCGACCGCCGTCGTGACCACCTGATCGGCCGAGGCCCTGTCGACCTCAGTGGCGGCGAGACCCGGCAGACCGTCGAGGATCTCGGCACCCCGCTCGGTGCCGGCCTCGGCCAGCAACCAGTGCGCATCCCCGCCGTCGAGTTCGGTGAGACGGATGTCGTAACCGCTCTGGGGTTGGGGGCTGCCGCCCATCGAGGTGCACCAGCAGGTCGCCGACGGCACCCCACAGGTGACGGCCACCACGAACGTGCCGTCGCGGCGGGCCGTGTATCGGGGGTCGGGGTGGGCGGCATCGGCGAACACGCGGTCGAGGATGTCGAGGGCGCGCACCTCGCAGTCGCGGGCACCGATGAGGGCAAGCGGCCGGGATGGAACAGGGGGCTCGGTGACGGCGAACGAGCCGTCGGTCCTGCGGACGTGGAGCACTTCCTGCACCGGTGGGAACACGTGCTGCTTCCACGACGCCGCGCCCGGTGTCCAGCCGAACCGCGATCCGTCGTCGCCGGTGTGCTGTCTCCAGCGGCCCGGGCCTTGTTCGACAGCAAGACCGGTGGGCAAGTCGTCGCCACAGCTCACTTCGGCGTAGTCGATGCTTCCGTCGCGCGTCACCGGACCGAGCACCCGGTAGCCCTCTGCGGTGAGGATTCGCACCAGGGCGTCGAGGCCACCCCGGGGGTCGAGGAGGCGCGCCGAGGGCCGCTCAGCAACGATGTTCATAGCTGCACTCTGCCGCCGGAGCCGTGTTCCGACAAGGGGCCAACGTCATCTGAACTGCCCTCACCAGCCGAGCATCGCAAACACCGTGGCCGGCGACGCGGGGAGGTGGTCGGGCAGATGGATGGTCAGTTCACCGTCGCGCCAGCTGTGGGGCAAGGCCCGCGAGTTGCCCAGCATCCTCACCTCGGACCCCTCGGCGGGGCGACCCATGGGGAACGCCACCGTGTTGCACGGAGCCCCCTTCACCGTTGCGTACGACGTGTCCCCGTTCACCGTGTACCTCACAGGGCGTCCATCGGCCGTGGTGCCCCCGCCGGCGCCACGACAGCCGTAGACAGCGTCACCGTTGACCCTCAACCACCAGCCGAGCGCGGTGAGCCGCACCACCTGGGCGAGGGGGATCTGGCCATCTGCCGACGGCCCGACGTTCAACAGCAGGTTGCCGCCGCGGCCGACGATGTCGACCAGCATCCACACCAGTTCGTCGACCGACGGGAAGGTGGCCTCGCTCTCCATCCGGTTGTAACCGAACGACCGGCCGATGCCGCGGCACACCTCCCACTTCCTTGTCGCAGGGGTGCCCCCATCCGTCTCGGGGGTGCTGTACTCGGGGGTGTTGATGTCGGCGTGAAGGGTGCCCAGGGCAACGGCGATCGGGTTGAACCTGTCGTTCACCACCCCGTCGGACACGGCCCGGTAGTAGTGGCCGATGATGTCGTTGGGGTCGAGGTGGGGTGGCCAGGCGATGTCGTTCCACAGCACACTCGGCTCGAAACGCTCGATCAGCTCTTGCACCTGGGCGGTGGCGTAATCCCCATATTCGGAGGTGTCCGGGGTGCATGTGAACAGCCCGGCCAGGTCGCGGATCGGGGGCGGCTTGAAGGTCCAGTCGACGCCTCCCGAGTAGTAGACGCCGAACCTCAACCCTGCGGTGCGGACCGCGGTAGCAAGTTCCGCGATGTGATCACGTTCGGCCATCCAGCCCTCGCGGTGGGGGTTGGGTATCCCGCTGCGCCACATCAGGAAGCCGTCGTGGTGCTTGGTCACCGGCACCACGTACCTGGCTCCGGCCTGGGCGAACAGGGGCACCCACTGGGCCACGTCGGCGCCGCCCGATCTGGCGCGGAACTCGTCGACGAAACTCGCGTAAGTGCGCTCGCCGTAAGTGGCGGCGTGATGGGCCGCCGTCGGGCTGCCTTCCAGCGCCCACGAGTTGAGGTACCACTCCGTGTAGGGACTCCACTTGAAGACCTCGGCCCAGTCGCCGGCGCGCATCAGCTCACCCATGTCGCAGTCGACGGGCGCATAGCACGGCACGGCGTAGGGGCCCCAGTGGATGAAGATGCCGAACTTGGCGTCGTCGTACCACTGGGGAAGGGGCCGCCCCACGAACGGCTGAGCATCGGGCGCCGGTGACGTCATGCCGGAAGCCTAGATAACCGACGGATCGGCCTCGGCGACGCAACGCCCGCGTCAGGCGATCAGGGCTCGAGTGCCGAGTTCGCCGGGTTGAGCGGGTCGTAGTAGACGGTCACCGCCGTGCCGGCCGGATAGCGAGCAATTGTGGCCGACGCGCTGCACCCGGCCCCATCAGGCATGGTGCGACCGTACTTGTCGCTCGCTCTCACCCGGCGTCCCTGGAACATCCGACCCTCCACCTGGTACGCGTAAAGCACGAGGGGGCTTTCGCGACGTGACGTGGCGCCGAAGCTGACCTGCACGGTCGAGCTCTGCACGGTGCCCAGGGTGTGCGGCCAGCGCGCTGCCGGCGAACGTGATGCCGGCCACTTCGCGCGCCCGGACCAAGAGGGGGATGCCGACGAGCATCACCATCAGCATCACCAGAAGCAGCGGCGCGCCGACGGCGAGAGTGCCAGTGTCGATTCCTGCCATGCCCTCGTCGTCTCCTGTCGGAAACCCCCTGGGCGACAACGTTAGTGCGCTTGCGCAAGGCCTCGTTCAGGGGTGAGGACCGGGGTGCAGCCGGGCCTCGCGCAGGGCCGAACGACGCACCTTGCCGGCATCGTCGCGCAGTGGTTCGTCGACGAACTCGAAGGTGCGTGGCAGCTTGTAGACCACCAGCCGATCGGCGAGGAACGCCATCAGCTCGTCGATGTCGATGTCGTTCGGGTCGGCTTCGATGATGGCGTGGACGGTGTTCCCCCTGTCCTCGTCGGGGAGACCGATGACCGCGCACGAATGGACGCCGGTGTGCTCCTGGATCGCTGCCTCCACCTCGGCCGGGTAGATGTTGGCGCCACCAGAAAGGATCATGTCGCTCGACCTGTCGCCAAGGTACAGGTAGCCGTCGGCGTCGAGATAGCCCATGTCGCCGAGAGACTCCCATCCACCTGGCCGGGTGCGGGCACTGGCCCCCACATAGCGGTAGGTGGGCGTGTCGCGGAAGCTGCGCAGCCACACCTCACCCATCTCGCCCGGGGGCAGTTCGTTGTCCTCGGCGTCGGTGATGCTCACCGAGTCGGGCATCGGCTTGCCCACCGAGCCCCTGTGGGCGAGCCACTCCTCCCCGGTGATGATGGTCGCCGTCTGGGCCTCGGTGCCCGCATAGAGCTCGAAGATGCGCTCCGCCCCCAGCCAGTCGATCCAGCACTGCTTGAGCCACTCGGGGCAGGGTTCGGCGAGGTGCCACACCACCCTCAGGCTGGTGATGTCGTACCCGAGGCGCACCTCCTCGGGCAGGCGCCAGATCCGCTTCATCATCGTCGGCACGAGGTACACCACTGCACCATGGTGTTGCTCGATGGCGGCAAGGGTGCCCTCGGCGTCGAACCGGGGAAGCAGGGCCACATGGTTGCCGTGAAGCAGGGCCTGGCAGCTCCACACACCCGGACCGTTGTGGTAGAGCGGGCCAGGCATCACCAGGCAGCTGTCGGTGCCGAGCAGGAGAGTCGGTGGGGTGTCGGTGTCGATCTCGGCGGGGTCGCCGGACACGATCAGCTTCGGCCTGCCGGTACTACCGCCGGAGGTAGGCGCCTTCCATGCCGGCGACACCAGGTCGGGCAGGGAGCTCGCGTCGGCGCTGGGAGCACGAAAGCCCAGCGGCACGCAGCACCGACCCGGTTCCGCACCTTCGGGCACGCCGATCACCGCCGACGGGTTCGCCAACTCCATGATCGACTCGAACTCACGATGAGGTAGGCGCGGTGAGATCGGTTGTGGGGTCGCCCCCAACCGCCAGGCAGCCAGGTAGGCCACGAACCAGTCGATGCTGTTCGGCAAGGCGATGGTGACCATGTCACCGAACCCGACCCCGTGCTCGTGGAGGTACACGGCGAGGTCGTCGCCGCGCTGCACCAGTTCGGCGCGGGTGATCGACTGGTCGCCGCAGGTCACCGCAGGCTGGTCGGGCAGGGCGGCGGCGAGGTCGTGGAGGCGACGGCTGAAGGAGATGACGGCCATGTGGGCACCCTATTCGTAGGATGCCCACATGGTGATGGCGGACTGGCTCGGGCCCAGGGGCCGCGACGGCGGCATCGACACGATTCCCCTACCCGCCACGTCGGGAGCGCCTGTCGTTGTGCGGCAAGCACGCCATCGGGCCCGACCACCGTCGGGCGATGGCTCTCTGCGGTGCCACCACGGTGGTGTGCCTGGTCGAGGCCCACGAGCTTGTCGAGCGCTACCCCGCCTATCTCGCCTGGCTGCGCGACCACAGCGGCGGCGAGGCGGTGTGGTTCCCCATCCACGACCTCCACGCCCCGCCGCCGGCCGATGCCGACGTCCTGCTGGCCGAGCTGTTGGGCCGCCTCGAACGTGGCGAGCACCTGCTGATGCACTGTGCGGCAGGCATCGGCCGCACGGGCACGATCACCGCCTGCCTGCTCATCGAGCTCGGCATGGGCCGCGACGAAGCCCTCGCTCTTGTGGCCGCCTGTCGACCGATGGCCGGCCCGGAGGTGGGCGCCCAGATGGATCTCGTCGACGCCGTAGCGGCGCGGCGCACCGCGGGCCCGACAACTTCAGCCCCGAGATCCTCAGCCCCGAGATCCTAGGCATAGTGATTTCGCCAGCCTCAGCCCGGCGAGTTGGTCGGGAGCGAGGAGAGCCCGGAGGGCGATCTCGAAGTCGGGCAACGAGTAACACCTCGCCGTCGTCGGTGATCATCACGAAGCGGTCGAGGGTGGCCAGGAAGGTGCGATCGTGGCTGACCGCCACCACCGTGCCCTGGAACCCGTCGAGCGCCCTGCTCGAGCGCTTCCGACGACTCGATGTCGAGGTTGTCGGTGGGCTCGTCGAGCAGCAGCACGTTGTGGCCCTCGAGTTCGAGGCACAGGATCTCGAGGCGCGCCTTCTGCCCACCCGACAGCGGTCTGGAGCTCCTGGCGGGCGTTGAACGCCAGGCCGTAGCGGGCGAGGGCCTTCATCGCCTTCTCCTCGTCGAAGAGGCGCTCGCGAACGATGTCGATGCACGTGCGGCCGAGGAAGTCGGCACGATCGTTGACCTGGGTGAACATGCCCACCGAGGTGCGCGGACCGAATCCGACGGTGCCATGGTCTGGGGTGATCGCCGCCGGCGAGGGCGTCGAGCAGGTGGGTCTTGCCGGTGCCGTTGGGGCCGATCAGCCCGACCCGTTCGCCGAAGTGGACCTCGTCGCTGAACGGCAGGAACAGGTCGCCGACCGACACGTCGATCGAGCTGGACCACCCGTCGGGCGGAGTCGGCGCCGCGCAGGCCGACCTGATCTGCTGGTCGGGCACCGGCGGCGGTGGTGGCCCGGCGGCGACGAACTTCTCCCACCGGGTCTCGGCAGCGTTGGCCTTGGTGGCGTTCTTGAAGTTCTGGGCGGCCCGCTGCTTCATGATCTTCATGTGCTGGAACAGGCGCCGTTCCTCGTCGTTCCACCGCTTCAGCGCGTCGCCGAGCAGCTCCTGGCGCGCGGCGCGCGGCTTCGGGGAAGGTCGCGTAGGAACCGCCGTGCACCCAGCGCGCCCGAGCCCTCGATGACGATGATCTTGGTGGCCACCCGCTCCAGCAGGGTGCGGTCGTGGCTGACCATCAAGATGGTGCTCTTGCACGACTTGATCTGTTCCTCGAGCCACAGCCGGGTGGGGATGTCGAGGTAGTTGTCGGGCTCGTCGAGCAGAAGGATGTCGGCACCTGACGTGAGCAGCAGATCGAGCACCAGGCGCTTGCGCTCACCTCCGGAGAGCTCGCCCACCTTGCGGGTGGCGAAGTCGTCGACCTGTGTCTTCACGCTGCGGCGCGCCGCGGCAGCCCACTTGCGCCTCGAGCTCGTAGCCGCCGAGGTCGCCCCAGTGGGTGAGCGCCTCGGCGTAAGCCGGTGCCGTCGTCGGTGCCGGCGTACATCGCCGCCTCGGCAACGACGAGCGCGCGGCCGGCCTCGCGCAGAGCCGCGCGGGGCGACCTCGACGAGCATCTCGCGCAGGCTGTCGTCGGGGCTCGACATGCCCACGTCCTGGGTCATCGTCAGCACCGTGCCGCCGAGGGCGAACTCGCCCTCGTCGGGTTCGAGCTCACCGGCTGAGGATGCGCAGGATGGTGCTCTTGCCCACCCCGTTGGCGCCCACCAGGGCCGCGTGCTCGCCCGGCGCCACGCCGAAGCCGACGTCGAAGAAGAGGGAGTCGGATCCCGGCGGCGGCGTATTCGAGTTCGGACACGACGATGCTGCTCACGGCCACCCATCCTGCCGGGCCGAAGGCGGATCTGGTCGCCCAATTCCCCTCACCCCGCCAACTGTGAATTCACAGAACGCGACGTTGCCTTCTGTGAATTCACAGTTGACCCCGCAAGTACCCCGTACGGCGCCGGAGCGGAGCGATCGTCAGGACAGGGGTTGCTGCTGGGTGATGCAGTGGATCCCTCCACCACAGGCGAAGATCTCGCGCGCGTCGTGGAGCACGATCTGCCTACCCGGGTAGGCCTTGGCGATGATCTCTGCGGCGACCTCGTCGTTGGGGTCGTCGAAACTGCACAGGATCACCGCGCCGTTGCAGACGTAGTGGTTGATGTAGCTCCAGTCGACGAGCTCACCATCGACGTCGCCGGTTAAGGGGGCGGGCACCTCCACGACCTCGATCGGGCGACCGGCCGCGTCGGTGGAGGAGCGCAGGACGGCCAGGTTCTCGCGGCAGACCTCGAAGTCGGGATGGGCGGGGTCCGGTTGCACATGGGCCAGCACCACGCCCGTGGGGGCGAAGGTGGCGATGATGTCGATGTGGCCGCGGGTACCGAAGCGGTCGTAGTCCTTGGTGAGCCCCCGCGGCAGCCACACCACCTTGCCCACCCCGAGGAAGGCCTTGAGCTCGGTCTCCACCATCTCCGCGTTCCACGCCGGGTTGCGTGCCGGATCGAGCTGGACGGTCTCGGTGACCATGACCGTCTTGCGGCCATCTACCCCTCCCCCATCTACATGAATGCCCCCGCCCTCGTTGACCATGCCCGAGTTGAACAGTTCAGCGCCGGCAAGCCCGGCGATGAACCCACCGACGTGCTGCTCGTCGCTCCAGTCGCTGAACCCGGCTTCGCCCCACCCGTTGAACGTCCAGTGGGTGGCCCCCAGCCGACCGTCGGGGTGGGTGAGGAAGGTCGGGCCGCTGTCGCGCACCCAGGCGTCGCCGATCGGCGTCTCGTGGATCTCGATCGACGGGTCCACCATGCTCCACGCGACCTCGCCGTCACCCACGTTGCACACCAGCGACACCGGCTCGAAGAGAGCGACCGTGTTCGCCACGCTCGCCCATACCTGTCGGTAGTGGCCCAGTTGCCCGTCGGGGTCACTGCCGAACGTCTCATTAGCGCAGGGGAACTCCATCCATGTGAGCGCGTGAGGCGCCCACTCGGGAGGCATCGAAAAACCGGTCAGGCGCGGCGTGCTCACGAGGTGGTCCTCACAGGAAATAGAGGCGGCTGAGGCTGACCTCGTCGGCCGGGTCGATGTACAACGAGTCGCCGTCGAGGCTCACCATGCCGGTGGTTGCGTCGACGTCGACCTGCCCGAGGCGGTCGTTGAGCAAGAGGTCGCGCGGCCCGATGCCGCGAGTGCGCTTCACCGCCACTCGGCGGCGGCGGGTGGTCATGTGGTCGTTGCCCGCCTCCACCGCGGCACCGGCAACGAAGGCCACCGACAGGTCGGCCGCGGTGGCACCGAAGGACCCGAACTGGGGGCCTAGCACCAGGGGTTCGCAGGAGTCGGTGGCGGCGTTGGGATCGCCGGTGACGCCGTAGGCGGGGAACCCGCTCTTCAGCACCAGTTGGGGCTTGGCGCCGAAGTGGTCCGGACGCCAGAGCACGATGTCGGCGAGCTTGCCCACGTCGAGGGAGCCGATCTCGTGGGCCAGGCCGTGGGCGATGGCCGGGTTGATCGTGAGCTTGGCCACGTACTGGCGCACCCGGTCGTTGTCGTTGTGGTTGGGGCCCTGGTCGGCGGCCTGCTTCATGCGGGCAGCCAGTTGGAAGGTGCGCCTCACCGTCTCACCGGCGCGACCCATGCCCTGAGCGTCGCTGGACGTGATACCGATGACGCCGAGGTCGTGGAGCACACCTTCTGCGCCCATGGTTCCGCCGCGAATGCGGTCTTTGACCAGGTCGTGGTCGCTGTGGCTGTGGTGGTTGAGGCCATGGGCGGCGAAGATCATCTCGTAGTGCTCGTCGAGCGCGTCACGCCCGAACGGCAGGGTCGGGTTCGTTGACGACCCAAGCACGTTGGCCACCCCGGCCAGCTTCAGCACGTTCGGTACGTGCCCTCCTCCGCAGCCCTCGATGTGGAAGGCGTGGATGGTGCGGCCGTCGAGCACGGCCAGGGTGTCCTCCACCGAGAGACATTCGTTGAGGCCGTCGGTGTGCAGTGCCACCTGCACGTCGTGCACCTCAGCCACGTTGAGTGCGGTGTCGAGGGCGCGGGTGTGGGCGCCCATGTCCTCGTGCACCTTGAAGCCGCAAGCGCCACCCTCCACGAGCGCCTCTACGAGGGGCGCCTCGACCGACGACGAGCCGCGGGCGAGGAAGCCGATGTTCACCGGCCACTGGTCGAAGCTGTTGAACGCATGCCGCAGGGCCCACGGCGAGTTGACCCCGACCCCCCACACGGGACCGAACTCCTGACCGAGGATGGTGGTGACACCAGACGCCAGCGAAGCCTCCATGATGCGCGGCGACAGGAGGTGCACGTGGGTGTCGATCGCGCCGGCGGTGGCGATCAGCCCCTCACCGCTGATGATCGTGGTGCCGGTGCCCACGACCACGTCGACACCGTCGAGCACATCGGGGTTACCCGCCCGGCCGACAGCGCAGATGCGCCCTTCGCGGATGCCGATGCTCACCTTGCCGATGCGTCGGGTGGCGTCGATGACGACGACGTTGGAGATGACGATGTCGCAGGTCTCGCTCACCGCGGCACCCTTCAGCAGGAGGCCGTCGCGGGCGGTCTTGCCGAAGCCGGCGAGGAACTCGTTGCCTCTCTCCTGGGCGTCGTACTCGATCTCGATCACCAGCCCGGTGTCGCCGAGGCGTACCCGGTCACCCACCGTGGGCCCATGGATCGCGGCGTAGTCATCGGGCAGGACCTCATCGGGCTGGAGGTGGCTGTGGGGTGCCGCTCCGTCGTCGTGGGTGTGTTCGAACTGGCCGTGGGAATGCCGGTAGCGGTGGTGGTTGGTGCCGGTCACGACTCGACCCCCAGGTAGCCCTGCTCGCGGGCCCTGGCGAGGGCGGTCTGCTTGGCGCCTGGAGCATCGAGTGGCCCGTCCACCAGGCCGGCGAACCCGATGGCGATGCGATGGCCGCCGATGGGCAGCAGAGCCACCTCGATGGTGGCACCCGGCGGGAAGCGCACGGCCGATCCTGCGGGAACCGCGAGCCTCATCCCGTACGCCGCCTCACGGTCGAACGACAGCCGCGGATTGACCTCGAAGAAGTGGAAGTGCGACGTGATGCTGATCGGCACGTCGGCCGTGTTGGTGACCTCGACGTTGATCACGTCGGACGGGGTGGAAGGTTCGCGCCCGGCGGTGATGACGGCGCCGGGGGCCTCGTCGCCCGAGCCGGCGCCAGGCCCGAACGGGTTGCGGACCACGACCAGGCGGGTGCCGTCGTCGAACACCGCCTCGACCTTCACCTCGGCGACGATGTCGGCCACACCGGGCAGCACGTCGTCGATCGTGAGCACGGCCGCGCCCAGGGCCGCTGCCTCCAACAGCCGTCGCCCGTCGCGGGCCGCCTCGCACACAGTGTCGGCGATGAGAGCGGTTGCCTCGGGCACGTTCAGCTTGAGCCCCCGCGCCCGGCGCGCCCTGGCCAGTTCGGCGGCAGTGAAGATCAGCAGCCGGTCGCGGTCGGTCGGCGTGAGGCGCATGATTGCGGAAGTTAGTTGCTCCGCCCGCGCCCCGGCGCCGGTCGCGCCCCGGTCAACCGATGGCCAACCGGCCCGACTCGAGGTGCACCACCCTGTCGGCAGCGCTCACGAGGCGTGGGTCGTGTCCGGCCAGCAGGCATGCCGAACCCTGCCGAGCAGCGGCCCTCAGGGCTGCCAGGACCACATCGGCATGCTCACCGTCCTGGTGGCTGGTCGGCTCGTCGGCGAGCAGGACCGTAGGTTCGACCACGACCGCACGCGCCACGGCGACCCTCTGCTGCTGACCCAGCGACGCCTCACCGACCAACCGGTCGGCGAGCTCGTTGATCCGCAGCGCGATCAGCGCTTCGGCTACCCGCCGCTCGGCGACACCACGATCGGTGCCGGTCGCCCACAAGGGCATCGCCACGTTCTCGGCGACGGTGAGCTCGGGGAGCAGGCCCAACGACTGGGGCACGATCGCGACCTCACCCCACGATGGCGTCGCCCTTCCTGCGGGCCATGTGACCGTGCCCTCGTCGGGGCGCTGGAAGCCGGCGACGATCTGCAACAGGGTGGTCTTGCCCGAACCCGACGGCCCGGTGACCACCAGTATCTCGCCACGCGCCAGGCTCAGATCGACCCCGTCGACGGGGGTGATGCGCTCGTGCCCCGTGAGGAACCACTTCCGCGCCCCCGACACCACCAACACGTCAGGCATCGGTCACCTCCACGCGTCCGTCGCGCGAGTCGCAGCAAATGGGTTGCCGCCGCGATCAGACCGGGATCGTGGCTCGCCACCACCACCGCCCGGCCCCCGCTCGCAGCCTCCACGAGAGCCTCGATCACCTCATCGGCGTGGTGCCGGTCGAGGGCCGAGGTGGGCTCGTCGGCGAACATCACGGCCGGGTCACAGGCGGCGGCCATGGCGATGGCGAGGCGTTGCTGCTCGCCACCCGACAGGTCCGCCGGGCGCGATGCAGCTCTCGGGCCGAGTCCGAAGGCATCGAGCACCGCGTGGGCATCGACGACTTCCGACCCGCGGCAGGAGACGGCGAACGCGACCTGATCGGCGGCCGTGAGATCGTCGACCAGGTTGGTAACCGGCCTCTGGTGCACATAGGCGAGGCGACCGCGCCTCAGCCGGCGACGGCCACGGTCCGACATCGCCAGAACATCGACACCTTCGACCACCAGAGTGCCGCGAGTGGGGCGGTCGAGCAGGCCGAGCACCCGGAGCAGGCTCGACTTCCCCGAGCCAGATGGGCCTGCGATCACGGTGAGCGATCCGGTGACGATGTTGATGGCGACGTCCTCGACCGTGGGGACGATGCGGTCCAGGGCGCGGTACTCGACACAGAGCCCCTCGGCCGCCATCACGACGTGCTGTGTTTCAGGTGCCATCGCGCAGCACCTCCGCCACATCGACCCGGGCTCCGATCACCTGCGCGACCGCGCTGCCCAGCAGGGTTACCACGACCCCCAGGGTGCCAACCGCGGCGAGCGCCGGCCACGGCACCACCATCAGCGGATCGGGTGGCAGGACGGGCAGGGGGTCGACATTGGAGGTCACCAGCCTCACGCACAGCAGCGCCAGCCCTGTGCCGAGGCTGACGACGATCGCCATCAGGCCACCCACTTCTAGGACCAGCGCCCACCAGTGGCGACGGCGGCTGATACCCATACGGCGAAGGAAGGCATACCCCAAGGCCTGCTGGCGCTGGCGGGCGGCGAGGTGCAGGATCAGGGCGGCGATGGCCAGTAGCCCGACGAACACCCCGAGGGCCCTCACGAAGTCGAACGACCAGGTGGCGAAGCGCAACACCGAGGAGTCGACGGCATCGTCGCGGGAGATACCGAGCATCGGCTGGGCACCGAGCTCCTGGAGGCGCAACCTCCACTCCTCGTAGCCGCCCTTCACCCAGACATAGTGACGGAATCGAACGGGTCCGTCGTCGACGGCATCGATGGTGGTGATCAGGGTTGGGAACCGCTTGCCGGCGCCGGGAAAGGCATCGGCGTGGGCGACGACCTCGACCACTTGGGGGTTCTCATCGTTGTTCGGATTCGACAGCTCGCCAGTCGGGGGAAGGTCGCCGACGAAGATCGCCGGCACGGTGCCTTCGGCACTGGCTCCTTCATCGATCGCATCCACGAGGGCCTCGAGCGACTTGTCGGCGAAGGCGTCCTCCCAGAAGGCGATGGCGGCGAAGGATTCGGGGTCGATGGCGATGACGTCGACTGTCTGGCCGGCGTAGCTCATCTCCTCTCGTGTCCACACTTCGGTGGCACCCGGGGTTCCGGCTGGAAGTTCGCCGGCGATGAGCAGGGCAACATCGCTGCCCACGTACACCGCCGCCTTCGCCTCACCAGTGCGTTCGAGCGAGGAGCTCATCGCCAGCCCGAACACCGATACGCCGACTGCCAGAGTGCCCGCGCCGAGCAGGGCGCTGCCGGCCTTGGACCCGAACTGAAGTCGACGCAGGGCCAGGCGGCGGGCCAGCCGCGTCCGGGCGAGGGGGCTGAACGCCGCCGACGGGTGAGCCACCACCACAGCCGCGCCACAAGTACTGCGCCGAGGGTGAGCACCGCCAGGGGGAGGAGCAGCGCCGACGCGCTGGTATCCACGACACGCCTGCCTTCGAGGGGCACGACAGCGCCAGGCTGTACGTCGGTCGCCGCCCACAAGGCCAACCCGACGAGACCGAGTTCGAAGGGAACGAACCTCCATCGGCTCGTGCGGGCCGGCGCGGCGACCCGCAGGAGGGATCGGGACGACAACCCCGCCGTCACCCCGACCAGGACGACACCGACGGCCGCGCCAGCGATGGCCACGCCGGCAGAGGCCACCATCGCGCCAGGTTCGATATCCGTGGCCGGTGCCCACCCCGCCATCGACGCCCGGCACAGCCACGCCCCACCCAGCGAACCACCCACCACGGCCAGAGAGGTCTCGATCATCGCCTTGGCCCCGATCGCCGCCGGTGACACACCCAGCGTCGCCAGTGCCACACAGGTGTTGCGTCGGGTACGCCCCCACAGCACACCGAGCACCGCAGCTAGGCACAGCGCCGACACAATGGCCAGGCCGGCGACTGGCAGGGTGGTGTCGCGGACAGCTTCGCGGACCAGGCGGGCCCGGCGTTCGAGCCGGTCGATGCCTGAGGTGACACTGTCGTCGAGACCGGAGGCCCGAACCCGTTCGGTGACCCCCTTGGTCGAGACGGTCAGCCGGGTGGCGTCGGCAATCGTCAGCGGCGGGGCAGCGAACTCGGCCACGTACCGGGAGTAGAACAGGCCAGGCCGCAGGTCGTGGTCGTCGAAGGTCGCCTGCTCGACGATCGCCATCGGTGGCGGGAAGATCTCGCCGTACATGTTCTCCGGCATGATCGCCTTCGTCGCCGCGCACCAGTACGAGTCGAGTGGCGTGGAGGCCAGGTCGCGGAACACCCCCGCCACGGTCAACCGTTCGTGTCGCCCATCCCTCAGCTCGACATCGATCGTGTCGCCAGGCGCCGCATCGAGCTCGGCCTGCAGGGTGTCCGGCAGCCACACGTCGCCGGCGGTGGAGGGTCCGATGATCTCCACATGGTCAAGGGACCCTTCGCGTGCGAGGAAACCGATCGTGGCCCTGCGGTCGCCCACCGTCGCCACGTTGGCCGCATAGTTGGCGACGATGCGTTCCGGCTCGGCGAACGAAGGGTCGTCGCCAACGGCCTCGGCCAATCGATCAAGAGGGTCGCCCACCGCCCCGTCCTGAGGCAGGTAGTCAGCCCTCAGTGTGGGGGCAAGGCTGGCGGGGCAGGCGCGCCCGTACTGGGTTTGCACCGCCCCGGCACCGACGCTCGATACGAACAGCACTGGCGCCGCAGCCACCAGGCCGACGATGACACCGACGACGAGGGAGGTGACGAGCAGACCCGGACGATGGCGCAGAGCGAACCAGGCACGCGACCATGGACGGGTCAGCAGGATCGGGCGTGCCACCCCCCGATGGTCCCACACCGGAGTGACACCATGGGCCTATGGCCCGCCTGTCTACATGTCGCCGCGGGCGACGAGCCACCGGGCTACGGACACCGGCACGACAATCCAGAAAAGCAATGAGGCGCCGAGCACCATCGCTGCTCCCCCGCTGCCGAAGGTCTCGACGAGATAGGCGCCGAACGGGCCCAAGTGCCGTGCCATCGGGCGTGGCGCCCAGTAGGGCCAGAACCCGGCCGGCCTCCAAGGGGTTGAACAGGACAGCGGTGAGCAGGCCCACCGGCCCCATGCGCACCGCCGGGGCGATGGCTGCGAGGGCGAGGTCCATGCCGAGTGCCAACAGGAACCACAGGGTGATCGCTGTCGAGGTGGCCTGCAGGCGGGTGCGCGAGAAGGCCGAGATGACGACCCCGATGGCGACACAGGCGATGGCGACGCCAACTGTGGCACCCACGAGAGCCAGCAGGGGAACCACGTCGGAGCGTTTGGCAACGCCGGACAGCACGACCGCGGCGGCACCGAACCCGAACAGGATCGACACCGCCAGCGCAGCCGAGACACCGAGGAAGGGCCCGACCACGATGCTGGTGCGCGACACGGGCTGGACCGCGATGAGGGGCAGTACACCCTGTTCGCGAGCGGCGACGATCGCGTTGCCGCCGAGCAGCAGGCCCATCACCCCGGGCAGAAGCACGCCGAGGTTGATCAGGGCGGCCGACGCCGGGCCGACACCGGTGAGGCCCAGTTCGCGCAACGACCGCATACCCAACATCGACACTGCCAGGCAGAGCAGGGCGAAGGCGGCTGCGGTGCCGATCACCCAGCGGCTGCGAGCCGCGCTCTGGAACTCCCATTTCGCCATTGCCGCGGGTTGCGCCCCTCATGTTCAGCCCTCCACTCGGTCGTCGATGATCTGCCCGTCGTGGAGCACAACGGTGCGGTCCCCTACCCCTGCCAGGTCGGCCGGCGAGGGGCTGGCAATGAGGATGGTCGTGCCCGATTCCTTCAGGCCTCGCAGCACCTCCCACACCGCCTGACGACCGGTGGCGTCGAGGTTGGACACCGGCTCGTCGAGAAGGAGAACCTCGGGGTCACCGAGCAAGGCGATTGCCATCGCCAGCCGCTGACGTTGCCCGCCGGAGAGGGTGCCCACCTTCGTGCCCCACTTGGGCAGGAAGCCCTCGGGCAGGGGCAACTTTTCGCCGACGGCACCGCGCAGGTGGGCGAAGAAGGAGACCGACTCGGCGATGGTGGCATGGGGTGGCAGGGTTACCGCCTGGGGCAGATAGCCCACCAACCGGCGGAAGTCGCCGTTGCGGACCACCGGGTGGCCGCAAACCTCGATCGATCCCTCGAAGCGAGCGAGACCGGCGATGCAGCGCAGCAGGGTGGATTTGCCGCTGCCGTTGGAGCCGGCGAGGGCGACGATCGTGGCCTTCTCCACCTCGAGGTCTACACCGACCAGGGTGGGGGCGCGACGCCCGTACCGCTTGGTGATGTTCTTGGCCGATACGGCCAACCGGTCAGACATGGAGCATCGTCCTCGGTCTGCGGGCGAGGTGCAGGATCCAGGCCGACGCCACCACCACCAGCGCACCGCCGACACCCAGCCAGATGGGCGCCTTCTCGGGGCGCAGCTCATCGGCCACCACGGGGGACCTCATGTCCATCAGGGGGTGGGTGTCGCGGATCACCGGGTCGTTGGACGCCCATCGGTCCTCGATCGCCTGAAGTAGGCGGAAGCCCGGGCCAGAGGCCAGGCTGATCATCACCGGCGAGCGGACGAGGGTGCGGGCGATCGAGCCGGCCTCGACGAAGTCGACATCGCCGATCCCGTTGCCGTCGCTGTCGTAGCCCTTGTAGCTGCTCCAGAAGTTGCCGATTCCGGCGACACTCCACTCGATGTTGGGCGTCTTGCCGTCGGTGACGACCTGCACCGTGTTCTCGACGAAGCTGTTGGCCGAGAAGGCTGACCGCGACGCCGCCATGATCTCGATCCCGACCTGGTTGAGCGCGATCGTGTTGGAGGTGATCGTGGCCGGCGTGGAGGCCGCCGCCGTCGCCGTGGCACCTCCGTTGTCGAGCTTGATGCCCACCCGATTCCCGGCGATCACGTTGTCGATGATCGTCGCCCCGGCTGCCGTCCTTGATCACCAGCCCTATCCCGGTGGACGGAGACTTGCTGTTGAGCACGGTGTTGTGCCTCAGTTCGAACGGGCCGCCGTACATCAGGATCATCCCGGCCAGGTTGCCCTCGAGGTAGTTGTCTTCTGCCAAGAGGTTCTGGGAGTACATGCCGTGGAACCCGTAGCGGCTGTCGCTGATCGTGTTGTTGCGAACTACAGCGTCAATGGCGAATGAGAAGTAGACACCGTCGCGACTGTTGAAGATGGTGTTGTCCTCGACCACAGCGTCGAAAGCGTTCAGCAGGGTAATGGCATCGCCGCGCATCAGCCGTCTGTTGTCCTGGCCGCCGACGTCGACCCCGGTGACATCGACCTCGCCGCCGGTGGCGTGCAGTTCACCCTCTACTCCACCCTTGGCGTAGCTCTCGATGGTGCTGCCCCGGATCTGCACCCGATCGCCACCATTGACGTGGATTCCCATGTAGGAATCGGCCACCTCGACGTCTTCGACGATCACATCGTCGGCCTTGATGCTCAGACCCGCGGGTGTTCCAAGGGGGCCGGTGCCGGTGCCAACCAGGCGCAGGCCACTTATGACGGATGCCCGCCGCCGACGCCGGCACGGTGAGCACCGACCCGGTGCCGCCGCCGTCGAGCACCGGCCGACCCTCACCCACAAGGGTGATGGCCGCCGAGAGCTCGAAGTTTCCCCGGTAACGCCCAGCGGCAACCACCACCGTGTCCCCTGGAGCCGCAGAGGCCAGTCGGGCTGCCAGTTCGGCACCCATCTGGTCGGCGGAGTCGGTGGGATTGTCGGCATGCGCCGCCACGGGCGTCATCACGGCGATCGCCATGGCGATCAGCAGTGCAGCGATCAATTCAGGGCGGCCTTTCGCTTTGCCGCCTGCTTCTTCTTCCACTTCCTGACCGTATAGCTGGAGTTGAACTCCTTGACCACCTTGGTCACGATCCAGGAGCCGAAGCTGGCCAGGAAGGCAGCCACGATCACCAGGTTCAGGCCGAGGCCGGTGCGGGCGTCGACGTCGAACTGGTAGATCTTGCTCGGCCCGAGTACGCGTGGCGTGAACGGGTCGGGATGGAAGGCTGCCGTGGGGTCGAGCTCGTGGCCGAACTTGTAAAGGTGGTACTGGGTCATCACCAGCACGCCGATAGGCAGACCCCACAGCCACACCAGAGACAGCCGACGCAGCCAGCGGCGACGGGTGAGCATGGCCAGCAGGACCACACCTGCGGAGATGATCGCGCTGGGCAGCCAGAGGATCATCTCCGAGGCGATGCGCCCGACAGTGTTCTCGCCAAGTCCTAGCTCGGCTGATCCGCACGGCACCCGGGGCTCACCGAGTCGGGCCATACCGATGTAGTGGTTGAGGTCGTTGAGCTCGCAGATGTCGCCGACGAGCTTGTCGCCGTAGGCGGTGATCCGGAGCGCACCATCACCGTGGTACTGGGGCGCCTCGAGGACGGCCTTCCACAGGGGTTGGGGGATAGCCACCAGGCACAGCAGGGCGCCGAGCACACCGATGGCAAGTCGCACTCGGAACCGTCGCCCGACCGGGACTACCGTCTGGGGTCACCGGTCGGGCGCTGTCCGGATCACCTTCGTGCTGTGTCTGGCTCTCGCTGATGGTCACGAGACCGTCAGCGTGCCCACCATGCCCGCTTCCTTGTGACCCGCGATCGAGCAGTAGATCTCGTAGGTCCCGGCGGGAAGGGTGAGCTCACCGGAGACGGTCTGGCCGGCCGTGGTGGCGATGAGCTGGTCCTCATAGCCGGTGATGTTGAGGTTGTGCTCGATCGCCCCGACGTTGGCGAGCTCGACGGTGAACGGGGTGTCGGCGGCGGCTTCGATGTCGGTGGGGTCGAAGGCGAACTCCTTCGCCTCGACCTTGATCGCGTCGCCGCCGGCGGGCGCCTCTGTCTCGGTGGTGTCAGCCGCCGCCGTTGTCGTCGCTCGAGTCGCGCTCGTCACCGCCGCCGCAACCGGCGAACAGGACGGCGCCGAGGACGGCCGCGGCGATGAACTTGATGGATGACTTCTTCACTAGTTCCTCCTGGTGAGCGCTTCAGGCGCGCCCGATAAACGTTGCTGGGGGTATGGATAATGATACGGGAAATGCCTGCGAATTACGGCTTGACCATCAACCAACCCTGCATCTCGAGGTGCAGGGCCGAGCAGAACTCGGAGCAGTAGAAGGCGAAGGCACCGGGACGGTCGCAGAGCAGTTCGATGCTGACCACTTCACCTGGGTCGAGGCTGGTCTCCACGTTGTACGACGGGATGGCGAAGCCGTGGGTGGCGTCGGGGGTGGTCTCGATGTTGGTGATGTGCAGGCGCAGGGTGTCGCCGACGTTGAGCTCGATCTGGTCGGGCGTCTGAGTGGCTACGCATGATGGTCATGTAGACGTCGACCTCGGTGCCGTTGACCTCGATGCGCTCGTCGCCGGGGTCGGTGGCGACACGTCGGACTTGCTCATCGTCGCCGGATCGGTGCCCGGCTCATACACCCGGATGGTGTGGACCAGCTTGTCGGCCTTGATCATCTGGGTGTAGTGGGGCTCACCGAAACCGATCGGCATGTCGGCGAGGATCGACATCGTCTCGCCGGTGATGTCGACCAGCTGGAAGTTCTGCGGGTGCAGGGTGCCGAGCGGCGGGAAGCGGTCGATCGACCACTTGTTGAGCGCCACCACGTACTTGCCGTCGGGGTTCACCGTGTCGCCCTCTGCCGCGCAGATGTGACCGATGTTGTAGTGGATCGGCAGGTGGTCGACCTTCTTCCACGAGTTGCTCTCGGAGACGCCGGCCTTGGGCCCGAGGGTCCACTTGGCGACGGCACTGTCGATGAACAAGGAGGTGTAGACATTGCCCTTGTCGTCGAACTGGGAGTGCAGGGGCCCGTTGCCGAGTTCCACCTGGGCCTCCATGCACGAGGCCATGGTCAGCACCGGGACGCCGAACTCGTCGGTGCCCTCGATAGTCCTTGGCTGCGATGGCCGCCTTGATCTTCTCGATCGAGTAGATGCTGGCGTGGGGGTCGAGCTTGCCGGAGACGACGATGTAGTCGCCCGAGGGGCTCGACGTCGACACCGTGGGGGCTGCGCGGCTCGGGCACGAAGTGGAGGATGCCCTCCTCGACGGCGACGTCGAGGCGGATCATCCTCATCCCGTTCATGTCCTCGGTCTTACCGGCCTCGACCGCCGCTCGGCCTTCTTCCAGTCGATGACGTGGAGGAAGTCGTAGTCGTTGGCGATCGACGTCGACTCGAGCGCGTTCTTCGGGTCCTCGAGGGTGCCACCGATGGCCATCTCGGTGTTGTAGGAGTTGATGAACCCGAAGCCGTCGCTGACCAGCTTGCCGGAGTCGGCGAGGTCCTGGGTGTACGGGCGGGAGCTCGATCTGGAAGCTGCGCTCCAGATCCATCCGGCCGGTCTCGGGGTCGATGGCCATCCAGGTGGAGGCGCCGCGGTAGCATCTCCTTGTAGTCCGACAGGGGTGCGTACCCACCGGGAGCCAGGTAGGGGTAGGGCGTCATCGACGAGATGTGCACATAGTCCGAGTTCGGGGTGATGAAGCAGCCACCGTGGGAGGTGCCGAGGTTGGGTACGTCGACGATCTGCTTGGTCTTGAAGTCCCTGAGGTCGATCATCGCGATGCGGCCGTTGGCGCGGTCGTTGATGTAGCACCAGCGACCGTCGTAGTCGCCACCGGTCTCCGACAGGGCGGGGTGGTGGGTGTCGCCCCAGCCGAGCATGTTGCTCTTGGCCGGGTCGCTTCCCTCGGTGAGGACTGCTTCGCTCTGGTCGGCTCCGAAGCCATAGCCCGTCCACGCCTCACGGGTGAACACGGGGATGGTCTTCAGCAGACGCATCGAGGGCACGCCGATGACGTACATCTGGCCGGAGTGGCCACCCGAGGCGAAGATGAAGTAGGGGTCTGACTCGCCCGGCGGCACGAACGACTTGAGTGCGGCTTCGGCCCAGTTGCCCTCGAACCCACGCTCGTCGATGATGTCGTCGTAGTTGCTCGACGTGCTGCTGCTCTCTCCGATTCGTGCACCTACGGCACCGGCGGCGACGCCACCGAGGCCTGTAAGAATTGCGGTGCGACGCGACACTGTCGCGCGCGTCGGGCTCCGCGTCGGGAGTGTTCTCAATCTCGCTCATTGACCGGTCCTCTCTCAGGGTCCTCGAAAATCGAAGATCTCTGATATCAAAACCTAGCCACCGGACCCTCGGCGCTCCAAGATTTCGAGAGTCGGTCCGCCGTACACGGAGGGTGACTTTCGTCTCCCCGCCTCGGTCTGCAGCGGTTTGTGTGAGCGCACAAAGCGAACGTTGGGTTTGTGGGCGCGCACAAACCCCGGCGCACCCACACCCCTGGCGATCTGGGCGCGTTCCGTCTCGGCGTCCGAAACGGATCAGCCCCAGATCGCCAGTTGGGTCGGGATCATGGAACCGGACGGCCGGGTCGGGTGTCGATGATGCTGTGAGGATCATGAGCCCGACGACTGCCCCTGGGGGGCCCCGCCTCTCGTTCGAGGAGTGGTTCGTCGATGCGTGGCCGCGGGCGTTCCGGCTCGCAGCGTTCCTCACTCACGACACCCACGCCGGTGAAGACATCGCCCAGGACGTGCTGTCCGAGATGTCACGGCGCTGGGACCTCTTGCTGCTGCCCGACGCTTACCTCCGGCGGGCCGTCACGAACGCGAGCTGGAACTGGAAGCGACGCACACGCACGGCCGACCGGAAGCTGCCCTTGGTCGCCGGGTACGGGCGGGGTGAGCTCGGGTTCGACGAACTCACCGACGCGGTCGCAAGGTTGCCGTTCCGTCAACGCGCCGTGGTCGTGCTGCGCTACTACGCCGATCTCTCCGAAACCGAGATCGCCGACGCGCTCGGCTGCCGGCCCGGCACGGTCAAGTCACTCGCCTCTCGCGCCCTCTTGGCGCTGTCGAAGGAGATCACCCGATGAACACACTCGAAGACGACCTCCGCACAGTGCTGCGCCGCCAGGCCGATGCGATGCGGGTACCCACCCCTAACCTCGGCCAACCACTCGCCCGAGTCACCCCGTTGGCCTCGCGCGGTGAGCGGCGCTGGTTGCTGCCCGCCGCTGCGGTCGTGCTCGTCGCCGTCGGCGGCCTCGCCCTAGTGCAGCGCGGCAACCCCGAGGCACCGTTGGACCCGGCCTCAGAACAGCCGGCCGCGCCGCCGGAGGCACCGTTCGTGTTCGAGACACCCACGGTGCGACTGAGCGCCGACAGCATCGAGGTCACCGTAGGCGGCAACGTTTACGTCCCCACCGATGCGACCGTGAACAGCGACCCCGGCAACAGCGAGTTCACCACCCTCGAGTTGACGTGGGTGCAAGACGGTGTCGAGCAGCGCCTGTACATCTACTTCACCAGTGACGGCACCACCTGGTGGGCCGACGAGATCCGCACCGATGCCTCCACTCTGGACGACTCGATCAGCTCAACCGAAGGCGAGCGCTGGTTCACCTCAGCGCTCGGCACCGCCTGGACCGGCAACGTCGAGCTCCCCAACCTGCGCATCACCAACATGACCCTCGAAGCGTTCCGCCGCCCGGCCGCCTGCGACAACCCCACCAGCCCGATCGCCGTCGTCTCCGCCTACCCCACCATCGACGGCTTCGCCTTCGAAGGTAGTGGGTTTGGCGCCCGCATCGACCTGATCGACACCGCCACCTGCACCGCGATCGATGCCACCCCTTACATCTTCACCGCCAGCGTAGATGACACTTCCATCGCAGTCGTGACGAGCGAAGGGCCGGTCTCAACCACCACCATCGTCGAAGGTGGCCCCGTCGACCTACCCCGAGTGTTGTTCGGGCGAGTCGACCTCAAGATCGTCGCCGCCGGTGAGACCACGCTACGCGTGACCGTTACCGACGCTTCCGGCACCGTCATCGGCACGGTCGCCGTCCCTGTCAGGGTGCAAGAACAGACGACAACCACGACGATCGAGGTGCCCTGAAGCAGGTATTGCGATCGTCGACGCAACACTGCCCACCTCCGGCATCGCCTTCACCGGCGCAGACCGCCCCTCGCCTACGCCACCCAAGACATACTCGCCCTGCCGCCGCCGCAAAGCGCCACGGGTGAGGGGAGCGAGCGCTCCACTGGGGGTCGGTATGATCGGGCGCAGCTTCACGGCGAGGATGAGGAGAACTGCGATGGAGAGCGCTGTGGTCGTGAACGACCTGCGGAAGCGCTACGGCGATACGAAGGCTGTCGACGGTGTTTCGTTCGAGGTGAAGCTCGGGGAGATCTTCGGGATCATCGGAACGAACGGCTCGGGCAAGACCACCACGGTGGAGTGCGTCCAGGCTCTGCGTCGAGCGGATTCGGGACTCGTGCGGGTGTTCGGCATCGATCCGCAGGCAGACCAGGGGCAGCTTCGGAGCGTGGTCGGTAGTCAGCTCCAGGAATCGGAGCTCCCGGACCGGTTGCGGGTGTGGGAGGCACTGGACTTGTTCGCCTCTATCTCGCCGGCATCGGCCGATTGGCGGGAGTTGCTCGCCGATTGGGGCCTTGTCGACAAGCGGGACACGGCCTTCGCCAAGCTGTCGGGGGGCCAGCGTCAGCGGCTCCTCGTTGCTCTCGCCCTGGTCAACCGTCCACGGCTGGTCTTCCTCGACGAGATGACCACTGGCCTCGATCCGGCGGCTCGTCGTGTCGCCTGGGATCTGATCGATCAGATCCGCGACCGCGGGACCACGGTGGTGCTGGTCACTCACTTCATGGATGAGGCCGAGAGGCTGTGCGACCGCCTGGCCGTGTTCAGGAATGGTCGGATCATCGCCGAAGGCTCGCCCCGAAAACTCATTGCCACCCATGCGGGTGAACCGACGGTGCGCTTCACTACCGACGCGGCCGACCTGCACTGGCTCGCCGACGCGAAGGGAGTGGAGCGCGTTGACCGGGCAGGTTCGCAAGTGACCGTGCACGGCAGCGGGCCGCTGCTCGCCTACACGGCCGCTGCACTGGTGGAGCACGGACTGGCTCCGGCTGATCTTCGGGCAGAGCGCAAGTCGTTGGAGGACGCCTTCTTGGCCCTCACCACCGAACCTGCGGGGGTGGCGACATGAAGGCCCTGCGCAAGCTCACCTGGGTAGAGCTCAAGCTGTTCACCCGAGACCCGCTCAGCCTGGTGTTCACACTGGCGTTGCCATTCTTCTTCTTGATCGTGCTCAACGGCGTGTTCGGCAACGAGGTCGCAGTCGTCCCCGAGGAGGACGTCTGGCGCGGCGTTGGCCCCTCGGAGTACTACGTGCCCGCCTACATAGGTCTGGTCATGGCAGCGACTGGCGTGTTGAGCATGCCCGTACGACTCGCCAGCTACCGCGAGCGAGGTGTGCTGCGACGCTTCCGCGCCTCTGGCATGCCTCTCTGGGTCATCCTCGGCTCCCAGCTCGCGATCGCTCTGCTGACGGCAATCGTGGGCGCTGTGTCGATCACAGTTGCGAGCACATTGATCTACGGCACGGAGTTGCTGGCGGCCGAAGCTCTGTTATTCATCCCGGCATTCGTGTTGGCGGCCTTCGCGTTCGCAGCGGTGGGTGTGTTGCTGGGATCTGTCCTGCCCACTTCGAGATCGGCGCAGGGCGCGGGCCTGATGCTCTTCTTCGTGATGTTCCTCCTCTCGGGCGCCGGACCGCCTCGCGACGTGCTCACCGGTCCCATGCGAAGCGTCGGGAACTCACTTCCACTGACCTGGGTGATCAACCTGCTGCAAGATCCTTGGCTCGGATTCGGCTGGGCCACCACGGCCTCATTGGTCGTTGTGGGCGTCCTCGTCAGTTCGGTGGCGCTGTCGGTCCACTTCTTCCGCTGGGACTGACGACTACGAGGCAGACGCAGGAGAGGCAAGACGGAGGGGAGGCGCCTGAACCGAGGTCGCCGCTCGGTGCTGCCGGCGGGGACCTCCTCCTCTGTCAACGGTTGGGCGATGACGCGACCATGAAAGCGCCAACCAGTAGGAGCGTGCTCATGGCGTCGCCATCCGAGGTTCGTAACGTCAACAAGGCGGCGGCGACGAGGTTCATCCACGGGTTCAACGACGACGACTGGGATGCCGTCCGTCAGGTGGTGGCGCCTGGGTTCGTCTTTCACCACCCGCTTGGGGGCACCGTCGCAGCCGGCCCCGATGGCATGGTATCGACGTGGGCAGGCTTCAAACAGCTCTCCCCGGACTCGTGGCATCCCATTCCGGTGATGATCGCCGATGGCGACTACGTCGCTGTGCTGTTGCCCACCTACGGAACCTTCACCGGCCAAGGAGAACACGCGCCCCCGCCCACAGGTGGTCGGCTGGACTACGGCATGGTCAACATCGTTCGCCTGGAGAACGGCATGCTCGCCGAAATGTGGTTCGGGATGGACTCGCTCGCCGAGATGCAGCAACTGGGAGTCGCCCCACCTGCGGAGCAGCGCCAGCTCACAGCGGCTGCCGTAGCCAACCTCGACGAGTTCAATCGAGTCGTCACCCGCAACAGGGATCTGGACACCGTCGCCACGTTCGATGACGTGGTCGTCGCCCTCGGTCCTCCTCAGTCGTCGAAAGAAGCTCGGAGTCGTCGAGTCGAGGTCGTTCGGTTCGCTAACGGGAAGGCGACAACGCTCTACGAGCACAAGATGACGACGAACCCTCCTCACGACGGTGGGTCGACCGTGGACAGCGAGACGTGTCGACGGGTGGTGGAGCAGTGGATTCACAACGTCGTCAATAGTCACGACGTCGCAATGATCGAGAACCTCGTGTCGCCTCACGTGCTGGTCCATCCCACGGCAATGCCGTGCGAGACGCGCCACCATGGTGTGACTGGTGCAACCGAGTGGCTCGCTGACCAGTGGACAGCCTTTCCCGACCTGATCGTCACGGATCATTTCACCGTCGCTCAGGGCGACATCGCCGCTGCGCGTTGGACAGCACAGGGCACATCACACGGCGCCTTCATGGGGTTGCCACCAACGGGCCAACGGGTGGAGTTCACCGGTGTGACCATGTATCGCGTGGAGGGCGCCAAGCTCGCCGAGATCTGGGACACTCGCAACACCCTCGGCATCCTCCACCAACTCAATCCGGAACTCGGCGCGGGTGGGCACCATCACTGATCGGCGCAGAATCAACTCGTCACGATCGACGGTCGTCTAGGCGGGAACCGAGGAGGGGTAATCTGCGTCCAATGGGTGTGGAACATCGGCGCTCACTGTTGAGGATGGTTGTCGCCACCGGGCTTCTGGCCGTGATGACCGGATGTGGCTCCGACAGCGAGGAACCGACGACATCTGATGCGGGTGGTCCGATCACGGTGGAGCAACTCCTGGCGCGGTCTGCCGACACACCGGTCGCGGTGCAGGGTCTGTTGCACGTCGATCACGGGGTCGCCCGCCTGTGTGCGGCGATCCTCGAGAGCTACCCACCTCAATGCGGCGAACCGTCAGCCGAGCTGGTAGGGCTCGATCTCTCCTCAGTGGCGGGCACGACGACGGCTGAAGGGGTCACCTGGAAAGAAGGGGCCGTGCTGGATCTCGTGCGAGCCGTTGACGGTCGGTTCAGGGTCATCGATGTCGAGGCCGGGGTCAGCACGCAGGTCGTGCTCGGGCTCTACTCAGGCGTACCCGACCCGGCGTGGACGCTCTCCGCCGAACAGGCCAACGAGCTGGCCGTAGCCCTAGCCGGATTGTCGCGGGTCGATGGCCCAGTGCCGGCCGGTGGTCTCGGCTACCACGGGTTCACCATCGTCACCGCTGACGGTTCTCTGGTCGCCTATGCAGGCAAGGTACTCAGCGCGGATTCCGATCCGCCCTACGTGCTCGACGACCCCGGCCGCACGATCGAGCGGCTCCTCTTGGACACCGCTCAACCGCATGTGACAGCCGAGGAACTGCGCATCGTCGCCGAAATCCTCGACCAGGAATGACGCTGACGCCTGCAGACAGGACCGAATCCTCTTGCGCACAATCTCTGTGCGGATGGTTGATTGAAGCATGAGGAGAACCTTGGCAATCACGATCGTCGCAGCGTCGGCACTACCGTTCACCGGTGGGTGCAGTGACGACACCAACAATCCCGGGTTGCCGAACCCGGCCGCTGTGTTCTGCGAGGAGCAAGGCGGTACGACCTCGGGCCCTGAGCCGATGTGCAAGTTGCCCGACGGCTCAGTCGTTGACGCCTGGGAGTACTACCGCGCCGAAGGCCCCACTGGCTGACACGGCGGAGCCTCGAGCAACGCGACGAGGCTGCGGTCAGGCGGGCGGCAGACCGAACTTCGGGTAGTCGTTCTCGACCATCGTGACGTAAGTCCAGATGCGGTACTGGTAGTTGCTGACCCGCACGAGGAAGTCGCGCATGCCCTTGGGCCAGATGCCGGTGAACAGCACGGCGAACCAAGCGAGCAGGGCCACCACGGCAGCGCCGATCAAGTAGACCATCAGCACGATGTAGTGCGGAATTGCCTTGAGCACGTTGAGTGCGGCCGACCGCCGCACCGACTCCGGTACCGCTGGCAGGTTCAACCGTACGGCCGGGTAGCTGTTGTTGTCGGTGGGGTCGGTGGTGAACTCGAACGGCGGGTAAGTCTCCGACCAGCCGACGAGGAACCCGCCGGCGCGGGTGTTGTACCGCTCGTACATCGCCATCACGCCATAAAGGCCGGGGTGCAGCCTCCCGGTGAAGATCAGCATCAGCCAGTAGACGAAGAACACCACCCGCGCCAGGATCTGCAGCCCGTAGAGGATGATGGCGTGCGGGATGTAAAGCACCCAGTTCACGAGCGGCCGCCATCGCGCCACCTCATACGGTGACTCGACGACCAGGTACGGCTGGTGACTGTCGACGGTCACTTGGTTCACGACGGACCTCCTCCGCAATGGGCATAGCCCCAGGGCTCAGAATGATAAACGAGGATCCCGTGCACCAGAGCACAACGTCCCACCCGCCGCCATTGAGGTCACGACCGCGGTTCCAGGATGACGACAGCGGTCTCCTTCGAACGAAGTGCTGCTACCGCATCCAGGTTCTTGTCGATCTCTCCCCACCGCGCCCACAGCCGGTCCCGCTCCTCGCCGTGGGCTGCTCTGCCGGTGACCAGACGCCCCCCGCCTCGCAGGTCGACCCGAGCCTCGGGGTGGGCCTGGAGGTTGAGCCACCATGCCGGCTCACCCTCTCTCCAGCCGTTCATCGCCAGGGTGACGATATTCGGCCCGTCCTCGAAGTAGCCGACTATCACACTGCGTTCGACGCCGGTGCGCCGTCCGACCACGGTGAGACGGGCTGCGCCCCAACCGTCGGGCTTCGGCCGCCACAGACCCACGCGACCACCGGTCAGTCGGTACACGCGGCGATGGGTGAACCAGAACAGCCGCATGAACCACCGAGGAGGAAGCCCCGTCTTGGACTTGTGCTCAGACATCTGCGCTCACCCCCTTCGTGGAATGCCTCGGCCATACCCAAGCGACCCGTGCAATCGCGAGGAGCAGCAACACCTCGACGACGCTGCCGACGATGTAGTAGCCCCAGGTCTCGCCGACAGCACCCATGACCACGGAAGCTGCATAGATCGAGCTGGCGACGACGTTGACCGTTCGGTTGATCCTCGCCGGGGCGATGAGCGACACCATGACCATCAGGCTCGGGATCAGGATGTAGATCGTGGTGAGCACCAGGAACGTCTGGTTGATGGTGAAGCCCGCCCCGGGGACCTTGCCGTCGAGCGCTCCGTTGATGACGTCGGCCCGCCAGAAACTGAAGATGTCGACGTAGGCGAACACGAACAGCATCGAGATCCACAGGCCGCTCAGCACGACCTTCACATCCACTTTCGTGTCCTGAAGGTCCGCTGATGGCCGACCGGTGGCTCCGGGCATGGTTGTCACACGTTCCTTCGCTCCTCGCATGTCATGGCCTGTCCTCACGGCATCCTCCTTGGTGAGTTGAGATCTCTGAGCATCAACGACCACACAGGATCACTTTGATTGTGAACCAGGGGTTGCAGCCCAGCGAGAGCACAATGTCCCGACGACTCGACCCATGCTACGAGAACGTCCACCAGCTCACTTGCACCTCCACCAGCGGAACGATGTCCAGGCGGGCAAGACCTACCGTCGACACGAACCACTTCGCCGACGATCCGCCGATGCGATTACGGCGACGGGTGGCGCCTCACCCGATCGGCGTTGGCCCGGGCTCCGACCCCGTCGCAGCGCCAACTTCGGGTGTGGCTCGGCATGGTGCGGCAATGTTGGCGTTGGCCCGGGCTCCGACCCCGTCGCAGCGCCAACTTCGGGTGTGGCTCGGCATGGTGCGGCAATGTTGGCATCAGTGGTCACCACAAACTGCCCGCTGATGCCGAGATCGACTGCCCGGTCGCTCGCCGCGGTCTCTCGCGCGGTTTGTGCCACGAGGTTGGACGAGCGGCGCCTTCGTCTGAGAACGACGGGCTGACCTGGCCTCAAACAGCGAAGGCGGTCAGGGGTTGGCAGCGAGGGGGTCGATGAGTCCTGACGCGGCGAGTGAGCCGTCGATGACGGACTGAGCGACTTCGCCGAGCCGGAGGTTGTTGTTGCGGGCGTGGTTGCGGAGGGTGGCGAAGGATTGTTCCATGTCGAGGTTGAGTCGCTCGGCGACCATTCCCTTGGCCTGTTCGAGTATGACCCGACTGGTCAATGCGTGTCTCAGCTGCTGGGCGACGACTTGGGCCTCGAGCGCGGCGCGGTGCTGGAGGATGGCGATCGTGGCGACGTCGGCGAAAGCTTGAGCGATCTTGACGTCGTCGGGCTCCATCTTTCCGACGCCGGAGCGGAACAGGTTGAGCGCCCCGATCACCGAACCGCGTAGGCGCATAGGAAGTGCATGGGCGGAGCGGAACCCGGCGCCGAGCGCTTCGGCGGCGAATCGTGGCCACCGGCCGTTCGCCGCGTCGAGATCCTGGTTCACAACGACTTGAGCGGTGTGGAAACAGTCGAAACATGGCCCTTCTTGGGCTTGGATCTCGAACAGCTCCAGGACGCGCATGGCCTCGCTGGAGGATGCCATCACGTGTAGCTGCCCGTCGGGCGTGGCGAGCATGATCCCGGCTGCCTGCACGTCGAGCACCTCGACGCAGCGGTCGGCGAGCAAGGTGAGCAGGTCGACGACATCGAAGTCGTCGACCAGTGTGTCGGCCAGCTCCACGAACGTGCGAGCGAGCACTGATTCCCTGGTCATTGGGGTCCCCCTTTGGGTGGCCAAGGTCGATATGGTCTGTTCGCTCGGGTTTCGGGCCGGACGGTGCGATTATACGCCGGCCTGGTGCTCGGTGTCGCTGGCACGGCATGATCGGTGGTCATGGCATCGGGTCCTTCTCGCCGCTGGCGGCATCGAAGCGCAGCCGTCGGTCGACGACGTCTCGGGCCACGTCGGTGAGGGACCGGTCGTTGCCGAAGGCGTAGGCGCGGAGGCGGATCAGAGCTCGGCTGACCGGGACTTCGAGCTGGGCTGCGACCATGCCCGATGCCTGGTGGACCACGTACTGGAAGTTGGCGTTGGACTCCAGTTCGACGGCCAGGGTGTCGGACGGAGCGTCGGCTTGGAGGAGCAGGAGGGCCTGGGCGGCGACATCGGCCATGACCAGCGCGTCGAGGTACTGGTCGTCGGTGAGGTTGCCTGGCCGGTCGTTGTAGAGGTTGAGGGCACCGAGACGGACAGCGCCGACTTGGAGTGGGAAGCCGAACACGGCCCGGGCGCCGGCATCGACGGCCGGCCCGGTGAAGGCCAGCCATCGCGGCGTGTCAGGGTCCGCGAGGTTGGGCTCGCGCACGGGACGGTCCTGGTGGTAGGCATCCACGCAGGGTCCCTCACCGAGGTCGTACTGCAGCTGTTCGATGATGGCGCTGACGCGGTCGGTGCTGCACACCGACCCGGTGGCGACATCGCCGGCCATGAGCATGATCCCGGCGCCGGTGGCTCCGGTGACGTCGGCGCACACCTGACAGAGCCGCTCTGTCGTGAATCCCGCCCCATGGCCGAGCAGGCGGTCGAGAATCGCCAGCCGACGATCCTGGCTGCCGCTCACGGCGGCGCTCGACGCTGCTCGATCGACCTTGCCGGTTCTAGCGCGTTGCCCCACGGTGGCGGAAGCCGGTTCTTGGGAGGGGGCACTCTGGGGTGACCGCCGACGGCGCAGGTTCCGGGAGGCGGTCCCGTGCGGGCACGTGGACCCACGAGCCCAGGGCGGTACCAAGGGTTCGCTGCGCCTGCGGCGGGTATTCATCGATCAGTTGAACCAGCCCGCACAGGTCGAGGAGACGCCGGGCCGGAGGTGATGGGGTGCGGACGGCCAGCGAACGGGAGCGAACTCGAAGATGGTTGCGGGCGACGACGAGGGCGCCGATCGTCGACGCGTCCATGAACGTGACGCCGCTGAGGTCGACGAGAATGTCGGCGTCGTCGAGACGGGCAGCCTTGGCGAGAGTGACCGACAGGTGCATGCGGGTGGCGATGTCGTGATCGCCGCGAACCCAGACGACGGTGCGTAGAGGGTCGCTACGGAGGTGTCCGGGTCTTGCGTCGAGACACGGACACCGACGGCGATTCGTTGGGAGGCATGCTTCTCCTGGTTTCGATCGTTGCGAGCAACGTGCGCTACCGGGGTCCAGAGCACCGCTCCCGAACCAGCGTCTTGCTGATCCGACACGTGAGGGCCTTGTTGTCGTGTCTTGTCCACCATACACCCTGTCCGCCGCCTCCGATCCGGCGCCGGTGAGGTTGTGCTCTGTTCTCGGCCGCCCGCGTCGGCGACGACAGGGTGCGAGGGTCAACTACCCAGCCGACGGCGGCCGGTAGCGGCGCGATACACGAGCAGGGCGATGACCGAACCGACGATCGAACCGATGATGCCCGAGGCCTGGAAGGCGCCGTCGTCGGCGTCGTTCCGGAACAGGAAGTACCCGAGGAAGCCGCCGACGAAAGAGCCGACGATACCCAGCAGCAGGGTGCCACCGAACGACAGCGCGTCGCGGCCAGGCACCAAGGCACGGGCGATGAAGCCGCCGATCAGGCCGATGAGGATGAGGAAGAGGATGAAACCGAACATGTAGAGACGTCTCCTGTTTGTGAGTCTCCTCTTCAATGCCCGCCGACGGCCTTCGGCAAACGTCGGCTTCGGGTGCACCATGGGCGCTGCCGCCGAACGGTCAGCGGTGTAGGCGGCAGGTGATGTCGAGGTGACCGGATGCGAGCGCGACCGTGATTTCATCGGCCAACTGGCGGACGATGCCGAGGCCTCGGCCCGACCGTTGATCGGGGGGCGCCACTGTCCATGTCGCAGGGTCCATCGGCGGTCGCTTGGAAGCGACCCCACTGCCGACAGTGACGGAGAAACACGAGTCCGAGTGGGGGTCGACGCTCACGACGATGGCGCCGCCATCGCCGTGCTGGATCGAGTTGGTTACCAACTCGCTGACGATCAGGCCAAGGTCTTCGACGGCCGAAGTGCTGGCGTCGGCGCGACGCAACTCGGCCGCGACGAACTCCAGTGCCTCTCGGGCGCTGATTGGCGTTGAGGGATAGATCCGCGCCAGGTTCTCGTCGGGCGGGCTCATGTAGCCGGCGATCAGCTCGTTGCGATCGACGCGAAGCGCATGACTCGAACCTACCCTTCCGACGTCGGGATGAAACCTCCAGTCGTCACCGCTCGTTCGACGTCAAATCGGAGTTCGATCACTGGATCCTCGCCGAGGTGAGCGCGCAGCAGCGTCAGGCTGCTCGCGATCAGCCGTCCCACGTGCACCTGGCTGGTGCCGATCTGCTCGGCGATCTGCGCCTGCGTCATTTCGTCGAAGAACCGCATCTCGATGATCTGCCGTTCGCGGGGCCGCAGCCGACCCAGCACCTGCTGGACGACTTCTCGGTCCAGCACGCCATCGACCTGCGCCTCGGTTCCGCCGCGAGCGCGTCGTTCCGTGACGGCGTCGAGGGGGGCGGTCCGGTACGCGCTGATTCGCTTCGACGACCTGCAACACCAGGTCCTCCTCGATGTCGAGGTGCAGGGACGCCTCGCGGGGGTGGGCGAGCGGGCGAGCACCCGGCTGAGGTCGTCGTATGCGGAGTTAACCGTCGGCCGCAGATCCTTCGCCCGACGCGGTACGTGCACCCGCCAGGTTCGATCGCGGAAGTATCGCTTGATCTCCCCGATGATGGTGGGCGTCGCGAACGCCCCGAACGGCACCCCGAGGGACGGGTGCGGGCAAAGGTCACCAGCGCCTCCGCCAGCCAGGCATCGTCCGCCCTGTGGTCCGCAGGCTCCTCCAGCGTCACGGCTGCTGCTGCAGGCTCGCCCATATCTCCGCCCGCGGGCCGGTGCCTTCGATGCCGTGGCTGGTGCTCACTGCGGCGAGCACCGTGCGGCAGAGCGCTAGATCGGGATGGTCGAGGTCGAAGTCGACAAGGTCGGTGGCGCCGCGCACTGTGAAGCAGCCAGCCGCGACGTCGAAGGTGACCGCGATGGTGGATTGGGCGCCGTGCTCGACGAGCGCGACCATGACCTCGCTGACCATCACGTTGATGTCGTCGATCTCGTCGATTGTGAAGCCCGCCATCGAGGCGACTCCGGTGCCGGTGAGCCGGGCGAGGCGCGACATGCCGGACAGGGGCGGCACCTCCAGGCGAACCGGCCCGATGGTGGCCGGCGCAACGGACATCTGCGGCGTGGTGGATGCGTCAGTCACGAGGACCCTTCATCCTGAACTGGTCCAGTGTGCCTGTGACCTCCAGCAGCCGGGTGACCTCGGGGCCTACCGACCTCAGTTCCAGCTGTGCCCTGCGGCCGGCAGCGCTGCGTGTGGCTGCAAGCAGGCTGCGGAGACCTGACGAATCCATGAAGTGCACGTCGGCCAGATCGACGACGAGGTCACCGCCTTCGTCGGCTGCGAGCTCGGCCTCCCGTTCCACCATGGCCTGCTCGAGGCTCGGGCCGGCGGCCATGTCGATGTCGCCGGCAACCATGAGGGTGCCGTCATCCGCCGTCGTCATCGTCAACAAGTTCCTGTTCGAGTCCATCGAACCTCCGATGTCGTGGTGAGTTGGCTGATAACTCGGGGGGAGTAACTACCGTTGGCCAGCCGCAAACGGAAACCGTCGTCCGAAGACCTCGAAGTGGGCATCACCGAGCTCTGTACCCGCTACGGACCCAGCCGAAACAGCGGCGCAGCGTGGTGCGTCTCGGCACGCCTGCGCGGCGGCTGATGTCCGCCGGCATTCGGGACTTTCGTCAGGGGCGGGTGCTCACCCGCAGGTGTACCGTGAAATCGCTTGCTCGGCCGGGTTGTCGCCCTCAATCCTCGGGTCCCTGCGGCGGAAGGAGCATGCGATGTCCTCAGTGCGACTCACGAGAGCCGCAGCCGTCGCTCTCGCCGCCACGACGACCCGGATACAGCTTTGGGTCGCTCGTCCACGAGATCGTTCCGTGACGCCCTGAGGAAGCGACCATGACGCCTCGACGAACGCCGTCCTACCGCAGCACCAAGGACCCGCTCGCAGTGACGAAGCGAGAGCTTCGCCCGACGGACGAGTTCGCCGAGCCGATCCTCGCTGAACTCTTCAGCGTCGAGCGGCTCGAACAGCACGCTCGGACACTCGCTGCAGCCCAGCACGTAACCGAGACACCGCACCGGGGCAGGGACGTTCGAGGCCGGATCGACGAGAACGGGCGGGTGCTCCTCGAGTCGTATCGGGAGCTCGCCCGAGCTATCCGCGACGAGCGTGGGATCACGCCGGCCGCCGAATGGCTGGTGGACAACTTCCCGATCGTCGACGAGCAGTTACGCGAGATCCGCGACGATCTGCCGCCCGACTACTACCACGAGCTCCCCAAGCTCGCCGGGGGCCATCTCGCGGGATATCCGCGGGTGCTCGGTCTCACCTGGGCATACATCGCCCACACGGACAGCCGGATCGATCCCGAAAGTCTGCGCCGGACCGTGCGCGCCTATCAGGAAGTCGAGCCGCTGACGATCGGAGAACTGTGGGCGATCGCGATCAGCCTGCGCATCCTGCTTGTGGAGAACCTCCGCCGTCTCACCGAGCAGATCGTCCGCCGGCGGGTCGCCCGCCAGTTGGCCGACGAACTGGCCGACCAGGTGATGGGCGCAGACCCCGGCGCCCTGTCCGAGCGTCAACTCGAACGGGTTCAGCTCCCGATCGCCGGGCGGGTCCAGCTCTTCCAGCGACTCCGCGATCTCGACCCGGCGACCACGCCGGCGTTGCGCTGGCTGGAGCAGAGCCTCGTCGCTCAGGACACGACACCCGAGGAGATGGTCCGCCTCGAGCACCAAGGGCAGGCCGCGATGAACGTGACAGTCCGCAATTTGATCACGAGCATGCGGCTGCTGTCGTGGCTCGACTGGGCCACTTTCGTCGAAGACGTCAGCCTCGTAGACGATGTGCTTCGCTCCGAGAGCGAGTGCTTCGTCGATGAACTTCGCCACCCGCAATCGCTACCGCAACGCGATCGAGGATATCGCTCGCCGTTCGGGACGACGGAGATCGAGGTGGCCCGTCGCGTCGTCGAAATGGCCCGAGCCGTGTCCGCTCGATCCCGACCTGACCGGCCAATCGCAGCAGGCACGCCGTCGAGATCCGGCTTACTTCCTCATCTCCGGTGGTCGACGCTCGCTCGAACAGTCGCTCGGGGTGCGGGTGCAGCTTCTCGAGTCGGCTGCGACGTATCGTTCGTCCGCCTTGCCAGGGTCGGCTACCCGGCGACGATCGCAGCGATCACGGCGGCGATCCTCGTCCTGCCCGGCGGTGATCGCCCATCGTCTGGCAGCGCCAACATCGTTCGGCTCGCTCGTGATGATGTTGCTCGTCGCCTCCCGGTGTCCGATCTGGCGATCGCCCTGGTCAACCGGGAGGTGACGCGGGTACTCGGTCCGCGTTCGCTTCCACGACTCGATCTCGACGACGGAATCCCGGCCCAGATGCGCACCCTGGTCGTCGTACCGATGCTCTCGTCGACCAGGCGGAGATCGAGGAGCAGATTCGTGGGCTGGAGGTGCACTTCCTCGGTAATCGCGACGGAGATGTGCGCTTCGCACTGCTCTCCGACTGGGCAGACGCTCCGACCGAACATGTCGACGGGGACGACGAACTTCTCGCCGTCGCAGCCGCAGGTATCGATCGTTGAACGAACGACATGGTGAGGCTCCGTCCGGGGGCGCCCGGTTCCTGCTGCTCCATCGGGCGCGGACCTGGAACGAGCGCGGACGGCTGCTGGATGGGTTGGGAGCGCAAGCGCGGCAAGCTCCACGAACTCAACGAGCTGCTCCGCGGCTCCACGACGACCGGCATCTTGCACGAGCGGCCGGGCGTCGTCGACCCCGCCGAACGACGTTCGATACGTGGTCACGCTCGACGCAGACACGCGCCTCCCGTTCGGTGCCGTGTCCCAGTTGGTCGCCACGATCGCACACCCGCTGAATCGACCGTAGCTTCGACGCTTCCCGTCGGTCGCGTCACGGAGGGGTACGGGATCCTCCAACCGCGGATCACGCCGACCTTGCCGGCCGAGCACAGCGGTTCCCTCTACCAGCGGATCTTCTCGGGACCCGCCGGTGTCGACCCCTACGCCTCGGCCGTGTCCGACGTCTATCAGGACCTGTTCCAGGAGGGCAGCTACACCGGCAAGGGCATCTACGACGTCGATGCCTTCCGAGCCGCACTCGCCGATCGGGTACCCGAGAACGCCCTGCTCAGCCACGACCTGTTCGAGGGAGTCTTCGCCCGAGCGGGACTCGCGACCGACATCGAACTCTTCGACGAGTTCCCCGCCGACTACCTCGTCGCCGACCAGTCGGCTGCATCGGTGGGCCCGAGGCGACTGGCAGCTGCTGCCATGGCTCGTCGGCCGCGCCCGTGATGCGACAGGGCGCACGACGGCGCGACGCCTGATCCCCGCCGTCGCGCGCTGGAAGATGTTCGACAACCTCCGGCGCACGCTCTCCGCGCCATCAGCGCTGGCGACCTTCGTCGCTGCGTGGACCACCTCGCCGGTGACCGCTGTGCTCTGGACGATCGTTCTCTGCTGTCGGTGCTGGTCCTCCCTGGCGCCATTCCGGCGGTCGACCGGGCTACGTCCCCGGCGACCGGGCATCTCGAAGCGCAGCCATTGCGCTGGCCGTCGGCGTCGGACATCGTGGATGCGATCGGCGCACGTGCTGTTCGGCATCGTGTTCCTCGCCCATCAGGCGTGGCTCATGGTCGACGCCGATCCGGACGAATGTTCCGCCTGACGTGACCCGTCGACACCTGCTCGAGTGGACGACCGCGGCACGCGTCACGGCCGACCACCAACCGGCGTCGGTCGGCATCTACCGCCACATGTTCGGCAGCGTCGTGCTCGCCGATCGGCATCGGCGTCGTGGCGATGGTCGTCGAACCGGGCAATGCCTCGGTCGGTCATGCCCGTTCGTGCGCGGTCTGGTCGCTGTCACCGCTGATCGCGCTGGGATGAGCCTCCCACCCGCCGAGACCGCCAACCGAGGAGCTGTCCCCGCCGAGACCGAGACGCTGCGTCTCACCGCACGACGTACGTGGCTGTTCTTCGAGACGTTCGTGGGGCCGAGGATCAACGTCTGCCGCCCGACAACTACCAGGACGACCCGATTCCGATCGGTCGCCCATCGCACGTCACCGACCAACATCGGGATGTACCTGCTCGCGACCGTCACGGCTCGTGACTTCGGGTGGATCGGGACACTCGAAATGGTCGACCGGCTGGAGGCGACCATGGAGACGATCGATCGCCTCGATCGCTTCCGCGGTCATCTGTTCAACTGGTACGACACCCGCGATCTGCGACCCTCGAGCCGAGGTACGTCTCGTCCGTCGACAGCGGCAATCTCGCCGGCCACCTGCTGACGCTGTCCAGCGCCTGCCGACGGATGATCGACGAACCGCTCCCGATCGCCGAGGCGATCGCAGGGATCGACGACGGGGTCACGCTCGCCCGGCAGGCCGCACGGGCGCTCGGCAGCGGTAGGAGCCAGACGCTCACCAGACGGCACGTCGACGAAGCCCTGGGCACCGCTCATCGTGACCGGCGCCGTGTGACCACAGCGGTCCGCAGGACTGGTGGCGCAGTCTCGCGAACTCGACGCCCCAGCCCGCACGTTGTCCGACGTCACCGCCGCCCTCACGGCAGAGCGCGGCGACGGGGTGGACAACGAGCTGATCGTGTGGTCCGCGGCCGCATCGCACGCGATCGGCAGCCACCGGCACGACCTGGCGTTGCTAGCGACGGGCGACACGTCGGACGCCTTCCGATCGATCGCCGAACTCGCCGAACCGTGGTCGCTGCGGACGGCACCGTGCGCGAGGGCTCGCCGGACGCAGCAGCACTCGTCCGACGCCTGACCACCATCGCGATCCGGGCCCAGGAGCTGTTCCGCGAGATGGACTTCGAGCTTCTTGTTCGACCCGACGCGGAAGCTGTTCTCGATCGGCTTCCGGGTTCGCGACGGCTCGTTGGATCCGAGCTACTACGACCTGCTCGCCTCCGAGGCGCGCCTCACCAGCTTCCTGGCGATCGCCAAGGGTGACGTCGAGCCCGACCACTGGTTCCGGCTCGGCCGTTCGCTGACCCCGTCGGTCGCGGGCTCCGCGCTGATCTCGTGGTCTGGGTCGATGTTCGAGTACCTGATGCCCGACCTCGTGATGCGCTCGCCGGCACGCAGCCTGCTCGACAACACGAACCGGCTGGTCGTCGCTCGCCAGATTCGCTATGCCACCGAGCTGGGCGTTCCGTGGGGCATCTCCGAGTCCGGGTTCAACGCACGCGATCTCGCAGCAGAACTACCAGTACTCGGGCTTCGGCGTGCCCGGGCCTCGGGCTCAAGCGCGGCCTGAGCGAGGACATCGTGGTGGCGCCCTACGCAACCGCGCTGGCGGCGATGATCGAACCTCAGGCCGCGGTCAAGAACTTCGCTCGACTTCGGGCCGCCGGAGGCAGCGGGTCGCTACGGCTTCCGAGAGGCACTCGACTACACCGAACGGCGCCTCCCCGAAGGTGCGACCGGTCGCCATCGTGAACAGCTACATGGCTCACCACCAGGGCATGACCCTCGTGGCGATCGGCAACGTCCTCAACGGGCGGACGATGGTGGACCGCTTCCATGCCGACCCGATCGTCGAGGCGACCGAACTGCTGCTCCAGGAGCGGATGCCGCGGGACGTGCTCGTCGCCCGGCCGCGAGCCGAGGAGGTGAAGAGCGCCGCTGACGTGCGCGACCTCGTGCCGCCGATCCTGCGCCGGTTCACGTCGCCCCACGACGCGATCCCGCGGACGCACGTGCTGTCGAACGGAAGGTACGCGGTCATGATGACCACCGCTGGCTCCGGGTACAGCCGCTGGCGCGACCTCGCCGTCACACGCTGGCGCGAAGACGTCGACCTGCGATTCGTGGGGCAGCTTCCTGTACCTCCGCGACGTGCGACAGCGGCGCGGTGTGGTCGGCTGGACATCAACCCAGCGGCGTCGAGGCCGACACCTACGAGGTCACGTATTCCGAGGACCGCGCCGAGTTCTCCCGGCGCGACGGTTCGATCGTGACCAGTCTGACCGTCGTCGTTTCGGCCGAGCACGACGCGGAGATCCGTCGGTGTCACTTGACGAACCTCGGCGCCCGCGAACGTCAGATCGAGCTGACCTCGTACGCCGAGATCGTCCTGGCGCACGCAGGCCGCCGACGTCGCCCACCCTGCCTTTCAGAACCTGTTCGTGCAGACCGAGTTCATCGCCGGACATCGGTGCGCTCCTCGCGACACGTCGAGCCCGCTCGAACGACGAGGCAGCCGATCTGGGCAGCGCACGTCGCGGCCGTCGAGGACCAGGCCGGCGGGGTCATCCAGTACGAGACCGATCGGGCCCGGTTCCTCGGTCGTGGTCGAACACCGCGATCACCGGTCTCGGTCGATCGACGGGCATCCGTTGTCGAACACGGTCGGCTCGGTGCTCGATCCGATCTTCAGCCTCCGTTGTCGGGTGACGCTGGCGCCGGGTGCGACGGTCGCACACCATCTTCTCCACGGTCGTCGCCGAGTCGCGTGACGAGGTGCTCGACCTCGCCGACAAGTACCGCGAGTCGGCCACCTTCGAGCGTGCCGCGATCCTCGCGTGGACGCAGGCCCAGGTGCAGCTGCACCACCTCGGCATCGAGCCCGACGAGGCCCACCTGTTCCAGCGACTCGGCAACCGCGTTCTCTACTCCGACCCGTCGCTGCGCCCGCAGAACGAGCTGCTGGCCGATGCAACGAGCGAGGCGCACCAGGCCTGTGGGCTCACGGCATCTCCGGCGACCTTCCGATCGTCCTGGTGCGCATCGACGAGGCCGAGGACCTCGATCTCGTCCGGCAGCTGCTCCGTGCTCACGAGTACTGGCGGTTGAAGCTCCTCGACGTCGACCTGGTGATCCTCAACGAGCACGGCGCGACCTATGCCCAATACCTCCAGGACGGCGATCGAGGCGCTCGTGCGGACGAGCCATTCGCTCCTCGGCCCCGACAGCGGGTCGGGTCACGGGCGGGTGCACATCGTCCGTGGAGACCAACTGTCGACCGATCGATCGCACGCTTCTGCAGAGCGCTGCGCGGGCGGTGCTGTTGAGCCGGCGCGGCACCCTCGCCGACCAGGTGATCCGGCTCGAGCTGCCCGGAACGGACCAATCGACCCGCCGCCACGGTCCGATCGCGACGCTCCAACGGCGAGCCGACGATGTTGCCGCCGGAGCTGGAGTTCTTCAACGGGCTCGGTGGATTCGCGAACGATGGCCGGGAGTACGTCACCCTGCTCGGGCCCGGGCAGTCGACGCCGGCTCCGTGGCTGAACGTGATCGCCAATCCGTCCTTCGGGTTCCAGGTGTCCGAATCGGGTTCGGGTTACACATGGTCGGGCAACAGCCGGGAGAACCAGCTCACTCCATGGTCGAACGATCCGGTGAGCGATCCGTGTGGCGAGGCGATCTACGTCCGCGACGACGACACCGGCGAGCTGTGGGGTCCGACCGCCCTTCCGATCCGCTGCGAGAACTCCACGTACGTCGCGCGTCACGGCGCCGGCTACAGCCGGTTCGAGCACGTGCACAACGGCATCCGGCTCGACCTGACCCAGTTCGTCCCGCTCACCGATCCGGTCAAGATCTCCGTGCTCACCCTGGAGAACCGCTCGGGCCGTGCACGGCGGCTCTCGGTGACGGCGTTTGCCGAATGGACCTTGGGGACCTCCCGTGGGGCCAACGGCCCGCGCATCGTGACATTCCACGAGACGGAGACAGGCGCTGTGCTCGCCCGGAACCCATGGAACATCGACTTCGGTGGTCGCATCGCCTTCCTCGATGTCGGTGGCCAACAGACCGGATGGACCGCTGACCGCACCGAGTTCCTCGGCCGCAACGGCGCGGCCGATAGGCCTGCAGGTCTCGACCGGGGGCATCGTCTCCGCAGCGCCGCCGGCGCCGGGCTCGACCCGTGCGCCGTGCTGCAGACGAGCGTCGAACTGGCGGACGGCGCACGGACCCAGGTCGTCGTCCTGCTGGGCGAGGCGCCCGACGCGGCAGCAGCCGTCGAACTCATCCGACGAATGCGACGGACCGACCACGAGGCGACCCTCCGCGAGCTGACGACGTTCTGGGACGATACCCAGCGTGTGATCCAGGTGCACACGCCCGACCGCTCGATGGACATCCTGCTCAACGGCTGGCTCACCTACCAGACGATCGCCTGCCGCATGTGGGCGCGGTCGGCGTTCTACCAAGCCGGTGGCGCATACGGCTTCCGCGACCAGCTGCAGGACGTGCTCGCGCTGATGACCGCCGAGCGACGACCTCGCCCGCGAGCAGATCCTGCGAGCAGCCGCACGCCAGTTCGTGGAGGGTGACGTACAGCACTGGTGGCACCCACCGTCGGGCCGCGGTGTGCGGACCAGGATCTCTGACGACCGCGTCTGGTTGCCGTACGTGGTCGATCGTTATCTCGCCGTCACCGGCGACACGGCCGTGCTCGACGAGGTCGTCCCCTACCTCGACGGGATACAGCTGTTCCCCGACCAGATGGACGCCTACTTCCAACCCGCAGCGGTCCAACCAATCGGGCTCGCTCTACGGACACTGCGCCGCCGCGCTCGACCGCAGCGTTGGCGATCGGTTCGCACGGGTTGCCACTGATGGGGTCGGGCGACTGGAACGACGGCATGAACCGGGTCGGTCACGAGCGGTCGCGGCGAGAGCGTGTGGCTGGGTTGGTTCCTCTACGCCACGCTGGCGGCGTTCGTGCCGGTGGCCGAGGCTCGTGGCGACCACGCCCACGCGATGTCGTGGACCACGCACATGGACGGCGCTTCGCGAGGCGCTCGAGCGCGACGGCTGGGACGGCGACTGGTACCGACGTGCCTTCTTCGACGACGGCACTCCGCTCGGCTCGGCAGCGAACGCGGAGTGCCGGATCGACTCGATCGCCCAGTCGTGGAGCGTGCTGTCCGGAGCGGCCGATCGGGCCCGCTCCGAGCAGGCAATGGCGGCGGTGGACCAGTACCTCATCCGCCGTGGAGACGGGCTGATCCTGCTCTTCACGCCCCCGTTCGACCAGTCAGCCGTCGACCCCGGGTACGTGAAGGGCTACCTCCCCGGCATTCGCGAGAACGGAGGCCAGTACACACACGGCGCACTGTGGACGGTGCTCGCCTTCGCTGCCCTCGGCGACGGCGACCGAGGCCGGTGAGCTGTTCTCACTGCTCAACCCGATCAACCATGCCAGTACCCGATCCGGCGTGCTGCGCTACAAGGTCGAGCCGTACGTGATGGCCGCCGATGTCTACGGCGAACCGCCACACGCCGGACGCGGCGGGTGGACGTGGTACACCGGGTCGGCGGGCTGGATGTACCAGGCCGGCGTCGAATCGATCCTCGGGTTCCGGCTCCGAGGCTCGACCCTTCTGCTCGACCCGTGCATCCCCCGTGCGTGGCCCCGATTCGAGATCGAGTTCCGCTACCACGACGCCCGCTACCAGATCGCGGTCGAGAACCCCCACAGAGTCAGCCGCGGTGTGGCATCAGCGGAACTCGACGGGCAGCCACTCACGGCAGGCGCTCCGATCCCGCTCGTCGCCGACGGCACCACGCACTCGGTGTGCGTCGTCCTCGGTGAGACGCCACGTGTGTGAGTGGTGGACATGCGTCACGTGTAATTGACGCGCCGACAGCACCGTGTCGCAGTACGCCACACGATGAGCCCGCACGCCTAGCAACATCGATGCCATCGCTCAACGCATCGGGACGACTATCGCTGAACCCTTCACTCTGTCGACGGCGCCAGTCCAGGTCAGCGCGAGCATCGGGATCGTGTTTGTCGAGTCGGGCACTTCGCCGAGCGCTTGCTGCAGGAGGCCGACACTTCGAGATGGTGCCACGCCACGCATGGGATGATCCCCGGCCCTTCTGACACTCGAGATCACCGAGAGCGCGTTCGTCGCAGACGCCAGACCTGTGCGCCATGTCCTCACAGGTCCGAAAGACCGTCGGCGCCCAACTCATCACTGATCAGCTGATCAGCCTCGACCAGTGACCAAGCAAGCTGGCTGCGCGAAACCCGGGGCACACAAGAGCCTCCACGGAAGCCAGGGCAGGTCGCCCGGCAGTGGCACTGGTCATCCCGTTGGGCGATGGCCGATCTCGAGGCCAGCGAGGTTGGTCTCCCCCGAGTAGTGGACAACACCGGTCAGTTCAACGGTCATGTGAGCGGCGAGGTACTCGAAGTCGGTGTCGACGTTACGACGTTCCGCCGGGAGTGGAACTGGGAGTACGTGGGGGTCGCCGAGGCCGACCCCGACCAGTCGAAGGTTGCATCGATGGCCGCGCGCAATCACTTCCCACCGGGTTCCGTCGCTCGAACTGCGCACGGTCGACCACGGCGGCGCAAAGCGGACAACATCGTCGCCAACACGGATGACCGCACCTCCGACTGTCATCGCAAGTCGGCCCGCGGTCAGCCGCCCGCCACCGAAAGCCACGCACACGTCAGGGCGTTCGAACCCTTGCGCCTGGCCCCACCACCACCGTTCCGGGAAGCCGGCGCCCCAGTTCTTCTCGGCATAGATCTCGGCTCCGTCGAAGGCCCACTGTTGGTTGCCGATCGAAGCCTGACCGGACACGGCACCACCGAGAACGTGCGGATGCCAGTACTGGCCGAGAAATGGGACCGCCGAGAAGACGCCTCCACCTCCCAACGCGTGAGGCCAGCCGACAATGCGATCGATCGACAGGTCGACCACGGCGTCCTCGCCGAGATCTAGGTGCACGTCGGTTGCCGTCGCCCGAAAGGCGCCGTCGTCAGCGGTCACTAAGAACGCATCTCGTCGCGAACTGGCTTGCGGGAGCACGGCCGAGCGGACGAAGCCACCAGGTTCAGCCGCGATTGCGACCGTTGCCCATTCGCCATCGGGGTGACGGTTGACACCGCAGAGCACCACAACCACGCGTGACGAGGCAACGTCGGTGACCCGCCAAAAGTAGCCCTCCATCTGCGCGCCGTGCGAAGGGAGCGGATCGCCGTTGGGCAGGTTCGCTCCCGTGCGACGGTACAGCGCGTCGAGACGGCTGATCACCGTACTGCGACGCCTTCGCAAAGGTTTCTCATGCTGGCATCACGGGTCTCGATCTACCCTCTGGGTCGATGGTCTAAACACGACCGGCTCGACCTAGTCGCCGAGAACGACCCGGCGTGGGCATTGGAGATTCGAACCTAACCAGTCAGGGCTTTGCGTATTGCGGTCAGCGACTTCGGGTATAGGCGATCCCTGGACCCCATCGCGCTCCCTCTGACATCCTGGAGCGCCCCTCGAGATCGGACAAAGGACGATGCGCAAGTTCTCCATACGACCGACGCTGACGATGCGTGGCAGGACGTTCAAGGGTCTGCGCGGATGGTCGGGCAAGCCGACGCACCCACCGCTCACCGACCTGCCCGTCGCGGCATACATCCTCGGGGCGACCTTCGACGTGATTTCAATCGTTGGTCGGAACCAGACCTGGAGTCGCGACTTCTTCCGCGCGGGCACGTTCGTCTTCATCGGCGGTGCTGTCGTGTCGGTGCCCGCTGCCCTGACTGGTTTCTGGGACTGGCTGCGCTCGACCGAGAAGGGCACACAAGCTCGTCGGACTGCAAATACTCACGCGTTGGCGATGATGATCGTGACGGCGCTGGCCGGACTCGACATCGCGTTGCGTCTGACCGACTATCACACCCGCGACCACCCGACCGTGCTGATCCTCGTCATCTCGATCATCGTCGCCGCGTTGGTCGCCGTGGGAGCGACCTTCGGCGGCACCCTCGTGTTCGAACACGGCTTCAACGTGGAGACCGCCGGCGACAGCCCCGCATGGCACGTCTCCGAAACGGACGTCATGCCCGGTGACCCGACCCCGGTCGTGGATGAGATGTCGCCTGCCGAACGACTGGCCGACTCCGAAGTTGCCATCACCAGCAAGACTCCCGACCCACTCGACGAAGCGAGCATGTGATGACGGTAAAGCGGATAGATGACCTCGACGCAACGGTGGTGCGAGCTGCGGACGAGGCCGACCGGTCACGCATCTGGGCTGATCTGGTCACGAAGTTCGGCCGTACAGAGGCATCCCGCACGTGGCTCGCCATCTTCGCGGCAACCGATGCACCGCGCACCGGCTGATCCACGACCGCCAGGTTTGAGACCCTGCAACATGGGGTAGAGCCACGATGACAAGGAAGGGAGAGATCATGGGGACCATCTTGATAGTCGTTCTAGTAGTGCTGCTTCTGACGGGCGGCGGCTACGGCTTTAGCCGTCGGGGCCGTGGCTGAGCGCCGTTAGTCATCCTCGCCGTTCAACGTCGAGTTCTCTTCACACACCAACGAATTCACTTCATACACCAAGGAGACAGTCGTGTTTGCAATCAGCGCCATGAGTGCGTCGGTTCAGGGGATCTTGTTCCTCATTGCAGTAGTGCTTTTCGTGGCCGCCGGGTTGTCGATCAGTCCGGGCAAGGGGAACCTCATGGGCCTCGGCCTCGCGTTCTTCGCGTTCGTCTTCATGTGGAACGCGTTCGCTGCGGCCTAGCTGTGATTCTTGGGGTCGATATGCGGCGCCGGAACTGAGCCGGGGTGGTGGTCGCAGTCGCACTGACGCTCATCGCAAGTACATGTGGTGGCGGAGGCGACTAATCCCCGAAGGCGGCAACGACGGCGAAAGCCATCGCCGACGACGTCGAGACGACCACTGAAGACGGTGAGCCGACGGCTGCGCCGATCGGGATCGGTGTCGGGCCGACGGAGGCGTGCGATCGAGTGACGCCAGCCGAGCTCTCGGCTGCGTTCGGAGTCACCTTCGAGGACGGCACTGAGATCACGGACGGACAATGCCTCTTCGAGAGTGACGGTCCACCTCAGGTCCTCTTGGCGATCTACGAAGGAAGCCCGACAACCTGCGAAATGCTTGGTGCCGGCCTGGAGACCGTAGAGATCGCCGGGAGTCCCGGCTGGTGGGTCAAGTGGGGGCTCAGGCGCGCGTTGTTTGTCCGACGGGTCGATCGCCGTGATACTCAGCGGCGGTGGTGGCGACAACTCCATTCATCGCGACGCTCTCCTCACCCTGCTCGCCACTTCCGCCACCCGATGAGCGGACTCGCGGCCGATAATCAGGCGGTGATGTCGCGTCGGGCGAAGACGGCTGCAGCGACGGCGTAGGCACCGAAGGTGTAGGCGGCGACGAGGCCGAGGGCTGTTCCGAAGGCGATGGACGTGTTGCCGCCTTCGGCGAGCGCGGACATGGCGCTGGCGGGGAGCCATTCCTCGGTGGAGGGCCACAGTGAGTTGAGCAGGAGCTGCTCGGCGAGGAGGAAGTAGCCGACGCCGGCGGCGATGGCGATCGCCGATGATTTGGTCAGCATGGCCAACGTTGCTCCGAAGACGCCCCACGCGATGCAGGACAGCAGCACGTTGAGGTAGGTCGAGAGCCCTTCGGTGAGCGCGCTGCTGGTGGTCCAGGCCGAGGTGTCGATTCCCTGACGGGAGGCGAGCGGGAACGCGACAGCGGCGACGATCGCGGCAGCCAAGGCGAGGCCGGCGGCGATGAACGTGACCAGTGCGGCGGTCTTTCCGGCGAGCACGGTCAGGCGACGTGGTTCAACGGTGAGTACCGATCGGATGGTGCCGGTGGTGAACTCACCGGCAACGTTGGACGCGAGGATGGCGAGGCTGACGAGTCCGAGGAAGGTGGACGCGGCACCGAGACCGGCAGCCCAGCCGCCTGGCGCGACGAGATCGGTGAGGGTGAGTCGGCCCATCGGACCCTCGCGAGTGCCGGCGTCATTGGCCCGCAGGATGCCGACCGAGGTGATTGCAACACTGAACCCGACGAGCGCAGCGAGGGAGCCGGCGGCGAAGTTGCGGCGGGTGAGTTTGACCCATTCGGATTGGAAGGCGGCGATCATGCGGGGGCTCCATTGGTGGTGAGGTCGAGGAAGGTTTGCTCGAGGCTGGCGTCGCGCATGGAGAGCTCGCGCAACGTGATCCCGGCTGTCATTGCACGCCGGTTGAGTTCAGCTGCCCAAGAACCGGGCGCGCGGATCTCGAGGTGGTCGTCTCTGGCCGAGGAGCTATAGCCAGCGGCGGAGACGAGAGCGGCGAGTGCGGGGATGTCGCCGGTGTGTTCGGGTGCGGCGGTCAAGGTGGCGCCGTGGCTGGTAAGCAGCTCATCGATCTCACCGGACCACAACAGTCGACCGTGCTGGATGAGCACGATCCGATGGCAAACCGCTTGGATCTCGGACAGGTTGTGACTCGACACCAACACCGAGGTGCCGCTTTCGCTGAGGTCGCGAAGCAGGGTGCGGATCTCGACGATTCCGGCAGGGTCGAGACCGTTGGTCGGTTCGTCCAGAATCAGCAACTCGGGGTCGTGGAGCAGCGCGGCGGCGATGCCGAGCCGTTGCTTCATGCCGAGGGAGTAGTCCTTGTAGCTGTCCTTGGCCCGGTCTGCGAGTCCGGCGATGGCAAGAACTTCGTCGATGCGGGTCGTGGGCAATTTGGCGAGGCGGGTGAGCACGAGCAAGTTCCGGTACGCGGACAAGTGCGGGTAGAACGCCGGGGCTTCCACGAGCGCACCGACGCGACTGAGGTACCCGCGCGGTTCGTCGATCGTGTAGCCGAGCACCTCGGCGGTTCCGGCGGTGGGGCGGATCAGACCGAGCAACATCCGGATCGTGGTGCTCTTCCCGGCGCCGTTGGGGCCGACGAACCCGGTGACCATGCCGCGGGCGAGGTCGAACGACAAGTTCTCCACCGCGTGCTGGTCGCCGAACGTCTTCGTCAGTCCCCGCGCGGAGATGGCCAGGTTGTCGTTCATATTGCTTCGTTCCGTTCGGACTCGGTGGTGATGGGGTGGGCGTCGGTGGTCGAGGCGGCCCGGGCAATTGCGACGCGGGCGCTGGCCGACAGGCGACCGAGGGTGTCGGTGATCGCCGCACGCTCGTCAGGTTCGAGCGCATCGAAGACCCTGAATATCAACGCGCTGCGCGTTTCGGCGATCTGGGCGGCCACGGTGCGACCAGCATCGGTGAGCTCGAGTCGCTGCACGCGCCGGTCCGTCGTGGCCCGTTCACGGGTGATCCAGCCCCGGTCGCACAACTCGGCGACCAGTTCGCTGACCGTTGCGCGGGCCAGACCCAACGAGACGGTGAGGTCGCGTTGGCTGATCACCGGGTTGCCGGCGATGAGTGTCAGCGCATGCGCCTGCGAGATGTGCAGGGGCAGCCCGCACGGGGTTCGATCCGGTTGGAGCAGGCCGAAGCTGCGGACAAACTCGACCAGGTTCGCCTCGAACCGCGCCTCATCGTCGACCGCATGGGCTGGGCGTCGCGACCTGCTCATGCGTAGATCCCAGCAGCGACCGACCGCGATAACCGGCCAGCGGGAACTGTCAACCAGGCAACACCGATCGCCCCTCCGCGCAGCGTCTTCGAACGATCCATCTTGTTTTCCACCTTCACCACGCTACCGTTTGTTCGGCGACCGAACAACCTAGACGAAACCCTACGATTGCGCGCTCTGTTCCTCCCCCGGTTGATGCAACAACGCGCCGTCTGCGCTTCGTCTTGGGGACCCCCTCCGCCGCCAGCCTCCGAATCAACGCCCAATCATCCAAAGTGATCACAGTCCAATCATCGAGAGCTCACCTTTCGACCGGCAGAATCGCGCAGTTATCAAGCGTCAGCGACAGCGACACCGGCCTTCGCCGACTTCAGAGCCACAGTCTGATCGCGGGGTACCTATTGAGCCGTGAAACCGGGAATCCTCCCGGGGCGGTGCGGTTCGCACCTGTCGTTTTGTCACCACTTAGGAAGTGGGGGGTGGCAGACACCTGGAACCCCGGAGGCCGTCGACCCGTTCGGCGAGGAGCACCTCGTCGGTGACGAGTCCGTCGAACTTCCTCTGTTCCTGGACGCCGATCAGATTGAAGACCCCCACCCGAGTCATGGGAGGTCGAGAAATGAGCGCAACGAACGACACAAGCAGAGCCTTGGGTAGCCGCGGCCGGGGGAGGAAGCGGCCCGCCGCGGAGCCGACGACGACGCCGGACACCGACGCCGAGCCCGTCGTACTCGACGTTGCCGCCCGAACCCCAGGAGTCGAGGCCGACCTCACGACGGTCAGCGCCGGCCCGAATTCGGTCACGGCGCCCGTGCTCCGCGCAGTGGTGCTGGACGAGCCGGCCTTCGGCGAGCCGGCTGCACTGCCGGGCATCGAACCCGAGGTGGCGATCGCCGCCACCCTGCCCGATGGGTCGATGATCGCAGGCGGCCTAGCCGGGATGACGATCGGTTCGATCACGATCGACACCGAGCCCGATCACTTTGGCGTCAGTGGCGCCGACGATGGGGGTCTGGCGGCGATCACCGACGTCGTCAACGTCGGAGGAGCGACAGGCACGATCACACCGACCACGACCGGCGATATCGGGCCGGGCTCGCTCGCCCCGCTCCCCGGCATGTCGAACAAAGGCATCACCACCGGCGAGATCTCCGAGTGGTTGGACAACGAGGCGAAGAAAGCAGGCGAGGACCTGGACGCCGTATGGACCACGGTGACCAACCTCCCAGGTTTGATCGCCGACAAGGCGATTGAGGTCTGGAATGACGCCGTAGAAGTTGTCGAGGACATAGTCGAGTGGGGCGGGAACGTGGGCGGCTGGATCACAAACCCCGGGGAGGAGGGCACCGAGTACGGCAACCCTGATGCCGATCCGATCCTGGTCGCACCCTCCCAGGTGGTCGCCCAGATCATCGCCACGGGCTCGATCCGACGACCACCAATCCGGGCGTCGTCGACGACGCCGAGCCGATCACCAGCGACGACCTCGCTGGTGCCGGACCGGTGGGTGGGCTGAACGTACCGGTCAACCCACTCGTGATCGACAGCGCCGAGGAGGCAGGGGTGACCTCCGGTGGCGACCTCGGGGTCCGCCTCGGCGCCCTCGGCCCTGACGTCGTCGGGCCGAACGACCCGATCCTCGGCGGGGGCGAGCCGAACACCGCCGACGACCTCACGGCGCCCCCTGGGGCGGGCAACCCGATCGCCGGTGGCGAGGACGAAGACCTGGAGGATCTCGAGATCCAGCGCCTGACGCCGCGGTCGGGCTTCTCGACGTTTGGCGGCGAGGAGGACACCTTCGGGAGCGTCCAGCCGCTCACCGCGGACACCGACCCACCCGCGATGCTGGTCGAGGCCCCGGAGTTGCTGGAGACCCACAGCGAACCGGTGGACCTCTTCGCCGATCAGCCGATCGAGCAAACCGGCGGTGAGCCCGCCGTCATGGAGTGGGACGGCGACGATTAGACAGTGCCGGATCGGCACGCGCCGATGGCCGACGGGGGCGGCTTACCCGCCGACGCGAGAGAGCAGGCGGCGGTACTGCTCGATGGTCCCTGGCAGGACACGCAGGTGGACGATCGTGCCGGCTGGCTTGTCGACCAGGTCCACCACCTCGCACACGGCCGGCGTGAGGGGAGAGCCGGCAACCACGACCTCGCAGGGCTTGATGATCGAAGGGTCGTCAGCTTCATCGAGAAACGTCCACACCAGACCGGTCTCGTCCTCGCTGTTCAGGTCCGCCGGAATGTCGACGCGCGTCATGTCGCCTCCTCTCATACGCCAGAGTAGGGGTTGCGAACCAGCTTGCCGAACGCGGCCGCCATCGCGTCCACGGCGTCGAGGCTAGGGATCAGGACCGTGTAGTGCGGCGCTGCGAACGTGGGCAGCACGTTGATCTGCCGCACGCGCGACAGGTCAAGGACGTCGCGCGTGAGCGACGCACCGAGGTAGGAGCGGTAGAAGTTCGCACGCTGACGATCGGTGGCGTGGACGGCGAGCGGCATCCCACCACGACAAACTCGCTGCTCGTACTCCTCGCGGTCGGTGACGGGACGCCCCGCGACGACAAGAGCAGCAGGATCGGCGAACGCGTGGTCGAGGAAGTCCTCGTGGACGCCATCAAGCTCAACTTGGGAGAACGGCAAGACTTCGAGCAGTTGGACGCGTCCGGTGAGCGCCTGGGTGCCGCGCGGCATCGCCCAGAGCGACGCAGAGCCGGTGAGGAGCTAGCAGATCCTCGACGATCGCCAGGATCCGACGGTCGATCTGCGGAGTCAGCATCCCGCCGACAGAGGCCACTTACGTTCCAGATCCGAGGCCCTGATCTTTCCAGATCAGAGGAGTGTTACGTTCCAGATCGAGCTGAACACATGAGCTGGCGACTTCACGACGGCTCGGCCAGGAACTCGGCCCAACGACGCATGTCGGGGCTGTTGGCCAGATGAGGCGCAAAACCGAATGGATGTGACGCACCAAGTTCGCGGACAACGGCCCACCGAGGGTGAGCGATCGTGCCACTGTCGTTGGCCGCCCTCAGATCGATTGGCCTTGCGATTTGTTCGATTTCCTCGTACCCTTGGTTTATGGCGACCGCCGAACAGCTGGAACAACTGCTCGGGCTTCTCGACAGTGACGCCCAGCTGGTCGATCGAGACGGCCGCGCAGTGGCTCTCGGTGCGGAGGTGTCGGAGGCGTTTCAGACGGCCGTTGCCGAGATGCTCGCCGGGGAACCCCACGATCTCACCACTGAGGAAGCAGCCAAACTGCTCGGGGTCTCTCGACCAACCCTCATCCGACTGCTCGACGTCGGAACGATCCCGTATCGGCGCACGAGCGGCGAGCACGGTCATCGAAGAATCTCGCGTCGGGCGGTGCTTGATCACCTACGAATCGACCTTGCCCGCCGCCGCCGGGCACTGGACGAACTCGCCGCTGACGCAGAGGAGTTCGGATTCTTCGATGAGTGACCTACACGCTTCGACAGCGCCAACAGCTGTCTTGTGAGCATCAGTGGGCAGTTCACCGGGGCGCTCCTGCTTCTCGACGCCGACGTCCTCTATCCGATTCGAGTGTGCGACTTCATCCTGACCGCAAGTTCGATACGCCTACTCGCGCGGCCTGTGGTCACTGCGGAGATCCTCGCTGAGGCACAACGAAACGTCATCGCTGACCGACCTTCCTCAGCCGGGAACGGATCGAGAGGCGCTTCCAGGCTGTTCGGGTAGTAACTGACGGCCACGATCAAATGACCGGACGAACGCTTGACAGCGAATCGATCGTGAACCTAAAGGACCGCCACGTCCTGCAGGCGGCGGTTCACCACCGCGTCGACTTCGTCGTCACGAACGACTCACGCCTCCGGCGAGAGATCACCCTCTGGATTACCCGCCGCTCCGAACCAGTCTCGCTCCAGGCAGCGATCACGGCCAACGACCTCGCCGCCGGTCTGGTGGCGGAGTCCCCGGATGAGGTTCGCGTCGTCGTCGAAGCGATGAGTGAGCGGTTCCGCAGCCCGGCTCGCTCGTTCACCGAAACCCTCGCCAGTCTGACCAAGTCGATGCCATCGCTGCACATGCTCAGCCCCGACCTGTAGAAGGCACGGAAGCACGGTCCGGGCAGAGTGAGCGCGACGAGACCGTGGAGTCGCCTTCGACGCCCCCAATTGTCCGGCAGAGTTGTGCAGCGGGCCGTTGCACACCCCCAAAATCCCATTGGCGCGCCGCTACACCAACCGATGCAAAATCGAAAGATGGACAAGTGGATGGACAACTCTATTCGCAGCTGGTGATACCTCTTGCGTTTGCTGCGTTTAGATTGATATCCTTGTCCCATGTCGAAGGTCCTCGATGATCGTGCACTGGCGAACAACGCCCTCGTTGCCCTGCGCCGGCGGCCATCCCGGTTCACGCTGCCCGACGGAACTTCCGTGCGGATCCCCAAAGTCGCGGTCGACGGCCTGATCCAGCTGCTGACAGCCGCAGCCGAGGGCGATGAGGTAACGGTCATCCGCTCGCCACGAGAAATCACGACACAACAGGCGGCCAAGGTCTTGAACGTCTCGCGGCCGACGGTCGTGAAGCTGATCGACGACGGCGTGCTGCCGGCGCGCAAGGTTGGCTCCCATCGCCGGGTGCTACTCACCGAGCTACTCGCCTTTCGGCAGGATCTCGTGGCGAAACGCCGAGCGGTACTCGACGAGATGACTACCGACGCCGTACGCCTCGGTCTGAACGACTGAACGCGATGAGCCAGCCGAGTTGCGATCCGTCGAATGACGCTCGTCGTTGTGGGCACCCAGTTCTCCCCCGGCACATGTGCAACGAGTAGTGAACTCAACCAGAGGATCACTCCCACCCGAACCGCCCATTCGGTCAGGGTGCGGTAGTCGCGCCCCCCAGTCGGGGGGGACCTTCCACGCGTAGCCGCCGCAGTCCCGCCGCTCGAGGTTGCCAACGCGGACCAGTCGACCGGTCAACGAATCGCCGCGATCGGTATCGGTCGTACAGCGAGATCAGCAACGCCAACAGCACCACATAGAACATGGTGCTCCACGCTGGCAGATCGGCGATCCGGCGGCGCCCGATCAACGCATCAGCTGCTGCGAACGCAGTGTTCACGGCCAGCACTGCCACGAACTCCTGAGCGATCGACGACCACACGTGACCGAACCGGCGCATTACCTGGCTCAGGACAGCGTTGATCATTGCCAGAGCGAGCGCGCCGACGAACAAGCCGAGATTGCGGGCCTCGACGTCAGGCAGCACGTTGGCGAAGATCTCGCAGATCAACACCAGCAGGACCAGCTTCTCGACCAGCACCGCCGACATGAAGCCGTCACCACGGCGCGCCGCTTTCGTAGGCGGCGCCTGGAGTCGATCGACATCGAATGTCGTCGGCCAATCGCGAACCGGAAGTCGCGTGCGCAGCAACCACACCGCGGCTGCCGCCAGCACGACCATCCCGACGATCAGCCACCCGAGTGCGGGCCGCTTGCCGAGCTCGTCAGTGAGATCGAGCTGCGCACCGTGGACCCACCACTCTTGCGGCAGCTTGATCCCGACCCAGATTGCCACCACGATCCACACAACCGCGCGCCGGGACATCCGACGAGGATCCCACCGCGTCCGAACAACCTCGAACGCTATGAACCAGAACTCGAACACGTTCGCGAAGACGACCAGCAGCCACCTGTGATCGAGCAGTTCGAACAGCGAGACACCGATAAGGCGGTAGTAGAACAACGCGCGAGCCCAACGGAACGCGTACTCGTAGCGCCAATTCCGCATCGTCGAGAAATACGCGAGCGTCAGATAGAAGATATCGAGCGCCTTGTCGTAGCTCTGGTAGCCCGCCATCGGCTCGTCCAACATCAGCTCGAGCACGGTCTGGTCGACACCGTCGATGACCAGGCACACGAGAATTGCCGGGAGCGGGAACCGGAACAACAGCAGCGGGGCGGCAAACCTCGATCCGATCACCGCCCACATCACCGCATCGCTCACCGGAATCCACCCGCGGAGCTGAAGGCGTATTGGCGAAGGCGCCGACAACACCGCTGCCGACACCGCCGGATCTCGTCCACGGGCTCGGCCAGGATGAGGTTCCTAACGATTCCTACGCCAGCGAATCAGGCGGTCGATCGCTGCTCCCAGTGCGGCGGTGACGACGAGGATCCAGATCAACGGTGGGTTGCGTTCGAAGAACAGGAAGCCGACCCGCACTGATTGGGTGTTGTCGACCACGAATGCGATCAGGACGACTACGAGGACGCCGATGGCGATGAGCCGGATGAGGTGGCGTTTGTCGACGTCGTTGTTCGAGTCTCTCATGGTGTCTCCTTCGGGACGGGGCCGGTAGCGGTCATCTTCGCAGGTTGTTGAGATTCGTAGCGATGATGTCAACGACTGGGCCCTTCCGCAGGTGCGAGGTCCACTCGACAGGGGCGATTGGCGTGTCCTTGAGGAGGACGGACAACGCTGCGACGCGCCGACACTCCCGGGTGACGCCTATTCGGGCGTGCTCGAATCGACGCCGTGGACTTTGCTCGACCCAGTTGTCGACTGCCAACCTCTCGCGGAGCGCGCTGTCGCTAGCCTTCGCTCGTGACCGATCAGACGCCACGACTGGAGCAGCTCCGATCGGTCAGACGCGGCGTGTCGGAGTTCGTATTGGGCCCTCGGTTCGCTCGCCGGCTTGTTCTCTCGCACGCCGTCGACGATTTCGGCGACGCGATGGTGAACATGTCTCTTGTCGGATCGTTGTTCTTGTCAGTCTCCGTAGACGCATCCCGAAGCCGTGTGCTGCTGTACCTGTTGCTCGCGGCGGCGCCGCTGGTCATCGTGGCTCCGGTGATCGGCACCGTCCTGGACCGCACCCGCTACGGGTACAGCCTTGCGATTTCAGGGTCACAAATCCTTCGCGCGTTGGTATCGGTGGCCTTGATCGGCTCGCTGCTGACGGTTGCTTTGTTTCCGTTGACGTTTCTCGTGCTCGTGTCACGCAAGGTCTACGCACTGGGCAAGGCAGCCCTTCTCACACAGTTGACCGATGACCCCCAAGCCTTTCTCCGCTCGGATGCGCACATCGCCCGCACTGGAACGGTCGTCGGTGGAGTGGGAACCATCGTTGGAGGGCTCCTGCTCGCAACCGGTCATGTGACCGTCATGCTGCTGATCGCTGCACCGTCGTTCCTGCTGGCGGCGGCACTGTCTCGGACATTGCCGAACCCCATCCCGCCAGTGCGAACTCGAGCCGGCTCTCGAATGCGGGAAGCGATTCCCCCAAGGATCTGGACTGCGACTCTGGCGGTCACTGCCGTCCGCGCTGCTGGCGGTGCGCTCACCTACTTGCTCGCGTTTGCGATCAAACGGGGCGGCGGAGATCAATGGATCTTTGCCGCTGGATTGCTCGCCGCGGGCGCTGGCGGCCTGCTCGCCAACCTGTTCGCACCACGCATTCATCGTTCCGTCGAGTCCGATTGGGTGATCGTCGCATCGTTGCTGATTCCCGGCGTCATCTGTGCGATCGGGGCTGTGACGATCGGCAATCTCGGTGTCTTGGCGATTGCGTTTTCGATCGGAGTCGGTCGTGGAGTCGGCACCCGTGCCATCACCATTCTCAACGCAACTGTGCCGAGATTGGCGCGTGCCCGGGCGATCGCCCGCAGCGAACTGCTGTTCCAGATCGCGTCCCTGATGGGGGCGATCCTCGCCGTGCAATTTGCTCCGACACCAGCTGCCGGGTTCGCGGCGTCGAGTGTCGTTCTCATCGGAGCGGCGGCTGCGTTCGGACATCGACATCGTCACACGCTGCGGCTGCAGGCCGCGCGCGCACTGCTCGGTGACCGAGCGCCGTCTTCAGACAGATCTCTTCCAGAAGCGCTGTTGGTGGAGGCGCAGCGGCTCGCCACGGTCGGCGCATACCGAATGGCGGTCGTGCTTGCGGCAACGGCGGTGGACGTGCTGTTCGAGCGCGAACCGGATGTGTACAAGGGCTCGCCGCAGGTCCGGTGGTCTGGCTTGCAGGCTCACGTGGGTGCAGTTCGTTTGTCAGACGAACAGCCGGATGAACAAATGGTCCTGGAGGTGCTCGATGCTGCAGAAGCGATCGTCGGCCCTCATCATCCATCGGACAGTCGGGCGACGCTTGTCTGAATCAAGTCCCACGTACTGGCTCACCCGTCAGACTCCACGTCGCACCGCGCGAGACGAGGTCGAAGGTCCACCCCACGCTGTCCGACTCCGATGTGAACTGAGCGGACTCAATCGTTGCCGAGCGCCCCGACTCCACCGCTGGTCCAAGCGCAATGAGGATGCCACCGCCACGCACTTCGTCGTTCTCGAAAGCCTCGGCTCGATCGTCGATGAACCGCACTTCGGCGAACTCGGCCGTCGACGAGACCACCGCCGCCTGCGTGTCTAGCCCGAAACCGACCCCGTCGCCGAGAGTCTCGACGAACACCAAAGGACGATCTACATCTGACTCCGCACGCTCGACGAACCAGCGAATCACCACCGCGTACGCGTCAGCAGTGCTCCCACGGTCGGGTTCGTCATTCGACGAACACGCTATGAGTAGCGACGCCATCAGCACGGCTACGCCGACGAACCGGATGCGTGATGAAAGGCTGCGGAAGACCTGAGTCGACGGGATGAGGAGCAAGAACGCATACTCTCGCGAACGACCGTGCCGATACAAGTGGTCCGGCACACCGAGAAGGAGTCAACCTCGGCGAGATCGCAGTCTTGGCATCGACGACCAGCGCCCGATTTTGCCCTATGCCGGGTCTGTGTCTTCGGGTCTCTGGCTTTCGGGTCGGGCCGAGAATCTGACATCCGCTGGAAGTTGGAGGTGTAAGGTGCTGACAGCGGGCGTAACCAACGCCCGGTCTGCGCCGCTCCGGTCCTTGGTTGCGCCCCGTTGAAGGAACGCTATGACGACCACCACTTTCCAGCCAGAACCGTCCATCCGTTTCGACGACGTCGACGTGTCTGGAGTCGTCCCATCGGCACAGCCGAGGAGTGATTCAGCGTGAAAGTCTTGATCGCGCTTGATGAATCACCGGTCTCAGCACGGGCCGCACGCGAGGCCGTTCGGCTGTTCTCGGGGGCTGACACGGAGTTCTTGGTGATCAGCGTGACGCGGTTCCCGCAGATGTGGGCAGGCGGAGGCGGGTACGGGATAATCGCACCGTTGCCCATGGATATCGCATGGCGCGATGATGACGGGGCGGCAGAGAACGATCTGGTCGCCCGGGCCGAAGCAGCTGGCCTGCCCGACGCCGAAGCGCTCACCACAACAGGCGACCCGGTGCACCTGGTCTGCGTTGCTGCCGAGGACAACGACGTTGACGTGATCGTCGTCGGATCCCACGACAAGTCGGCGTTTCGTCGACTGATTGACCCGTCCGTGGCCGCTGGAATCGTTCGCGAAACGTACCGGCCAGTGCTCGTCGTCAGTGGCGAGCCACCTCGAGATGACTCGGATCAGTGATGTTGCCCCTAGCGTTGTCGTGCGAGGCTGTTCGGGTCACATCGTTCCTTCGAGATCCTGACCCGTCCTGACCCCGCGGATCGCTGACCATCGAAAGCCGCGTGACATCATGCATGTGAGTTCATCCGTCGAAACACTTTGTACACCTGTGTACGCCAACGTTCGCCGCATCCTCGAGCCATCGGTCCAGGCGAGTTCGGACGACAACACGTGAGCAGGCCTCTTCCCAACCAACCGGCTCCCGTTCTAGATGTTCCGAAAAGCGTGTTCGAGGTAGAAGGCCCCATTGTCTCTGTGTACCTGAACACAAGGGGTGCGTTGGCTGATGCCGCCGCCCAGGTGCAGCTGCGCTGGAAGAACGCCCGCCGGACGCTCGTCAACGACGGAGCTCCAGAGGCCGCGCTCGAGGCGATTGAACCGTTGTTGACGCAGGCTCATGCTGCCGGCGAAACGATAGTCGCGATCGCAAGTTCGACCGGGGTGCTGTACACCGCGCACCTACCCGAGCTACCAGACCACGACATCGCCGTGGTCGGAGTGTTGCCGCACCTCATCCCGTTGATCACATCGCGACAACGCATGCTGCCGCACCTCGTCGTCGCCATCGACCGCGTCGGCGCCGAGATCGTGGCTGTCCTCCCAGACCGGCCTGACCGGCAGATCGACGTCTCCGGCAACGACTTGCACGTCACCCGTTCCGCTCCCGGCGGATGGTCGCAGCGACGCTTCCAGCAACGTGCCGAAAATCGTTGGGAGGAGAACGCCCGCCTCGTCGCCGATGAGCTCGTCCAGATGGCGGATGCGACAGATCCGCGGCTCATCATCATCAGCGGCGACGTGCGCTCCGTTGCGTTCCTGCGAGACCACCTGCCAACGACCATGGCGGGCATCCTCGCCGAGGTACAAGGCGACTACGGCTCCGTCGATGAGGCGCTCCTTCGGAGCCAACAACTGATCTCGGATCTCGCAGATCGCGATACCACCGACTTGCTCGCCAGTTTCGACCAGGAAGCGGGCCAAAACGCTCACAGCCAGTTCGGACCAGAGGTAGTGCTCGAGGCGCTGAGCAACGGCCGCGCCAGCACAGTGATTCTCGATCCGGAACAGGCGGGCGGACAGACAGCCTGGTTCGGGCCCGACCTTTCCCAGGCGAGCGCGACCGCTGAAGGTCTGCTTAGTCGAGGCGTCACCAACCCGGTGGCTGCGCCGCTGCTCGACATCGTCGTGCGAGCCGCGGCCGGAACTGACGCGGGGATCTGGATTGCGTCAGCACCGCAGCTGTCACCAACCGGTATCGGCGTGATGCTGCGATTCTGATCAACGGGCAAACATCATTGCTGTCCCCGGCACGCATATAGGTCGCGACGATGACAGCTGAAGCGACGCAAAGCACAGCGAGACGCCACCCAAGCGGAGCCGCGGGTGCCGTGGCCTTGCTGATGATCGACGGCTACGTCGGCACGGTCGAGGTGTCTGCCGATGGAAGTCAAACCGTCAGCGACGCGGCCAGTGGGACGTGCGAACACCCGGCACGCGCGATCACGAAGGAACGCGTGTACCGATTCGAGGGAGCGAGCAATCCAGACGACTCCTCGATCGTCATCGGGCTGCGTTGCCGATGTTGCGATGAAACCGGAATCGTCGTCTCGGCATACGGGCCGGCGGCCGACCCGAAAACTGTTCGCCATCCTCAGCCAGATGACGACCAGCCGGGCCGCGCACGACCCCGCACGCTGAACACACGATCCCGACGAACACCTCAAGCCCAGCATGTACACAGCGCACGACTCGGGGTAACTGCGGCGAAGTGCCGGAGGTCGTGCAGCCGAACGTGACCCATCCCTTCCCGCTCGGCAAGCCGAGCGAACGAGAGCGTCGCGTAGTTCGGATACCACGGGACCAAGCCATCCGGTCGATGCGAGAAGACGAAGGCATCAGGAGGAAGCTCCTCCTCCGCGATGGCAAGCGCCAGAACGATGCGGTCGCGCAGCGTCTCCAGCACTCGGACCGTGCCGTCGTCGAGTGCGACGCGCCGCTCGGCGTGTGTCTTGGTGTCCTTCTCAATGACGGTCTGGTTGATCTGAACGATCGCGCCAGCGATGTGAAGCGATCGCCCGTCGAGGTCGATATGCCGCCAGCGGAGCGCGCACAGCTCTCCGCGTCGCGCGCCGGACGCAGCAGCCAATCGGATGAACGCCGGCAGCGACGGGTTCACCAACTCGGACGCCGTAATGAGGCGAGCGATGTCGGCCGGCGAGGGGATATCCAGCTGGCGCCGAAGCACGCGTGGCGGTGTCGCAGCGACTGCAGGGTTCGTTGTGATCCATCCCCAGCGAACGCCTTGGTTCAACGCACGCCGGAGAATCGCGTGGACCCGGACGACGCTGTTCGGCGAGAGCGGGCCGCCCGTCGCCGAACCACATCGACGGAGCTGCGAGTACCAGCCGTCGAGTTCCGATGTACGGAGTCGGCGAACCGGGGTCGAGCCCCAGCGAGGCAGGATCCGTCGATCGAGCAGGCGCCGGTACTCGGCCGAGACAGCTGGCGACAGGTTCGGACACGCGTACTCGAACCACTTGTTGCACAACTCCGCGACTGTTCCAGCAGCAGCGGTCGTCGAACCTGCCTCGACCTCAGCGACCAACCGAGCGAGTTCGCGCTCGGCCTCGCGGCGTCCACCGCGGAACGTCTTGGACACGTAGGACTTCTTGCCTGTGATCTCATCGCGGCCTGCGAGCACGCGGAGTTGCCACGAGGTCTTCCCTCGCTGGCGAAGTGAACCGGCCATGGCCTACTCCCCGCCCGGGTGTGGCAGGACGTTGCGTCGCCGCGGTTGTGCAACGGGTCGTTGCACAACCGACCAATCGCTGATTGCAGTTCCACCGTGGTTCCGCTCCGCTCGTTCGAACAGAACGGCGTAGCCACGCATCTCGAGTTCCGACATGTCACAACGCTCCTGAGTCCAGGGGACTTCGAGGAGCGCCAAGCGGGCACTCGATCGCTGCGCCAAACCACAGCGCCGACAGACACGATAACCCGGTGCCGGATGGACAAGATGGACAAGTGGATGGACAACTCGGGCTGTCGGCCTCTTCGGCCGACCGTCAGATGGCCATCTACCTGGTCTTTCTTGGCGCCCCCGGTAGGAATCGAACCTACGACCTGCGGTTTAGGAAACCGTTGCTCTATCCACTGAGCTACGGGGGCAAGGCCGCTTCACACCGGCGTGCGGCGCAGCACAGGATACCGAAAAGCGGGCTCGGGAACCGAAGTCCTCCGCCACACGACTGCCCTCACCTCTGCGCCCGCCCTTTCGAACAGGCTTCATCCGAACCCGGCACGAGATCAGTTTCGGCGGCGAACTCGTCCACCACGGCACCGGCATTGCACGCGGACAAGCCGTCAGCGACGAAGGTCTGGTCGGCGGTCGGAAACCCGAAGGCGACCTTGCCCGTGCAGGTTCCCGCCGTGTCTTCAACCGCGACAGCGAAGACGTAGGGGTTCTCCGGGCCGGCGACATCCTTGTCGTCGAGCTGGGTCGAATGGATCGACACGGTGGTGGGATCCGCGTTGATCGCGTAGCCCATCACACTCAGCGCTGGGTAACGATCCACGATGGCCCCGGCGACGACAGAGGGTTCGAGACCACCTTCGCCACGGACCTGGACGAACGCGATCACGAACGCCGCCACCCCTTGGCTGATGGCGACCTGCCCGTCGACATACTCGACCCCGGCGGCTGATCCGTCATCGGATGGCAGCGTCTCAATTGGCGCATCGGTCGCCGTTGTCGATGCCTCGGCGACGGTTGTCGGTGCCTCGGTCGGGGGCGCGCTGGACGCGACGCCAGCGGGGGAATCTTCGTCGCCGGAACAGGCGACCGACAACAGGGCGATAGAGCCGAGGGCTAGGAACGTTCGGATCTTGTGCATGAGTTGGACCTCCGGGTGACGCAAGATAGTCAGCTGCGTCGATCCGTTGGTGAATGGTCGTCGAGGTAGTTGTTGGACCGATGGGCGTGCTCCCATACCCGAACCTCGACGGTCTCCCAGCCGCTGGTGACGAACGGGTCCGAGCGAGCGAACCGCTCAGCGTCGTCGAGGGTGTCGAAGCGGGCGAGGATCAGTCCTCCGCTGCCGTCGGCGAACGGCCCGGCCGCAATCAGGCGACCGGCGTCGTCGAGGTCGGCAAGTCGATCGACGTGACGGCTGATTGCATCGGGCGTGAACGGTTCGGGCCGAACTCGCCGAAATCGGATCTCGACCTCCACGCCGCGAGCTTAGGTCGTCCGGTCCGTGGTCCTGCCCGTAATCCTGCCCGTGAGCCGCCCTCGGGTCACTCAGCCGCCGGCGGTCTCGAAGAGGGAGTTGATGTGCACCGTGCACCAGATGTCGTCGTAGACGGGGGTGCCGCGGAACACAGAGATGATCTGCACTTCCGTGCGGCCACCTACCGGGATCTCACCGATCGATGACCACGAGCCACCACCCGTCGCCTGGCCACCGGCCAACAGGGTGCACGACAGCTCCAGCCCACCGAGCACAGCGATCGGTCCCGAGTTGGTGACGTCGACGGTTGTGTAGCCGTTGCCGTACTCCACCACCCAGCGACGGTTTTCGGTGCCGAAGGCGGAGCCAATGGTGAGGTCGAAGGGTTCCGAGCCGACGACGCCGGTGGCCGCGGTGGGGTCTTCGAAGCGGCCGACGGAGAAGCGCAGGCGCACCGATGCCGCGACCGGGTCGTGCTGGGACATTACGATGACCGGCGCCACCGAAGCCTCTTCACCTGGCATCACATAGCCATCGTCGTCGACCACCTCGAGCACCAGTCCGTCGGCATCGAGGACGTCGACCTGGAACCTCACGTCTGTGGCGGCCAACGCGGACGAGTTGCGCACGATGGCACCGGCCGAGATGTCGAACCCGCCCGCGTAGTTGCGGGCGGCGGTCGATAGGCCAGAGGTGACCACATCGAGTCCCCTGTCCGTGGCTGCTGTGAGCACCGAGTCGTAGCTTGGAGCGGCGACACAGCGAGTGGTATCCGGAGGTGCACCACCGCTGACGCGTGGCCTCACGATGAACCCCGCCGTCTCGCCCGGCAACACCTCGGTGACGAGGGAAGTACTGCCGCCCACGATGGCGCCCGAACTCAAGAACAGGCACGAGATCGTGAGCCGGGTCACCCTCTCGGTCCCCTGGTTGGCAAGGGTGCCGATGAACCGATGCTCCTCGTTGTAGTCGGCCGAGTAGCGGGTTTCGCCGACGTCGACCGACACCGTCCTCAGGTCGATCGGATCATCGCTGCCGGCGAGGGCAGCAGAACCATCGGAGAAGCCTGCGTCACTGATGAGGAATTCCACATCGGTCGGCACGGCCTCGCCCTCTCGGAACAGCTGCCATCCGGTGAGCACGCCGGTGCCACCCGGCGGGATGGCGAACTCGGTGCCCATCGACGTCTCCAACTCGACACCGCCGGCATCCAGGAAGCGCACGTCGTAGGAGAGGTACTCGACGTAGAAGTCGGTCGGGTTGGACACCTCGGCCCCAGCCGACACCTCTGTACGCCCCGTGTCGGAAGTCTCGGCGCTGAACCCGGTGTCGACGATGACGAGTTCGTCGATCAGATCGGGCTCCATCGACGGCGTCGTCGGCTCCCCGGTATCGATCACCGAGGTGGATTCGGTGACGTCCGAGCCCGGGGCGGCGGACCCCGGTGGTATGGACAAGTCCGTGGTACCGACCGACACTCCGCCGCCGCCTCCGCACGCTGCCAGCAGCAACGCACCCACACTCAACACTGCCGCGCAGTCCGACCGTTCATGGTCAACCTCCTCGGGTCGCTACCTTCATTGTGGCCCCGCCCCAGGGGGGCGGCGAGGGGACAAGGTCCCACCGCCCGAAGGGCTCAGCCGGGCGTGGAAACCCAGCTCACGATCTGCTGCCAGAGCTCTTCTACTCGTTGGACGAGAGTTGCGAGGTCGCCGTCGTTGGTGATCACGGCGTCGGCCACGGCCCTCCTCTCGCCGTCGGTCGCCTGAGAGGCGATGCGCGCCCTCACGTCGTCTGCCTCCATGCCGCGGGCCACGGCCCTCTCCACCCTCAGCTCCGCCGGGGCTTCGACCACCACCACCTTGGTGTAGGAGTGCTCAGGGTCGCCCCGACCGAGGTTACTCTCGACGAGAATCGCCATGTCGAGGATCACCACGGACTCGGCGGACCCCCCGTCGCCCTGCACCGCATCGAGCCGCCCCTCATCGAGCTTCGCGGCCAGTTCGGCGTTGATCGCCGGATGACTGATGGCCGTCAGACGGGCCAGGGCCTCGGGTTGACCAAAGACCACCCTGGCGAGTCCGGCCCGGTCGATGTGACCGGCGGCGTCGGTGATCTCCGACCCGAACTCGGCGATCACCTCTGCTTCGGCCCGACCACCCGGGGCGATGACCTCGCGGCCGAGCCCATCGACGTCGATGACGGTCGCGCCCCTCTCCGCGAGCAGGGCCGCAACCGTCGACTTACCGGACCCGATGCCGCCGGTTAGGCCGATGACCAGCACGACAGCAGGCTAACGGCAAGGACGCAGTGGCACCGCTACGGTACGACGATGATCTGGACCCAGCGCTGGTTGAGAGCGGAATCAGCCGCCCGGCCGAGGTTGCTTGTCGTCGGCGGCGCCTCCCTCGACGTGATCCACGTCCGGGGCGAGCACGTTGCCACACCGGGAGGAGCCGGCCTCTACACCGCACTGGCCGCAGTGAGGGCCGGGGCCGAGGTCACCATGCTCGCCCCCTTACCCGATCCCATGCCGCCGGAACTGGCACCGGCGATCGACCTCATCACCTGGGTCGGCCCCCGAGTGCCGCTCGCAGGGCTGCCTCGGTTCGAGATCGCCTACGACGACGACGGGGCGGTGTCCTTCTTCCGCGAACACCTGGGCGCCGAGCCCGACATGACACCCGCCCTGCTCGACGCCATCGACGACATACCCGGGTGCGCCTACTGCGTCCCCTTCCTCGACGCCCACTTACAGCAGGATTTCGTGCGCGCCCTGGCCGCCCGTGGATGCCTCACCGTGGCCGGCACTTACGGCAAGGCCGCCCGCCGAGAAACCGACGTGGTGAGACAGACAGCGGCGCTCGCCGATCTCTTCTTCTGCAATGCCGATGAAGCGACCCTGCTCTTCGGCTCCACCGAAACATCGATCGCCCCCTACGGCCACCTGCGCTTCATCACCCGCGGGTCACGCGGCGCGACAGTGTTCCAGGGCGACCATCCCACCGAGGTTCCCGGTGTAGTCGTCGACCCACTCGACCCCACGGGAGCGGGCGACACCTTCTGCGGCACGACCATCGCCCGCCTCCTCGCCGGCGACCATCCTGCGGAAGCGACGCGGCGCGGCAACGCCGCTGCGGCGGAGATGGTCACCATGGTCGGCCCCACTGCCCTGTGGCAAACCGGCCCCCCACCAGCGCCTCCTACCGACCCCCGGGCGAGGGTGGACACCACCTCCGTCGAAAGGTTGGGGGCTCTGATCAGCGGGCTGCACGACCTTCAGGGCTTCGCCTTCGTGGGAGATCTGTTTCCCCCCGTCGGCGACCCGGCCGCCCTCGACTGGTTCTTCGCCGCAACCCTGCAGCAGTTCGGGTTCTGGGCCGAACGCGACGGCCGTTACGCGGGCCCGATGATCGCAACCATCGACGGGAGCACCCTCAAGGGCAGCGACTATTTGTGGGCCCAGTACCTCCGCTGGCGCAGCGCCGACCCGGGAGTGCTTGCACCCGCTGGCCAGGCAGCGATGACCGAGGGCACCTGGAGGGCAGCCTCTCTCGACGACAGCGGCACAGATCCATACCCCGACCCCATCACGCGGGTGGCACTCGCCAACGCCTATGGGCGCAGCCTCGCCGGTGTCGGCGCCGACCCGCTCGATTTCGTCGAGGCTGCGGTCGCCACGGCCCGGCCGATGAGGGCCCTGCTGCGCCTACTCGATCACGTCGGCGGCTACCGCGAGGATCCTTTGCGCAAGAAGGCTGCGCTGCTCGGGATCATCCTGCGCCAGCGTCCCGAGGCGTGGCTCTCGACAGAGGCAGGCGACGACGCCCCACCCATCGTGGACTACCACGTCCAGCGGACCGCTCTGCGCAGCGGCATCGTCAGCGTCGACGACCCCGACCTACGCCACCGCATCGCCAACCGCGAAGTGCTGACCGTGTCCGACGAGGCAGCCGTGAGGCGGGCGACGTTCGAGGCCGTGCTCGGGCTGGCAGAGGTGAGCGGACGCGAAATGGGCGCCGTCGACTGGTTCTTGTTCCAGATGCGCCACCTCTGCCCCGAGATGTCGGCACCCGTCTGCGCCAATTGCCCGGCCCGGCCGGCGTGCGCCCAGCGGGTAGACCTCTTCCAACCCGTGCTGCGTACCACCGCCTACTGAGCAGCCGCAGCCGCAGCCGCTGTCGCCCGAGCCCGAGCCCTCAACCCCTCGAACTGTGAATTCACAGAACGGTACGTAGGGTTCTGTGAATTCACAGTCCGAGGGCTGGGAGCGGATTTGGGTCGGAATTGGGGACGAAGGGCACTGATCGCGCCGTGAAAGGCGGTCTACGGTGACCACATGGGACGACATCGCATCTTGCTTCTCGCGCTCACGACTCTGGCGTGGTCGGCGGCTGGCCCCACCTCTCATGCGGATTATGCCGACGGCGCGCTGACCCCATCGGCGCGTCAGGGTACGCGTCGGCGACACGGTCACCGTCGCCACCGACCTGTGCCCCACCGGACAGACCGTGATGACCGTGCAACAGCAGACAGTGCACCCGATGGCGAAGGGTTTGCCTCCCTTCACCCCTCTCGACCTCACTGCCATCGGCCTTGCCCAGACGGCGAACGGGACGTCGTTCCACATCGCTGCCGGCGAGGCGCGCACCACCCTCAATTTCCGGCTGAGCTGCAGCGACGGCACCGAGGCGACAACGGGATCCGGCGTGGAGGTGCACCCTCCCTACGGCGAACTGTGGTGGGCCTACAACAACTATGAGCCGGTGTTCACCGCCACCCCTGGCTTCCTCTTCTTTCTCGGCGCCCACACCATGGATTGCCGGCCGGGCAGTGGCGCCACCGGCACGCTCACCGCTCCCGCATCCTCATCACCTGCACTCTCACTCGGGGCGGTGGTCGGCGATGACGGCACGATCGTCTTCGACATGATGATTCCCGCCGACCTCCCCGGTGGCACCTACACCGGCAGCATCGCCTGTACGACCACAACCGGGGCCACTCTCACCGACACCACGCCGGTCACCGTCGCAGGTGGGTCGATGCCCCCGACCGGCAACGCCACGACTCCCCTCCTCGTTGCCGTGGCCCTGCTGGCGCTCGGCCTTCTGGCACTCGTCGCCGCGCAGCGACCCATTGCGCGCCGGCACCGCTGACGTCGCCAACAGCGTCATCGGTGTAGTGGGGCTGGCTCAGTCGAACGTGAGCCGCAGGGCGCACACCACCGGCTCGGGCTTGCGGCGGACCCTGCGCCACCACTCGCCCACCTTCAACAGCTTGATCATCACTGAGTACTTGCCGGCGATCGCGTCTCGCACGGGTTGCACATCGGCGCCGAGCAGCACCTCGGCAGTGGCCTTCACCACCGGCGCACCCTCCTTCACCACGCCCCTCACACCGCACGCCTGCAGGGTGACCCGTGGGTTGTTACGAATGCGCTTCACCTTGCCCGAGCCGTCCTCGGTGGTGAAGCCAACATTGCCGCCGGGCAGCGGCGCGATCCACACCGGTGTCGACACGGCATCGCCGTTCTTGCGGTAGGTGGTGATGAGGACGTACTTCTCGTCGGCGATGACCATGCCTCTACGCTAACCAGCGCCTGTCGCTCACGAGTTCGCATCGCTCGATGAGGGCCAGCCGCCATCGCCGACCACAGTAAGTTCGGCCCGTGACCGAAACGACGACCGACCCGAACACCGGCCTCAGCAGCGCCGAGGTGGCGGACCGCGTGGCCCGGGGGCTCACCAACGCCGTACCTGAGGCACCCACCCGCACCGTCGGCCAGATCATCCGCGCCAACGTGTTCACGCCGATCAACCTCATCGTCGGCATCCTGGCGGCCCTGGTGATCGCCGCCGGTTCACCGAAGGACGCACTGTTCGGTGGCGTCATCGTCGCCAACAGTGTCATCGGCGTGGTCCAGGAACTGAGGGCCAAGAAGGTGCTGGATCAGCTCAGCGTGGTCAACGCACCCCGCGCCCACGCAATTCGCGACGGACAGGTGACGGAGCTTCAGGTGCACGAGCTGGTGCTCGACGACGTGGTCGAACTGAGCAGCGGCGCCCAGGTGGTGGCCGACGGCATCGTGCTCGTGCCCGACAACTTGGAGATCGACGAGTCGCTGCTGACCGGTGAGGCCGAGCCGGTGGTCAAGGCCGCTGGCGACGAACTGCTCAGCGGGAGCGCTGTGATAGCCGGCACGGGCCGCATGGTGGTGACCAAGGTCGGCGCAGAGAACTATGCGGTGAAGCTGGCCGAAGAGGCCCGCCGCTTCACCCTGGTCAACTCCCAGCTGCGCAACGACGTCAACCGCATCGTCGCCTTCATCGGCTACCTCATCATCCCGGTGGGTGTGCTCTTGGCCACCAGCCAGTTCTGGCGCCGCGACGAGGGCTGGCAGCAGAGCATCATCAGCACCGTCGCCGGCCTGGTGGGCATGGTGCCAGAGGGGCTCGTGCTGCTCACCAGCGTGGCGTTCGCCGTGGGTGTGGTGCGCTTGGCCAAGCGTCGCTGCCTGGTGCAGGAACTGCCGGCCATCGAGGTGCTCGCCAGGGTCGACGTGCTCTGTGCCGACAAGACCGGCACGATCACCGAGGGCACGATGGCGGTCGCCGGGTTCGAAACCGGTGGGCGGTGCCGACCCCGTATCCGTGCAGGCCGCGCTCGCCGCACTGGCCCATCTCGACCCGGACCCCAACGCCACGTCCACTGCTCTCAGGACCCACTTCGACCAGCCGCCACCGTGGCAGGTGACCGGCCGGGTGCCGTTCTCCTCGGCACGCAAGTGGAGCGCGATGAGCTTCGGCGAGCACGGCAGCTGGGTGCTCGGGGCACCGGAGAACGTGTTGGGCGCCGCCTACGAAGGCGCCATTCGCACCCATGTCGAGCAGAACGCGGGGCTGGGTCGCAGGGTGCTCATACTCGCCACCGCGGCCGCGCCGTTCACCGACGCCACCGACGCCACACTCCCCCAGGTCGAAGCTGTTGCCCTTGTTCTGTTGGAAGACGTCGTGCGCGCCGACGCACCCGCCACCCTGCGCTTCTTCGCCGACCAGGGTGTGACGGTGAAGGTCATCAGCGGCGACAACAATGTCACCGTCGGTGCAGTGGCCCGCCGCGCCGGCCTCGATCGGTGGCAGGACAATGTGAACGCCACCAGCCTGCCGCCCGAAGACAGCGAGGCCTTTGCCGACGCGATCGAGGCTGGCACCGTGTTCGGCCGGGTCACACCTCACCAGAAGAGGGCGATGATCAAGGCATTGCAGGCTCGTGGCCACACGGTGGCGATGACCGGCGACGGCGTCAACGACGTGCTCGCGCTGAAGGACGCCGACTGCGGGGTGGCGATGGCATCGGGCAGCGAAGCGACGCGCGGTGTGGCCCAACTGGTGCTGATGGACTCGAACTTCGCTGCCCTGCCGGCGGTGGTGAACGAGGGTCGGAGGGTGATCAACAACATCGAACGGGTGGCCAGCCTGTTCCTGGCCAAGACCACGTATTCGGTCATCTTGTCGGTGCTCACCGGCGTGTTCGCCTTCGCCTACCCGCTCCGCCCCATCCATCTGTCGATCCTCAGCTGGTTCACGATCGGTCTGCCGGCCTTCTTCCTCGCCCTCGAACCCAACGATCAAAGGGTGAGCGCCGGCTTCCTGCAAAGGGTGCTCGGCAGGGCCGTGCCGGCAGGTGTGGTGATCGCAGCCGCCACCATGGGCGTCTTCGCCATCGCCCAACTCGACACCTCGATCGATCCCGATCATGCCCGCACCGTGGCCGTCCTTGTGGCCGGGTCGGTGGCGCTGATGAACCTCTACCGCACTGCCCGCCCCTTGAACCGGTTGAGGGCGGTGCTCGTCACCACGATGGTCGCCCTCTTCGCACTCGCATTCGTGCTCCCGTGGGGACGCGACCTGTTCGAACTGCCCATCACCGAAGCCTGGGCCTACGGGGCCGCAGCGGGCTTCATCGCTGTCGCCTGGCCCCTTCTCGAGTTGGGTTCGCGCTCCACCCAGCGCTGGCATTCGAGAGTCGATTAGGGTCGAAACCATGTCGCACTTCTACGACCTCACGATGACATCGATCACCGGCGACGAGGTGAACCTGGCCGACTTCCGCGGCAAGGTCTGCCTGGTCGTCAACGTCGCCACCAATTGAGGCCTCACCGGCCAGTACGCAGGTCTGCGTACGCTCCACGACGACAACACCGATGCCGGCTTCAGCGTGCTGGCCTTCCCGTGCAACCAGTTCGCTGGGCAGGAACCGGGCACCGATGCCGAGATCCTCGAGTTCGCCACCTCCAAGTTCGGTGTCACCTTCCCGATGTTCTCCAAGATCGACGTCAACGGCGACGGCGCCTGCGAGCTCTACCAGTGGCTCCGTGCCGAGACCGGTGGCGGCGACCTGCAGTGGAACTTCGAGAAGTTCCTCATCGACCGCGAGGGCAAGGTGGTGGAGAGGTTCAACCCGATCGTCACTCCCGAGCAGGTCGCCCCGCGTCTCGCCGAACTGCTCTGAGCATCGCGGTTGGTGCAGGGGTCCGGCACCGATAATCTCCGACTTCACGGCTTCCCCCCGGAACAACCCACTTCTCGTTTCCGGGAGGATCCATGCCGTTCACCCGCTTCAGCCTGCCCCGCCGCCGGCCCACTCTCCACCTCACGTGGTGCGAGCACGAGTGGAGCATCTATTTACCCCACCCCGATGAACCGATCGTGCTCGCCGGCTTCGGCGAGGCCGCCATGTTGGCCACGGCGGCGGTCGAGTTGCCTGCGCATCACGAGGTGCTGGTGCTGCTCGACGAGCGACGCCGGGTGACCGCAATCCTGCTCGACCCTCCCGCCGAGATCGGCGTGTTCATCGGGCGGGTGGCGCTGCCCGGTGTCGAGGCGCCCTTCTGCCAGACGATGAGCATCGTCATCGAGCACGACGTTCCCTGTGGCCCGCCGACGCCGGAGGATCACCGCGGCTACCACGCCCTGAGGCGGATCCACATGGCCCAGGGCCTGCTCCTGCTCGACGTCCTGATCACCGATGGCGACACGGTGCGCAGCCTCGCCATCGGCTGCGATCCGGATCCTGCCTGGTTCGACGAGCTCGACCCCGAACCGATCGACACCGGCACCGACGCCGCCGCCTGAACGGTCCTTCGCCAGGCCGCGTTGCAGGATCAGTCGACGCGGTGCCAGATGCGGTGGCGGTGCACCACCGCCACCCGGGTGGCGAGCCCGGCGTACCAGGTGCTGAAACCCAAGCGCTGGGCCTCGCCGTGGTCGGCAACGTCTCGCCACGCCACAGCATCTTCCTCGGTGGCCCAGTAGCTCACAGTGATACCGAAGCCGGCGGCATCGCGCGTGGACTCGATCCCCAGATACCCGGGCTGTTGGGCGGCGAGATGGTCCATTTTCTGGGCCATCGCGGAGTATCCCTTGTCGCCATCGGTGCGCTGGTTGGTGAAGATCACCGCCACGTAGGGCGGTTCGGGGGTGGCGGCAAACATCTCATCAGCTTGCCACGAACCCGATCCGGCACGGCCGAGCCTTTGCCTGGTCCGACCCCGCCTCACGGACCATCGGCGAGGTCGGCGTCGACCATTGCCCTGTCCTCCGGGTCGGCGACTTCAACCCCCTTGGCCGCGGCCCACTCGGCGGCGGCCCGGACTTCGCTACCCAGGGCCTTCAATGCCCGGGCCATCGCCTCGTGGGCATAGGCGAGGTCGAAGTCGGCCAGCCCGGCCGCCTGGGTGTGCTCCATGCACTGCTCGGCGTAGTGCAGGCTGCGCTCGGGCTGCCCGGTGAGCAGGTGGACCTTCGCCAGTAGCCACAGCGCCCGCGCCTCGTTGACAGGTGAGGTGCCGGCGGCCCTTTGCCAGTGGAAGGCGGCGGCATAGGCACGGCGCAGCATCTCTTCGGAATCGGCGGCCGTGCGGTCCTCCCGGTCGATGATCTCCCACACACTGTTGTTGGCTTCGACTGCCTGGCTGCGGTGCCACTGACCGGCCGCGTCGACGGCCACCACGGGCACCCTCTCGGTCTCGTCCGGTAGGGGCTCGCCCGTCTCGAGCAGGGTCTTCAGACCGTCGAGGATCCACACCCAGCCGTCCTTCACGTGAGCCCAGGTGGCCGGGCTGCGGTCGAGGTTGCCGTGGGCGACGTCGACCCGGGTGAGCCCGGCGCCGGCATGGGTGAGCGTCCACTCCACCTTGCTCGGTGGTTCCTCGGCCATGGTCGCGTCGTCGATGAACTGCCAGGTCATCACCAGCCTGTGCGGTGCTTCGGCAGCCTCGATCACTCCTTCCACCGCCGTGCTGCCGTCGGCCATCACGTAGCGAACGGGGTCACCCGGGTCGAGGGTCGACTCGAACTCGGTGCCGTGAAAGTAGAGGCGGGTGAAGGCCGGGTCGGTGATGCCCTGCCACACCTGATCGGGTGTGGCCTTGATGTAAGTGCGGTACTGGTGGCGGGTGGCGACCATCTGGGATCCTCCGGTCTCGACGGTGTGCCGTTCTAACACCCCATCCGGGCTCCCTGTTCCTGATGGATGCTCAGCGGCGGAGGCGGTGGTGGCGAAGGTCCTTGACCTTCACGAACCTCACCGCGCTCCACGTGTCGTCGATGCCGCATGCCTTGTTGTCCACCCAGCCTGTGGGCAGCAGTTCGGCGCTCAGCACGTCTGCGGTGAGGTCGGTGGGCACACCACTCGTCGGCTTCGGCCAACAGACCCACACTGCGCCATCGGGTTCGGCTGCCTTGATCAGGCGCGACCAGGCGGCCGCCAGCCGGACCCGGTTGGTGAAGAAGGCAACGACGACGTCGATCGGCGGCAGGAGATTGTGTTGCCACACCGCATCGCCGAAATCACCGAGCGTCTCCGCGAAGCCGACGGGAGGGTCGATGACCGTGAACACGGCATCGTCGATGATGCCGAGCTTCTTCGCCAAGGGCGTGCCGGCCGACGTGGATTCCCGCTTCATCTCAGCCCACTGTTGCACATGACTCGATCGACTTGGATCTCGATCACCACCCGGTCGGCCCGGCCCTTGGGCTCACGGTAACGAGCGGCGTAGGCGGCCACCGCGCTTGCCACTGCAGCTTCGTCGTGCAGCACCTTTGCGGAACCCTCCAGCGTCGTCCATCGCCGCCCGTCAACTTGGGTGATGCCGGCCCGGCCTGCGCCCCGAGCGTTTGCCGCCTTCACCGATGCACCCGACGTGATTACCCTCACCACCACACCGCCACCGCCACCGCCCGCGCCAGCACCGACGACGGTGCCGACGGTGAAACCGACCGGGACTGCGTGGGGTGATCCGTCGGGTCGCAAGGTCACCAGCGTGCCCAGGTGCCGTTCGGCCAGGAAGGCCGAGAGTTCCGGTGAGAATGATTCGACCGACACCCTCATGTGGTGGCGATGGCTTCCAGCATGTCTGCGTTGGATGCCCTCCGGGCAGGGATGAAGGCCGCCATTGCCGCCAGGGCCAGCGCCCCCACGGATGCCACGACAATGGTGCCGGTGGGTAGGGAGAACACCCCGAGGCCGTCGTCCTCGAACGCCTTGACGATGATCCAACCGAGGGTGATGCCGAGCACGATTCCCATCACCACTCCGACGATGCCGGTGACCATGCTCTCCCAGAGCACACTGCTGCGCACCTGACGCTTGGTCATGCCGACCGCCCTCAACAGACCGAGCTCGCGGCGGCGTTCGTACACCGCCAACCACAAGGTGATGACGATGCCGATGATGGCGATGAAGATCGACATGCCGAGAAGGGCGTAGATGAAGTTCAGGAAGCCGTCGATCTGGTCGTCTTGCTCGTCGATGAAGCTGTCGCGGCTCTGCAGCTTCGCTGCCGGATAGGCGTCGATGACTGCCTGCAGGGCCGCCTCGGTGGTGGCACTCTGATCGCCGCCGGTGTTGACGAAGACGCTGATGTCGAGGACCGGTTGCGACTGGCCGTCGAAGATCGACCGGTCCACCACGAAGGCACCGAACTGGTCGGCGTCGTAGACGCCCTGCACCACGAGGGCCAGCTCACTGTCGTCGAGCAACGACACCGTCACCGTGTCGCCCTGGCCAACCCCGAGCCCCTCCGCCTTGTCGGCCGACAGCAGCACACCCGTCGGCGTCGAGGTCGGCGAAGCTGCCGCTCAGGAAGGCGAAGTCGAGCACCGTTGCGGCGTCGGCGGGGACCACCGCCAGCACGATCCTGTCTTTGAGCTCACCGTTCTCGTCCACGCGCAGAGGTGAGATCGCCGAGGCCGAGCACATCGCCCACCCCGGTCGCCTTCAGGTCGTCGGCCAGCGAGGCCGGCAGGAACCCGTTGTTCGCCTGCTCGGGAGAGACGATGTAGTCGGCGCTGAAGGCCTCTCCGATGATCTCACGCAGCGATTCCTTGGCGGACGCGCCGAGGGTGGCGACACCGATCATCAACGACAGGCCGATACCCAGCGCGCCGGCGGTGAGCGCGGTGCGCTTCGGGTTGCGAGCCGCATTGCGCCCCGCCATCGTGCCGGGGGCACCGCGCAGGCGACCGAGCACGGGGTGCCACCGCCGTGGCCATCGGCGCGGCCACGAACGGGCCGAGGGCGATGAAGGCGAAGAAGATCGCCGCCACGCCCACACCGAGCCAGATGGATTCACCTTGCAGCCCCGCGTAGACGGTGGCGACGGCCACCACCAAGGCGATCACACCGACGATCTTGCGACGACGGGATACCGCTGCCCGGTCGACATGCGACTTCGCGCATCGCCGCCAGTGGCGGCACGCGGCCCGACCTGATGGCGGGTGCGACGGCGCAGATGAGGGTCACCAGCACACCGACGATGAGGGTGATGACGAACCCCCTGGGTCGCAGTTCGAGGCTGATGTCGCCCGGGCCGAAGCCGAGCGCGTTGAGCAACCCGAGGATCGCAGAGGCCAGACCGATGCCACCGAGGCAGCCGAGCAGGGAGCCACCGAGGCCCACGACCAGGGCTTCGGTGAACATCGAGCGCGTGATCTGGGCCCGGCTCGCGCCGATCGGCCCTCAGCAGTGCGTTCTCACCCTGGCGCTGGGCGGCGCTGATGCTGAACACGTTGTAGATGATGAAGCTGCCGACGAACATCGAGATCAGGGCGAAGATCGACAGGAAGAGGGTCATGAACGACAGGTTCTGCTCGATCGCGCTCTGGCTCTCCTCGGTGATCTCCTCACCGGTGAGCACCTCGACATCGTCATCGGCGATTGCCGCCTCGATCGTGTCGGCCAGTTCGTCGCTGCGTCCAGCTCGCCATCGCCGACGACGACGATGCCGTCCAGCTTGGTGGTGTCGCCGATCACGAACTCCTGTGCAGTGGCGAGGTCGAACATGCGCGAAGGCGACCCCGCCGGCGCTGTCGGAGCCGGCGAAGCTGACGATGCCGACGATGGCGAAGTCGCGCGTGGCAGCCGCAGCGTGGTGATCGACACCGTGTCGCCGAGTTCGATGCCGGCGGCGTGGGCCGAGGCCCTGTCGAGCGACCACTTCGTCGGGTTCGCCGGGGGGCCGTCCGTCGGTGATCTTCCATGGCGAGCTCTCGCTGTCGACCCACGCCGTACCGAGCGTCGGGGGGTCCGCCGCTGGCCGACGACTTCATCTTCGAACGCCATCGCTGGCGAAGCCCGAACACGTCGCCGTGGGCCTCGACCACACCGGGCACGCGCAGCGCACCAGGTCGACCAGCTCGAGGTCGATGTCGATCGCGGGTCTCGTTGCCGAAGTCGCCCTCGATCACGTTGCGTCGAGCGCACGTACGCGTCGGTGTCCTCGTAGGCGGTGGCGAACATGCGTGTCGAAGCTGCCCTTGATCGTGTCGGTGAACACGAACACACCGACAGGAATGCGGTGCCGGCGATGACGGCGAGCGCCGTGAGGACCAGCCGACCCTTGCGGCTCCAGATGTGCTTCAGACTGAGCTTGAACATGGAACCTTGTCGTCGCTGCAGCTCATCGCCGAAGCGCTTCATCCGGTCGAGCACCCGCTCGGCCGTCGGCTCGCTCATCTCGTCGACGATCCGGCCGTCGGCCGAGGAAGATCGACCCGGTCGGCGTAGCTCGCGGCGTTCGGGTCGTGGGTGACCATCACGATCGTCTGGCCCAGCTCGCTCACGGCGCGGCGCATGAAGTCGAGGATCTCGACGCCGGTGCGGCTGTCGAGGTTGCCCGTCGGTTCGTCGGCGAAGATGATCGTCGGCTGGCTGGCCATCGCCCGGGCCACGGCCACGCGCTGCTGCTGGCCACCCGACAGCTCGCTCGGCCGGTGCTTGAGGCGATCGCGCAGGCCGACGGTGTCGATCACGGGTCGATCCACTGCTGATCGCCCTTGCTGCCTCCGAGGAGCAGCGGCAGGGTGATGTTCTCGTAGCGCGGTGAGCGTGGGCACCAGGTTGTAGGCCTGGAAGACGAACCCGACTGCGGTGCGGCGCAGCTCGGTGAGCTGCTTGTCGTTCAGCGAGGCGAGGTAGGTCTCCCCGATGTAGACCGCGCCGCTGGTGAGCGAGTCGAGACCGGCGAGGCAGTGCATGAGGGTGCTCTTGCCCGAGCCGGAGGGACCCATGATGGCGGTGAAGCGGCCCGTCTCGAACTGAACGGTGACACCGTCGAGGGCCCGCACTTCGCTGTCGCCGCCGCCGTAGATCTTCACCGCATCGATGGCCCCAGCCGCGGACACCCGGGTACTCGTTTCGTTCATACTCTATTCTGTCTCGGTGAACAGCGTTCTGGTCGTCATCTCGTCGGTGATACACGTTTGCCCAATGGAATCCGTCGTCCTCGCGGGTCGTGACGTGGCCTACGCTCCCTAAATGCTGTTGTGCACCTCGTGTGGCGCCTCCGCCCCAACGGGTGCACGGTTCTGCCCTTCCTGCGGTACTGCACTCGGCCTGCCTCAACCCGAGGAGCGACGCATCGTCACCGTCCTGTTCGCCGATCTGGTCGGATTCACCGCGCTCAGCGAGCACATGGACCCCGAGCAGGTGAAGAGACTCGTCGATTCGTGTTTCGAGTGCCTGGTCGGGGTGGTCAGCAAGTTCGGTGGGCGGGTCGACAAGCTGCTCGGCGACGGGATGCTGGTTCTGTTCGGCGCGCCGGTCGCCCACGAAGACGATCCCGAGCGTGCAGTGCGCGCCGCCCTGCGAATGCACGAGGTGCTGACTGCCCACACCTCCTCGTCGGGCCTCGCGGGAAGTGACGGAATCCGCATTCGGGTGGGCATCAACACCGGCGAGGTCCTGGTGGGTACCCTCGCCGGCACCGACTACACGGTTATGGGCGACGTCGTCAACACCGCCTCACGGCTCCAGGCGGCCGCACCACCAGGTCGGGTGCTGGTCGGGCCGACCACCTACGCTCTCACCTCGCACTCGTTCGAGTACGAGCCGGCGGGTGAGCTGCTGGCCAAAGGTCGCGAGCAGCTGGTCACCGCCTGGCTGCCCATCGCGCCGACGGCTCCCCCAGGCGCTCGACGGCGTCGGCGCCGCGACGTGGCCATCGTCGGCCGGGAAGCCGAACTCATGCTCGCTCAAGCCGCCCTCGATCTCGTCGACACCACGGGGCGCAGCCTTATCTTCAACGTCAACGGCGAGAACGGATTGGGCAAGAGCCGCCTCGTCGACGAGGTCATCGCCCTTGTCCGCACCCGCGGCGACGTCGCCGTGCTGGAGGGCGCCTGCGTGCCCTACGGCGAGGCCAACGTCTGGTTCCCCATCGCCAGCGCCCTTGCCACCTATCTCGACCTGGAGCCCGGTGCGCCGCTCGAAGCTGTGCGCACCACCGCACTCGAGCGCGTCCAGCTGTTCGGCATCGAAGAAGCCGAGCTCAAGGGGTTGGTCGTCGATGTGTTCGCCCACCTGATGGGCTACCCCTCACCCATCGACAAGCTCGACGCTCCGAGGACTCGCAGCACCATCCACCACGCGGTTCGAGCGGTGCTCGAGACACGCTCCCAGCTCGGCCCGCTGGTGCTCAGCATCGACGACCTGCACTGGGCAGACCCCGTTCTCATCGACCTGCTCGACCACCTCGTCGCCGGGTTGGCGCGCTACCCCTTCGTGCTCATCACGGCCATGCGTCCCGGTGGTGAGGTCGTCTGGCCACCACGCACCGACCGCTCATCGGTGGTGTCGCTCACCCTGCAGCCCCTGTCACGCACGGAGACCGAGCAGCTGGCCAACGAACTGCTCGAGGAGGACCAACCAGACCACCAGCTGCTGACCGCGCTGTTCGACCGCAGCGGCGGGAACCCCTTGTTCCTCATCGAACTTATCGCTCTCACCGAGGCCGGTGGCGGAAACCAGGAGCTACCCGACTCCTTGCGCACCCTCATCGCTGCCCGACTGGATCAGCTAACAGTCGAGCAGAGGCAGGTGCTGGAGAACGCGGCCGTGCTCGGCACCTCGGGAACGGCGTCCGGGCTGGAGAAGTCCGCCGTCGAGCTCGGGCAGGTGTTCGACATCGAGGTCCTCAAGGAACTCGACGACCTCGGACTGATGGAGGTGCGCGGCCGACGCTGGGAGTTCCGCAGCGAGTCCGTGCGCGATGCCGCGTACCAGACCCTCACCAAGGCGGCCCGCGCCCAGCGCCACGCCGGAGTCGCCAGAGCTCTTTCCGACTCACCCGCGGGCGTCGACGATCGCGCCCACCACACCGCCACTGCTGCCGAGCTGGTGCAAGAGCTCGGCGCGGTCGACGGTGTCCAGCCCGACATCGCCGGACGCGCCACCGCTCTACTCACCGTCGCCGCCGACCGAGCGCTCGATAGCGGAAGCCTGCGTATGGCTGTGCGACATGCCACCCGGGCTCTTCATCTGGCCGACACCGCCGATACCACCGACACGGAGCTCGCCCGCCTTCATCTGATCCGCGCCACTGCCTCTATCGAGCAGCGTGGATTTCAGGCTGCCGCGGCCGACATCGTGGCGATGCAGGAGCTGGCCACCCGGCTCGGTGACTCCACGATCGAGGCCGAGGCCCACCGCCTTCGGGGCATGCTCGCCAACGTCAGCGGCGACATGGATGAAGCACGCGAGCAGTTGGGGCTGGCAGTGGATCTGCTGCGTCACGCCGAACGGCCCGATCTGCTCGCACGCGCCCTGCGTATCCGCGGCTTCATCGAGATGTTCGGCGGTTCGCTCATCGACGCCGAGTGGTTCTTCGGCGAGGCCGACGACCTTTACCACAACCTCGACGACGAGCGCGGTATCGCATACATCGAGCAGCATCGGGCGTGGATCGCATTCCTGTCCGGCGACCTCACCACGGCTCGACACCGGCTAGGGCACACGGCCACCACTTTCGGCAATCTCGGCGACCGCAACGGGGTCGGCTGGGCCATCGGCCTGCTGGCGTTCATCGAGTTCTTCGAAGGCCACTTCGACTTGGCCGAGTCCTTGGCCGAGGTCGTGCGCAGTGAAGCTGATCCGCCGCGGCGACGAGTGGGCGGTGGGCATGATGGACACCCTGCTGGCCGACCTTCGCCTGTGGCAGGGCAAGCTCGACGAGGCGTTCACGTTCGCCGACCGCGCCCGCGGTCGGTTCAAGAGGCTCAACGACCGCTTCGGCCTTATCCAGTCGCTTGGCGCCTCTGGTGCGCGTCCAGGTGGCGTTGGGGAAGACTGCCGCCGCCCAGCGCAGCAGCGAGGAGCTGCTGGCCCTTGCCGACACCGGCCAGCACGGCCCCTTCCCGCTTGCTCGCCGTCGCCGGCGCGGCGATGCACCGCGGTCAGGGCGCCGCAGCCGAGGCCCTCGCCCAGAGGGCGATCGTCGAACTGGAGGCGTCGGGCGGCAAGGCCTTCGAGCCGACCGACATCCTCGCCCTCGCGCTAGCCCAGCAGGGACGCGTCGAAGAGGCGCTCGTGGCGAGTCGAATCGGTGCCCGAGTTCGGCGCCGACCACCCCTTCACCCACGCCGTCGCCGCCCTGGTGAACACCGTCAACGGACGGCCCGCCGAGGCCATGGCCCACGCCGACGCCGTCACCCAATCATCGGGTGTCACCTACCTCGACGAGGTGCTCGCCTACCTTGCAGCAGCTGGCGCCGCGGCCCAGACGGGTGACCACGAGCACGCCGAACTCTCCGCCGAGGCGGCGGTGGCGCGGGCGATGGCCGTTGGCGACGTGGTGGCCTTTGGCCTGGCGACCTCTGCCTACGTCGCGATCACCGGCAAGCCTCACCCTGCCCACGACCCCAGCGCCCAGCTGGCCGACGGGTGGGCGAACATCGTCTGCCGCCTGTGCCCTCCGGCAACGCCCTACGTCGAGGCCTCTTCGGGCTCTGAGGCCTGAGCCCGCTCAGCCGGCGATTTCAGCCGGCAAGGTTGTCGCGACGCCAGGGCAGTTCGGACAGGTACTTGGCCGCTGCGGGGTGGGGGTCCATCTCGCGGGCCAGGGACTCGGGGGTGTTGTCGACCTGGGGGGCGTAGCGCACCTGGCAACCGGGGCACCAGTAGATCAGCCTGGAGTGCTCACCGAGGCGGCGCACCTGCACCGTGTCGCCACAGCGAACACACCTCTGACCGTTGCGGCCGTACACGGCGAGCGAACCGGGTTCGGCAGAATCGTCGGGGTCAGCGTCGCCGTGAGCGTGAGCGAGGTTGTTGCGCAGCATGTGGGCCGCGGTGTTGACCAGGTGCACACAGTCCACCGGCGTCAAATCCTGCACTTCAGCAAACGGACTGAGCTCGCAAGCCCACAGCACCTCGCTGCGGTAGACGTTGCCCACACCGCTGGCGACGTGGTGATCGAGTAGTACTTCGGCCACCTGCATCTTCTGGTCGTCGTACTGATACACCGTCTTCGCGCAGTCCTCGAGTTTGGCCGACGAAGCCGTCAACAGATCCGGGCCGAGACGACCGAAGCCTGGGTGGCGCTGCCGGTCGAACTCGCGGTAGGTCTCGACCACGGGGGCGTTGAAGCACACCGCCACCCAACCGGGCACCTCGACCACGACCCTCATCTGGGTGCCGGGCTTGCGCCACGGCTCGCCACTGCGATAAAGGTGCCAACAGCCGTTCATGCGCATGTTGGTGTGCAGTACTAGGCCGTCGTCCCACACGATCTCGAGGTGCTTGCCGTGGCTCTCGACGAGCTCGATCACCCGACCCGGAGCGGGGTACGGACCATGGAGGTGAGGTGCGTCGAAAAGGGTCGTCGAACGGCCGACAAGGGCGGGCCGCAGGGCTGCGGCAGAGCGACGGATCGTCTCGCCTTCGGGCACGACGCCAAGAGTACGCACCCTGCATAGGTCGGTCGCGCGATACCCGCGGTTTCAGGGCGTTCGCGCCGTCGGTAGCGTTGGGTCGTGACCGACGACGATTCCCAGCCGCTCGCTCCCATCGAGCCCGCCTCGGACCCCGTCGCCACGGCTCGCAGGCGTCACGGGGCGGTCGGTGCCATCGTCGCCGCCGGCATGTTGGGCATCGACCAGGTGCTCGGCCGCAAGCCGCGCGAGGACGCTCCCGTGGTCGTTGCGGCGAGCGACGAACCGGTCGACATAGACACCGAAGGCATTCGTGTCCCGGTCGACGAGGTCACCGATGTCGTCGCCCCACCCCAACCCCGACCCAACCCCTTCGCCCCGCGCCCTCGCCGTCGCCGCGGCTAGACGAATAGTTCGAAGCGCACTTACTGGTCGCGAGTGATCGGTGGCCGACTTGTGTGAGCGCGCACAAACACAACGTTCGGTCTGTGCGCTCTGAGCGAAGCAGCCTCCCGTCGAGTCGCCCGTCTAGCTCGTGTCTCTCGCATGTCATCATCGGCGCTGGGCCGGGGTCTATGCCCGCCTCGACGCCGACAAAGCAACGCTCGGCCGGCCTGTGTCTGAAAGAGGCGGAACTGGATCAACAAGCATGGTCACCCAGAGCAGGTCACGGACCGGATAGACATGCCAACCGCCGCCCACCCAGTTCCCGTTCGAGTGCCTGGCAACCATCCGAGTGCCTGGCGCGCATCCGAGTGCGGGCGTGCCCCCCGGCGGGCCGCTGTCACTCGGAGCACCCCTCGGAACTCTTCGTGTAGTCAGAGCGCACAGACCGAACGTTGTGTTTGTGCGCTCACACAGATCCGTGCCGGTAGTCGAGCATGGACACCCTGGGCCCAATCATCTAGATGCAGACCTGGCCGGTTCCGATCCGGAGCGGGTTCCAACTACGATCCCCTCCGACGTGAGCGACCAACTCGACACCCGCACCGGCTGGCTCGCCGCGGATCAGCTCGAGACCATCCGCGCCAACGTACCCCTCGTGTACGTCGATGCGGTTCCGGTGAGGGTCGACGAGGTCGGCCGGGTGGTGAAGGTCGGCATGCTGCTGCGCCAGGCGGCCGACGGCACCATCAGCCGCATGGTGGTTAGCGGCCGGGTGCTGTTCGGCGAGAGGGTCCGCGACGCCCTGCTGCGTCACCTCGAGAAGGACCTCGGCCCCGTGGCCCTACCCCGCATCCCCGCCGAGGTCGCCCCGTTCACCGTCGTCGAGTACTTCCCGGACCCCTACACGAGCGGCTTCCACGACCCGCGCCACCACGCGGTCAGCCTGGCGTTCGTGGTGCCCGTCGGCGGCGACTGCCAGCCCACCCAAGAGGCGCTCGACCTGTGCTGGTACACCCCCGAAGAGGCCGTCAGTGAAGGCGTGCGCCGGGAGATGACCGGCGGCCATGATCGCCTGATCCGCCTCGCCCTCGCCCACGTCGGCCAGCTGCCCTGACCCAACCCGATCAGCCGCTGCAGGGAGGCGACGATCTCGGCCATCAGGTCGCCGGCCTCGGTGGGGTTCAGGCCCACCTTCACGCCGGCGGCGCGCAGGGCGTCCATCTTGCCCTTGGCCGTGCCCTTGCCCCCGCTGGTGATGGCGCCGGCATGGCCCATCTTCTTGCCCTCGGGCGCGGTGACGCCGGCAACGTAGGCACTCATCGGCTTGGTGACGTTGGCCTTGATGAACTCGGCGGCCTCTTCCTCGGCCGAACCACCGATCTCGCCGATCATGATGATCGCGTGGGTCTCGGGGTCCGCCTCGAACTCCTTCAGGCAGTCGATGAAGTTGGTGCCCGGCACCGGGTCGCCGCCGATGCCGACGCATGTGGTCACACCGATGCCGCGCTGCTTGAGTTCGTAGAGCGCCTGATAGGTGAGGGTGCCCGAGCGGCTGACGATGCCCACGTTGGGCCCGGCTGCGGTGGGCAACTGGGCGATCTCGCCGGCAGTGATGCCGATGTTGCACTTGCCTGGGCTGATGATGCCCGGGCAGTTGGGGCCCAGCAGGCGGGTGTTCGGGTAGTCGCGCAGCAGGGTGTTGAAGGTCTTCGCCTCGTCCTGGGCGGGGATGCCCTCGGTGATGCAGACGATGAACCCGATGCCTGCGGCGGCAGCCTCGAGGATGGCAGCGCTGGCGGCCTTGGGCGGTACGGCGATGAACGAGGCGGTGGCGCCGGTGGCGGCCACGGCCTCGGCGACGGTGTTGAACACGGGAATACTGTCCCCGTCGGAGTGGCGACGTCGCTACCACCCTTGCCGGGGGTCACGCCACCGACGACCTGGGTGCCGTAGGCCTTGTTGCGCAGGCCGTGGTACTTGCCCTGGCCGCCGGTGAGGCCCTGGACGATGACCTTGGTGTGCTCGTTGACGAAGATGGCCATGTCAGTTGGTTCCGTTCGCGATGGCAACGGCGGCGTGGGCCGCTTCCAGCATGGTGGGCTTGGAGGTGAGCTTGCTCTCGGGGATGCCGGCGTTGGCGAGGATGGCGCGACCCTCCTCGGCGTTGGTGCCGTCGAGGCGGATGACGATCGGCGCCCTCAGCTCCACTCTTCCGAGCGCTTCGACGATGCCCTTGGCCACTTCCTCGCCGCGGGTGATGCCACCGAAGATGTTGATGAAGATGCTGCGCACGTTCTGGTCGAAGTTGATCACTTCGAGGGCCGCGGCCATCATGTCGGCGTTGGCGCCGCCACCGATGTCGAGGAAGTTGGCGGCCGAGCCACCCACCTGGTTGACGACGTCGAGGGTGCTCATCGCCAGGCCGGCGCCGTTGGCGATGATGCCGACGCTGCCCTCCAGACCGATGTACTGCAGGTCGTGCTTGCGAGCCAACTGCTCGCGCTCGTCGAGCTCTTCGGTGGCGCGGAACTCGTCCCACTCGGGGTGACGGAAGGCGGCGTTGTTGTCGAGGCTGACCTTGGCGTCGAGGGCGTGCACCCCGCCGTCGGGCCTCAGGATGAGGGGGTTGATCTCGGCCAGGTCGCAGTCGCCCTCGGTGAAGCAGCGGTACAGCTTCACCAGCATGTCGGCCACACCGTCGAGGGCCTCGGCGTCGATGCGGGCTCTCGCCGCTGCGTCGCGGGCAGCCGCCAGGCTGATGCCGTCGACCGGGTCGATGTGCAGCATCACGATGGCGTCGGGGTCCGTCTCGGCGACGGTCTCGATCTCCACACCGCCCTGGGCGCTGAGCATCAGGAGGTGCTTCTTCGCCGCCCGGTCGAGGGTGTACGAGGCGTAGTACTCCTTGGCGATGTCGCTGGCGTGCTCCACCCAGACCCTCTTCACCAGATGGCCCTTGATGTCCATGCCGAGGATGTTCCCGGCGTGCAGGCGCACCTCGTCGGCGTTGTCGGCCAGCTTGATGCCACCGGCCTTGCCTCGGCCACCGACCTGTACCTGGGCCTTCACCACCACGGGGTATCCGGCCATCTCGGCCGCGGCCACCGCCTCGTCGACCGTGTAGGCCACGTCGCCGGGACTGACCGCGATGTCGAAGCGGGCGAAGTACTGCTTGCCCTGGTACTCGAACAGATCCATCAGGCCGTTTCCTCTCTCTGGTCCAGCTGGGCTTCGAGCCACGCGCAGATGCCCTTCAACGAACTTCCGGGGCCGAAGATCTCGGCCACGCCTTGCTGCTTCAGCGCCAGGGCGTCGGCGGCAGGGGATGACGCCGCCACCGAACACCAGTACCTCGCCAAGACCCCGGCTGCGGAGCTCCTCCATCACCCGCGGGAACAAGGTGAGGTGGGCGCCGCTGAGCAGCGAGAGGCCGACGGCGTCGACGTCTTCCTGCAGGGCGGTCTCGGCGATCTGCTCCGGAGTCTGGTGGAGCCCGGTGTAGATGACCTCGAACCCGTGGTCACGAAGGGCGCGGGTGATGGTCTTGGCCCCCCGATCGTGGCCATCGAGCCCTGGTTTCGCCACCACTACGCGATACGGCCGTTTCACAAGGGGGTAACCCTACGTCGCCCGTGAGTACATGCTCAATTCGGTGCCGCATCTGGCGTGGCTGAGACCCCGCAATCAGGCACACTGGGGGCGATGCGCCGTCCACAGCTCCGCTCCCCGTTCGCCCGCGGTGGTGCCCGTGTTGGCCGGTATCGGCGTCTTTGCCCTGTTCGCGTTGGCACTCTGGGGAGTGGCGGCGCTGATGTCCGACAGTGAGGCGTCCCAAGACTTCTCCGGCGACTTCCAGGAGATGGGTCGCACCGACGCCTTCGCCGATGCAATCGCCGCCGACGGGCCCATCGTGCTGCCAGACCTGATCGGCGACGACCGCCACATCGTGCTCGACCACACCGGCGACGATCCCCAGTTCGGATGGGCGATCTACGCCGCCTACCCCTCTGACCGCGACCCGACGTGCATCATCGAACAGATCGAGAGCACCCGCCAATTCGTCGACTGCGAAGGGCGCACCATCGAAGTCGAGGACTTGGCCCAACCCCCTGCCGGGGTGGCACCGATCGTCGGCGATGACCATCTGCTGACCCTCGACCTGCGCGCCGATGCCGTCGACCCCGGAGACGCGACGGGAACCAGCGGGGGCTGAGGATCGTCATATGGGCATGCTCGACCGTCGACACTTCCTCGCCCTTATCACCGTCCCATTCATCGCCGATCTGCTGGCAGCGTGCGGCGACGACGATTCCGCCACCACCGGCCACCACCGGACCTGGCACCGGAGCCGGGCGCGACGAGCCTGCGCAGCGAGTTGGCCCGCATCACCGCCGGCGCCGACCCCACGGCCGCAGCCTCGGCGATCAACGCCTTCGCCGACGACCTCTATGCGGCCCTGGTCGCCCAGGACGAGAACGCCAACCTGGTGTTCTCCCCGGCCAGCATCGCCCTGGCCTTGGCGATGACTTCCGCCGGCGCAAAGGGCACAACGCTCACCGAGATCGACACGGTGATGCACATCACCGACCCCGACGGCATCCATCGCTCGATGAACGGCCTGTCGGCCCACTTCGACACTCTGAACCAGACGCGCGACAACACCATCGATGGCGGCGAGGGCACCAGCGCGGTGCAGTTGTCGATTGCCAACTCGCTGTGGGGTCAGTCCGGGCTCCGGTTCCAGCAGGCCTTCCTCGACCTGCTCGCCGCCGAGTACGGCGCGGGCATGGAGCTGGTGGATTACAGCACCGATCCCGAGGCGGCGCGTGCGGCCATCAACGATTGGGTCGGTGAGCAGACGCGCGAACGCATCCCCGAACTGCTCACCGAGGGCACGATCACAGCGGACTCGCGCCTCACCCTGGTGAACGCGATCTACCTCAAGGCCAACTGGCTCGATGAGTTCGATGTTCACGCCACGACCGACGAAGCGTTCACCACCGGCGCCGGCAAGTCGGTGCAGGTGAAGATGATGCACCGCCAGTCCGATTTCGCTTACGCCGAGGGTGCCGATTGGCAGGCGGTCGACGTGCCTTACGTGTTCAACGGTCTGTCGTTCACCGCGGCGATCGCAGCCACGGCCGACACCCCGCCGCCGGCCTTGAGCGAGGTGGCCGCTGGGCTGGCACGGCGCAAGGTGCAGCTGGGCCTACCCAGGTTCGACATCGAGACCGCCACCCAGCTCGGCCAGGTGTTGAGCGGGCTGGGCATGGAGGTGCCGTTCACCGATGCCGCCGACTTCAGCGGGATGACCACCGAGGAGCAGCTCCTCATCAGCGACGTCATCCACCAGGCCAACATCACCGTCGACGAAACGGGCACCGAGGCGGCGGCGGCTACCGCTGTGGTGATGGTCGGCACCAGCGCCCCCGTGGACGAGGAACCGGTGGTGCTCACCTTCGACCGACCCTTCACCTTCTGGTTGCGCGACAGCGAGACGGGCGCTGTGGTGTTCGTCGGCCGAGTAAACGACCCCAGCCAGACCCGCGGCTGAGCGGGTCGGGCGGCGGCCACCCTCGGCTACCGGCACAGGTTTGTGTGAGCGCACAAACAGAACGTTCGGTCTGTGCGCTCACACAAATCGGCGTGCATGGGACCCCGACGGTGCGCGTACTCCTCGCGTCGGCGGGTCAGGCCCTCGCGGGAACGTTGGCCACCAGGCGGGCGGCGAACTCCTCGGCGTGGGCGGCGAGCTTCATCCGGTGCAGGGCGAGGCCGCCCACAACATCGGCACCGACCATGCTCACGGCCTTGTCGAGCTTGGCGAGGGTCTTGCCCGGGTTGACGGCGAAGGTGCAGTAGGTGGCGGCGAGCTTGCCGCTCATCGCCGGCATGTTCTCGATGGCGTCGAGGCCGAACGGCGATTGGGCCGCCACGAACAGGCCCTTCACCCAGGTGCCGACGATGACGATGTCGGCGTCCTGGATGGACTTCAGATCCGGCTGGCGCACCAGGGACACACCGGTGATGCCCCAGCCCTCCTGCTGCAGGTTGACGGCGATGAGCTCGCCGGCCTTGCGGGTGACACCGGTGAGGCTCTCGAAGAGGATGGCTGCCTTCATGGGCCCCATTGAATCACGCAGGCACCACCCGGCTCACGTTTGAGGCGCCAGGTCCGCTCCAAGTGCGGGTACAGCGGCCCGGGTGGTTCGGCCCCGGATGACCTTGCGGACCACGCTCCACACCGCGATGCCGAGGGTGAGGGCGACGACCCCGACGAAGACGACGACGATCTGTGACGGTAGGGCGCGGGTACCGAGGAAGATGTAGAGGTCGGGCACGATGAAGGCCGCGAGTGAGAGCGAGGCCCACTTGGTTGCCCTCTTGTACCGGTCGTCGATGAAGGCGATCACCATGTGCGGGGTGGTGTAGCCGTTGATAACAGCCGAGGTGAGATCGATGACCATGTAGACGCGTGGGTCGAGTCCGTAGTCGCCCATCGTCGCCCAGAGGATGAGGGTGCGGACCAACGACCAGCTGACGGTCGCAACGAACCAGGTGTGGCTGAGCGCCTTGCGACGCCTCAGGATGGCCGGATCGTGAGCGGGCAGCAGGGGCATGCGCGCCTAAGGCAGCTTCTTGAGTGGCGCCCAGGCCAGGGAGAGGTGCTTGGTGCCTGCGCCGCGGAAGCGGATGGTGGCCTCTGCCTTGTCGTCGAGGCCGCGGATCTCGACGATGACCCCTTCGCCGAAGGAGGGGTGCTCGACGTCGTCGCCCACCTTCAGCCCCAGCTCCTGCGAGTTCGACTGTTGTGGTGTCGCCCGGCGGCCGGCGGAGATGGCCGCATCGACAACCCGCTCCCGGTGGGCGGTGGTGTCTTCGTCGGGGTCGAAGCCGCTGACGGCGCCCCGACGGTAGGGCGGCGGATCGCCGTAGGACGTCTGCTCGCGGTAGCTCTGTCTGCCATAGCCGGTGCGCCCGCCGATGGCGCCCTGCTGGACCACGAGGTCGGCGGGGATCTCGTCGAGAAATCGCGACGGAGGGTTGTAGTTGGTGGTGCCGTACAACTGCCGGCTCCAGGCATGACTCAGGTGAAGGCGCTGCTGGGCGCGGGTGATGCCCACGTAGGCGAGCCTGCGTTCCTCTTCCATCTCGGTCGGTTCGGTGAGCGCCCGGTTGTGGGGGAAGACACCTTCCTCCATGCCGAGGATGAACACCACCGGGTACTCGAGTCCCTTCGCGCTGTGCAGGGTCATCAGCACCGCCCGGTCGTCGTCGTCGAGCTCGTCGGTGTCGGCCACCAGGCTGACCTGTTCGAGGAACTCTTCGATGCGGGTGAACTCGCGGGCCGACCCGATGAGCTCTCCGATGTTCTCCAGCCGCCCGGCGGCCTCGACGTTGTTCTCGGCTTCCAGCTCGGCGATGTAACCGCTCTCCTCGAGCACCTGCTGGAGAAGGTCGCCGGGGCCGATGCTGTCGTCTTCGGTCAGGGCCTTCATCGAATCGAGGAGCCTCACGAACGACTCGATGCCTCGGCTCGCCGGGCCGGTGAGACCGGCCTCGTGGGAACGGCGCATGGCCTCGACGAAGGTGATGCCCTCGGCGCGGGCAAGGGCATCGAGCTTGGCGACGCTGACGTCGCCCACCCCTCGTTTGGGCACGTTGAGCACCCTCTTGACGCTCACCTCGTCGGCCAGGTTGACCACCGAACGCAGATAGGCCATCGCGTCTTTGACTTCGCGCCGGTCGTAGAAGCGGGTACCGCCGATCACCTTGTAGGGGATGCCGAACCTCATCAGGGCTTCTTCGAGCACCCGGCTCTGGGCATTGGTGCGGTAGAAGGAGGCGAAGTCCTTCCAGATGCCATGGCGCTCGTCGTGCAGGGTCTTCATCGTGCGCGCCACCCAGATCGCCTCGTCGCCCTCGTCCTCGGCGTGGTAGCGCACGATGCGATCGCCGCTGCCCTTCTCGCTCCAGAGTTGCTTGTCCTTGCGATCCGGGTTGTTGGCAATGACTGCGTTGGCGGCGTCGAGGATGGTCTGGGTGCTGCGGTAGTTCTGGTCGAGCACGATTGTGGTGACGTCGTCGAATGCGTCTTCGAACTGGGAGATGTTGCGCACATCGGCGCCACGCCACCCATAGACCGACTGGTCGCCGTCGCCGACGATGGTGATCTGCTGATGGCCTGCTGCCAGCGAGAGGGCGATCTCGTTCTGGGCCGTGTTGGTGTCCTGGTACTCGTCGATGAGGACGTGGGTGAACCTCTCCTGGTAATGGGCGAGCACCTCGGGGTGCTGACGGAACAGCTCGACGGTCTTCATCAACAGGTCGTCGAAGTCCATCGCCCCGGCCTTGAGCAGGCGGGCCTGGTATTCGGTGTACACCTCGGCGTGCTTGCGTTCGAAGATGTTGCCGGCCTTCTCCATCGCCTGTGCGGGGGTGACCAGCTCGTTCTTCCACAGGCTGATCTGACCGTGAACGGAACGCGGCGGGAAGCGCTTGGCATCGAGCCCGAGGTCGCGCACGACGTAGCCGGCAAGGCGTTGGGCGTCGCTCTGGTCGTAGATGCTGAAGGTGCGCGGGTAGCCGAGAACATCGGCGTTGGCCCGAAGGATGCGCACACACGCCGAGTGGAAGGTGCACACCCACATCGCCTTCACGACCGGGCCGACGAGAGCAGCGACGCGGTGCTTCATCTCCCCGGCGGCCTTGTTGGTGAAGGTGATGGCCAAGATGGAGCTCGGTGCCGCGCCCTCCGCCACCAGGTGGGCGATGCGATGGGTGAGAACTCGGGTCTTGCCCGAACCGGCCCCTGCCACCACCAACAGGGGCCCACCCCGGTGGACGACGGCATCGAGCTGGTCGGGGTTCAGCGACTGCAGATCGAGGGGGTCGCGGTCGTGGTGGCTGTCGGTCATGGTCTAACCGATTCTACGGACGGGGTGCCGCTAGGTTGGCGGGCGATGTTCGCCCGGGTCCGCCTCGTCGTGTTCGCGGCCATCGGCGGAGGGCTCACCGGGCTGGTCTCCTACGCCTTCTTGGAGGCCCTCGACTGGGCCACACGCACCCGCATCGCCAACGGCTGGCTGGTGTGGCTGCTCCCCGCGATGGGCCTGATCATCGCTGCCGCCTACTTCTACTGGGGTGGAAGGGCGAAGGGCGGCACGCCGGCAGTCATCGAGCAGGCCAACGTGTTCACCCACGGGGTGCCCGCCCGGATGACGCCGATGATCTTCGGCGGGTCGATCGCCGCTCACCTCGTGGGTGCCTCGGTCGGCCGCGAAGGTGCCGCCCTCCAACTCGCCGGATCGGTCACCGACACCGCGGCCGCGGTCGCCCGGCTCCCCCACGACGACCGCCGCACCCTCATCGCCGCCTCCCTCGCCGGGGGGTGGGGTGCCGCTCTTCGCTGTGCCCTTCGCCGGTATCGCCTTCACCCTCAAGGTCACCCGCCACCACCGCTGGCGGGCCCTGCTGCCGGCTGTCGTTTCGGCGTTCACCGGCAAGCTGGTGGTCGATGCCCTGGGCTACGAGATGGGTCTGCGACCCCAGGTTCGGGCCCCCGACTGGACCATCGGCCTGCCTTTCAAGTTGCTCCTCGCGGGCGTGGCGTTCGGGCTGCTCGGCCGGCTGTTCGTGGGCACCTTGAAGATGGTCAGGTTCCGCATGGGTCACTATCTGAAATGGCCACCGATCAGAGCTGTCGTGGGTGGTGGCGCCACCCTGGGTCTGATGGCCCTTCTCGGCCGCGACTACCTCGGCCTCTCCCTGCCCCTGATGGGCGAGGCGTTCGCCGGAGGGCACATCGATTGGTGGGTGCCCCTGATCAAGCTGGTGTTCACCATCGTCGCGCTGGGCACCGGCTTCGTGGGCGGCGAGGTGACACCCTTGCTCGTGATGGGCGGCACCATGGGCGGCGCGATCGCCCCCGGGCTCCATGCCAGCCCCGTGCTTGCTGGCAACCACCGGCTCGGCGGCGGTCTTCGCTGCTGCGGCGTCTGTGGCGTTCACGGGCATCGTGCTCACCGTGGAGCAGTTCGGGTGGAACACCCTTCTACCGGCCCTACTCGTGGGTGTTGCGGCCCGAGTGGCGGCCGGCAGGCCGGGCCTCTACGTGCACCAGCACCACTGACCCGCACCCGGTGATCAGCCCGTCCACACCGGGTTCTCTTGGGCTGCGGCGCGCTGCATGCGCTCGACCGGCAGTTGGCGCATCTCCTCGTGGGTGAGCACCCAGAAGAGGTCGTTGCGTACCGCGTCGACCACCTGTGAAGCGACCTCGGTGACGTCGATCCCGTTGTTGACGCCGTCGCGGAAGAAGGTCTCCATCGCCTGAACGAGCATGTTCTCGCTGGCTGGTGGCTCCTCGCCGAACTGGGTGGGCCACACCTGGCTGTCCATCAGGTTGGTGCGCACGAAACCGGGGCAGACAACGGTGACGTTGATCGGCGAACCCGAGACCTTCAGCTCGAGATACAGGCCCTCGCTGAGTGCGACCACCGCAGCCTTGGTGACTCCGTACTGAGCCGCTCCGGGCACGGCCATGAGGCCGGCGACCGATGCGGTGTTGACGATGTGTCCCTCTCCTTGACGCTGCATGATCGGCATGAACGAGCGCACCCCGTAGATGACGCCGTAGAGGTTGATGCCCACGACCCAGTCCCAGACGCTGATGGGGCCCGTCCACGGATCGCCCTTGCCCACCACGCCGGCGTTGTTGCAGAGCACATGCACTGCGCCGAACCTGTCGAGGGCCGCCTCGGCGAGCTCCTCGACACTCTGTTCGAGCGATGAGTCGCAGACCACCGTAAGCACTTCGGTACCGCGTGAGGTCAGCTCGTCGCTGACCGCCTTCATGCCTGCTTCGTCGATGTCGGCTAGCACCACCTTCATGCCTTCTGCGGCAAACGCTCGGGCGAACTCGCGCCCGATGCCGCTGGCCCCGCCGGTGATGACTGCGACTTTCCCCATGAGTTCTTGCACGCGGCGAGGTTAGTGCGCCTTCGGTAGGGTTCACGACATGGCGTACCGGTACCTGTGGACCCCCCTGCAGCTCGGGCCGGTGTCCACCGTCAACCGCATCGTCTTCAGTGCCCACCTCACCAACTACGCGCGCGACGGCAAGCCCACCGAGCAGCACGCGGCCTACTACGCGGCTCGGGCGGCGGGTGGCACCGGGTTGATCATCACCGAGGAGCACAGCACCCACCCCACGGATTGGCCCTACGAGAAGCTGATCCACGGCTTCCACCGCGACGTGATCCCCGGATACCGCCTCATCACCCAGGCGGTGCACCGCCATCGGGTGCCGATCTTCGCCCAGATCAACCACAACGGAGGTCAGGCCTCGAGCATGTTCTCCCGCCTTCCGGTGTGGGCCCCCTCGGCCATCGCCGACCCCCTGTTCCGCGAGGTGCCCAAGGCGGTCACCCAGGCCGAGATCGCCGAGATCGTTGCCGGGTACGCACTCGTGGCCGAACACTGCGCCGAGGGTGGCTTCGACGGCATCGAATTGCAGTGCAGCCACAGCTCGATCGTGCGCGGTTTTCTCTCACCGGCCACCAACCGACGCACCGACGAATACGGGGGCAGTGTCGAGAACCGGGCCCGCCTTCTGGTCGAGATCGTGGCCGCGGTGCGCGCAGTCATCGGCAACCGGCTGGCCCTCGGGGTGCGCCTCTGCGGCGACGAGCTGATCGACGGCGGCACGACGATCGACGATGCGGTGAGGGTGGCCCAGATCGCCGAGGCGACGGGCCAGGTCGACTATGTCAACACCTCCATCGGTGTCGCCACGGCGAGCCTGTTCATGATCGAGGCGAGCATGCACGTCCCGCCCGGGTACGCCCTGTTCATCCCCTCGGCGTTTCGCAAGGCGATCGACCTGCCCGTGGTCGGGGTCGGCCGGTTCAAGGACCCCCTCCAGGCCGAAAGAGCGATCGCCGATGGTCACTGCGACCTGGTGGGCGTGGTGCGCGGCCAGATCGCCGACCCCGACTTCGCCGCCAAGGCCCGGGTCGGGGCCACCGACGACATCCGCCTGTGCCTGAGCTGCAACCAGGAGTGCGTCGGCCGGATGGGGCTCAACCGCTGGCTCGGCTGTATCGAGAACCCTCGCACCGGCCGCGAGTCCGAGCCGTGGGGCCGCGCGTCTAGCCACGAAGCCCAAGTCCGTTCTCGTCGTCGGCGCAGGGCCGGCCGGCCTCCAGGCGGCGATCGCTGCGGCACGCAACGGCCATCGGGTGACCGTCTGCGAGACGGACGACCAGCCGGGCGGACAGGTGAGGTTGGCGGCCAGTGTGCCCAACCGGGCCGAGTTCGGCGACATGATCCGCAACCAGGTGACCGAGTGCGCCAGGCTCGGGGTGAGCTTCGAGTACGGGGTTTCGGTGTGGCCCGGGCTGGTCGCCGAACGCCGGCCGGATCATGTCATCGTCGCCACCGGCGCCGAGCCCCAGCGGCCATGGTGGGTGCCCGCCGAGGCCACGGGCGTGGCCGACGTGAGCGAGGTGCTTGCCGGTTCGCTGCCCGGCGGAGGCCCCCAACCCGGCCAGTCGGTGGTCGTGATCGACGAGATCGGCTTCCACCAGGCCACCTCGGTGGCCGAGGTGCTTGCCGACCGAGGCTGCAAGGTCGAGATCGTCACCCCGGCGATGGTGGTCGGCCAAGACCTGGGGATCACCCTCGACATGGAGAACTGGTGGATGCGCGCCGGCGCCAAGGGCATCGTGCAGACCACCGACCTGGTTCCGATGGGCCTGGCCGACGGTGAGCTGACCCTGTTGCACCACCCCACCGGCCAGAACCTCACCCGCCGACCGGATTGGGTGGTGCTCGCCATTGCGCCGAACCCGGTCGAGTGGCTCTACCACGATCTGAAGGCTGCTGGGGTGAGCGTCGAGAGGGTGGGCGACTGTGTGGCCCCCCGCCGCGCCCACGCCGCGGTCATCGAAGGCGAGAGGGCCGGCGCGGCCGTCTGATCCCCTGTCCGTCCGACCCCCTCCCGCCGACCCCCTCCACGCCGACCCCTTCCCGCCGACCCGATTCACGTCACTTCGATTTCGATTCGACGGCGGATTCGAAATCGGACTGACGTGAACGTCTGCAAGCGGAAGGCCGGTGCTCCTCGGGCCGGTGCTCCTCGGGCCGGTGCTCCTCGGGCCGGTGCTCCTCGGGGCGGGCTCCGAGGGGGTAGCGCCGGCGCGAAGAGTGCCTCGGGGGCCGCGACACGGCAGACTGGGTAGATGAGCAAATCTCTCGTCGCCGTGGTGATGGGGTCGGCCAGCGACTGGTCGACCATGAGCAAGGCCGTGGACATCCTCACCGAGTTCGGTGTGCCCCACCACACCCAGGTCCTCAGCGGCCACCGCATGCCCGACGAGACGTTCGCCTTCGCCGAGGAAGCCCACGAAATCGGCCTGAGGGCCATCATCGCCGGCGCCGGCGGGGCCGCCCACCTGGCCGGCATGCTCGCCGCCAAGACCACGGTCCCGGTGCTCGGCGTGCCGGTACCCGGCCGCCACCTGGCGGGGCAGGACAGCCTCTACAGCATCGTCCAGATGCCCGCGGGCATCCCCGTGGCCACCTTCGCCATCGGCGAGGCAGGCGCCACGAACGCGGCCCTCTTCGCCATCGCCATTCTCGCTGCCCACGACCCCGCCCTGGCCACGGCGCTGGCCGAGTACCGCGGCCGCCGTCGTCACGACGCTGCCACCAGCATCCTGCCCCCCGAATGACCGACCCTCAGTCCGCCGTCACCCCGCCGGCCATGCTGGGCATCCTCGGCGGCGGCCAACTGGGCCTCTACTTCGTCATCGCTGCGCGCACGATGGGTTACCGCACGACCGTGCTGGATCCGGACCCCCACGCCCCCGCCGGGAGGGTTGCCGATGTCCACCTCGTCGCCCCTTACGACGACCCGGCCGCGCTGGACCAACTCGCCAACACCTGCGCTGTTGTCACCATCGAGCTCGAGAACGCTCCGGCGGCTGCGATGGAAAGGCTCGTCGGGCGCACCCTCGTGCACCCATCGCCGACGGCCATCGGTATCTGCCAGGACCGCATCGCCGAGAAGCGATTCCTCGACGACATCGGGGTCAATGTCGGGCCTTACGCTGTGATCGAGACCGATGCCGACATCGCGACCGCGGCCACCACCATCGGCTTTCCTGCGATCTTGAAGACCGCCCGCCTCGGCTACGAGGGCAAGGGGCAGGTTCGCTGTGCCACCCCGGGCGAACTGGCCGCGGCGTGGGAGCAGCTCGGTCGGGTGCCGTGCGTGCTCGAGGAGAGGCTCAACCTCGCCCGTGAGCTGTCGCTGGTGCTGGCCCGTAGCGCCGACGGCCGCACCGCCTCCTACCCGGTGGCCCAGAACCAGCACGTGCACGGCATCCTCGACATCAGCTACGTGCCGGCCAATCTTCCTGCCGGCGGGCAGGACCAGGCTGCGGAGCTGGGCGTCTACATCGCCGAGGAGCTCGGGTTCGTCGGGGTGATGGCGGTGGAGATGTTCGTCGTCGGGCGCCAGGTGCTGGTCAACGGGCTGGCCCCACGGCCCCACAACACCGGCCACTACACCCTCGACGCCTGCCTCACCAGCCAGTTCGAGCAGCAGGTGAGGGCGATCTGCGGGCTGTCCCTCGGCGACACCCGCCTTCTGGTGCCCGGGGTGTCGATGGTCAACCTCCTCGGCGACATGTGGGCGCGAGGGCGAACCGAACTGGGCCACGGTTCTCGCCGAACCCGCCGCCCACCTCCACCTCTACGGCAAGGCGGACGCCCGACCCGGCCGCAAGATGGGGCACCTCACGGTCACCGTGGGTACCGCGATCGGGGCCACCACCGTCGCCCGGCGCCTGCGCAAGTGGGCCACCGCCACGAGCTAAACCCCGTCGAGCACGACCGCTTCGTTCGGCAGCCTCATCGCCACAACCACCGCCCCGGCCAGGGCGAGAACGGCAGCGACGCGCAGCCCGAGGTGCATACCATCGACGAAGGACTGCTTCACCGTGTCGGCCAACGCGGAGGCACCGACGGGGTCGATCTTGGCGTACTCCGCGGTGGCGTACAGGGCCGCGCCCACATTGTCGTTGGCCGCCTCGGCGAGTTGGGGCGGCAAGGATGACAGCGCCGGTCCGAGACGGTCGCGATAGACGCTGTTGATGATCGAGCCGACTACGGCGATGCCGATCGCGCCTCCGACCTCGCGGGTGGTGTCGTTGACTGCGGATCCAACGCCGGCCTTGTTCATCGGCACGCTGGCCAGGATCGCCGCGCTGAGCGAAGGCATCACCGACCCCATACCCGAGGCCATCAACACCAGACAGACGGCCACGTACGCGTAAGGCGTGTTGCGCCCCGCCAACGACAGCAGGGTCAGACCCGTGGCGAGCAGGACCATGCCGGTCGGCACGGCCCGCCTGATGCCCACCTTGGCGACCACTTGAGGCGCCCGGGGCGAGACGATGATCATCGTCGCCCCGAAGGGCAGGCCACGCAGACCCGCGCCGAGGGCCGAGTAGCCCTTCACGTACTGGAGGTACTGGGTGAGGGTGAAGAACATGGCGAACATCGCGAAGAACGTCATCGAGATGCCCAGGCTCCCCATCGCGAACCGAGGGTTGGCGAAGAACCCCATGTCGAGCATCGGTTCGTGGTGGCGGCGCTCGAAGAACACGAACCCCACCAGGCTCACCACGGCGACGACGAAGCCGACGACCACCAGCGAATCGGTCCAGCCCCTCTCCGGACCCTCGATGATCGCCATCAGCAGGGCGGCGAAGCCGGTGATCGACAGGGCAGCACCACCGAAGTCGAGCCTGTGCGCCACCGCCTCGCGCGCCGACGGTGCCAGGATCGCCGAGGCGATGAAGGCGACCGTGGCGATCGGTGCGGTCACGAAGAAGACCGAGCCGTACCAGAAGTGTTCGAGCAGGAACCCCCCGAGCACGGGGCCGATTGCACCGCCAGCGCCGGCGAAGCCCGCCCACATGGCGATGGCCTTGGCCCGCTCCCGTCGAGGGAAGACCGACTGGAGCAGGCTCAGCGTCGAGGGCATGATCAAGGCGGCACCGATGCCCATCACCGCGCGGCAGGCGATGAGCCCGCTGGCGTTCCCCATCACAGCGCTCGCCAGAGAGCCGGCGGCGAACACCACCAGGCCCACCAGCAGGGCACCCTTACGGCCGAAGCGGTCGCCGATGGCGCCGGCCGGGAGCAGTAGGGCGGCGAAGACGAGGGCGTAGGCATCGACGATCCACAGGATCTGGGTGTCGCTCGGCTTCAGCTCGGATTGGGCCAGGTGGGGAATGGCCACGTTCACCGAGCTGACCGTGGCGACGATCAGCACAAGGCTGAGGCACATCGTGGCGAGGATCGCCCACCGCCTCCGATACGCGTGGGGGTCGACACCGTCGAGCTCCTCGACGGTGGGAACGTGGGCGTGGCGGGTGGTCATCGGCGCTGGTGGCGAGCGATTACCAGCGGTAGTGGGCGAAGGCCTTGTTGCTCTCGGCCATCTTCTGCATGTCGTCGCGCTTCTTGATGCTCGCACCGAGGCCGTTGGCGGCATCGAGCAGCTCACCGGCGAGGCACTCGGCCATCGTCTTCTCGCGGCGGGCGCGGCTGAAGTCCACCAGCCAGCGCACCGAAAGGGTGCTGGCCCGGCGGGGACGCACCTCGACAGGCACCTGGTAGGTGGCGCCACCGACGCGGCGGCTGCGCACCTCGAGGGGCGGCTTGACGTTGTCGATCGCCCTCTTCAGGGTGGCGACGGGCTCGGCGCCGGACTTGGTCTCGACGATCTTCATCGCGTCGTAGACGATGCGCTCGGCGAGCGAACGCTTGCCGTGGAGCATGACCTTGTTGACCAGCTGGGTGACCAGGAGGGAGCGGTACAGGGGATCGGGAGTGAGCTCGCGACGCTGGGCGGGACCTTTGCGGGGCATCTTCTGGTTCCTTACTTCGCGGACTTGGCGCCGTAACGGCTGCGGGATTGCTTGCGGTTCTTCACCCCGGCGGCGTCGAGCGCGCCACGGATGACCTTGTAGCGCACACCAGGCAGGTCGCGGACGCGGCCCCCGCGGACGAGCACGATGCTGTGCTCCTGCAGGTTGTGTCCCTCGCCCGGGATGTAGGCGGTGATCTCGACACCACTGCTGAGGCGCACACGGGCCACCTTGCGCAGGGCCGAGTTCGGCTTCTTCGGCGTGTTGGTGTACACGCGGGTGCACACCCCACGGCGCTGAGGCGAGCCCTTGAGGGCCGGCGTCTTGGTCTTGGAGAACTTGGTGCTGCGACCGTGACGGACGAGCTGCTGAATGGTGGGCACGCGTCTACCTCTGCGAATGTTGACAGCTGCGAGCCGGCATCGGCACACAGGACCCTGCAATGTTAGAGGTAAGCGCCTCAGGGTGGCAACCTGCCCCGTGCCGGCACTAGAGGCCGGCGGGCAGGATGGCCTCGACCAGCGAAGGCCCCGGTGTGGCTAGGGCGGCGCGGAGCTGGTCGACGAACTCCTCGGCGGTGGTGGCCCTGGTGGCGGGCACGCCCATGGCGTTGGCGAGGGCGACGAAGTCGAGGCTGGGGTCGCCGAGGTCCAGCATGCGCTTGGCCCGCGGCCCGGGGGCCTCGGCCCCCACCCGGTCCAGCTCCATGTTGAGCACGGCGTACGACCCGTTGTTGAACACCACAGTGGTGACGTCGAGGTGTTCGCGAGCCATCGTCCATAGGGCCTGGAGGGTGTACATCGCACTTCCGTCGGCTTCGAGGGCGATCACCCGGCGGTCGGGGCAGGCCACCGCAGCGCCCACGGCCACGGGAAGGCCCTGACCGATGGCCCCTCCGGTGAGGCACAGCCAATCGTGGCGCGGCGCCCCGGCGGTGAGACCTGGGGCGTAAACCCCGCCCGTCTGGCCCTCGTCGGCGACGATTGCACCCTCGGGCATGAGGGCACCCACCGCGGCACACACGGCCCTGGCGTCGAGGCGGCCGGTGGGCAGCTCCGGGCGGCCGGCCGGGGCCGGGGTGGCGGCATCCTGCGGCGCGCCCACCTCGTGGGCGAGCGCCTCTAGGGCTCCGACCACGTCGTCGCCGCGCCCGGCCAAGACGTGCACGGTGCAGCCGTCGGGCACGAGGCGGCTGGGCTTGCCGGGGTAGGCGAAGAAGCTCACCGGGTCGCCGGCACCCACCAGCACCAAGTGGCGCAGGCCGGCCATCTGCATCGTGGCCAGTTCGGCCAGGTAGGCGAGGCGTTCGACCGGCGGCACTCCGGCGCCACGCTCGAGCCGGGCGGGGAAGGTTTCACACAGCAGCTTGGCCCCGGTGGTGTTGGCCACACGGCTGGCGGCCATCAGGGCGTCGGCGCGGCATGCCCGCCCGCCGACGAGCAGGGCCACCGGCTCGCCCGACCCGAGTAGGGCGGCCACGGCGGCCACGACGTCGGCGGTCACCGGCACCGGTTCGGCCGCCACCTGAGGAGGTGCGGGTTCGGCCCCTTCGCCCCACGAGGCGTCGGCGGCCAACACGAGCGTGACGACCTCTCCGGGAGGGGTGGTGGCCGCGGCCACCGAGGCGGCTGCCGCCGGACCGACCTCGCCAGGAGTGGCCGGAGCAACGAGGAAGGTCGACACGTTGCGCGCCACCGTGGCGATGTCGGACGCCAGCGGGGTGTCGAAGTGCTGGTGGTAGGTGGCGTGGTCGCCGACGATGTTGATGATCGGTGTGGACGCCTTGCGGGCGTTGTGCAGGTTGGCCAGCCCGTTGCCGAGCCCGGGGCCGAGGTGGAGCAGAACCGCAGCCGGCTTGCCCGCCATGCGCGCATAGCCGTCGGCGGCACCCGTGGCCACCCCTTCGAACAGGGCCAGCACGCCGCGCATCTCGGGAACGTCGTCGAGAGCGGCCACGAAGTGCATCTCGGAGGTGCCCGGGTTCATGAAGCAGCAGTCCACCCCGGCATCGACAAGGGTGCGGATGAGAGCTTGGGCGCCGTTCATTCAGTGGCCTCCGGGGATCGGGTCGGGTTCGATGTCGATGTCGGGATGGAGGTCGAAGATGACCCCGGGATTGAGGATGCCGGCGGGGTCGAAGGCCTGCTTGATCCGCCTCATCAGGGCCAGCTTCGCCGGGTTCTCCAGCTCTTGCAGGTAGGCCTTCTTCTCCACCCCGATGCCGTGCTCGGCCGAGATCGCCCCGCCCAGTTCCATCCCGGCGGCGAAGATGTCGCGCATCAGGGTGTGGCGCACCTCCGGGTCGGGCTGGAAGACCGACATGTGCACATTGCCGTCGCCGGCGTGGCCGCACCCGGCGACGAACGAGCCGCTCCGGGCGGCCAACTCGGCGACCTTGGCCATGTAGGGGGCGATGCTGCCCCGCGGCACCACGACGTCGATGATGTCGTTGGTGCCCCGGGCCTTGGCGGCGAACAGGGCCCGCTCGCGGGCCTCGATCAGCTGGGTGCCCGCAGAGGAGGGCAGCACGTACACGTCGAGTGCGCCGAGGTCGGCGAGCCGACCGGCCATCTCTTCGATGTCTTCGTCGAGCCGGTCGGCCCGGCGGTCTTCGAGCACCACCACCAGGTAGGCCAGCGCCGTCTCGGTGATCTGGGCGGGCACACCGAGTTCGAGGCCGCTGTCGCCGACCATCGCCGCCATCGTGAGCATGTCTATGTACTCGACGATGAGCGGCCCCACCCCGCTGGCCACCACTTCGGGCACGGCGGCGGTGACCTGCTCGAGGGTGGCGAACGGCACGAGCAGGGTGGACGAGTGGGACAGGCGCGGGTGCAGCTTCAGCACCGCTTGGGTGACCACGGCGAGGGTGCCTTCGGAGCCGATGATGAGCTGGGTGAGGTCGTAGCCGGTGGTGGCTTTGACGAACTTGCCGCCGGTCTCGACGACCTCGCCGGTGCCGAGCACGGCGGTGAGGCCGAGCACATGGTGGCGGGTGACCCCGTACTTGACCGCCCTCATGCCCCCGGCGTTGGTGGCCACATTGCCACCGAGGCTGGCCGAGTTCTCGCCGGGGAACACCGGGTAGACCAGGCCGACTTCGGCGAGGGCATGGTCGAGTTGGTCGAGGGTGACCCCGGGCTCGACCACGGCCACATGGTTCACCAGGTCGATCTCGACGATGCGGTTCATCCGTTCGAGCGACAGCAGGATGCCCCCGGCGGAGGGGACGCACGCCCCCGACAGGCCGGTGCCCGAGCCGCGGGCGGTCAGCGGCACCCGGTGGCGCACTGCGGCGGCGACGACATCGACCACCTCGCCCGTGGTGGCCGGCTTCACCACGAACCCCGGGCGCGCCGAGTGGCGCGACACGGATTCGTCGTGGGTGTAGTCGTCGCCGATCGCTTCACCCTGGAGTACATGGCGCGACCCGACCGCGGCGACCAGGTCGTCGTGAATCGTGGTCATTGCGCCCCCCAGATACCCCGGAGCCGACCGCTCAGCCTTCTGCGGCGGGAGGCTCTTCGGTGTCGCTGCTGTAAGTGCCGTGGATGTTGCTCAGCCACGCCGCCGGGTCTTCGTCGACTTCGGTGCTGAAGTAGGCCATCGGCTTGTAGTCGGGGGCCTCGACGGCGAACTCGCGGTAGCGCGGCATGCCGGTGCCGGCCGGGATGAGCTTGCCGATGATGATGTTCTCCTTGAGACCCAGCAGGTTGTCGCCGCGGCCGTCGATGGCGGCCTCGGTGAGCACCCGGGTGGTCTCCTGGAACGAGGCCGCGGAGAGCCAGCTCTCGGTGGCCAACGATGCCTTGGTGATGCCCATGATCTCGGGGCGGCCCTCGGCGGGCTTCTTGCCCTCTTCCACCATGCGGCGGTTGGTGTCGCGGAACACCTTGGCATCGGCGCGCTCGCCGGGCAGGAACCCGGTGTCGCCCGGCTCCTGCACGCCGACGCGGCGGGTCATCTGGCGCACGATCAGCTCGATGTGCTTGTCGCTGATGCTCACACCCTGGTCGCGGTACACCCTCTGCACTTCCTCGACGAGGTAGAGCTGGGTCTCGCGGATGCCCTTGATCTCCATCAGCTCCTTCGGGTCGAAGGGGCCGTCGGTGATCGGGTCGCCGGCCTTGACTTCTTGGCCGTCGACGACGAGTGAGCGACTGCCGGTGGGCAGCACGATGAGGTGTTCCTCGCCGGCGTCGTCGATGACGGTGACCGGGATTCCCTTGCCTTCGTCGTCGCCGATGCGCACCACGCCGGTGGCGCGGGCGAGGCGAGCCGAACCACGCGGGGTGCGGGACTCGAACAGCTCGACCACGCGGGGCAGACCGCCGGCGATGTCTTTGCCGGCCACACCACCGGTGTGGAAGGTACGCATCGTCAGCTGGGTGCCGGGCTCGCCGATGGACTGGGCGGCGATTACACCGACAGCCTCACCGAGCTCGATCTCCTTGCCGGTGGCCAGGGAGCGGCCGTAGCACAGGGCGCAGACGCCGAGTTCGGCGTCGCACGTGACCACCGAACGCACGCGCACCCGGTCCACGGCGGGATCGTCGCGCAGGGCGGCCATCTCGATGTCGCCGACGATCATGTTGCGCGGGTAGACGGTGCCGTCGCTGAGCTTGACGTCCTGGCTTAGCGCCCGGCCGAACAGCTTGGTGTCCAGGTAGGAGCGGCGGTTGGCGGTGTCGGGCCCGACGTTCTCGATCCACAGGCCGAGGTGGGAGCCGCAGTCGGGCTCGCGCACGATCAGCTCCTGGGCCACGTCGACGAGGCGCCTGGTGAGGTAGCCGGAGTCGGCGGTACGCAGGGCCGTATCGACCAGGCCCTTACGGGCGCCGGGGGTGGCGATGAAGTACTCGAGCGTCTCGAGGCCCTCACGGAAGTTGTTCTTGATCGGGCGGGGGATCATGTCGCCGCGAGGGTTGGCCACCAGGCCGCGCATACCGGCGATCTGGCGCATCTGGGTCATGTTCCCTCGGGCGCCGGAGCCGACCATCATGTCGATCGGGTTGAACCTCTGGGCCTTGAACTCGGCTTCCATCGCGTTCTGCACTTCGGCCGTGGCGACGCTCCACATCCGGATCTCCTGCTGGCGGCGCTCGCCGTCGGTGATGATGCCGCGGCGGTACTGGTTCTCGACCTTCTCCGCCATCGCCTCGTACTTGTCGAGGATCGCCTTCTTCGCGATGGGCGTCTTGACGTCGTCGATCGACACGGTGAGACCGCTCTGCGACGCATAGCGGTAGCAGAGGTTCTTGAGCGCGTCGAGCGAGGCGGCAACTGTGCCCTTGTTGTAGTGGTCGGAGAGGCGTTCGACGATGACGCCCATCTCCTTCTTCTTCACCAGTTCGTCGATGTGGCCGAAGCGGTGGGGGTAGTCGTCGGGCAGTGCCTCTTCGAACAACAACCGGCCGGCGGTGGTGTCGAAGGCGGGCTCACCGGGACGGCGCATGACGATCGGCGAGTGGAGGTGCAGCCCGCCCTCGTCGAGGGCGCGGGTGATCTCCCACAGGTGGCGGAACACGCGGCCGGTGCCCTTCGCGCCGTCGACCTGTTCGGTGAGGTAATACCCACCGATGATCAGGTCCTGGCTGGGGGTGACGATCGGGCGGCCCGATGCCGGGGAGAGGATGTTGTTGGCGCTGAGCATCAGCACCCGGGCCTCGGCCTGGGCCTCGGCGCTGAGGGGTACGTGGATGGCCATCTGGTCGCCGTCGAAGTCGGCGTTGAAGGCGGTGCACACCAACGGGTGGATCTGCAGTGCCTTGCCCTCGACGAGCACCGGCTCGAAGGCCTGGATGCCCAGGCGGTGAAGGGTGGGGGCACGGTTGAGCAGAACCGGGTGTTCCTTGATGACGTCTTCGAGGACGTCCCACACCTGGGGCCGGCGGCGCTCCACCATGCGCTTCGCGCTCTTGATGTTCTGGGCCAGCTCGAGGTCCACGAGGCGCTTCATCACGAAGGGCTTGAACAGCTCGAGTGCCATCAGCTTGGGCAGGCCGCACTGGTGCAGCTTCAGGGTGGGGCCGGCGACGATGACCGAACGGCCGGAGTAGTCGACGCGCTTGCCGAGCAGGTTCTGGCGGAAACGGCCCTGCTTGCCCTTCAGCATGTCGCTGAGAGACTTGAGGGGACGGTTGCCGGGCCCGGTGACGGGGCGGCCGCGACGGCCGTTGTCGAACAGGGCGTCGACGGCCTCTTGCAGCATGCGCTTCTCGTTGTTGACGATGATCTCGGGGGCACCGAGATCGAGCAGGCGCTTGAGGCGGTTGTTGCGGTTGATCACCCGGCGGTAGAGGTCGTTGAGGTCGCTGGTGGCGAAACGGCCACCGTCGAGCTGCACCATGGGGCGCAGTTCCGGCGGGATCACCGGCACGACGTCGAGGATCATCGCCTTCGGGTCGTTGCAGCGGCGCCCCTGGGCGTCGCGCTGGTTGAACGAGGCGACGATCTTGAGCCGCTTGATGGCCTTCTGGCGCCTCTGGGCGCTGAGCGGCTTGCGGCCGCTGGCCACATGGTCGATGGCGCCGCGGAGCTTGATCTCTTCCTCGTCGAAGTCGATCCGGTCGATGAGCGACTTGATCGCGTCGGCGCCGGTGCCACCCTCGAAGTAGTCGCCGTAGCGGTCGCGCAGCTCGCGCCACAGGAGCTCGTCGTCGATGATCAGCCGCGAGTGGAGGCTCTTGAAGTCGTCCCAGGTGCGGGCGAGCAGGTCGAGCTCCATCTCGTAGCGCTCGCGGATGCTGGCCACTTCCTTCTCGGCAGCGGTCTTCATCTTGCGCGCGTCGGCGCCTTCGGCCTCGGTGCGCACGGCCTCGTCTTCGAGCTCCTTGTAGCGCCGGTCGACCGCCACTTCGAGCTCCTTGCGCAGCTCGTCGCGCTCGGCCAGGTACTCGGCCTCGAGGCTCGACAGGTCCGCGTGGCGCTTCTCCTCGTCGACCCAGGTGACCAGGTTGGCGGCGAAGTAGATGACCTTCTCCAGCTGCTTGGCCTTGAGCTCTTCTTTGGGCTCGAGGCCGGCGAGCAGGTAGGCCAGCCAGCTGCGGGTGCCGCGCAGGTACCAGATGTGCACGACGGGGGCGGCGAGGGTGATGTAGCCCATGCGCTCGCGGCGCACCTTGGAACGGGTGACCTCGACCCCGCAGCGCTCACAGATGATGCCCTTGAAGCGGACCCTCTTGTACTTGCCGCAGTAGCACTCCCAGTCGCGGGTGGGCCCGAAGATCTTCTCGCAGAACAGGCCGTCCTTCTCGGGGCGCAGGGTGCGGTAGTTGATCGTCTCGGGCTTCTTCACTTCCTTCTCACCGGGGTGCCGCTCGTTGGTCCAGGCGCGGATCTGGTCGGCCGTGGCCAGACCGATCTTCAATTGGTCGAACATGTTTACGTCGAGCATTTTGTGTTCGCCTTCCTCAGTAGCCGCTCGTGCGGGCGGCCCTGCGGGCCTCACGCTCGCGGTCGTCCTCGTCGGTGCCGCGCTCATTGCGGCTGATGTCGATACCCAGTTCCTCGGCGGCGCGGAAGACGTCTTCGTCCATTTCGCGCATCTCGATCTCGCTGCCGTCGCTGGCCAGTACCTCGACGTTGAGGCACAGTGCCTGCATCTCCTTCATCAGCACCTTGAAGCTCTCGGGGATGCCGGGTTCGGGGATGTTCTCGCCCTTGACGATGGCCTCGTAGACCTTCACCCGGCCGAGCACGTCGTCGGACTTGATGGTGAGCAGCTCCTGCAGGCAGTAGGCGGCGCCGTAGGCCTCGAGGGCCCACACTTCCATCTCGCCGAAGCGCTGGCCACCGAACTGGGCCTTACCACCGAGCGGCTGCTGGGTGATCATGCTGTAGGGGCCGGTGCTGCGGGCGTGGATCTTGTCGTCGACCAGGTGGGCGAGCTTGAGGATGTACATGTAGCCGATGGTGACCGGGTTGTCGTAGGGGTCGCCGGTGCGGCCGTTGTAGAGCGTGGTCTTGCCGTCGGTCTGGATGAGGCGAACCCCGTCGACAGATTCGGGGTTGAGGTTCTCGAAGATCTGCTGGATGGTGGGGTGCTTGCCCGAGGCCTCTACTTCGTCCCAGTGGGCACCGTCGAACACCGGGGTGGCGATGAAGGTGCTCGGCGCCGTGGTGGGGCGGGTCTTGGTCTCGGTGCCGCGGATGGGGGCGTCGCCGACAGCCTTGTTGTTCTTCGGGTCGTGCCAGCCCCAGCGGGCCGCATAGCCGAGGTGGGCTTCGAGCACCTGGCCGACGTTCATGCGGCTGGGCACGCCGAGGGGGTTGAGGATGATGTCGACCGCGGTGCCGTCGGACGTGTACGGCATGTCTTCGATGGGCAGGATCTTGGAGATGACGCCCTTGTTGCCGTGGCGGCCGGCGAGCTTGTCGCCGACGCTGATCTTGCGCTTCTGGGCCACATAGACCCTCACCAACTGGTTCACGCCGGGGGGCAGCTCGTGGCCGTCTTCGCGGGTGTACACCTTGACGTCGATGACCTTGCCGCTCTCGCCGTGGGGCACCTTGAGGCTGGTGTCGCGGACTTCGCGGGCCTTCTCGCCGAAGATGGCCCGCAGGAGGCGCTCTTCGGGGGTGAGCTCGGTCTCGCCCTTGGGGGTGACCTTGCCCACCAGCACGTCGCCGGGGCCGACTTCGGCGCCGACGCGGATGATGCCGCGGTCGTCGAGGTCGCGCAGGATGTCGTCGCTGAGGTTGGGGATGTCGCGGCTGATCTCTTCGGGCCCGAGCTTGGTGTCGCGGGCGTCGACCTCGTGCTCGTGGATGTGGATCGAGGTGAGCACGTCGTCGCGGACGAGGCGCTCGCTCAGGATGATCGCGTCTTCGAAGTTGTAGCCCTCCCACGGCAGCAGGGCGACGAGCAGGTTCTTGCCCAGGGCCAGCTCGCCATGATCGGTGGACGGGCCGTCGGCGAGGATGGTGCCCTTGTAGACCTTGTCGCCTTCCTTCACCCGGACACGGTGGTTGATGCACGTGTCCTGGTTGCTGCGGCGGAACTTGGCCAGCGGGTACACCTTCTTGCCGGTGTCCTTGTACTGCACGGTGATGGTGCTGCCGCTGATGTCGAGCACCTCGCCGTCGCCGGCGGCCTGGATGAGGTCGGCGGCGTCGCGGGCCGCACGGTCCTCGATGCCGGTGCCGATGTAGGGGGCCTCGGCGCGCACCAGGGGTACCGCCTGGCGCTGCATGTTGGCGCCCATCAGGGCCCGGTTGGCGTCGTCGTGCTCGAGGAAGGGGATCAGGCGCGGTGGCCACGGAGACGATCTGCTTCGGGCTGACGTCCATCAGCTGCACTTCGCTGGGCGGCACCGAGGCGATGTCGGTGGTGGCGCCGAAGAAGCTCTCGGCTTCGAGCATCTTGCGCAGGTCTTCGAGGCTCGCGGCCTGGGGGCTGCGGCGCACGAGCACCCGGTCCTGGGCGAAGGTGCCGTCGGGCTTCAGCGGGGTGTTGGCCTGGGCGACGACATAGTTCTCTTCTTCGTCGGCGGCCATGTAGCGCACCTCGCCGGTGACCTTGCCGTTCTTCACCACGCGGTAGGGCGTTTCGATGAAGCCGTAGGGGTTCACCCTGGCGAAAGTGCTGAGCGCACCGATGAGGCCGATGTTGGGGCCTTCGGGAGTTTCGATGGGGCACATGCGGCCGTAGTGGCTGAAGTGGACGTCGCGCACTTCGAAGCCGGCACGCTCGCGGCTGAGGCCGCCGGGCCCGAGGGCCGACAGACGGCGGCGGTGGGTGAGGCCCGAGAGGGGGTTCACCTGGTCCATGAACTGGGAGAGCTGGCTGGTGCCGAAGAACTCCTTGATCGCCGCCACGACGGGGCGGATGTTGACCAGGGTGGTGGGCGTGATGGCTTCGACGTCTTGGGTGGTCATGCGCTCGCGCACCACGCGCTCCATGCGGCTGAGGCCGATGCGCACCTGGTTCTGGATCAGCTCGCCGACGCTGCGGATGCGGCGGTTGGCGAAGTGGTCCTGGTCGTCGAGGCGGTAGCCGGGCTCCTGCTTGACGAGGTGGAGCATGTAGCTGACGGCGGCGAGCACCTCGTTGGGCCGCAACACGTGGACGTCGTCGGGGTCGCTGACGATGCGGACGCTTGTTGGGGTCCTCGGTGTCGGTGTGGAAGAAGGCGCCGAGCTCGATGGTGCCCTTGCCGAACAGCTGGTCGAGCTTGGCGATCTCGGTGCCGAGCTTGCGGTCGAGCTTGTAGCGGCCGACCCGGCTGAGGTCGTAGCGGCGGTTCTCGAAGAACGCGTTGCGGAAGTAGGCCTTGGCCGACTCGACGGTGGGCGGCTCGCCGGGGCGGGCACGCTTGTAGATCTCGACGAGGGCTTCGTTCTGGGTGGGCGCCACGTGGCGCTCCTTCTCCCACTGGCCTTCGAGGAAGTCGAACTGGGACACGAAGCGCTCGATGAAGCCGGGGGCGTGGTCCTCGTCGTAGCCGAGGGCGCGCAGCATGGTGAACACGCCCATGCGGCGCTTGCGGGCCACGCGGGTGCCGGCGGTGACGTCTTTGCCGGGCTTCTGCTCCACGTCGAACTCGAGCCATTCGCCGCGGTAGGGGTGGATGGTGCCCTTCACCAGCTGGTGCTTGCTGAGGTTACGGAGGCGGAACCGCTCGCCCGGCTCGAAGATCACGCCGGGGCTGCGCACCAGCTGCGACACGACGACGCGCTCGGTGCCGTTGATGATGAAGGTGCCCTTCTCGGTCATCATGGGGAAGTCGCCCATGAACACCGTCTGCTCCTTGATCTCACCGGTGTTGCGGTTCATGAACCGGGCGCGCACGAAGATCGGCGCGCTGTAGGTCATGTCCTTCTCTTTGCACTCGTCGACCGAGAACTTGGGCGGCGGGCGCAGGTCTTCGTCGGTGGGGTCGAACTCGAGCTCGAGCTGGAGGGCCTCGGTGAAGTCCTTGATCGGGGAGATGTCGCGGAAGGTCTCGGCCAGGCCTTCGTCGAGGAACCACTGGAAGCTCTCCCGCTGGACAGCGATGAGATCGGGCAGCTCGAGCGGCTCGGAGAGATTGGCGAACGAATAGCGCTGACGGGACACGGAACGAGAGGCCACGTGTTACTCCTCAATCTCGATCGAAACGGGGGCGCGTAGGGTCACCGAGACATAGCAGGAGCAAGACACGGAACGCACGGCAACCGTCGATCCTACCCCCGAGGCACGCCATCGTCAACCGGCCATGGCAGATGCCAGCCGGCGATTCCGTGGGGCAAACGGTAAGCCCAACGGCCCGTGAATGTCAAGGCTTTCGCGCCCCGTCGCCGACGGCTCGGGCCTGGGCCCGGCCCAACGCCAACTTGGGCACCCGGGGCGTGGATGACTGGCATGGCTACCCGGCCCGGGCTCGGGGGGGTCCGGCGTGTATTCGGGTGCCGTCGGGTTTGGTGAGGGTGTCGTGCCATCCGTTGTGTTGGACGATCCAGCCTCCTTCGTGGAGTGAGTGGTGGTGGCGGTTGCAGGTTGGGCGCAAGTTTGTGAGGTCCGTCGACCCGTGGGGGTCCCACGGATCGAGATGATGGATGGTGCATTTGTCGAAAGGGACATCGCATCCGGGTATGAAGCAGGTGGGGTAGATAACCCTCAACGCCCTCCGTTGGTCTGCTGTGGCCAACCGGCTACGCCGGCCCATGTCGAGCACCACACCATCCGACCCGAGTACGACGGGGATGATGTCGGCGTCGCAGGCCATACGCCGGATCGTCTCCACCCCCAAATCGACCCCACCCGACACGTCGACGACAGTGTCGCCGTGGACCCGATTGCGCAATGTTTCGTAGTCGATGACGACAATCACCTCCGCCCGCCCGGATGAGACGCCTTTCCCGTCAACAAGCGCCATCAACGCCAACGCTTGGAGGTGGTGTTGGCGTTCGATCGGGTCGGTGGGGCAGGTGTCGGGCTGGCGGTCATGAAACATGGCCTCGACAGTGTTGGAGATCTTGCCGAGAAGCCGTGCACCGGTTTCGGGGTCGAACTGGAAACGGCCGCAGACCATCCCAGTGACAGGATCAGTCCACGTGTTGAGCCTGCTCCCACGCCGTTGGCGATCAAACCGGGCATTCTCGTCTTCGGCGGTTTGGACCGATCGAAGTTCGCGGTCGGTGAATTTGCGGAACTCTCCGTTGCTCATGTTCGAAGCGGCGATCGCCCACCGCGCCGAGCCTTGCACCAACTGGAGGCGTTGTTCGGGTGTTGCTTTGCCGAGGGCTGCTGCGGCGGTGTCGAGGTGGCCGGTGTTGACCCGACCCTCAGCCAACGCGTCACCGAGCTCCGGCATCGCAGCCGGCTGCGGCGGCACGGTCGCTCACCTTTTGACCCTCACGCAACGAGGTACGTGAAGCGGCAGCAACATCGTTCTGGGGGCACGAATCCGCCCGCCGGTCCAACGCGGCAACGATCGCCAAACGTTGGGCTTCGACCCAGCCCGCCAACCGATGACAGTCGGCCAACCCGGCAGTCAGTGCAGCCCGTTCGAGCTCGTCGCCGGTCGCCGCGGCATGGGTGGACTCCAGGAGGATGCGGGCACGGGCGATGTCCATGCCAGAACTCTAGTTCGACGTACGCACGTTTGCAACCCTAAACTGGCAGAAATCCCAGAAATATTTGGAAGACCGCCGCCGGGGGGAAACGGCGCGAGCGTTCAGCAAGGTCGTCGTGCTAGCGTGAACATGTTCGTACGGGCCGGAACACGATCGGAGGGGAACGTGGCAACATCAGTCGATGAGTTAAGGGTCATCCGGTCCCTGCAGAACGGCGACCGCGAGTGCTTCGACGACCTCGTGCGCCAGTACCGGCCCGGCCTGTTGGCCTATGCCCGCCGCCGCACCCCCAACGCCACGGCCGCCGAAGACGCCGTGCAGGAGACGTTCCTGCGTGCCTACCGCAGCATCGGCCGCCTCTCCGACGACAGTCGCCTGGGGCCTTGGCTGTACCGCATCTTGGGCAATGTGTGCATCGACGACTCCCACCGCCGGTCACGCGAGATGAACAAGGTCGCCAAGTTCTCCGCCGACCCCGTTCTTACCCAAATGACCCCGAGCGTCGAGCACCAGCTCGGCCTCGGCGACGACACGAGCGAGCTAACCAGGGCACTGGCCGGCTTGCCCGACGGCTATCGCGAGGCCCTCACCCTGCGCTTCGTCGACGAGCTCAGCTACGGAGAGGTTGCCAAGGCCTCGGGGCTCAGCGAGGTAAACGCTCGTGCCCGGGTCAGCCGGGCACGCAACGCGATGCGCATCGCCCTTCACGGTGTCGCGGCAGTGCCGATGTTCTTCTATGTACTGCTCCGGCGCAGCGACCGCACCGCCCACGCCGTAGGCCGCCTGCGCTCCCAGGCCGGCAGTTCGGGTACGGCTCAAGCGGCCTCCACCGGCGCCGCCCAGGCCAACCGTTTCGCCACCCTCGTCTCGCCCGCTCTCGAGTCGGCCACCAACATCGCTTCGGCCACCCCAATGGCCGCGCCGATGGTCGGTCGCATCGCCGCCGGTGCCACGGTCGTGATGGCCGCCACCATCGGGGTCAGCGCCTCGCAGAACGACTACCAGGCTGCGGTGCCGGTTGCCATCCCCGAGACCTCAACGGTTGTCGTCATGGCGCCTGTCGCCACCTCGGCCCCCGTTGTGGTGCAGACCACCGCCGAGGCGCCCACCACTCTCGCCGCCGAGGTGCCCGACACCTTCGTCGTCGCGACCACCGTGGCCGTCACGGCCACCACCCTCGACCTCACCCCCTATGTGCTCCCCACTGTCGCCACGGTTGCCACCGTCGCTCCGGCCGCAACCCTGCCCGCGCCAGTGTCACCGGGCGACCTGCTGACCACGTCGCTCACCGTCACGGCCAGCGGCCCCCGCTACGACATCAGCGGCTCGGCCACCCTCACCGTCGGCGGCACCGTGTACACGGGCACCATCGAGGGCCGCATCGGCATCGACGAGGCGCTGGAGGGCGAGGCCCAGAGCCCGCTCAGCGGCGAGCTCAGCTTCACCAGCGACACCGGTGAGGTCATCGAGCTTGCTCCTGTCCGGCTATGCCGAGGGTCAGCCCGATCCACTCGGCTACGTCATCTCCGGCGCGTTCCGGGCTTCTGGTGGTTCCACCGGGTTGGTCGCCGCCGGCACCTTCTCCGGTTCCTTCGAGCGCGCCTTCCTGGCCTTCGACCTCAACCCCTGACCCGCGGCGATGGCCCGTCGTCGTGCCCACCGTGTTCTGTGGGCTATGGCCGCGGTAGGTGTGCTCGGCGGCCCGGTGCGCACCCGTCCGCTGGTCGCCGAGGGCGACGCGCGATGCCCCGCCCCCCTCCCAGTGGCCGTCGTCGAGCCTGGTCACGGCGAAGGCTGGAGGGCTGGCCGAATGCGGTGCGCTATTCGGGCAACGACCGCTACCAGACGAACCTGACGGTGGAGCTCGGGCTGAGGGGCATCGGCGACTACCCCTTCGATACCCCCGATCGTTCGTCGGGTGGGGCGTCGGTGCTGGCAACGGCCCAGGACTGGTGGGGCGCAGGCACGTGCCCGTGGGCGATCATCGTCGTCACCGGCGACAACCCGGCCGATTCTTTGGGCGCCTCGGCTCTCAGCGACCCCACCCACCAGTCCACCGGAGCCGCGCTGCATGCAGCGAACTGCAGCAGCCGACCCTCGTTCGACCCGATCGGCGGCTTTGCCCGGGTGGACACCGACAGTGCTCCGATCCTGATCACGGCCTCTGCCCGCAGCGGGGCGACGAGCCTCACCCCGGCAACTCGCATCGCCGCCAACGACCTACGTCGCGGCGGGTGCACAACCGCCCGCCAGGCGATCATCGTCGGTGGCACGTCGGCAGTGCCCGCCGGCGTCGACGCCGAGCTGTTGTCGCTCGGCTACCGCGAGGTGTTCCGGGTGGCGGGCACCGATCGCTACGACACGGCGGCCCGCGTCGCCCAGAGCCTGGGTACCAGGCCGGCACCGGTGGGGACCTCACCTGCGAAGACCCCGACACCACCGACGGCGCCACCCGCCAGCCTTTCTACGCCAACTCGGTGGTCGAGTTGCGCGAGTCGGCCACCGATTGCCGCCTGCTGAGCCGCACCGTGGTCATCGCCGACGGGGTCACCGGCGCCGACGCGTCTGGCCGCAGGCTGGTGGACCGGCTTCTGGCAGGTGCCGGTGCTGCTCCACGCATGGTGATCGTCACACGTCGCCGTTGGAGATGGCGAGATAACCGGCTCGCATCGGCGCCAAAACCGACTCAAACTCATATGACGATCCATGACCAACGAAAAAGCAAGCGACAATTCGAATGAGGGCGCGTCGACACACTTGGTCGATCTTCTGATCGTTGCGAATTTGATCTTTGGCGCCGCTATTTGGGTCGTTTCGTCGGCCACGATGGCGGCTGGCCGTGCGGCGTTAACGAGCGCCTACTTGGAAATCCTGACGGAGAAAGCGGAGGATGGAAACAAACTCGCCGCCGAACAGCTTGGCGAAGACGATTGGTTCGACGAAGCAGACAAGTTGAGTGACGTCGCCTTCCGATCGGCTCATGCGTCGCTTTGGTTAATGCTTACGTTTTTCGCGATCAACGTCGTTGCACTATGCATTGTTCGTGCACAGACCCAGCGCGGAGCAGCAGGAGATTGCGACACTCTATAACCGAGGCACACGGGGATAGGTCGCGAGTGAACGTCACTTCGGAAATTGATATGTACGACGGATCACTTGCGACATCGATCGAACCTCATGTGTCCGTTCGGCTTGGTGTGCGCCACCGGTTGCGTACAGGATTCAATTGAGTTGGATTTCGCATTCTTTTCGAGTTTTACCGACTCCATTTAGAAAGCTCATAAAGTGCGAATTCAAATCAAAGACATATGCATTCTTCTCGCCATCCTGGGATTCACGCTTGTGCTCGCGTCGGCGACTCCGACGGGTGTCGCAGATTCGCCATCAAACGATTTCAGTTTATCCGTCTTGCTATGGGGCATGATTTCGATCTCGGCGGTTTCATTCGTTTTCCCTAGGAACACTTCCCGCGAGAATGATAGCGCCCTGCGACATCTGCCGCTATTAACATTGCCGATGTGGCTTGTTTACGAGAGCCTGATGCCGTTGGAAATGAACATCCGCGTTGATCTTTTACTTCTGATTCCGCTCTTATTGTTGTCATGGATCGTGTACGTGTGCCGGTTAATCTCGTCATGCAAGTGAGCATTACGATAGCCGACAAATTGAATGACATCGCCTGCCGATCGGTTCATAATTCGCTGAGGCTATAGTTCTTACGTTTTTCGCGATCAACGTTTTCGCGCAACTGGTCGTTCGTGCACAATTGAATCGCCATGCGTTAGGCGGTTTTAGCAAGGGCTACTGCCAACCCATTTGACTGAGGGCGTGGGGCATGGTTCATAGCGAACAGAACCCGAAACAAGAGTGGCTCGAGCGCACTTTATTTTTCGGCATTACGTTTTTTGGTTGCCTTATCGCGTCAAAATGGCATGACGACTCGCTTAGCATGTCCGCGTTTGTGGAAAAATCAATTGTCGCAATTCTCGCTACTGTCGTATTCGGTTTCTTGACACGAAAAGATCGTTTGCGGAAAAAAAATTCTACCGAAAACGACGCAGAACCAAATCCCCCCAAAACAAACGGGAAGGGCGAATAATCCAGGGACACACAATTCGCAAGGAATTTCTTGCGACAGACAATTCATCTTCCGAGTTGTACTGCAAGCGTCATGCATTCTCACCACGTACCTTCACATGATTTTCGCGCAATTTGGCGAGCATGAAATCAAGTGTTTCACGGTCGAGCTGATCGGTTGGAAAGAAACTGACTGCGTCTGATTGCTTGAAAAACGCCGCCCACATATCTCGCAACAAATAAACCTCCCGGAAACCCGCCCAGCGGACCATTCCACTCCGGTTGGCGCCCGAATAGTGGAGACCGTCGTCCTGCACGGACAGGCGCATTTCGACGCCTTGAGAGTTCTTCGGTGAATTCGCAATGCGCAGAATCAAACCGAATAGCAGAATAACGAACGCCGCGCCCGGCACAATCAGTAGCCACGTGTGGGAGGTGAGCAAACCAATTGGAATGAATAGCAAAAGCGAGCCAAGCAGAATGACGCCCTTCGGTTCGCGCATCCGCATCGCAGTCAATTGCATCGTCGCCGACCGGATTCGAGTCGCATCGTGTTCAAATTGGATTTCTTGATGCATTAATCGCTGCCAGCATGGAATAGCCCAAGGCAGTCACTCTTAAGAAAGTGTCCATTTGCCCTTACGACGGCCCATTTTAGCCCGGCAAACAATTCGTGACTTTGGCCAACTCGAAGCAGTTGGCAGCGAATGACGCGGACGGTTGCAATCGTCGCTTACAAACTGCCCCCAATTGAACCATTTTAGCCCGCACTAAATTGGTCAAAACACCCCAATTGCAAAATTACTTTGACAAACTCAGTGAAAGTTTGTTGACATGCGATTCTGCGGCTGTATTGTCGGAGTTGTCTTGCACTCGAAACTGGCGGCTCCATCCGAATCGAGAGCGCCAACGCACTCCACTTGAAAGGAAGATCTAATGAACAGTAATCCTATGGCATGAAAATCTTAGGCGTGCTTCTAACGCTCGCGGCCGGAACAGGCGCACGCCAGCCTCATCGGCGACACCATCGACGCCGAACTTCTCATCAACGGCAGCAATCTCGATGGACCGGACAGTGTCGTCGTTGGCGCGGGCGTCGAAGGGAACTGGCTCGACGAAATCGAATACGACATTGACGCGAATACGATCACCGTGTCGTCGATCATCGATGATGTGAACCTGGGGTGGAACACGAATTTGGCGTTTTCGTTCACCGACTTGGACTGGCTACCGACGCCGGGCGCGATCATCGGCGTCAGCGTGATCAGCGCGACCGGAGAAGGTTGGAGCTTGATTGACGACAGCGACGTCTCCTTCACCGCGGATAGCGTCCTGATCGATGCGTCCGAAATCGCCGGCGACTTTCAGGTGGCTTTCGACCAGTCGGTGACGATCGAACTGACGACGATGCACATTCCCGAGCCATCCACGCTCGCGTTCGTTGTCTGCGGACTTTTTGGTCTGCTGATCGCCGCGCACAAACGCCTGGGATAGAATCCAGCGTTCGTAATGACGAAAAAACTTGGAGGCAAGACGTCCCGGCGGTTCACGCAGCCGCCGGGACTCTTTATGTCGCGAACCAACGCGCGTTTCGCGGAATGGACGCCGACAGTCGGACGCATCGACGGTCCAATATAGCTATTTCACCCCAACACGCGCCGTCACCGATCAATCTCACCCATCACGATATCCAACGACCCAACGATCGCCGGCACGTCCGCGATGAGGCAACCGGCGCACAGTTCCGACGTGACGGAAAGGTTGCAGAAGCAACTGCTCCGCGCTCGGGCGCACAGGGGATCGCCGTGCCATCGCTGACGAGGTAGAAGCCCATTTGACCCTTGGGGGCTTCGGTCTCCAGGTAGACTTCGCCTTTGGGAAGTTTTTGATTCAGGCGGAGCGGTTCGCCGAAGTCGCCGCTGGCCGCGTGGTAGCGATCGATCCCTTGACGGATCAAGTCGATCGATTGCATCACCTCTAGCATCCGCACATAAAATCGATGCCAACAATCGCCGAGGACCGCCTCGGTGGGGACCGGCGGGTAGTCGTGATCGGACGGGTATTGGCCGTTCTTTTCGACGATGACTTCGAACGCGTACGCCGTCGTACATCGCCGTGTAAATTTCCTCGCCGTCGCGCCGCAGGTCGTGATCGACGCCGCTGCCGCGGAGGACCGGGCCGCTGCATCCGTAGCTGATCGCCTTCTCGGCCGACATGACGCCGATGTTGGCCGTGCGTTTGATGAAGATCGAATTCGACGTGAGCAGCGTGTGGTACTCGTCGATGCGGGGGCGGAGTTCGTCGAGGAACGCCTCGCACTTTTCGATCCACCCACGCGGGAAGTCGGCCGTCGCGCCGCCGACCGTGATGTAGCTGTACGTCAATCGCGCACCGCAGACTTCCTCGAACAGGTCAAGAATTTTTTCCCGCTCGCGAAACGCATACAAGAACG